>NZ_CKQD01000005.1 GCF_001171885.1 Streptococcus pneumoniae
GTCAGGTAAAAATCATTACTATGGATATGTTTAGTCCCTACTATGACTTGGCTAAACAGCTTTTTCCGTGTGCCAAAATCGTTCTAGATCGCTTCCACATTGTACAACATCTTAGCCGTGCTATGAGTCGTGTGCGTATCCAAATCATGAATCAATTTGAGCGAAAGTCTCATGAATACAAGGCTATCAAGCGCTACTGGAAACTCATTCAACAGGATAGCCGTAAACTGAGTGATAAGCGATTTTATCGTCCTACTTTTCGTATGCACTTAACCAATAAAGAGATTTTAAACAAGCTTTTGAGCTATTCGGAAGACTTGAAATACCACTATCAGCTCTATCAGCTCTTGCTTTTTCACTTCCAGAATAAGGAACCAGAGAAATTTTTCGGACTCATTGAGGACAATCTTAAGCAGGTTTATCCTATTTTTCAGACTGTCTTTAAAACCTTCATCAAAGATAAAGAAAAGATTATCAACGCCCTTCAACTACACTATTCTAACGCCAAACTGGAAGCGACCAATAATCTCATCAAACTTATCAAGCGCAATGCCTTTGGTTTTCGAAACTTTGAAAACTTCAAAAAACGGATTTTCATCGCTCTGAACATCAAAAAAGAAAGGACGAAATTTGTCCTTTCTCGAGCTTAGCTTTTCTTCAACCCACTACAGTTGACAAAGAGCCGTTTATTTTACCTTACAGTGCTAGAAACCGTAACCAAAGATAATACTTGAGCATACCAAGGTAAGGTGACAACGTAAAAAGCCCTCTGAAAATCAGAGAGCTCCAGTCTTGCTGGATAAAACGTTTATAGACTAGGCGACGAGGCGAAGATTGTACTAATGGTACATCGAGCCGAAGCCAACGAAGTATAGAAACGGTTTAGACGCAAGATTAGCGACGAAGTCCTAGAGAGTTGATTAACTCACGGTAACGGTTAACGTCGTTTTTACGCAAGTATGCAAGCAAGTTACGACGGCGACCGATTTTTTTCATCAATCCACGGTAAGTAGCGTGGTCTTTTTTGTGTTGTTTGATGTGTTCGTTAAGGTGGTTGATTTCCCAAGTAAGGACAGCAACTTGAACCTCTACTGAACCTGTATCACCTTCGTGACGTGCATATTGTGCGATGATTTCATTTTTTTTCTCTTTTGAGATTGCCATGATGTTTCTCCTTTTTATTTGGCTTCATCCGAGTGACAGGTTGGCATGCCTGTAACCAAGAAGAAGTTATTTGTCTTTACGACAATCCCTATTCTACCAATAACTAACTTCTTTGTCAACAGATTTACTTTCTTGTTTTAAACATGCTATAATAATCATAGCAAGAGATCTAAGTTGTCTGTTTTTTTTTTTAAACGAGGTGATTATCATGCCTAGATTCTATTCCCATCTCCCCTACTATCTGGTCATATTTTTCTTTTATTGGCCACTTTATCAGTTGTTATCACTAATCATTTCTGACCCCCTTTTTCTCAAGAGTCTCTACGTAAATAATATTCTCTTCTTTACACCTCTGGTAATCTTGATTGTATCGCTACTCTATAGCTACCGTTTCCGTTTCTCACTTTGGTGGTTAATTGGTAACGGACTGCTCTTTTGCTTTACTATCATAACTTTTGGTGAGTTTATACTAATTTACTTGCTAATCTATGAAACCTTGGCTCTGGTGGGCATGGCTTCCGGTATTGGCATCAAGCATATTCTACAAAAATGAAAAACAAAAAACTTTCACAAAATCCTTGAAAAATCTCACAATCATGCTATAATAATCCATAGAGACAAGTCACTTAGTCCCTTTCTACTAGAGAGTGCGTGGTTGCTGGAAACGCATAGGAAGTCTAAACTGATACTACTCTTGAGTTTTTATGAAAACATAAAACGGTGGCCACGTTAGAGCCAATCAGAGGTGTCCCTCTTTTTTGAGGAACATAAATGAAGGTGGAACCACGTTGCGACGTCCTTTCGAGGATGTCGCTTTTTGTTTTTCTAGCTTTCACTATCCTCTGTCCCTGTTTTCAGAATAGGGTTAACACATTCGTCAATAATATAAGTAAGGAGAAAATCATGATTAACATTACTTTCCCAGATGGCGCTGTTCGTGAATTCGAATCTGGCGTTACAACTTTTGAAATTGCCCAATCTATCAGCAATTCCCTAGCTAAAAAAGCCTTGGCTGGTAAATTCAACGGCAAACTCATCGATACGACTCGTGCTATCACTGAAGATGGAAGCATCGAAATCGTGACACCTGATCACGAAGATGCCCTTCCAATCTTGCGTCACTCAGCTGCTCACTTGTTCGCCCAAGCAGCTCGTCGTCTTTTCCCAGACATTCACTTGGGAGTTGGTCCAGCCATCGAAGATGGTTTCTACTACGATACTGACAACACAGCTGGTCAAATCTCTAACGAAGACCTTCCTCGTATCGAAGAAGAAATGCAAAAAATTGTCAAAGAAAACTTCCCATCAATCCGTGAAGAAGTTACTAAAGACGAGGCACGTGAAATCTTCAAGAACGACCCTTACAAATTAGAATTGATTGAAGAACACTCAGAAGACGAAGGTGGTTTGACCATCTACCGTCAAGGCGAATATGTGGACCTTTGCCGTGGACCTCACGTTCCATCAACAGGTCGTATCCAAATCTTCCACCTTCTTCATGTAGCAGGTGCTTACTGGCGTGGAAATAGCGACAATGCTATGATGCAACGTATCTACGGTACAGCTTGGTTTGACAAGAAAGACTTGAAAAACTACCTTCAAATGCGTGAAGAAGCCAAGGAACGTGACCACCGTAAACTTGGTAAAGAGCTTGATTTATTCATGATTTCTCAAGAGGTTGGTCAAGGGCTTCCATTCTGGTTGCCAAATGGTGCGACTATTCGTCGTGAATTGGAACGCTACATCGTAGACAAAGAGCTAGCTTCTGGCTACCAACACGTCTACACTCCACCACTTGCTTCTGTTGAGCTTTACAAGACTTCTGGTCACTGGGATCATTACCAAGAAGACATGTTCCCAACTATGGACATGGGTGACGGGGAAGAATTTGTCCTTCGTCCAATGAACTGTCCGCACCACATCCAAGTCTTCAAACATCATGTTCACTCTTACCGTGAGTTGCCAATCCGTATCGCTGAAATCGGTATGATGCACCGTTATGAAAAATCTGGTGCCCTCACTGGTCTTCAACGTGTACGTGAAATGTCACTCAACGACGGTCACCTCTTTGTGACTCCAGAACAAATCCAAGAAGAATTCCAGCGTGCCCTTCAGTTGATTATCGATGTTTATGAAGACTTCAACTTGACTGAATACCGCTTCCGCCTCTCTCTTCGTGACCCTCAAGATACTCACAAGTACTTTGACAACGATGAGATGTGGGAAAATGCTCAAACCATGCTTCGTGCAGCCCTTGATGAAATGGGCGTGGACTACTTTGAAGCCGAAGGTGAAGCAGCCTTCTACGGACCAAAATTGGATATTCAAGTTAAGACCGCTCTTGGAAAAGAAGAAACTCTTTCTACTATCCAACTTGACTTCTTGCTTCCAGAACGCTTCGACCTTAAATATATCGGAGCTGATGGTGAAGAGCACCGTCCAGTTATGATTCACCGTGGAGTTATCTCAACTATGGAACGCTTCACAGCTATCTTGATTGAGAACTACAAGGGTGCCTTCCCAACATGGCTTGCACCACACCAAGTAACCCTCATCCCAGTATCTAACGAAAAACACGTGGACTACGCTTGGGAAGTGGCTAAGAAACTCCGTGACCGTGGTGTCCGTGCTGATGTCGATGAGCGCAATGAAAAAATGCAGTTCAAGATCCGTGCTTCACAAACAAGCAAGATTCCTTACCAATTGATCGTTGGGGACAAGGAAATGGAAGACGGAACAGTCAACGTTCGTCGCTACGGCCAAAAAGAAACACAAACTGTCTCAGTAGATGATTTTGTTCAAGCTATCCTAGCTGATATTGCCAACAAATCACGCGTTGAGAAATAAGAGCCTAACATAAAAGCCTCCAGTCCGGAGGCTTTTTCGTCTATTCTCACTCAAGGACTAAGTTCACTTGAGCAAATTTAATTCTTACTGTCGTTCCTTTTCCAACCTCAGACTCGATACGAATCTGGTGCCCCAGTTCTTCAGAAATTTTCTTAGATAGGTAAAGACCAAGTCCAGATGACTGCTGGGTTAGGCGTCCATTGTATCCTGAGAAACCACGTTCAAAGACTCGGAGGACATCACTATTTTTTATACCAATTCCCGTATCCTTG
Source organism: Streptococcus pneumoniae (assembly GCF_001171885.1). GTDB lineage: Bacteria > Bacillota > Bacilli > Lactobacillales > Streptococcaceae > Streptococcus > Streptococcus pneumoniae_A. The sequence continues at coordinate 4,284 of NZ_CKQD01000005.1, forward strand.
ATGCAAAGCTCTTGCTCCTCCATATAAATCTCCAGACCACCTTCCTTGGTGTACTTGAGACTATTTGAGATAATTTGTTCAATGACCACTAGTAGCCACTTTTTATCCGTCACGATTTCTTTATCAAGGTCATGTAGATTGACATTTAAGCCTTTTTGAATAAAGAAAAGAGCATATTTACGAATTATTTCCTTAACCAAGTCCTCGATTTGAACCTGCTTTAAGACCAAATCATCATGAAAACTTTCTAAACGCAGGTACTGTAAAACTAGATTGGTATAGGAATCAATCTTGAAAATTTCCTGTTCTAATTGCTGCTTCAGTTGGCGGTCGGCTACTTCTGCAACTAAGAGTTGACTGGCTGCAATGGGGGTCTTAATCTGATGGACCCACAAGGTATAGTAATCCAGCAAATCCGTCAGTTTTCTTTCTGCATCTGACTTTTGCTGATAGAGTTCCATTTCACGGGCTTCTAATTTTTCAGCCAAGGCTCTTTCCAAAGGAGACTGAGCTTCCCTCTCCCCATAGAGAATTTCCTGGCGATAGACCTGCATTTCCACCAATATGTCCCAAGTAAAAAATAAGATGGTTACAAAGCAACACAAGAGGAAAAAGTAGAGAAAGTAAATTCCCAAACTGGCAAATAAAAACTGGAAGAGCAAAACCAGAAACGTCAAAGAAAGCAGATAGACAAACAGACGACTACGGGAGCGCAGATAGGCTAGAAAAAATTGTTTCCAATCAAGCATGCTTTAATCCGTACCCTATTCCTTTCTTGGTCTCGATAAATCCTACCAAGCCCTGCTCTTCCAACTTTTTACGCAAACGAGCCACATTGACAGAGAGGGTATTATCATCAATGAAAAAGTCACTGTTCCAAAGTTCCCGCATCAGGTCGTCACGCGCTACAATATTGCCCGCATGCTCAAACAACACGCGTAAAATCTGGAATTCGTTCTTGGTCAAATTCAAGACTTGCCCTTGATAATGTAAATCCATGGATTTGGTATTGAGGATAACACCAGCATATTCCAGTAAACTCTCGTCACGCCCAAACTCATAGGAACGACGCAACAAGCCCTGAACCTTGGCTAAAAGAACCTGCTGGTCAAAAGGCTTGGTCACAAAGTCATCCGCCCCCATATTGATCGCCATGACGATATCCATGGCCTGGTCTCTCGAAGACAGAAACATGATAGGCACCTTGGAAATCTTGCGGATTTCCTGACACCAGTGATAGCCATTAAACAAGGGCAAACCAATATCCATGAGAACCAGATGAGGCTCCGACTGGACAAATAGACTCAACACTTCCATAAAGTCTTCTACCAGAACCACTTCAAATCCCCACTCAGAGAGCATTTTCCCGACCTGTTGACGAATGACCTGATCATCTTCTACTAGTAAAATCTTGTGCATGCGCTTCTCCTTTTCTATTATTATAACAGATTTTTCCATGCTAAATGGTCTGAAACTGAATTTGACATAGCTTATTTTTATACTCAATGAAAATCAAAAAGCAAACTAGGAAGCTAGCCGCAAGCTGTACTTGAGTACGGTAAGGCGACGCTGACGTGGTTTGAAGAGATTTTCGAAGAGTATTAGCCAACAAAGTGAGCCAATCCTACTAGCTAATTTGAGGGAAATTTGATAAGATAAATAAAAAGAAAGGAGCTCTTATGGCCAATATTTTTGACTATCTGAAAGATGTCGCACACGATTTCTTTTACGACCTTCCTTTGAATGAGTTAGACATTCTAGCCTTAACAGAAATCACCTACCTCTCCTTTGATAATTTGGTCTCCACAACTCCTATACGACTTTTAGACCTGGCATCTCAGGTTCCAAGGGAATCGAACATGTTGACCAATAAAAATCGACTCCAGTTGTTGGATGAATTGGCTCAACACAAACGCTTCAAAAATTGTAAACTCTCCCATTTTATCAACGACATCGACCCTAAACTGCAAAAGCAGTTTGCGGCTATGACCTACCGTCTCACTCTCGATACCTATCTGATTGTCTTTCGTGGAACTGATGATAGTATCATTGGCTGGAAGGAAGATTTCCACCTGACCTATATGAAGGAAATTCCTGCTCAAAAGCACGCCCTCCACTATTTAAAGAACTTTTTTGCCCACCATCCTAAGCAAAAGGTCATTCTGGCTGGGCATTCCAAGGGAGGAAATCTAGCTATCTATGCTGCTAGTCAAATTGAGCAAAACTTGCAAAATCAGATCACAGCAGTTTATACCTTTGATGCGCCTGGTCTCAACAAAAAACTGACACAAACCGAGGGCTATCAAATGATAATGGATAGAACCAAGGTCTTTATCCCACAAGGTTCCATTATCGGTATGATGCTGGAAATTCCTGACCACCAAATTATCGTGCACAGTACTGCCTTGGGTGGTATCGCCCAGCACGATAATTTTAGCTGGCAAATTGAGAACAAACACTTTGTCCAACTGGATAAGACCAATAGCGATAGCCAACAAGTCGACACAACCTTCAAGGAGTGGGTGGCCACAGTCCCTGACGAGGAACTCCAGCTCTACTTCGATCTCTTCTTTGGCACTATTCTTGATGCTGGTATTAGCTCCATCAATGACCTGTCTTCCTTAAAGGCGCTTGAACACATTCATCATCTCTTTGTTCAAGCTCAATCCCTCACTCCAGAAGAAAGGGAAACCATGGGACGCCTTACCCAGTTATTGATTGATACCCGTTACCAAGCCTGGAAGAATAGATATAGCAGAATGAAATAAGATACGAACAAATCGATTAGGGGATTTAGATCAATTTCTAAAAATGAATTAGAAGTTTTGTTGTACTGTTCTAACTTCATTCTAATATAAAAAGCTTATGATGAGGTGTACCTTCTCATAAGCTTTTTTGTTTTAAAGAAGAAATCAATCCTTGATCTGACTCTCTGCATCGGCCACGACTTGTTCTAAACTGGTCTGACCAAGTTCAGCCTCCATAGCCAGCTGGATTCTCTCCAATTTTTGGTCCAAAACATCATGAATATGAGCTCCAACTGGGCAATTTGGATTTGGATTGTCATGGAAACTAAAGAGCTGACCTGTCTTACCAAGACACTCTACCGCCTGATAAACATCTAAAAGACTAATATCTTTGAGATCTTTGACAATCTCTGTTCCACCCGTTCCACGCGCTACTGAAATCAGCTCTGCCTTCTTCAACTGGGACAAGGTCTTTCTGATAATGACAGGATTGACCCCGACACTAGCTGCCAGAAAATCACTGGTCACCTTGCTTTCCTTCCCCTTGAGGGCAATGATTATCAGCATATGAGTCGCAATGGTAAATCTACTTGGAATTTGCATACTCTTCTCCTTTTTACGAGGCTCCCCTGCCTCTACTCTTCTTTTTCTTTTATTATACCCTTTTTAGTTGTAATGTCAATCGTTACCACCTTTTAACCAAGCATCTAATTCCCGATCGTAGCCCTCTTTCTGGGCCAATTCTCTCAGAAATTCCTGATTGTGGGTATGGTGGATACCATTGACTAGACTTTCATAATAAACCTCAAAGTAAGGAAGTTTCAGGTCTTTAGCTAGCTGCAATTCAGCTGCCACATCGTAGTCTACCCGTCGGAAGTCCATATCTACCAGGCCTTTGTCATCAAACTCCAAAATCATATACTGGGCCCGCAAGTCCTTCCGTAGCTGAGCGTCCAAAAAGAAAGGTTGGCCAATCGAACCCGGATTGACAATCAATTGCCCACCAGTCCCGTAACGAAGCAACTGCTGGTGAATATGTCCATAAACAGCAATATCACAGGGAGGATGAGTCACCAAGCGGTCAAACTCCTCTTGTTTGCCAGTATGAATCAACTCTCGCCCCCAGTTCTTATCAGGCAGATGATGGCTAATTCCCACCGTCAAATCCCCAAACTGACGATGAATTTGAAGAGGTTGATTGTGGAGCACTTCAATTTCTTCTAGGGAAATTTCCTCTAAAACATACTGGCACTGGCGCAAGAGATAGCGTTGACTGGGGCGAGTACTGTCCAATTCCTTACGGACACCATGCCAAAGACTGTCTTCCCAGTTTCCCAAAACTCTAGCCGTAATCGGTAGTTGATCCAACAAGTCCAAAATCCTTCTACGTCCTGTCCCTGGCATGAGAATATCTCCCAAAAGCCAGTATTCATCCACTCCTAGCTGCTGAGCATCTGCCAAAACAGCCTCCAAGGCGGTGGTATTTCCATGAATATCTGAAAGAAGAGCTATTTTCGTCATATCCATCTCCTCGTTTTTTCTCTTGCAATAAGTATAACATAAAAAGTCACAGCTAGAGAAATCTAGCTTTTTTTGATATACTAGATAAAGATATTAGACAAGAGGAAACGAATGACCCCAAACAAAGAAGACTATCTAAAATGTATTTATGAAATTGGCATAGACCTGCATAAGATTACCAACAAGGAAATTGCGGCTCGCATGCAAGTCTCTCCCCCTGCCGTAACTGAAATGATCAAACGAATGAAAAGTGAAAATCTCATCCTAAAGGACAAGGAATGTGGCTATCTACTGACTGACCTCGGTCTCAAACTGGTCTCTGAGCTCTATCGTAAGCACCGCTTGATTGAAGTTTTTCTAGTTCATCATTTAGACTATACAAGTGACCAGATTCACGAGGAAGCTGAGGTCTTGGAACACACTGTCTCTGACCTGTTCGTGGAAAGACTAGATAAACTGCTAGGTTTCCCTAAAACCTGCCCCCACGGAGGAACTATTCCTGCCAAGGGAGAACTACTCGTTGAAATCAATAACCTCCCACTAGCTGATATCAAGGAAGCTGGCGCCTACCGCCTGACTCGGGTGCACGATAGTTTTAACATTCTCAGTTATCTGGACAAGCACTCACTTCACATCGGTGATTCGCTCCAAGTCCAGCAGTTTGATGGCTTCAGCAACACCTTCACTATCCTCAGTAAAAACGAGGATTTACGAGTGAATATGGACATTGCAAAACAACTCTATGTCGAAAAAATTAACTAATTTCTCAAGTTCCCTACCAACCCTGAAAGTTTTATTTTCAGGGTTTTTTTATCTATTTTTTATATCAAAAAAGATAGTAAACGCTTTCATCCTTCGACTAAATATTGTATAATAATTACATAAAATATTACGTCACTAACAGATGAAAAAAGGAGGTTTTATCATGAAAAACATCATCTTCATCAAAAGCATTCAACTCCTTGTCATTGATGGAATCATGCTGGCATTTTTGACATTTAAAGAGAGGCTTACTTGGGACTGGATTTTGATTTATAGCGGTTGGCTCATTTTCTTTCATCCTGTGCTACTGACTTATCTTTCAAACCAGCTTTGTGATCACTTCAGTCAACTCTATTCCCAGATTAGACCGAGATTCTGGCGTTTTGCCTTACAAATCCTCCTATGGGATAGCCTGATCATCCTCTCCTTGATATGTTTAAGTGGTATCCCACTTTTCCTTCAGGGCACTCTCCTCATCCTAGGCCATCTCATCCCTTCCTATCGCATAAGCCAAAGCCTGAAAAGAGACTTCCCAAAAGCCTATCAGGAACCGATTCCATTTTGGAGTATTTTATGATAGATAAGAAAAACCAAGCCGGCTGGGCTTGGTCTTTCTTATCTATTTTTAGTATCTAGGATAATGGTAACTGGTCCGTCATTGACCAGCTCAACTTGCATATCCGCTCCAAAGATGCCTGTCTGAACGGGCACTTCTTGCGCTAATTTTTGATTGAATGCATCATAGAAGTCTGATGCCATATCAGGCTTGGCTGCACCTGTAAAGGCTGGACGATTGCCTTTCTTAGTATCCGCAAAGAGGGTAAACTGAGAAATAGAGAGGATTTCTCCTTCAATATCTTTGACAGACAGGTTCATCTTGCCTTCTGCATCTGAAAAAATCCGCATGTTGACAAGCTTTCTCACAGCATAGTCCAAATCTTCCTCTTGGTCCTCTGGTCCAACACCAACCAGCAATAAGAACCCCTGATTGATTTTCCCCTGAACCTGACCTTTAATGCTCACTTGGGCTTTTTTAACCCGTTGGATAATGATTTTCATAATAACCTTTCTAGTTAAGAGCTAGGACAATTATCCGTTGGTCCGTTTGACAGAGTAAACTTCTGGCACACTCTTAATCTTGTCCACAACCGTAGTCAATGTAGAGAGGTTGGCAATACCGAAGGACACATGGATATTGGCAAACTTCATATCCTTGGTTGGTTGGGCGTTGACTGTTGAGATATTCTTGGTTGTGTTTGAAAGAACTTGCAGTACATCGTTCAACAGTCCTGTACGGTTGAGGCCGTAGATGTCGATATGAGCCATATACTCCTTATTCGAGCTAGAGTACTGGTCTTCCCACTCCACATCAAGGAGACGTTGCTCGTAGTTTTCTTGAGCACGCAGGTTCATACAGTCCACACGGTGAATGGCCACACCACGACCCTTGGTAATGTAGCCAACAATATCGTCACCAGGAACAGGATTACAGCACTTAGCAATCCTCACTAGGAGACCAGAAGCACCTTCAATGACCACACCACCCTCATGCTTGACCTTGAGGGTTTCTTTGTTTTCAACCTTGACCTCGCCACCTTTGACAAGTTCTTCTGCCTCAGCCTTGGCCTTGGCACGTTCTTCTTCACGACGTTCCTTTTCAGTCAGACGGTTAAAGACGGTAATAGCACCAATTTCTCCAAAACCAATGGCCGCAAAGAGGGATTCTTCTGTCTTGTAGCTGGTCTTTTGCAGAACTTGATCCATGTGGCGCTTGTCCATGAATTTATTTGCCACATAGCCATTTTCTTGGAACTGAGCCATCAGCATTTCACGGCCCTTGTTGACCGACAATTCCTTATCTTGGTTTTTAAAGAACTGACGAATCTTGTTGCGGGCCTTGCTGGTCTTGACCATATTGAGCCAATCACGGCTCGGTCCAAAGGAGTTCGGGTTGGTGACAATTTCAACCTGATCCCCTGTCTTGAGCTTGGTTGTCAGTGGAACCATGCGACCATTGACCTTGGCACCAGTTGCTTTTTCACCGACTTTGGTATGGATTTCGTAGGCAAAGTCAATCGGTCCTGAATCTTTTGGAAGTGAACGGACAGCTCCATCTGGGGTAAAGACGTAAATCTCCTCAGCCAGATAGTTTTCCTTGACCGAGTCCACAAATTCCTTGGCATCATCAGCCTGGTCTTGGAGCTCCATCATCTCCTTGATCCAGTTCATCCCAATAGCCGATTCCTTGCTGTTAACCTGCCCCTTAACGCCTTTCTTATAAGCCCAGTGAGCCGCAACCCCGTACTCAGCCACCTCGTGCATGGCTTTAGTTCGAATCTGGAATTCAATCGGCCCTTTTGGCCCATAGACAGTCGTATGGATAGACTGGTAACCATTGGCCTTGCGGTTAGCGATATAGTCTTTGAAACGACCAGGCATGGGTTTCCAAAGTTCATGCACGTAACCAAGCATGGCATACACATCACTTTGGGTATCCAAAATACAACGAATGGCAATCAGGTCATAGATTTCCTCAAACCGTTTTCTCTTATCCTGCATTTTACGGAAAATCGAGTAAATATGCTTGGGACGACCGTAAATCTTCCCTTTCAAGTGACGATCTGTCGTATATTCCTCTAATTTTGTAACTACCTCATCCACCAAGGCTTCACGCTCTCTGCGCTTTTCCTTCATCATATGGGTAATCTTGTAAAACTCTGTCGGATTGAGATAACGGAAAGACAGGTCTTCTAATTCCCATTTAACGCTGGAAATCCCCAAACGGTGGGCAAGTGGGGCATAGATCTCCATGGTTTCTTTGGAAATACGCTCCTGCTTGTCTTTTCGAAGATGTTTCAGGGTCCGCATATTGTGCAAACGGTCAGACAGTTTGACCAAGATAACGCGGATGTCCTCAGACATGGCCATGAGCATCTTGCGATGATTTTCCGCTAATTGTTCCTCGATTGATTTGTACTCGACCTTACCAAGCTTGGTAACCCCATCAACGATTACCCGCACATCAGGACCAAACTCTCTTTCCAAATCGTCCAAGGTCGCATCTGTATCCTCCACCACATCATGCAAAAAACCACAAGCTACCGTTACAGCATCCAGCTTGAGCTTGGCTAAAATACCTGCCACTTGGATGGGGTGAATGATATAAGGCTCACCTGATTTGCGATATTGACCACTATGGCATTCCACCGCATAGACCAAGGCCTTATGGACAAAATGGACATCCTCTTCTGTTAAATATTCTTTGGTTAAAGCGACAACTTCTTCGCCTGTTAAATTCACTTCTTTTGGCATCTCTACTCTCCAATTCTTCCTACCATTTTATCACTTTTTTAAGAATATGAAAACTAGATTGGAACAGAATAAGAAAAAAATATTTCAGAATTGCTTGACAATTCTGAAATATTTTTTTATAATACATTGTACAGTTAGATTTTCTATTTAGGTGATAGAAGGCGAGATAGAAGAACGGAAACCATATTGTAACCTAAATATAATTTAACTCCCTATCCTTATCACCTTTTCATTCAAGTCAATATAGTTGAATGACGTCGTTTTACAAAGGAGTATTCTATGAAAAAAACTGTACTAACACTATTAGGAGCTACTGCTCTATCTATTACCGTTCCAATCACTGCTGCTGAAACTAGTACAACAAATAACTTTGAAGGTCCTCGTTATGAACGTATATATTCTCATCGTTATAGTAAAACAGTAACAAAATACTATAACGATGATGGTTACATCCCACCAACTATCTACTATTCAGAATATAATGATAGTTTCCATTCAACCTTCAAAGGAACACTTGAAATAGATAGTGTACGAAGATCAAACGGTGGAACTCGTGTCACATACACTGGTACCTTGACTGGATTTTGGAATTAAAATCCTCAAGATACTTTCTTTTATCCTTTAGTTTATAAGGAGAACACCTATGAAAAAAACTGCTATTTCTATCTTTGCTCTCCTAGTGTTAGGAGTTAGCTGTCTGTTCCTATTCAACCAGCAAAGTTATAAAAAAACAGTCGTTCAATACTATGCTAAGGACCAGAACCTGCCCAATAGGATAACTTATAGTGAATATAGCGATAAACGAGAAGCCAACTACGGTGGCACTCTAAATATCACATCTATCAAACAAGCTAATGACGGAGTTTATGCAACCTATGAAGGGCAATTGACACCTCTCCAATAGTGATAAATTGATAACCAGCCTGTCTTCATCTAGTCATGCTGGTTTTTAAGTTCATCCTAAATCCTTACCTATTCTCCCTAACTGTGCTATACTTATCTTAGTACATTCTTTGAGATTGGAGCTAGTATGAAAATCCATAAAACCGTGAATCCCGTTGCCTATGAAAACACCTATTATCTGGAAGGTGAAAAGCACCTCATCGTTGTTGATCCTGGCAGCCATTGGGAAGTCATTCGTCAGACCATCGAGAACATCAACAAACCGATCTGTGCCATTCTATTGACCCATGCCCATTATGACCATATCATGAGTCTGGACTTGGTTCGCGAAACTTTTGGCAATCCTCCTGTCTATATCGCAGAGAGCGAAGCCAGCTGGCTCTACACTCCTGTCGATAATCTCTCTGGTCTCCCTCGCCACGATGATATGGCAGATGTGGTCGCAAAACCAGCTGAACACACCTTTGTCTTTCATGAAGAATACCAATTAGAGGAATTTCGTCTCACTGTCTTGCCAACACCAGGTCACTCTATCGGTGGTGTTTCCCTAGTCTTTCCTGATGCTCACCTAGTCTTGACAGGTGATGCTCTGTTCCGTGAAACAATCGGACGGACGGATCTTCCGACTGGTAGCATGGAGCAACTCCTCCATAGTATCAAAACCCAACTTTTCACCCTACCAAACTACGACGTCTATCCAGGGCATGGTCCAGCTACTACTATCGCTCACGAAAAAACTTTCAATCCTTTTTTCTAGTAAAATGATGACAATGTCTATCGCATTTTAAAGTAACCGCCCAATAACGAAGTATATTGAAAAATCTCCAGACTAGAGAACTCACGGATAGTTCCTAATCTGGAGATTTCTTATTTGCACTTTTCTTGTACAACTTTATTCCATGGTAAATAAGCCTCTAAAACCTCTTTGTTAACGAGAGTTTCCTCGTTTGGAAGACATTCTAGAAGATAGGATAGATATTTTTCACTATTTAGTTGATGACGTTTAGCTGTTTCCAACAAACTCATAATAATAGCTGTTGCTTTAGCTCCTTCAAAACTTTGAGAAAACAACCAATTTTTACGTCCCATAACCAATGATTTAATGGCGCGTTCAGCTAGATTATTGGAAAGGACCAGATGCCCGTCTTTCAAAATAGCCTTAAAGGTTTCTTCATACTTGAGACTGTATTCAATTGCCCTTCCTAGTTTTGAACCAGGTAAAACTGACTGACGCCGACACCAAGCAAAGAAGTCTTCCATTAGGGGTTGGAGCTCTTCTTGACGTTTCTGTAGTCGTTCATCAGCTGGCAAAACCTCCCAGTCTCTTTCCAAGGCAAATAACTGGTCACAATAAGCTAAACCTTTAGCTCCTAAGGATGATTTATCTGCTTGCTTGGGGGTGGATTCAAAAAACTTCCTTCTCACATGCGCCCAACATCCAACAAATTCAGCTTCTTTCAGTTGACGATAAGCTTCTAGCGGTTCGCAGTTTACCAAGCTTAGCGTCGCCTTGCTCCTAAACCTTGGACTGCTATCGCATAGGCAGAACTAGAGGACTAAAGTCCTAAGTTACTGCCGCAACATATCACAATGCACATATCCAGAATAGTCTCCTAGGAATTCTTGTACTACCGAACCACTCCGACGCTGATCATGGTGGTAAAGCGTGATCCCTTGCTTTTCAGCTTTCCCAGACAAAAAAGTCCAATAGTAGGTCAGATGGCTATCACTCTCTAGCACCCTATAAGAAGTTTCATCCGCATGAAGTAAGGGCTGAGTCAATAGTCTCTCTCGCAAGAGGTTATAGAGGGGCTCCAAATAGTATTGACTCGCCTTAATATGCCAATTAGAGATTTCCTTACGTGTGATTGGTAAACCCATCCTAGCCCAATCTTCTTCTTGGCGATAATTGGGTACCTTCAGATTAAACTTCTGATGGATNGTGTGAGCGATAATAGAAGCTGAGCCAAGGCTATGCGCCAAAGGGGCTTTAGGAATAGGAGCTTTCACAATTTTATCACTCGGATTTTTCTCACTGCATGCTTGGCACTTATAAGCGTGTTGGATATGATCTATTCGTTTTAATTGCGCAGGAATAAAGACTAATTCTTGTCCTTGAAGACTCGCTCCAATCTCTTTTAGCTCTCCCTGACAGTCAGGGCAAATGCAATCCTCTAAGCGATGATGGAGTTCTTCTGAATCGAATTGGGCAAGAAGAGCTTGACGTTTCCCTTTAGCTTTCTTACGTTTATAGGTGATTTCTTCTCTTTCAACTGGGAACATCTCCATCTTCATCAGATGAAACTTCCTCCTCAAAAAGGCTGACTTGTCCAGATGGACAAACACTTTTCTCAGAGGATTTTCCATAGAGCTTTTGCGTTAGATAAGCCACTTGTTCACGCAGAAGGGTAAGTTCATTGGTGAGATTATCAATTGTAGCACTCTGTTGTTGAATGATTTTTAATAAGTCTTTCATCGTCTTCCCCTCCTTATTTTCTAACTTTATTATACTAAAAAGAAAGTCCTCATTTCAATAGAAATCACGACTTTCTGATGAATTTATTTTTGGAGTGATAGAAAAGCCCTTCATCAGCCAATCTACTTGTTCAGGTGTGAGAGCTTTGACATCCTTTTCTGTACTTGGCCAAGTCAACTTACCGTTCTCAAAGCGTTTATATAGTAGCCAAAATCCTTGACCATCCCAGTAAAGAGCTTTAAAGCGGTCTTTACGTCCACCACAAAAGAGAAAGACTTGACCTGAGAAAGGATCCAATTCAAAGTGGGTTTTAATGAGATAAGCCAGTGAATCGATTCCTTGCCTCATATCCGTTTTCCCACATACGAGATAGACCTGCCCTAGGCTAGATAGATGAATTATCATAAAGCAACACCTTATCCAAAAGCTGTTCTATCATTTCGAGATTGAGAGATTGAAAAAAACTTACTTCAAGCTTGCCAATACGAATTTTAAGCAGAATATCATTTCTCTTTTTAGAATCAAAACGACGAGATTGTGGAATCTCTACAGGAACAATAGGTTGTGGCATTAAAATATCCTCCAATAGTTTTACTTTACTAATAGTATACAGGAGGAGATCCATGAATGATAGATACCTTGTTATGACGCGCTTACATTTTAAGTACACTATCCAGCAAATCTTTCTATTACAAAAGGCATCCAGTCAAGGTTTTCACACCTGATTGGATGCCTTTTTTCTGATGACTAGATTTTTTACATTACCAAATAATCACGCGCTCTTCTGGCGAACGCCACATACCGTCTCCTTCTTTGACATCATAGGTTGTAAAGAAATCATCGAAGTTTGGTACTTGCACATTGACACGGAGTTTGGCTGGTGCGTGCACATCCACGCTAGCCAAGAGTTTCATAAATTCTGGACGACCTTTCATGCGCCAGATGCGACCGAAGTTGTAGAAGAATTCTTCTGCTGAGAAGTCTGGTTCTCTCCTAGCTGCTTCAAGCGCTGCAGCGATTCCTCCCAAGTCAGCCACGTTTTCTGACACAGTCAATTTACCGTTAATGGTTGCTCCATAAGAATCCTGTCCATCAAATTGATCGATAACTTTTTGTGTTTTCTCTTTGAAGGCGGCATAATCACTCTCTGTCCACCAATCCTTGAGGCTACCATTTTCATCAAAAGAAGCTCCGTTGGTATCAAAGGCGTGGGAAATTTCATGGGCAATAACTGCCCCAATACCACCGTAGTTAGCAGAAGATGACTGATGCAAGTCATAGAAAGGTGCCTGTAAAATAGCCGCCGGGAAGACAATCAGGTTCTTCTGTGGATTGTAGTAGGCATTGACCATATGAGCAGGCATGCCCCATTCTTTGTAGTCTACAGGTTGATTCCACTTGCTCCAACTGTGCTTGATTTCCACACGCGCAAAGGCTAGAGCATTGTCAAAAAGACTAGCATTTTCATCCACTACCTTGTCCTTATAGCGTTCAGGCAATTCTTCTGGGTAACCGATATAAGGCTTGATGACATTGAGTTTGACGATAGCCTTGTCACGAGTTTCTGGAGTCAGCCAGTCATTCTTGGCCAAGCGTTCCTTATAGACATCAATCATGGTTGCCACTTTTTTCTCCACATCTGCCTTGGCTTCTGGGGAGAATTTTTCATGGGCATACCAGAGCCCCAAGGCTTGTTTGAAAGGACCTTGTGCTAGTTGATAAGCTGCCTTGACCTTGTCTTTGGCTTCTGGAACTCCTGAAAGCGCACGGCTGTAGGCACCTGACAAGACACGGATTTCTTCTGTTAAATAGCTGGTCGAGAGATTCACAACACTTAAAATTAAGGTTGCCTTAAGAAGAGGCCAGGCTTCTTCACTATAGAATTGGTCTGCTGCTTGCCAGAAACGTTCCTCGTCTACGATAACCTTGTCTGGTACTTGTCCAAGAACAGCTTGGAAGAAGTCATCCAAAGGTAAGGCAGGTGCAAATTTCTTGAAATCTTCGTAAGCGTATGGATGGTAAAGTTTAGCATATTCTGAACTTTCTTCATTAGAGAGCACCACTGCCGCAACTCGGCGGTCCAATTCTAATCTTTTCTCTAGCAAGTCTTCAATTTCTGCATCAGAGAAATCATAAGCCTTGAGAAGATTTACGCTGCTTTCTTTCCAAAGAGTCAAAAGCTCTTCACGCTGAGGATGGTCTTCAGCATAGTAGGTCGTATCTGGAAGGATCGTGCTTGGAGCGCTAGCCCATAGAACATTGATTCTAGCATCCATAAAGTCTGGCGATACACCAAAAGGAAGGAAGTTTGGTTTACCAGCAAGCTCAAACTCTGCTAGTTTAGCTGTAAAATCCGCAAAAGTCTCCAATTCTTGGAATTCTTTAAGAAGTGGTAAGACAGGTGTGATACCGTCAGCTTCTCTCTTGTCAAAATCACGAACTAGGCGGTGGTATTTGACAAAGTTTGCCAAGATAGCATCCTCAGGTACCTCTTCTCCTGCCAACCACTTGTCTGTTGTCGCCAGCATCAGGTCTTCAATTTCCTGGTCTAAATCAACAAAACCACCTGTTTGAGACTTATCTGCTGGAATTTCAGCTGTCTGTTGCCATTCCCCATTGATTGCATCATAAAAATCATCTTGATAACGTGTCATCTTGTTCTCGCTTTCATTTGTACTTGTTTTTAGCTTAACAAAAATTACCTAGGAATGCAATTAAAAATGAACGGATGTTTCCCATTATTTTTCAGTTATTATTTTAATTTTTTCAAAAATTAACTTGACTTAATTTTTTTTTTAATGTATATTAAGAGGCAGGAGGAATACAAGTTTATGATACGTATCGAAAACCTCAGTGTCTCCTACAAAGAAACGTTGGCACTTAAGGATATTTCACTAGCGCTCCACGGACCAACAATTACCGGTATCATTGGTCCAAACGGCGCTGGGAAATCAACACTATTAAAAGGGATGCTGGGAATTATCCCACATCAAGGTCAGGCATTTCTCGATGACAAGGAAGTTAAAAAATCCTTACACCGAATTGCCTATGTCGAACAAAAAATCAATATCGACTACAACTTTCCCATCAAGGTCAAGGAATGCGTCTCGCTAGGACTCTTTCCTTCTATCCCTCTCTTTCGCAGTTTAAAGGCTAAACATTGGAAGAAAGTGAAAGAAGCCCTTGAAATCGTCGGTCTAGCTGACTACGCTGAACGGCAAATCAGTCAACTGTCTGGAGGTCAATTCCAGCGGGTCTTGATTGCCAGATGTTTGGTACAGGAAGCCGATTATATCCTCTTGGATGAACCCTTTGTTGGGATTGACTCTGTCAGTGAGGAAATCATCATGAATACGCTGAGAGATCTGAAAAAAGCTGGGAAGACGGTTCTCATCGTCCACCACGACCTCAGCAAGGTTCCCCACTACTTCGATCAAGTCTTGCTTGTCAATCGAGAAGTGATTGCCTTTGGTCCAACCAAAGAAACCTTTACCGAAGCCAATCTCAAAGAAGCTTACGGTAATCGACTCTTTTTCAATGGAGGTGACCTATGATTGCAGAATTTATCGATGGATTGCAAAAATTCCATTTCTTACAAAATGCCTTGATAACAGCTATTGTCGTCGGGGTCGTAGCTGGAGCTGTAGGATGTTTCATCATTCTACGCGGGATGTCACTCATGGGAGATGCCATTTCACATGCTGTCTTACCAGGTGTAGCCCTCTCCTTCATCTTGGGCCTTGACTTCTTTATCGGAGCCATTGTCTTTGGATTGCTAGCTGCCATCATCATTACCTACATCAAGGGAAACTCGATTATCAAAAGCGATACCGCCATCGGCATTACCTTTTCTTCTTTCTTAGCCCTCGGTATCATCTTGATTAGTGTCGCTAAAAGTTCAACTGACCTTTTCCATATCCTTTTTGGTAATATCCTGGCCGTCCAAGATACGGATATGTTTATTACTATGGGTGTGGGAGCAGTCATTCTCTTGTTAATCTGGATTTTCTTCAAGCAACTCTTGATAACATCCTTTGATGAACTCTTGGCCAAAGCCATGGGAATGCCTGTCAATTTCTATCACTACCTTCTCATGGTACTCTTGACTCTCGTGTCTGTGACAGCCATGCAAAGTGTCGGAACTATCCTGATTGTAGCCATGCTGATTACCCCAGCTGCAACTGCTTATCTGTATGCTAATAGCCTGAAAAGTATGATTTTCCTTTCCTCAACCTTTGGAGCGACTGCTTCAGTTTTGGGACTCTTTATCGGTTATAGCTTTAACGTTGCGGCAGGTTCTAGTATCGTGCTTACAGCCGCTAGTTTCTTTCTCATTAGCTTCTTTATCGCTCCAAAACAACGATATTTGAAACTAAAAAATAAACATTTGTTAAAATAAGGGGCAAAGCCCCAATAATAAATTGGAGGATCTAATGAAAAAATTAGGTACATTACTCGTTCTCTTTCTTTCCGTTATTGCTCTTGTAGCATGTGCTAGCGGAAAAAAAGATGCAGCTTCTGGTCAAAAACTAAAAGTTGTTGCTACAAACTCAATCATCGCTGATATTACTAAAAATATTGCTGGTGACAAGATTGATCTTCACAGTATCGTTCCGATTGGGCAAGACCCACACGAATACGAACCACTTCCTGAAGATGTTAAGAAAACTTCTGAGGCAGACCTCATTTTCTATAACGGTATCAACCTTGAAACAGGTGGCAATGCTTGGTTTACAAAATTGGTAGAAAATGCTAAGAAAACTGAAAACAAAGACTACTTTGCAGTCAGCGAAGGGGTTGAAGTCATCTACCTTGAAGGAAAAAATGAAAAAGGGAAAGAAGACCCACACGCTTGGCTCAACCTTGAAAATGGGATTATCTTTGCTAAAAATATCGCTAAACAATTGAGCGCCAAAGACCCTAACAACAAAGAATTCTATGAAAAAAATCTCAAAGAATATACTGATAAGTTAGACAAACTTGATAAAGAAAGTAAGGATAAATTTAATAACATCCCTGCTGAAAAGAAACTCATTGTAACCAGCGAAGGAGCATTCAAATACTTCTCTAAAGCCTATGGTGTCCCAAGTGCCTACATCTGGGAAATCAATACTGAAGAAGAAGGAACTCCTGAACAAATCAAGACCTTGGTTGAAAAACTTCGCCAAACAAAAGTTCCATCACTCTTTGTAGAATCAAGTGTGGATGACCGTCCAATGAAAACTGTTTCTCAAGACACAAACATCCCAATCTACGCACAAATCTTTACTGACTCTATCGCAGAACAAGGTAAAGAAGGCGACAGCTACTACAGCATGATGAAATACAACCTTGACAAGATTGCTGAAGGATTGGCAAAATAAACCTCTGAAAAACGTCATTCTCACATGAGCTGGCGTTTTTTTCTATGCACACATTTCCGGTCAAATCATTGGAAAATTTCGACTGTTTCAGCTACAATGGAAGAAAAAAGATTGGAGTATCTTATGGTAACTTTTCTCGGAAATCCTGTGAGCTTTACAGGTAAACAACTACAAGTCGGCGACAAGGCGCTTGATTTTTCTCTCACTACAACAGACCTTTCTAAAAAATCTCTGGCTGATTTTGATGGCAAGAAAAAAGTCTTGAGTGTCGTGCCTTCTATCGATACAGGCATCTGCTCAACTCAAACGCGTCGCTTTAACCAAGAACTGGCTGGACTGGACAATACGGTTGTCTTGACTGTTTCCATGGACCTACCTTTTGCCCAAAAACGTTGGTGCGGTGCTGAAGGTATTGAAAATGCTATCATGCTCTCAGACTATTTCGACCATTCCTTTGGACGTGACTATGCCCTCTTAATCAATGAGTGGCACCTATTGGCACGCGCAGTCTTTGTCCTCGATACTGACAACACTATTCGCTATGTTGAATACGTGGACAATATCAACTCTGAACCAAACTTCGAAGCCGCAATTGCAGCTGCTAAAGCCCTATAGAAAAAATCCTCTGTCACAAAGAGTTCCCTACTCTTTGAAACGGAGGATTTTTGTTTACGAGTAAATATAAGTTTAATCAGCTAAAAATAACTACCTTATGCTCTTCGAAAATCTCTTCAAACTACGTCAGCTTTATCTGCAACCTCAAAGCGGTGTTTTGAGCAGCCTACGGCTAGCTTCCTAGTCTGCTCTTTGATTTTCATTGAGTATTACTCTACAGATTTCAAGGCTTCAAGCATATCAACCTTTCTCAGATGATAATTGACAAAGAAACCAAGCAAGGTCAAAATGATGCTTACTGCTGCCACTGGGATTACATAGACTTCCCAGCCTACCTGCGGATAAAAGAGAATAGTCGCAGGAGAAATCATTTGAATCAAAAATTGGTGTAAATAGAAACCAGCTACCAGACCAAGGACGATTCCCACAAGAGACAGGACAATCGTCTCACGGTAAATGTAGAGAGTGACTTCATTATTATGAAAACCGAGAACCTTGATAGTGGAGAGTTCACGGATTCTCTCAGCCACGTTGATATTGGTCAGATTGTAGAGGATAACAATAGCCAATAGAACCGACACGACGACCAAGATGGTCATGGTCTGATTGAGTGAGCTAGCGACAGAGTCAAAGAGTCGAATGACTGAAGCATTCTGGACGACGCTGGACACCGCAGATTGATTCATAAGTAAGCCGGACTGTCTTTCGATACTAGTAGCACTGGTATCCCTTAACGAGACCAAATAAGTGTTGGCTTGGGGTAGCTGTCCGTAAATTTGCTTATAGCTAGCATGACTCATATAAATAAAGTGACCAACGTAGTTCTCAGTAATAGCAGCGACCGTTAGTTCCTTACCTTCAATTTCTAAAGTCTGCCCAACCTTGACACCTGCCAGCTGGGCTAGTTTAGCTGTGATGACAACTCCATCTTTTAATGTCAGCTCCTGCTGATGGCTTTGAAGATGGATAAAGGGAGTCAAATCTTCCTTATCTGTCATCATAAGGGTAATTGTCTGAAGACCAGCCTTACCTTTGAAATCCTTGTCTAGCGTTTTAGAATAGATTTTCTTATAAGCTTGGATATCCTGCCCTTTCAACACTTCTTCCAACTCTGCCTTGTCCTGGTTGGTCGCACTAGGATTTTCAGAGACAATCATCTGATACTGTTGGATTTGTTGAAACTGTCTGGACGGAACTCCTGCCACAGAGGATTGGATTCCCAAACCTGCAAAGAGCAGGGCTACAGAACCTGTCACACCAAAGATCGTCATCAACATCCGCTGCTTATAACGAAAGATATTGCGGGCTGTTACCTTATGTGTAAAACTGAGACGGCGCCAGATAAAACCGATGCGCTCCAGTAAGATTTTAGCTCCTTTAACAGGAGGTTTAGGCAGTAAAAGCTGGGCTGCTTCGTCATGAAGTTCCCTCCGAGCTACCAAGTAGGCTGGTAACACACTCGCCAACCAACTTAAGACAAGAGCCAGTAAGCTATAGGTCCAATAGAACTGAATCTGGGTTTCTCCCACCACCATGCCTTTTGTAATGACGCTTGAAATCACACTGGCTAGTAAATAATGGCCAAGTATACTACCTAGAGCTGTTCCGACAGTCCCAGCTACTAGGCCGTAGAGGAGAAACTTGGCGATAATATCCTTGCTACGATAGCCCAAGGCCTTAAAAATCCCTGCATGAGTTCGCTCTTCATCCACAAAACGAGTCATAGTTGTAAAGGTCACCATAGCTGCTACGGCATAAAGCACTACAGGAAAGATATTGCCCACTGCCCGAATACTGGCTGAAGCATTACTGTACATGAGATATCCCTGACCACCTGGCATGGTCTGACGATTATATACTTGATACTTGGGCTCAGCCAAATCATCCAATACTTGCTGATGTTTGTCTAATTTTTCCTTTTCTTGGGCTAGATTTTGTTCAGCCTGCTTTAATTTGTCCTCTTCCTTGCTCAATTCCTGCTTGGCTTGGGTAAGTTGAGCATGGGCCTGCTCTCTCTGGGATTGAGGAAGCAAGACTAGTTGACTTTCCTGAGCCTGTAAACGAGCTTGAGCAGCTACTAAACGACGCTTGCCTTCCTGTAAATTAGTCTCAGTCCTGTCAAGAGTCTCTTGACCTTTATCTAGAGACTCTTGTCCTTCTTTTTTCAAGAGTTGCAGACGTGCCTTGCCATTATCTGATAAAGCTTGTTCAAGGTCTTCCTGATGTTGCTTGGATTTTTCTTCATAAGCTTCTGAAAAAGCATTTAAGCCTGCTAAATCTTGATATTTCAAACGAGCTATATTGTAGACTTTCTGATCAAACTGACTAGGTAAAATCACCCCATAGGCTGTCAGAGTCCCACTTCCACTTCCTGCGTAGCCCATATCTCGCTGGGAGAGGATTTCAGCTGAATCCACAAAACCAGTAATGGTATACCTATGGTCTTTTAAAGAGGAATGACCCTCTTCTTTTTCTTTAAAACTAATCTCCTGTCCCACACTGAATTGGCCTTGTAAATGAGTGGCCAAAGCGATTTCCTTGTCTGACTGAGGAAGTCGTCCCTCTCTTAGCTGAAAGGTTGAAATTCGCTCTGGTTTGGAGTACAGCCGAATGGCATCCTGCCCATTTTCCATAGTCACATCTATCAAATAGCCAAACTCAACCTCTGCGCCCTTTATCTGTTCTAGTTCTTCTTGATCTGTTTGATTCAAACCATAATTAGACACAACTGCTAAATCCAAGGTTTGAGCAGTTGTTAAATAATCATTAGCTGTCGCCTCCATGTTGGGGCTAGTCACTTTGAGACCTACTAAGGCTAGAGACCCTAACATCATCAAGGTTAAGATGGATAAAAAACGTCCCTTGGAGCCTGTGAAGGACTGAATTAAGTCCTTCCAATAAGTTTTTCGCTTGATCATGCTAGTACTCCAAACTGTCAATATCCTGAGGATGCTGGTTGATCACCACATCCTTGACACTGGCATCGTGCATATGAATCACGCGATCAGCAATAGGCGCCAAAGCTCCATTGTGAGTCACGATAATCACCGTCGCTCCCTTTTGACGAGACATATCTTGGAGGATTTTCAAAACCTGCTTGCCCGTCTGATAATCCAAGGCTCCAGTCGGTTCATCACAAAGGAGAATTTTAGGATTTTTGGCTACCGCACGTGCAATGGAGACTCGCTGTTGCTCCCCTCCAGAAAGCTGGGCTGGAAAGTTATTAAGACGATGAGCCAGACCGACATCTGTCAAAACCTGTTCAGGATCCAAGGCATCTGTCACGATTTCAGAAGCTAGTTCCACATTTTCCTTAGCAGTCAGATTGGACACTAGATTGTAAAACTGAAAAACAAAACCGACATCATTGCGGCGGTAATTGGTTCGCTGGTGGGAATTGTAGTCTGCAATATTGGCACCATCAATCCAGATTTCCCCTTCATCATTGGTATCCATTCCCCCAAGAAGGTTAAGAACCGTTGACTTGCCTGCACCAGATGCACCTAGAATAATAACCAATTCACCCTTTTCAATCTCAAAATTCACATCACGATTGGCCAGAATCTCCGTGTCCCCAACCTGATAACGCTTGTAACAGTGTTTCATCTCAATATAAGCCATCAGACCCACCCTCTCTCAAACAGATTACTTCCTACTACCATTATAACGCTTTTTCAACTAGTTGGAAACTGCTTACATTCTTAAATCCTTATTAAAAGGCAGTCTAAAATCACTGCCTTCCATTATCTTCTTAAAAATAAAATTGAACAATGTCACCTTCTGCTGTTGCTACCGAAATACAATCTTTCTCTATGCATTTCACTTTTGCTTTTTCTTGATTCACTTCAACCACACTAGTTTCAATACCTGGATAAGAAACTCGCAAATCTCCTCCACTCCTTGATAAAATGGTCATCTGTAAGAGTTTTTTATCCGCCCACCTCATGCTGACTTCAAAATGTCCACGTGCCACCAAGCCTGAAACAGAACCTGTTGACCATGCATCAGGTAGGGCAGCTAGAGGCACCAGATAAGCTGTATGAGACTGGAGTAACATTTCTGCCATGCCACTAGTAGCACCAAAATTACCATCTATCTGAAAAGGAGGGTGACTACACCAAAGATTTGGCAAGGTGGATGTCTTTAACTGCTCTGCTAATAATTTATGGGCTCGATTGCCATCTCCTAGACGCGCCCAAAGATTGATCTTATTGGCCTTGGACCAGCCTGTGCCACCATCTCCACGATCATTGAGGCTAGCACGCGCCGCTTCAAGATAGTCTTGTCCCTTATAGCTAAAGAGATTGCCAGGATAGAGTCCCACTAGATGGGAAGCGTGCCGATGCTGGGCCTCCACTCTCTCATTTTGAAAATGTTGCTCTTCCTCCTCATACCACTCCCTGATTTGACCAGATTGAGTGATTTGAAGAGGATTAAGCAAGTCAAACTTCTCCTTGACCTCAGTCAACAAAGCCTCATCCAGTCCCAATTCCTGAGCAGCCTGAATAAAATCATGAAATAATTGCCAAATCAGAGATTGGTCATAGGTATTGCCAATCGAAATCGGACCATGTTCTGGCGAGTAAGACGGAGAAGACACCCAACGCTGCACCTGCTGATCCTCATGTAAAAAATCATTCCAAAAACGAACCGTTTCCCTCAACATGGGATAAATTTTCACCCTGAGATAGTCTTGGTCTCTATAAAATGAATAGGCTTCATAAACCGTTTGCATCATCCACGCATTGGCAGCTGGTGACCACCCCCAATAGTAATCCCAACCAGGTGCCGTCCAACCAAAGGGAGTCGCTTGAGTATGAACCAACCAACCATTCTCCTCCCCTTCCTGAGAGACGATTCCTGCATACCTTGCAGCCGCTAGACGACCATAAACACGTAAATCATCGATATAGTTGATGACTGGAAAGGCCGTCTCTAGGAGATTGGTAACATAGGCTGGCCAATAATTCATCTGCAGATTGATATTTAAGTGATAGTCCGAATTCCACGGAGGATTATCGACTCCATTCCAGACTCCCTGTAGGTTAGCTGGTAGCGCATCTGGACAATCTCTAGAAGAACTAATCAATAAATACCGTCCATACTGGAAGAACAGCTCCTCCAAAGCCTGCCCTTCTTGTGGCTTATAATTTTTTAACAAATCATCTGTAGTGGATGCGTCAACATCAGCTTCCAAATCCAATTGAACACGCTGGAATAAGGCTTGGTAGTCCTCGATATGCCTTGATTTCAATTGGGTATAGCCCTTTTCTTTAGCTGTGTCCACCAAGTCTATCACCTGTTGCTCTAAATCTAGTTTCTTGCGATAATTACTAGCAGGATTTTGGGCAAAATCTGTCTTAGCCGCCAAGAAGAGATTAGCATAACTAGCTCCTGATATCTGAACCTTATCCGACAAGACTCTAATATCTCCATCTGTTTCCCAAGCTAAACAGCTAGCAAACCGCAGATCATTGTCCTTAACCCGTCCCTTCATCAAGATATGAGAATCAGTAATATCCAACTTGCATTCCTTGTAATCAGATTTTTCCTGTTCATACTTTCCATCAGAAGCCAAATCACGGGTCGAGGATAGTTCTATAGTAAAATCTAGAGTTTCCAACCCTTCCTTAGTAAAACGTTGAATCAAGAGATCATCTGGAAAACTCACAAAAGCTTCACGTTCAAATCGCGTTCCCTTATAGGCATAAGAAGTCGTCACAAGTGCCTTACTGATATTCAGCTGTCTCTGGTAATCCGTCACCTGAGACAAAGTCGTACCTTGCTTGCTAAACTCAATATGAATATCTCCAAATGACAGATAGGTCCCATATTGACTCGTTTGGGGCCCAACTAGGCGCTGTTCAGCCAGTTCCTTAGCAGTATTGTAGTCTCTCTTTTCCAAAGCCTGCCGAATTTCAGCTAAAAAACTATACTGATCTTGAAGATTTCCACCCTGGTAATCGGAACTATCAGGTTGAGGTCCACCAGACCAAAGGCTCTTTTCATTGAATTGAATCCGCTCAGCCCCTATAAGCCCAAATACTTTTGCCCCTAAAGAACCATTGCCTATCGGTAAGGCCTCTTCTTCCCAACCCTTGTAAGTAGTTGAAGCTGGTTGCTTGTAGGTCAGTACATAATCTTGTTTTTTATTCCTTATCATACTACCATACTAACATAAAAAGCCTAGAAATCAATTCTAGACTTACAATTTTTTATTTTCCAAGGTAGTATTCAGAAACTACGTTCAATTTTTCGTCGAATTCAAATACCAATGGTGGGAAGTTAGGGATTTCCACATCCATGATTTCGTCATCTGACAAACCTTTGATGTGTTTTACAAGGGCACGGATTGAGTTACCGTGAGCTCCTACGAATACGTTTTTACCATCTTTAAGAGCTGGAGCAATTTTATCTTCCCAGAATGGAAGGGCACGTTCCAAAGTCACTTTCAAGTTTTCAGCATCTGGGATAACTGAGTCGTCAAGTGAAGCGTAACGACGGTCTGTGTGAGCTGAGTGCTCATCATCACGGTCCATGTTTGGAGGCAATACATCGTATGAACGACGCCAGATGTGAACTTGCTCATCACCAAATTGTTCAGCAGCTTCAGCTTTGTTTTTACCAGTCAAACCACCGTAGTGACGTTCGTTCAAGCGCCATGATTTTTCAACTGGAACCCACAATTGGTCAGAAGCTTCAAGAGCCAAGTTTGTTGTTTTGATAGCACGTTTCAATACTGAAGTGTAAGCTTGGTCAAATTCGATACCAGCTTCTTTGATCAATTTACCAGCGTCAATCGCTTGTTGTGTACCTTTTTCAGACAAATCAACATCAGCCCAACCAGTGAAAAGGTTAGCTTTGTTCCATTCAGACTCACCGTGGCGAGCAAAAACCAATTTTACCATTAGATGGATTCTCCTTTAAATTTTCCGAGGTTTCCCCTCGTTTATCTATTCTATTTTACACAATTTTTCACAAAAAAGCTAGTCAAAACCAAAAAGGAAAGGACTGTTTGGCAACCCTTTCCTTCTTAGTATCATACAACAACCTTATTTCTCTTCAAATCCTTCTGCGACTGCGTCCGCAAAATTTTCTTCTACGATGCTTGCACAGTGGTCACAGATGACTGCGTGGTAGCTGCGTTCTGCTGTTGTTGGGTCGATACGACGGCAACGGTCACATACTTGGCCTGCAGCGCGTTCAACTGTGAAGGCTACATCTTCGAAGCTAACAGCAGCTTCTGGAGCTGGTCCTTCTGTGATGGTCAAGTCTGACACGATTAAAAGTTGAGCTACATTGCTGTTTACTGCTTCGAGTAAAGTTTTCACCACTTCATTTGGATAAACAGTCAAGTGAGCTTCAAGTGATTTACCGATTACTTTGGCATTACGCGCTTCTTCCAAGGCTTTTTGAGCTTGTCCACGGAAGTCCATGAAGGCAGCCCATGTATCCAAGATTTCCTCTTGATTAGCAAATGTCTCTGCTTCTGGTAATTCTGACAATTGGACGAAGTCTTCAGCTTCAAACTCAAGATATGACCAGATTTCTTCCGCTGTGTGAGGAAGAATTGGTGTCAAGAGTTTGGTGATTTTGACAAGAATGTCATAGAAGACAGCTTGCATTTGACGGCGTTCCAATGATTTGGCACCTTCGATGTAAACAACATCCTTAGCAAAATCAAGGTAGAAAGCTGACAAGTCAACGTTGATAAAGTTCACTAGTGCTTTATAGATTGTCAAGAATTCAAAGTCAGCATAAGCATCACGAATGGTCTTGACAAGTTGGTTAAAGCGGATGGTCATGTACTTATCAACTGAACGAAGTTCTTCGTAAACTACTGCATCCTCAGCTGGGTTAAAGTCAGATGTATTGGCAATCAAGAAACGAAGAGTGTTACGGATCTTGCGGTAAGTTTCAGAAACTTGGCTCAAGATATCCATAGAGATACGCACGTCGTTGCTTGAGTCTACGCTTGTTACCCAGAGACGCAAGATTTCAGCACCAAATTGTTTTTCAACATCGCTTGGAGCAATGGTATTTCCAAGAGATTTAGACATCTTCTCACCTTTACCATCAAGGGCAAAACCTTGTGACAAGATTTGTTTGTAAGGTGCTACGCCATGGTTGGCAACAGATGTGATGAGTGATGAGTTAAACCAACCACGGTATTGGTCAGAACCTTCTAGGTAAAGGTCTGCTGGGTAAGTCAACTCAGGACGGTTTACTACAACTCCATTCCATGATGAACCTGAGTCAAACCAAACGTCCATGATGTCTGTTTCTTTTTTGAACTCACCATTTGGTGAACCTGGATGAGTAAATCCTTCTGGCAAGAGGTCCTTAGCATCACGTTCCCACCAAATGCTTGAACCATGTTCCTCAAAAAGTTGAGCCACGTGTTCAATCGTTTCAGCAGTCATGATCGCTGTACCATCTTCAGCATAGAAGATAGGAAGCGGAACACCCCAAGCACGTTGACGAGAGATAACCCAGTCACCACGGTCACGAATCATGTTGTAAAGACGAACTTTACCCCATTCTGAGTGGAATTTCACCTTTTCAATTTCGTCCAAGATTTCTTGGCGGAATTTAGAAACTGAGGCAAACCATTGTGGAACTGCACGCCAGATGATTGGTTTCTTAGTACGCCAGTCAAATGGATATGAGTGAGAGATTTCTTCTTGGGCAAGAAGGAGGTTGCCAAGTTTCTCGATAACAGTTGGAACTACCTTGTCATAGAATTGACCTTCAAACTCAGGGCCAGCATTAGCCATCATGATACCGCGTTCGTCAACAGTCACTGCGACTTCAAGACCATTAGCAATACCAACATTGTAGTCGTCCTCACCAAAACCAGGGGCTGTATGGACAATACCTGTACCAGAGTCAGTGGTAACGTGATCACCAAGGATAATCAACTCATCTACAGCTGTATCCCATGGGTGTTCTGTTACGATGTGGTTGAGTTCTTGACCACGGTAAGTTGCCAACACTTGAACATCAGCCCAACCAAATTTCTCAGACAAGCTAGTCAACAATTCTGCAGCAACGACAAACTTACGAGCTTCACCAGCAGGTTGAACCAAAACGTAATCAATATCTGCACCAACAGTCAAACCACGAGAAGCTGTGATGGTAAATGGAGTCGTTGTCCAGACAACGATATAAGTATCTGTATCTAGGACACCTTTTCCGTCTTTTACCTTATTAGCATAGTAAAGGGAAGTTGAAACCAAGTCATGGTATTCAATCTCTGCTTCAGCAAGGGCAGACTCAGATGACCAAGACCAGTAAACTGGCTTGGCACCACGGTAGATATAACCTTTATTAGCCATCTCACCAAATACACGGATTTGGGCTGCTTCATAATCAGGAGTCAAAGTCACATATGGATTTTCCCAGTCACCAGAAACACCCAAACGTTTAAAGTCTTCGCGTTGTTTATCTACTTGAGAAAGAGCGTATTCACGGCAAAGTTTCAAGTACTCAACCAAGTCCATTTCTTTACGTTTAACACCTTGTTTTGCCAAAACTTGCTCGATTGGCAGACCATGAGTGTCCCAACCCGGGATAAATGGTGCGTAAAAACCTGACATTGATTTTGAACGAACAATGATATCTTTTGAAATCTTGTTCATAGCGTGTCCAACGTGGATATTTCCGTTCGCGTATGGAGGGCCATCATGCAAGGTGAAATGAGGTTTTCCTTGGTTCAATTCTTGACGACGTTGGTAAAGTTTTGCATCTTCCCATTCCTTTTGCCAAAGAGGCTCTTTGGTAGGAAGGCCTGCACGCATTGGGAAAGCTGTTTTCCCAAGATTAAGGGTATCTTTGAGTTTCATGGTATCTCCTTTATAAATAATAACAAATTAAAAACCACGACTGCCAAAAAGGACGAAAATCGTGGTACCACCTTTATTCGGAAAAAGATTTAATCTTTCTCCCTCTTATCCCGTAACGTGGGGAACGTCAAATCCTACTCCATTCAGACTTGAGTTTTTGAGAGGATAATCTTATCAATAGGGATTACAGGACTCACACCATCTCCTGCTCGCTGGAAATATAAGGATAAGATATTGTTCTCAGATTATTTCTTATAAAATTGTAACAGATTCTTGCGGTGCTTCAAATCCTGGTGCTGAATCAAACGTTTCTGTAGCTGGTGTTGGACCTGTCGGATGCACTGGAGCTACTTCTGGTTCTTCATACATTGGACCAACTGGATGAGCAGGTTCTTCTTCAACTTGAGGACTCACTACAGGAGTTGGAGCTTCCACTTCCTGTTTAGCCTGAGCTTCAAATTCAGCCAATTCTTTATTGGCTGCTTCAATACGAGCTTGTAACTCTGCCATTTCTGCTTGAGAGAACTGACGTGTCATATCAATTGGTTCTTCCTCAATTGGAGCTGGAATCGGTTCTCCAAGCACTTCACTAACAACTTCTTTAAAGGCTTCATCACTGGTTTGAAGATAAGTAGCTGTTGGACGGAGAATATCTTCCCAATCTGAAGATTCAACAATAGCCAACTGACTCTCAATTGTAGATTTGAGACGTTGGTGGAAGACACGGCTCTTGTTCTTCAATTCTTCGGTTTCAACAGCAACTTTCTTAGCATTGTCTGTTGCTTGACGAAGAATCTCATTTGCCTTATATTTAGCTTCTTCCAACAAGCGTTGCGCATCTTGCTCTGCTTGATGAATGATATTATTTGAACGTTCATGCGCCGCCTGTTTCACTCGCTCAGCTGTATCCTGGGCAATCAATACAGACTGGCTCAATGAATCTTTCATTTCGTCAAAGTAAGACAAACGCTCTTCTAAACTCTTAATACGCAAATCTTTATCATGATTCGCACGCACAAGATCTTCGTAATCACGAACCACAATATCTAAAAATTCATCGACTTCTTCTGGATCAAAGCCTCTGAATCGAGTTCCAAAGGTTTTGTCCTTTATTTCTAATGATGTAATTGGCATTCTATTCCTCACTTACTTAATAACAACTGGACTGTTATTTTTTTCTTCTCTTTTTTAGTTTGTCCCTTATCTTGAAGTAACCTCAAACGCCCAAATTTTCTCACACTAATCAAGTCTCCAACTTGAACAGTATAATCTGATTTATCTACCATATGATAATTTACTTGGACAAGTTTCTTGTCAATCAACTGGTTTGCTTGATTTCTAGATAGTTTTAAAACATTTGATAAAAGAACATCTAATCTAAAACTAGACACGCATAAATCTATCTCTCTATACTGTTCTAGCTTATCTATTTTCTCGGTGAAAGGACGTTCCTCCAGCGAAACGGGTATACGGCCAATTTTCTTTAATCCATCTTGAAAGAGAAGAAGAAATTGCTGATTAATCATAATCTGCGCCCGTTCTTCATCTACTAGGATATCTCCAAAAAGTTTCCGTTCAATCCCTAATTGATTGATGACTGTCCCTAAAATCTTAGAATGCGTTAAGTGTTCAAATTTATTGGAATACACAATTTCCTGGAGAGACATTTTAAAATCTGAAAACTCTGGCTGGAAATAATCTGGGTATAATAAAACTCGAACATACTCACTTGAGACGAATTCCCCACTACTGCTACAAGCAAGACCATAGGTTTGGGCTAAAATTTTTAATAGCTTCTCCTGATGAGGATTGACAAAAGGAGTTAAAAAAGGAGCATAGCTATCTTCTACCTTCTTTATCCATTCCATTCCCTTATCAAGAAAGGGACGATCTTCTATAGAGAAATGCTGGTAAATCCCTTTATTCATCCTATCATCGCCAGAAAACGCACTAAGTTTTCCCCTAAAAATCGAACCAAAACAATCGCAACCCAAACAGATAAATCTAGACCTGCTATCTGTAAAGGCAGGCGTTGCAAGGGAGCAAGCACTGGTTTTACCAATGCTACAATCCAACGACCCAAGCTTGATTCGTAGGCGCCTGGAAACCAAGACATGACAGCAAAGGCTACCAAAATCAGGGAGTAAATATCCACTGCATTATAAATCAGACGAATTAAAAAAATCATTATCGTCCTCTATTTCGTCTCATATCAAAATCAAACTCACCCTGTTGATCTTCATCTGGTAAACGAATATCTTCAACATTTACAATAACATTCACTGGTGTCAACAGGTACATGGTAGAAGCTACCTTTTTCAAATTTCCAGCTAGAACATGGCAAGCTCCATCCAGATAATCTAAACAACGACGAGCTTGCACTTCAGTCATATATTGAAAATCAATCAAAATACTTTCGTTTCCTGCTAATAAATCAACAATTTCTATCGCATCTTCATATTTTCTAGGGTAACGAACATCGATTGTTACTTTTTCAGTAGAATACTGACTTTGCTTGGCTAACTCTTGTTGACGTGCATGCAGTCTAGTAATGTTAGTTTCTTTTGTATTACTTGTGCTTGTACGTGGTGTTTGATTTGTCGAAAGAGCCTTGTCCTGTGTAGAATTTACTGGAGTCAAAATGGGCTCATCTCGTTTTTCATTAGGGAGACTTAAATCCTCATCCTCCGTAAAATAATCTATAAATCTATCGAATCTATCTTTTAAAGACATGGTTCTCTCCTACTTAAAAAATGCTGTACCTATGCGAACAAAGGTGGAACCGAATTGAATCGCTTCTTTATAATCACGACTCATTCCCATACTTAACTCGGTCATAGGCATCTTTGGAATTTGTTTTTCTTGGATTTCTCTTTGTAAATCTTGAGTCGCCTTGAAAATCTCTTTCAACTGCTCACTGCTAGCCTCAAAAGGTGCCATCGTCATTAAACCAACATATTCAATCTTATCTAGTTTGGCTAACTCTGGCAAGACTTCCAATAATTCTTCTCTCGAAAAGCCGTGTTTACTTTCTTCGTTAGAAATATTTACTTGAAGGAAACACTTGATGACTCTGTCACTTCTTTTTTGAATTTCCTCTGCTAGCTTTACTGAATCCAATGCGTGGAAATAATCAACGTATTGAATGACATCTTTCACCTTACGTCTTTGCAAGGTACCAATCAAATGCCAAGTCACATCTCGATCTTTTAAAGCTTCATATTTCTCTAGAAACTTATCTACACGATTTTCACCGATATGATGAACCCCTAGCGGAAGCAAGGCTTCCGCTGTCGGTACATCTACATACTTGGTAACTGCAATGACAGAGACTGAGCCACTCTCGCGATGAGCACTCAGACTTGCTTCTGCGACTTCTCGAAAAACACGTTCTGTATTTTCTTTTACATTCATTTACTTAACGATTTTTGAAAAATGGAGGTGTATCCAACTCATCTTCATCTTGTGAATTTGGAATTTCAAAACGTTCTACCGGTGACACCACTGAATCAGTCGGACGAACAATTGTCTCGCGACGTAAATCCCAATCACCAAAAGCAGATCCTTGAGCTTGTTCCGAGCGACGTTGATTTTGTTTTGGCAATTCAGCTGTTTCTGCCATATCAAAATGACGATCAAAGCCATGTGAATGAGCTGGTCTCACTGTCTCACGGTAGTTAGTAGTAGGTCTAGCTTGTGGAGCTACTACCTTTTCTACGCGGTCTTGACGAACACCCGTTGCAACAACTGTTACACGAATCTCATCACGCATACTTTCATCAATTGAAGTACCGAGCCAGATGTTTACTCCTTGTCCTGCTGCTTGGTTCACAATTTGTGAAGCCTCTTCTGCCTCAATCAAGGTTAAGTCAAGACCGCCAGTTACGTTGACAATCACATCTTCTGCTCCATCAATTGTTGTTTCAAGAAGTGGAGAGTAAATTGCCTTACGTGCTGCTTCTACCACACGTTCTTCTCCACTACCGATACCAATACCCATAAGAGCATTCCCTTTATTTGCCATTACCGTTTTCACATCGGCAAAGTCAAGGTTAATCAATCCTGGATTGGTAATCAAATCGGTAATTCCTTGAACACCTTGACGAAGAACGTTATCCGCTTCGCTAAGAGCCTCCAAGAGCGGTGTTTTCTTATCAACAATTTCAAGCAAGTTGTTGTTTGAAATAATCAATAGAGTATCTACATGCTCACGAAGTTGGTTGATTCCTTCAACAGCAAATTGTCCACGTTTGCTTCCTTCAAAACCAAAGGGACGTGTTACAACACCAACTGTAAGAGCACCTAAATCTTTAGCGATACGAGCAATAACAGGAGCAGCTCCAGTTCCAGAGCCTCCTCCCATACCAGCAGTGATGAAGACCATATCTGCACCACTGATAGCTTCCGTCAGTGTTTCTTCGCTTTCTTCAGCGGCTTTACGACCAACCTCAGGTTGACCTCCTGCACCCAAACCGCGAGTCAATTTAGGGCCTAACTGAATAACAGCCTCAGCTTTTGTACTGCTCAATGCTTGTACATCTGTGTTTGCTGCGATAAATTCTACGCCTGTAACACCTTCGTCGACCATACGGTTGATGGCATTGCCACCACCTCCACCGACACCAATTACTTTAATCACTGCCCCTTGAGCAGCAGCTGTATCAAATGAAAATGTCATAATTTATTTTTCCTCTTTATTCGTCAAACATGCTTCCGATCAAGCCACGGAAACGATCTGCTAATTTCGGTTTATTTTGTGAAGCTTGTTGGAAATCCGCCATTGGTTCTGTAGGCGCCACCGGCTCTACTTCTGGAGCAGGAGCTGGTTGAACAGGCGTTGATTGTACAAACTGAGCTGTTTTCTGAATCATTCCTCCAAAACTAATTGGTTGATGAGTCAGAGCAACTTCACCCTTGACTGCTCTTTGAGCCAAAAGATTGACTTCTGTCAATTGTCCAGCGAATTCTGATAGACTAATCACATGCGCAAAGGCTGGATTGCGAATACCAACTTGGTTTGGAACATAGAGTTTGACACGAACGCCAAAGACTTCTTGAGCCAATTCTACCATACCCGGTAAAATGGCATTCCCACCGATCAAAACAATTCCACCAGGAAGATCCAATAAATGTCTTCTCTCCAAGTCTTGTTTGATTTGTTCAAAGATATGCTTGATTCGTGCAGAAATAATCTCTGACAAGTAATTTTCTGTTACTTCAACAGGTTCTACTTCCCCAATAACTTCTACTTGGAAGGTTTCTTTGCTTGCAAGAGGCGGATAGGCTTCCCCGTAATTCAGTTTCAAGCCTTCTGCTAATTTGCGAGAAGTTTTCAAGACTTTAGAGATATCCTTAGTTACATAATCTCCGCCTTCTTGGAGAATATTGGTAAACTGGAGTTCTTGGTTACGGATTGTAGCGACAGTCGTTTGACCTGCCCCCATATCAATCACTGTAGCACCAAATTCACGTTCACCTTCATTCAAAACCGATTGAACCATTGCTAGTGGCGAAATGATAACATTTTCAACCTGAACACCTGTACGTTCAACCGTCTTACGCAAATTGTGCAAGATAGTACGAGGTCCTGTATAAAGCAAACCACGCATTTCAAGGCGAACCCCCATCATGCCACGTGGGTCACGAATCCCTTGGAAACCATCCACAATAAATTCTTCAGGAATAAAGGTAATGACTTCACGGTCAGGTGTCATACTCTTTGTCAAAGCTGATTTGACAACATTTTCAACATCTTGATCCGTAATTTCCTTGGTATCAGATGTTACTGGAATCATCCCTTGAGTTGGTTCGACCTGCAAAAGATTACCAGGCAAGCCGACATTCACTGATTTAATCGAAATGCCTGCCTTTTCTTCCGCTTGGGAAATAGCTGATTTGATAGCAGTTGCTGCTGCATCAATATCAACAATAATGCCATCCTTTACACCTTTACTTTTGGCATTACTCACGCCAATTACATTTAATTCACCATTTCTCTGCTCGGCTACAAGCACCTTGACAGAGCTTGTTCCAATATCTAGACCTGTAAAAAAGCCTTCTCTAGCCATTACATCGCATCCTCTCTATCTTCCAAGTTTCGCACTTCGTATTATTCCATAGCTAAACATAGGCATAGCTATTCACAGAATATTATAACACAAAAAATCTAATTGTGCTTAGTTTTTTCCTAAATTTACTTGCTATTTTTCACTTTTGCTCATCAACTTTTTTTATTTTCCAAACAAATTATAAAAAATCAGATTTATGAAAAAAGAAAGCTCATTTCTAAGCTTTCTTTGCAATCATTTTTTCTGCTTCTTGTTCTAAAAATAATTCCAAGATTTTCTTTGTTAACGTAATCGCTGCTGACAGGGCCAGGGAAACGATTAAATAATTGGCTACTAAGCCATGGTCTCCAACCAATGGTGGTTTTGTCAGGAATCCGTAATCTCCACCTGTTACTAAATTGACCACAAAAATCAAGGCATTTAGCCCAAAGGTCATGAGAAAAATTCCCTTCACATCCAGCAATCGCGCACTATACTGTCTCAATAGATAAACTAGAGAGTTCCCCAAGAGTGCTAAATGCCCAAAGATAAAGGACAAGATCGCAATATGGGGGAAAGGATAGGCATCTGGCACTGGATAAACAAAGGCCGCTAATGTCCCAAATGTTCCTAGTAATGCAAAATACTGCCTATATTTGGACTGACCAGGAAGCAAAAGTACCACAAACATGGCCATACGGCAATGGTAAAAGGGTAAGCTTTCTGATAGTGGCATATGATTGACCCCATACCAACCATAAAGGAGAATCAACTGAACTGCCTGTAAAATCTGGAAAAATCGTTGATAACCCTTCTTTTCACGATAACGATAGGCTGTATAAAAGGTCAAAGCCAAGAGTGTAAATATACTGACATACCAAAAAAGGTCAAATTTGGGTGGCTCGCTTGCCTGAGTCGTAAAGAAAATATCCCATAAATTCATCTAGTCTTCCTCATGATTCAAAATTTTCCTGCATTTTATTATACCATGCTAGTTGTCAAAAATGGATTTAGAAATACGATAATCATCTTCTTAGTCAAGATATTGCTCCCTCTGACCTTGATAAATCTGCCAAAGAAGCTCTATTTGCTCCTTGGTAATACGTTTTTCAGATAAGGCTGGCAGTTGGTCAATGGCAAAAAATTGAAGGTCAGCAATTTCTTGATTTTCTTGGAATTGTCCATCGAGAAGCTTACATTCAAAAACAAACTTTGTATACTGTTTGCTCTGTAGTTGGAAACGATTGGTATCAAAAACAGCTAGCAGTCTTTCAACTTTGGCTTTAAAACCGGTTTCTTCTTCAATTTCCTTGAGAATATTTTCTATTGGAGAATAGCCGACTTCACCAAAGCCACCTGGCAAAGCCCAATCATTCTCTCCTTGTCCCCTAACCAGACAAATCTTTTCGTCCTCAACAATCCAAGCACGGACGTCCATTAACGGAGTCGCATAAGCAGAAGTTGGCTTCAAGACTTCTGCCACTTCTTCGGAATCAAGGTCTGATGCCTGATTCAACATTTCAGATAAAAGGCCTCGCAAGTCTTCGTAGCGCTCACGGTCGAAAGGATCTTTTGTAAAGGTTAATCCAGTATCTGTAATGGCAATCATTCTTTGCAAATACTTGACAAAATTACTTGTCTTCATTTTCTAAACTTTCTACCAACTTGGCTAGGTTCATAGAGTTAGAGCCTTTGAGCAAGATTTGGTCATTAGCTCCAAGGCTTTCTTTAACCTGCTTAACTAGGTCTTCAAATTGGTCTTGATCTTCTGTTTTTTTGAAGTAGTAAACATGGCCGATTGGGAACATTTGACTAGCCAATTGGGCTAATTCAGCAATATCTTCTCCATAGAAAAGCACGGTATCCAGCACATCTGGCGAAAGGCTCAAAATCATCTGATTATGAAGTTGAACAGACTGGTCTCCAAGTTCCTTCATATCCGCCAAAACAGCAATTTTCTTGCCACCTTCATTGGCTGGAATGGCAGAGAAAGTCTCTAAAATCAGCTTCATAGCAGTTGGATTAGCATTGTAAACATCTGATAGAATATCTGCTCCATTGGCAGCTTTCTTCCACTCAGTACGGTTACGCGTCAATTCAAGATTTTGGAAAGCCTGACGAATTTGTTCCTCAGTCACTCCTTCTTGCAGGGCAACATAGGATGCAATCATAGCATTAGTGGCATTGTACTTACCAGTCACTGGCAAATCAAGGGCTTGTTCCAAAAAATTAGCCTTAAATGTCAGACTATCCTTGCGCTCAACCAAGTCGGTAATTTCCAACTCTGCTCCTTGCCCAAAACGAACCACCTTTTTATCAGCTGGCAAGTAGGCCTCTACAATCGGATCGGCTGGCGCCAAGAGCAAGGAATTCGAGGCCATGCCATCTGCAATTTGCATTTTCCCTTTGGCAATTTCCGAACGGTCTTTGAAAAAGGCCAAATGAGCCTCTCCAACCAAGGTCACGATGGCTGTTTTTGGACGAGCTAATTCAGACAAGAGATGAATATCGCCCAAGTGGTCCTGCCCCATCTCCAAGACCAACTTTTCTGTCCCTTCAGGCATATGGAGAACTGTGTAGGGAAGGCCAATTTCGTTATTGTAGTTTCCTTGAGTTTTGTAGGTCTTGTAGGTTGTTGATAGCAAGTGCGCCAACATATCCTTGGTCGTTGTCTTGCCATTTGAACCTGTAACAGCAAAGACATCAACTCCTGTTTTTTCAAGATAGTAGGCTGCTAGTTGCTGAAAGGCAGTCAGCACATCATCTACTAGAATGTAGGGATGATTTGCAAGCTCTTTCTCAGACAGGGTTACTGCTGCACCATTTTCAAAGGCTCTTTCGATAAAGTCATGACCATCACGCGCACCCTTGAGGGGCACAAATAAATCTCCTGTCGCAATCAAACGACTATCAAACTCAGCTTTTTCTAACTGAGTGTCCTCAAAGATGCTAACATCATTT
Organism: Streptococcus pneumoniae; assembly: GCF_001171885.1. GTDB lineage: Bacteria > Bacillota > Bacilli > Lactobacillales > Streptococcaceae > Streptococcus > Streptococcus pneumoniae_A. The sequence continues at coordinate 40,836 of NZ_CKQD01000005.1, forward strand.
TTAGCTCCGACAACTTGGGCCACTTCATGAATTGTTAATTTCATTTCTACTCCTTTAAAAAGGGTCGAAGTCCGAGAACTCTGATCATCTTGCAGTGATGGTTCTGGCTTCTACCCTCTACCCTCTCTTTTCATTCTTATAGCAAATGCGCTTCGCGCTTGTCAAAACTTTCCTTGGCAAATTCCACCAAACGCTCGATTAAGTCTGGATAGCTGATTCCCATATTGTCCCAAAGCAGTGGGTACATAGACCACTGGGTGAAACCTGGCATAGTATTGAGCTCGTTTAGGAAAATCTCTCCCTTATCTGTATAGAAGAAATCGCAACGAGAGAGACCGAGCCCACCAATGGCACGGAAGGCAGTTTCTGCATTTCGACGCATGACAGCTACCACATCATCACTGATTTTAGCTGGGATATCCATTGTAATCTTGTTATCAATATACTTGGCATCGTAGTCATAAAAGTCAACATCCTTGACTACTTCTCCTGGTAGCGTACTCTTGACATCGTAGTTACCCAAGAGGCCAACCTCGATTTCACGGGCATTTACCCCTTGCTCTACCAAGACACGACTGTCATATTGGAAGGCAAGTTTCAAAGCCTGACGAAGTTCTTCTTGATTTTCAGACTTAGAAATACCGACACTAGAACCCATGTTTGACGGCTTAGTGAAGACTGGATAAGTCAATTTTTCTTCCACTTCAGCGATTTTAGCAGTCACATCATCCCCTTCAACGATAGCCACATAAGGAACTTGTGCAATGCCAGCAGATTCTAACACACGCTTGGTAGTGATTTTGTCCATGGCAAGACTTGATGACAAGATGTTGCAACCAACGTAAGGCATTTTCAAAACTTCAAGAAATCCTTGAACAGAGCCATCTTCTCCCATTGGACCATGAAGGACTGGAAAGACCACTGCGCCTTCTTCGTAGATAGCACTTGGTGCAACTTTCTTATCCCAATCAATGGTTTCATTGGTCATGAGACGGTCTTCTTGCCCCGGAGTCTGGCTAAATTCTTGCGTTTTGATAAAGTCACCTGACTGGCTGATAAAGAAAGTCTTAACTGTGAAACGGTTGTAATTGACCGCACGCATGACACTCTCAGCTGAAAGGACAGAGACTTCGCGTTCCGCACTCCGTCCACCGTATAAAAGAATAATCGTTTGTTTCATATTACTTGTCCTAATTCTACTAGAATACTCGCTCTTTAGTATATCATATTTGCTTGTTTTTTTAAAACTTGAACCTGATCCTACTCATCACACTATACAAAAAGAGGCCGATAGGAACGATTTTCAGCCTCTTTGATTTTTTATAAATAAATGGAGTTCGTAAATTTGTCTACACTTACAACTCTGTTCGATTTTCAATAGCCCGTAAGAGGGTCACTTCGTCCGCATACTCGATATCTGCTCCCACAGCAAGGCCTCGTGCCAGGCGAGTAACCTTGATCCCAGCTGGCTTGAGCAGGCGTGAAAGATACATGGAAGTCGCTTCCCCATCTGCCGTGGCATTGGTTGCTACGATTACTTCTGAAACCTCACTATCCATAAGACGAGTCATGAGACTCTTGAGATTGATATCGTCTGGACTGATACCATTCATGGGAGAAATAAGACCATGTAAGACATGATAGAGTCCATGGTATTCTTGGATATTTTCCATGGCCGCCACATCCCGACTATCCTCTAGCACCAAAATCGTTGTCTGGTCACGACTTGGATCAGTACAGATGGAGCAGGGATCGTCATCTGTCAAACGTCCACAAATGGAACAGTAGGTCAATTCTCTCTTAGCAGAAAGGAGATTTTTGGCAAATTCATTGACGTCGTCATCAGACATCCCAATCGTATAAAAGGCCAGACGCGTGGCCGTCTTAATCCCGATACCTGGTAACTTGGAATAACTGTCAATCAGCTTGGCAATGGGTGTTGGATAAAGCATAATTTCCTTTCTAGTTCATCGGATGGTATTTTTGATACAGATTGATAATATCACGCGCAATGGAAGGTCCTACACCATTTGTTAGATTGGTATTATGAGGAAAGACCACTGCAACAGCGATTTGGGGATTATCAGATGGGGCATAAGCCACCGCATTGGTATTGGTTGCTTGCTGACCATCTGCCACATAGCTTTCGGCTGTCCCCGTTTTTCCGCTAATAGATACCAAGGCACCATTTGAAAAGGCACGTCCAGTTGTCAATCCGCTAGTTCCATGAGCAACCTGATAAAAACCTTGGTGCAAGACACTCATATCGGAGTCGGATATATTGACCTTATTCATCTCTGTCGGTTGCAGTTGCTGAATCAAGTCGCCCAGTCCTCCCTTATCATTATTTCCATAAATGCCTTCAACAATACGAGGAGCCACACGAACACCATCATTTGCAATAGTTGCTACATACTGAGCCAACTGCATGGGCGTATAGTTATCAAACTGGCCAAAGGCATTAGTAATGTAATTAGCAAAGCTATACTCTTTGGGAACAAATCCAGTAGATTCATCTGGTAGGTCAATTCCGGTCGCAGCCCCCAAGCCATATTCGCCAAAGGTCGCACGAAGTTTTCCCATAGCTGTTTCCAAATTGCTGGTTCCAACAAACATATTTGGTTGATAGGTCTGGCCCATGATTCCAAGAGCGGTTTGAACCATGTAAGCATTGGATGAATACTCCAAGGCTTCCACAGCTGTAATAGGAAAAGATCCATATGCCAATTTATACCAAGAATAAATTGGAGCTGAACCTTGGAAAACAATAGGCTGATCTGTTAAGGTTTGGTTTCCTGATAAAACACCATTTTCCCAACCTGAGCTGATGGTAGCGGCCTTAACAACCGAACCTGGGACAAAGACATTGGTTACCGTTCCCAAGGAATCAGGAGTCAACTCTCCCGTTTTCAGGTCATGTTTGAGTCCTGACATAGACAAAACAGCACCTGTTTTGGGGTTAAGGGCGACTGCATACACACCCTCAGAATACTTGGCTCCACCATTTCCTAGCTCGGAATTGAAATAACTTTTCAGCAAAGCATCCACGCTATCTTGGAAGGCCAAATCAATGGTCAGTTTGATATTGTTTCCCTTACTACCTTCCTCAATTGTGTCCACGCTTTCCATATTGCCATATTTATCCAGATGGATTTCTTTTACCGAGCGTTTTCCTTGTAAGGTCTCTTCATATTGCTTTTCCAAATAGGAGGTTCCAACACGGTCATTTAGAGAATAGCCTTTTTTAAGATAGGATTCTGCTTCTTCCGCTGGGAGACCAGCTTTTTCACTGGATACACTCCCTACTATAGAAGAAAGGGAAGTTTCCAAAATCTTTCGATCCCAAGAAGTAGAAATACTAATGCCAGGCATCTCCTTTGAAATAGAGGCAATAACAGCCACCTGAGAATCATTTAGAGGATCTGTCGCAATGGTTCCTGTCGCAAAGTTTCCAACAGCATTTAACTGACTAAAAAGATAGATTTCTTTCTTTTCATCCTCTGTATAGTTTAGTTGACTCGCTTGGACACTATCGACCGCATTGTTATACAGTTCTGATTCGGATAGACGATTGCCATCTGAATCCAACCGTTTCTCACTTGGGAGAGCCTCCACTGTTTTTTTATAGATTTCAGGATCAGCCAAATAGTAATCAGCCAGCTGGCGTTCTGTCAAGTTTGGCGAACTGATGCTCACATAAGTCAGTAACTTTTTAGCTATTTCTTTTAAGTCTGTAGCCGTCATTTTATTGCTACGCGTAAAGGAAACAACCTGCTTTAATGTATTTTCTACCAAAGGTTTTCCACTAGCATCATAAATTTCCCCACGGGCAGAACTGCTTGTGACCTTAGTCTGACTAGCTGAGGCTAGCTTTTTTTCGTAAAAATCCTTGTTCAAAACCTGCATATACAACAAACGACCAATAATGGTCATAAAGAGTAAAATGACGATTGAAAACAATAAATTAAGCCGAATCGGAATCGAATGGCTATTAAATTTTCTCATACAAATCAGTCTCATTTCTAATACTCAATGAAAATCAAAGAGCAAACTAGGAAGCTAGCCGCAGGCTGCTCAAAGTACAGCTTTGAGGTTGCCGATAAAGCTGACGAAGTTTGAATTGGATTTTCGAAGAGTATAATTAAAATCTTACTCTTAATTGTACCACAATTTGAGTAGAAAATTATGGAAAAGTAAGAAGCTTTTTTTCGTTTTTACAGTAAGATGCGTTTTTATTTATTCATCCCTATATTATATGTTATAATGAATGTAAAAGTTCAATAATCTAGTCTTTTTCCAACACGACTCATTTAAAGGAGCCTTCCCTATGGACAAACCAGATATCACAACTGTCATTGATTCACATTTTGAAGAAATGACAGACCTAGAGCAAGAAATCGCTCGCTATTTTTTGCAAGCTGAAACGATTACAGATGATTTATCTTCTCAACAAGTCACCCAAAAATTACATATTTCTCAAGCTGCTTTGACCCGCTTTGCTAAAAAGTGTGGCTTTACTGGCTACCGAGAATTTATTTTCCAATACCAACATGAGGCAGAAAATCAAGCCAACCAAGTCTCCAAGCACAGTCCACTGACCAAACGAGTCCTCAGAAGCTATAGCAATATGAGGGAACAAACACAAAACTTGATTGACGAAGTCCAACTAGAACGAATTGCCCAGCTAATCGAAGATGCTGAGCGTATCTACTTCTTCGGAACAGGGAGTTCTGGCCTCGTCGCCCGTGAAATGAAATTGCGGTTCATGCGTCTGGGTGTGGTCTGCGAAGCTTTGACAGACCAAGACGGCTTTGCCTGGACAACCAGCATCATGGATGAAAATTGTCTCGTACTTGGTTTCTCACTTTCTGGCACAACTCCCTCTATTTTAGACAGTTTATTAGACGCTAAGGAGATGGGGGCAAAGACTGTACTCTTTTCAAGTGTTCCCAATAAAGATAGTCAGGCCTACACAGAGACTGTTCTTGTAGCCACCCACAGCCAACCTTCCTACATCCAACGAATATCCGCTCAACTTCCTATGCTCTTCTTTATTGATTTGATTTATGCCTACTTTTTGGAAATCAATCGCGAAAGCAAGGAAAAAATCTTTAATAGCTACTGGGAAAATAAAAAACTCAACGGCTATCGTAGACAAAAACGTGTCAGAAAATCCTAGTTTGGCTTAGCCAAACTAGGATTTTTATTCATCACCAAACATACCTCTTCTAGATTATGAGTTAGTCATATCTTGACTTGGTCTTAAATAATTTCATGTAATCACTTTTTGAAGGGAGTAAATAAGCAAGTCTGACGGTATCCTCAACAATTGTATATAATACGATGTAATCCTTACTCAAGGTTAATCCTCGCGTTTGGTAGTGAGGATCTAATTTCTTACCAAATTTTTCATCGGCATCAAATCCAGCTTGGGGGAAAATTTCTAGCCGATTAATATCTTTTCTGATACTCGCCACTTTTCGTCTCGCAGCCTCTACAGAACCGATTTCCTCTGCTATATACTGATATATTTTATCCAGACTATCAATCACTCTAGGAGAATACAAAATCCTATATTTTTTATAATCCATAGCGTGTCACGACATCCTCATCTGTCAAGTAATTTCCAGCCTCAATCTTGGCATAACTTTCTTGAACTTCTGCTTGTAATTGTCTAAACAAATATTCCTTCTCTAATTCCTCTTCATTAAGTAAATCTACTTCATTTGTTACGGCAACATTCTTTAAAAATAATCTAAGTGCCGATGAAAGAGAGAGATTTTTTTCTTTTAACACTTCCATGGCCTCATTTACTAATTCTCTATTAGCTTGGAAGGTCACAATTTTACTTGTATTCGCTATAGCCATTTTATATAACTCCTTTATATATTTTATTTATTATCTCATAATTATAAAGAAAGTCAAGGGAACTTGATTAGAAAATCCTAGTTTGGTTGAGCCAAACTAGGATTGTTTTGTTTTAAAGTGATAATATGCACCCAACATCCCTGCTGTATTCTGATGATGAGCAAATTCTAATCGTGTTTTCTCAGCTAGGCTTGGCACCAAGGCATCTTTCAAGGCTGTGCGAATCTTGGGTTTGAGGATTGCCTCTTGCCCCATGATACCGCCACCGAGAATGACCACTTCTGGATTGGCCACATAGCAAATATTTGCCAGACCTTTTCCTAGATAGTCTACCATGCGGTCAATACCAGCCATACAAATCTTGTTGCCTTCAGTGGCTTCCTTAAAGATGCGTCGGCCATTCCACTGATCAACATCTTCTCCATGTGCTTCAGCTACATATTTCACTAAAGCTGTTGTAGAAGCCAAATCTTGGAAAGCTCCATCCTGCATATGCATATATCCAACTTCACAGGCCGAATTGCTAAATCCATGGAAAACCTTCCCATCCATAATCAAGCAACCACCGATACCTGTTCCAATGGTCAAGCAAAGTATCACACTTGCTCCCTTGCCTGAACCAGATACTGCCTCAGCCAGACCTGCACAGTTGACATCATTTTCAATCTCACAAGGAATCGCAAAGCTAGCCTCGATTTCCTTCTTGAACTGGGTCCCTGCGTAGTTAGGGATTTGAGGCCCAGCATAGAAAATTTCTCCCTTATCCGGATCCACCATCCCTGCAGAAGAAATGGCAACACCTGCTACTGGGCCTTGTTCTAAATAGCTGGCTACGATATCTTTGGTCTTTTGTAAGATATGAGGTCCACCCTTATGCGCCTCTGTTGGCATTTCATGCGATTCAACAAGTTGGCCTTCTTGGTCGATCAAACCATACTTGATGTTAGTTCCACCGATATCAATTGCAACGTAGTGTGTCATAAATACCTCCTTATGGATTAGAGGAAGCGCTCCTTAGTTTCACGAATCAAGGCTGCAGCTGCTTCTACAACTGGACGATCTTCTTCCGTTACTGGTGTCAATGGTGAACGAACAGAACCAATATTCAAGCCTTCATTGATTTTCAAGACTTCCTTAATCACACCGTACATATTCCCATGTGCAGCAGTCAATTTACCAATGATAGCGTTGATAGCATACTGTAATTCACGCGCTGTTTCCAAGTCTTTGTCAGTAATCAACTGATTGAGTTTCAAGAAGAGTTCTGGCATAGCTCCATAAGTTCCACCGATACCAGCTTTAGCTCCCATGAGACGACCACCTAAGAACTGCTCATCTGGACCGTTAAAGACGATGTGGTCTTCCCCACCAAGGCTCACAAAGGTTTGGATATCTTGAACTGGCATAGAAGAGTTCTTCACACCGATAACACGTGGATTTTTCAACATTTCTGTGTAAAGGCTTGGAGTCAAAGCAACCCCTGCCAATTGAGGAATGTTGTAGATCACATAGTCTGTGTTTGGAGCTGCAGAACTGATATCATTCCAGTATTTAGCGACTGAGTATTCTGGCAAGCGGAAGTAAATTGGTGGAATCGTTGCAATAGCATCTACTCCCAAACTTTCTGCGTGGCGAGCAAGTTCCATACTGTCTTTAGTATTGTTGCAAGCTACGTGAGCAATAATGGTCAATTTACCTTTGGCAACTGCCATGACTTCTTCCAAAATCAACTTGCGATCTTCAACGCTTTGGTAGATACATTCACCAGAAGAACCATTGACATAAAGACCTTGAACACCTTTATCAATGAAGTATTGAACCAAGGCACGCGTACGCTCTGGACTTACTTCTCCTTGATCATCATAACATGCGTAGAAGGCTGGAATGACACCTTCGTATTTTTTCAAATCTGACATAGATTTTCTCCTATTATTTTTATTTTCTGCTAAAGCAGATTCTTTCTTTACTCCTTTAGTATACACTTTACCGAAAAGGCTTTCAATATCTTATAGACACTTAGATTTTAGTTTCTCGCTTATAGAATAGCGTTTGGAGCGATTGAAAGTAGTTTCAGAAATAATTGCACCCCTTACTCATACTTAGCAAATAGCTTTTCCATCACTCCCACTTGTAAAAAAGCAAGAAGTCCAAAACCAAAGAGAATAAAAGCTGATCCTCCCAATAGAAGGGTAAAGGCTGATAGATATAGAATCATCAAAATCAAAAAGATAATTGCAATCATCAAGATAAACCAAGGAGCATTAAAACTAGCTAACATCAATCCTTTTTGAAGAATTTCTTTCCAAGATAGGTCATAACGTGCCGCGATGGGATAGCTAGCCAGCATCACAATGGTAAGGAAAATAAGAATACCTAAACAAATAGCTTTAACCAATTGGAAGGGCAGAGCTGTTTGACCCCAGAAAAGATAAAGATCTGAAAGGGTAAGAAACACAATTCCTAACTCCATTAAACCCAGCTGAAGACCTAGTTTCAAATTTTGCTTGAAAGCTCTCAGATAGATTTTAAAAACAGGCACCCGTCTGTTCTTCTTAACTTCGAACATGGTCTCGTAGAGGCTGATTTTAGCCACTCCAATCGTTACGATTGGCAAACAAGTTACTACAAAGAGAAGATTGACTGTTACAATATCTAAAACCTTCTCACTAATTCGCATTAGAAAATTATCTGTATCAAATGCAGCCTTGATGAGACTTCTTCCTTTTTGTGACATGTTTGCTCCCCCTATCATTTTTCTTTGTAAACTGTTTTCTTTTTTGTCAGTAAAGCTTTCATAAGTCCCTACCATGAACAAAGCTATTTTTTCTTTTTTCTTTTGGAATTTTTTCTATTTTTATCTATGGACATATAATCTATATATATGCCGGACAGCGAAGCAACTAAAATACTACTCCAAGTATGCTCATTAAATCCATCTAGCCCTCCACGGACTATCATTGCAAGCACTGTCCAAGCTAACATATTCAATAAAAAAATACAAAGTGCTTTTAATAAAAAAATACAAAGTGCTTTCATTCTCTCGTTTTAAAAGTTTATACAACCATATACATCAACTAGATTCACAGCTATTTGTAGAATCCTTCCATAAATCTTGATCAGTGATCCTACTCTTGCTCCCGCAGCCATAAAGACTTTGCTGAACTTCAATCCTGCCATACCAATAGTATTTCTGAATAAAGATACTGACAATAAGAGCTCATTTCTCTACCTCAAAAGAGCAATTTTATGGTAGATTATTGTCAAAGATTTACAAAAAGACAATTCATCCTATTTTTAATCAATTAAAATTTTAAACAAATACTTGCGAACTTGATCTTCCATACCTGCATAACCATTTGGTTGATGTGGCTCTCCTGGGAAGAAAATCGCAAAATTGTGATAACCCAACAAGAGTGGGTAGTGTTCATGACAATGAACAAAGCCAATGTCACTCGCTTCGTCAAATGCTACTGCTTCATCTTTGATACGTGAACCGTAGCTCGAATATTCATGCCCTTCTACCAACAAATGCAAGTCTGCATAGTTCTTGTGATGTTCAAACTGGTCATTTTCAGCTTTATTTAGGACATTTTCTTGAACAACTAGAAAGACCTTGTCACCATCAATATCATATTTTCCTAACTCGAATGAATCTTTACGATGTTCATAAAGATAATCAATTGCCTTGTCAAGATTGGGATGAATCCCTTTATAGAAGCTAATATTTTTCAAATCGTCAAAAATCATTATTTTCTCCTTTAAAAATCGTCATTAAGCGATTAAAACTAACACCTCCAACAGTGTCATTTACTGTCGGAGGCTTTTAGATAGTGCTAGCAATAGCCAATTGATACTGTAAAAGAAATCGTTTCTTAACCTTTAACAGCTCCCATAGTAATACCCTGTGTGAAGGATTTTTGGAAGACAAGGAAGACTGTTACGATTGGCACGGCTGCAAGGGCAGCTCCTGCCATGATCAAACCATAGTTGGTTGCCATTTCAGCCTGCATGGTCGCAACCCCAAGTGAAATAGTCAAATTGTTACGTGAAGTCAACATTACCAACTGCATGAAGTAGTCATTCCAAGTATTGATGAAGGTAAAGATTGCAAGAGCCGCAAACCCTGGTTTTACAATTGGGAAGGCTACGCTCCAAAAAGTACGAATCTCACCACAACCGTCGATTTTAGCTGATTCAAGCAACTCTGTAGGAATATTTTCACTAAATTGTTTCATGAGGAAGACACCGAATGGCCATCCAATCAAAGGCAAGATAACTGCCCAGAGAGTATCGTGGATTCCCATGAAGTTGACGATACGTACCAATGGTACAAGGACAACTTGTTTTGGAAGCGCCATAGCAGCGATAAAGATAGCAAATAGAATGCGTTGACCATAGAAACGTTTTTTAGCCAATACATAACCTGCTAGAGATGAGGTTGCACAAACTAAGAACATGGTTACCAATGAGATAAATACTGAGTTCCACATCCATTGCAAGGCAGGGTTCTGCACCATGAGTTGTTGGAAGTTTTCCATGGTTGGCATTTTAGGGAACCACTGAGGAGGAATAACAATTGTATCAGGTTGTGATTTGAATGCCCCTGTCAAAATCCAGTAGAATGGAAAGATGAACAGCACAGTCAACAAGAGCAAAATGATTGTTGAAATAACAGTAAAGGCTGTTAATGGTTTTTTTTCTGTAGATTGCATAGCTGTCTCCTTTCTTTAGTATTCTACGTCGTTTCCAAGTACTTTAAATTGAACAAAGCTTACGATAGCAATCATGACTGCCAAGAAGACACCAATTGTGTTGGCATAGCCGTATTCTGTCAATTGGAAGGCTTTTTCGTAAAGGTAGTACATCAAGGTACTTGTTGAGTAGTTTGGACCACCAGATGTCAAAAGCTGAATCAAGGCAAAACACTGGAATGAGTTAATTGTTGTGATGATTGCAATATAAAGAGTTGTTGGAAGAAGGCTTGGCCATTTAATCTTCCAAAAAACTTGAAACTCAGTTGCACCATCAACACGCGCCGCTTCAACCAGTGAATTGTCAATATTCCCCATGGCAGCGATATAAAGGATGATGGGCTGACCAACTGAAGTGGTCAAGAGAATAATCATAATCGCCATCAATGCCCAGTTTTTATCTCCCAACCAAGAAATGTTTTGGCTGATGATGTGGCTGGACTTAAGGACAAAGTTTAGAATCCCTGATAGTGGGTCATAAATCCATTTCCAAACAACTGTCACGGCAACACTACCCGTTACAACAGGAAGGAAGAAGACGAAACGGTAGAAGGATCTGGCAATGACATTTTGATGATAGGTCTGAGATGCTACAAAGAGTGAGAATAGAACAACAACTGGTACAGATCCAATAACCAAAATAACTGTGTTAATCAGAGATTTTGTAAAGACAGGATCTTTAAACATACGGATATAGTTATCCAAGCCTACAAACTCAAATTTAGTCATTGAGTAGTTAAAGAAACTTGTAATGAAGCCCATCACCATCGGAGCCAACACAAATATGACAAAGAAGAATAATACTGGTGCTAGGAAAGCGTAGGAAATCACTGTTTCCCGCATACGGATTTTATTGACTTTCACAGTCGGCACCTCTCTTTCAAATAGAATAATTTTTTGACTTTCTTGAACTGTTTTAAAATCAAAATGAAATTTTTTATGATTCGCTTATGTAAGAACTTCATTTTAATTTCGTGACAGTTTCTTACATTTTAAACAAAAGCCCCCTTTTCTTACACTATCTGTGTAGAGGGAAAAGGGGGTATACACTCTTAGGTTCTTTAAAAAACTACTTTTTATAGAATAACTAAGGACTATTGTTTCATAGCTTTTTTGATTGTTTCGTTCGCTTTTTCAGTGAAGGCTTTCAAAGCATCTGCTGGTTTTTCGTCACCATTTGATACAGATTGCAACATTGGGAACCAAAGTGTTCTCATTTCAGCAAATCCATCAATAGTGTTGTAGTATGGTGAGTAGTATTGAGTCCAGCCGCTTATTGTTTCCATGCGTTTGTCTTCATAAAGTTTTCCAAATGAAGTACGGACTGGGAAAGCACCTGTACGAACTACGTCTTTAGGTCCCCACTCCTTGTCATCTGCGATAAACTGGATGAATTTCTTAGATGCAGCGACTTTCTTGTCGTCTTTATTGTTGAATACTGCAAACCCGTTTACAAGGTATTCAAGAGCTGGCTTACCTTCGTCTGATGGGAATGGTACTTCTACCACTTCTACCTTACTTGCTTCTAAAAGTTTAGCTTGGATACCATTTTGAGCTGGTGCCCAAAGGATTGTGTAAGATGTTTGACCATTGGCAAAGTTTTGGATATCTGCCCCACCGTCAAATTGTGAACCATTATTGATCAAATTGTCTTTAATCCAGCTAGTTGCTTTTTCAAGACCTTTGACGAATTTAGGATCATCAGTTGTATATTTGCTAACTTTTTCATCTGTTACAGAACCGCTATAAAGGTTAGAGATAAAGGCACGTGTTCCTTGGTCTCCCCCTTGACCAGAACTGAACAATGAACCTGGTGTGTAACCCTTGTCTTTAAGTGCTTTCAATACTTTTTCAAAATCATCAGTTGTCCAACCTTCTTTTACAAGGTTTGCTACTCCAGCATCTTCTAACATTTTCTTGTTCATTGCCATGTAGAATGGGGCAGAACTAATCGGATACATATAAGCCTTGTCTCCAGCTTTACTTGCTTGTACGATGTTTTCATTGTTGACATCTTTAACAAATTCATCTGTGAAGAGGTCATTCAACTCAGCCAATTTACCGTTTTTACCGTATTGGATGATACGTCCTGGTGCATCAAAGAGTACGTCTGGAGCTGTTCCTGCTTCGATGGCTGTTGTGATTTTTTCAGGACCTGACTTGAAGTCGATGGTTTCCAATTTCACTTTTATATCTGGGTTTGCTTTTTCAAACGCTTCGATGATTGATTTTTCATAAGTTCCAACACCGTCACCAGTTTTTTCTTGGGTAAATACTGGGAATGCCCACCAAGTGATTTCTGTTTTGGCACCGTCACCACCTGATTTGGCAGCATCTTTACTTCCGCCAGAATTGCCACAAGCAGCAAGACCAAGAACCGCAGCACCCGCAAGTACTGTACAAGCTAATTTTCTAAATTTCATTTGTATTCTCCTATGTAATAAGCGTATCCAACTTGGATAATGAGTTCTTTATTTCTTGTATGCGATTTCATTTCATCCTACTCATCCATCACTCTCCTCTGTTTTTTATTAAGTCAGTAAGTACTTAATCATCTACACCTAAAATTTCATTAATACTATTTTTATATAAGATTGCTTTTGCTCCATAGATTGCTTGAATGCCACCCTTCACTTCTAAGACATCAACTGCACCAATTTGTTTTAAAAGTGCTTTATCAACTTGATTAACTTCTTTTACAGCTACACGTAAACGTGTCACACAAGCATCTACATCTTCTATATTATTTGATCCACCCAAGGCTCTGATAATTTGTAGGCTATCCTGTTTTAAATAATCTGCAGTATTTGAAGTTGAATCTGCGGATTCAGAAATTTCTTTAGAATCTACTTCTTCTCCTCGTCCTGGCGTTAGAACGTTGAATTGAGTAATGAACCATCTAAAAATAATATAATACAAAACACTCCAAATAAGTCCAATTGGAATCTGAAGAACCCAATTCGTCTTAGCGTTCCCCTGCAAAATTCCAAATAAAGTGAAATCGATTACACCTCCTGAAAATGTGTTTCCTATTGAAATATTTAAGACGTCTGCAATAAAGAAGCTAACACCATCAAGGAATGCGTGAACAACATATAGAACCGGACTGACGAATAGAAACATAAATTCAATTGGTTCTGTAATACCGGTAATAAAAGATGTTAAAGCAACTCCAAAAAACAAACCCGCGTATTTTTTACGACGATTTTTAGGAACACTATGGTACATCGCTAAACAGGCAGCCGGTAAACCGAACATCATTGTTGAGAAACGACCTGCAAAAAACCTTGTTCCTTCTGTAAATAATCCAGAATGGGCCGGATCGGCTAATTGAGCAAAAAATATTTTTTGAGCTCCAACCACTGTTTGTCCTGCAACAGTTTCAACACCACCAAGTTCAGTATACCAAAACATAGGGTAAATTATATGATGTAAGCCTACTGCTCCAGAAAGTCTTATTAAAAATCCATATAGAAAAGTTCCAATTGGACCCGCCTGAGAAATATATCCACCTGTAGAAACAAGAAGTTGTTGGAAAGGTGGCCAAATAACAAAGAAGACAAAGCCAATCAAGATAGAAGAGAACGATGTAACAATAGGAACGAAGCGTGAACCTCCAAAGAATCCTAAAGCGGAAGGTAATTGAATATTGTTATATCGGTTGTGCAAATATACGGCAACTATTCCGACAACTAATGCTCCAATAACTCCAGTATCAATTGCAGATCCTTCTGCCATAAAAAGTTTTACCAAAGCTTTGATCGTTGCAGTCATAACTAAGTAACCAGTTACTCCTGCTAACGCAGCGGTTCCTTTATCTCGTTTCGCTAAGCCAATACATAATCCCACACAGAGAAGTAGTGACAAATTACTGAATACAACCTCTCCTGCAGAGCTCATTACTTGGAATATTGATTGAAAAATACTATTGTCTAGTATTGGATAAGTTGCTATCGTGGTTGGGTTTGAAAGTGCACCACCAATCCCCAAAAGTAGACCTGCTGCAGGAAGTATAGCTATAGGTAACATAAAAGCTTTTCCAACTTTTTGTAAAACTTTAAACATAAAACTCCCCCTCACATCTTATTTAAGACTAGCAACGAAGCGTTCTGTAATCTCTTTTGGTCTAGTAATGGCGCCACCAACAACGATGCCTCGCACTCCATATTCAAGGATTTGTTTGGCTTGTTCTGGTGTATGAATTTTTCCTTCTGCAATGACATCTACACCGGCATCACAGAGTTTCTTAATCAATTCAAAATCTGGACCGTCTACTTTTGGACTGTAGGATGTGTAGCCTGATAAGGTTGTTCCGACAAAGTCAATTCCTGCTTCTACAGCTGCTAGCCCTTCTTCGAAGATACTAGTATCAGCCATCAAAAGCTGATTAGGATATTTCTCCTTAACCTGACGAATGAACTCTTGAATTTCCAAACCATCGTAGCGTTCACGCTTGGTACAATCCAGAGCAATCACCTCGATGTCCAGTTCTGCCAATTCATCAACTTCTTTCATAGTAGCCGTGATGAAGGGTTCCTGAGGTGGATAATCACGTTTGATAATCCCAATGATTGGAAGTTTAGTGACTTCCTTAATTTCCTTGATATCGCGAACACTGTTTGCTCGGATACCGACTGCTCCACCTTGCTCAGCCGCTTTGACCAGCAAGGGAATCACCCCTCCCGCTTCTGTATAAAGCGGTTCATGAGGAAGAGCCTGACAAGAAACGATGATTCCATCTTTGATTTGCTCAATCAAGGCTTCTTTGCTAATCTGTGGCATCCTCTTTCCTCCTTTTCTTTATTTCTATGAGATTATTATACCTTAAAATTAAAACGCTTTCAATAGTTTGTAGTATAATAGATTTCAGTTTCAAAAACTAGCCAAGTCAAACAGCTCCTCTAAAAGTACTTTCAGAGGAGCAAGTCGACCTATAAATAGGAGAATACCAAAATTTATTTTACAATTTCTGACAATTTTACTTTGCGATCTTCAAACATAGACTGGGTACAAGCATCTGCAGTAGCAATTGCTTCTAGGGCAGCTTCACCTGTCAAAAGTTTTGCAAATTCTTCTGATACTGGAGCTCCTTCCATAATCTCATGCAGATAGCGCATTTCTTTATCAATGACAGATGATAGCCATAATGGAGTACGTTTACCTGGTTTACCATAAGCAATTGCTCCATCCATCTCTGTACTATGATAGATACGAGTCCGATCATCATCTTCTTCTTGCGATTCGTGAATCAAGAAATAGCTTTCTTGCCCATCTAGCTTAAGAGTTCCTTTACAGTTGAATAAGTCTAAGCGGATGGCACCTTTGCTTCCTTGGATTAAGACATAATGTTCACCCCAACGATAAGCTGAACCCCATTCTAACAAAGCAAAACGCTTATTAGAAAATTCCATATTGACAAAAATCATATCATCTTCATCACCGAAATGTTCACCTTCATGGGCCACATTTCCACCTGTCATGGTTACAGTTTCAGGCATGCCCCCCATAAGGAATTGAACGCAATCCAATTCATGGATGTGGTGATACAAGTGACCACCTGATTTTTCACGAATTTTTTTCCATGATACTGACGGTTGTTGTTCTTCCCAACCATTACGAGCTGTATGACAATATAGAACGTCTCCGATAACTCCTTGATTAATGAGTTCTTTTGCATGATGAACACCATTAAAGAAATTCATAATATGTCCTGCCATAAAGGTTACATTGTTTTCTTTACACGCATCTACCATCTCGCGACAATCTTGATAAGAAAGCGCAATTGGTTTTTCACAGAAAACATTTTTACCATGCTGTGCAGCCTTAATAACCGGTTCCTTATGAAGATTATTTGGAGTTGCGACGATAACACAATCTACTTCATCGCTAGAAACCAACTCATCTAAGGAACTTGCTACTTTTGCTCCCAATTCTTCTGCAATCGCCTCTGCATTATCTGGATCATAGAGAAGAGTAATCTCTGCTCCATCATTCTTTTGCATGTAGCGAGCCAATTCAGCTCCAAAATACCCTGCTCCAACAACACCGTATTTAACCATGTTTTTTCTCCTTTATTTTGTTAAATCATTAATTTCCAAATCTATATACTGAACTACATTGCTTAAATGCAATTCATTTCTCGACCACGAATCATATTTTTCAAACAGTACACCTATGTGATGATTTGGCAATTCTGTAATCGCAGAATAGGCATAACCATACGAAGGCAAATCAATATCATAGTGGTATTTCCAATCAATACTATCATCTTCTTTATTGACTAAACCGACAACTAATTGACCTCCCTTACGGCCACTTCTAGAATTTGGTGTACTCAAAATGACTGCTTCTTTTCCATCAATTAATTGAGAGTATTTAATTGCAGATACTTGTGTGCCATATGAAGTTTGTTGGATTCCATCAATATACGAAACTTCCGACCATGTTTCTCCAGAATCTCTACTAGTCATATAAGCTATCTTACCTGTAGTGGTTCTAAAGAATGTTCTAATCACACCATCTCTCAGTTCAACCATTTGTGCTTCTGCTGTTGCATTTTCAAACGGAATTGAAGCTGAGGATTTCTTCCATGTTTGACCACTATCATCAGAAATGAGATAGGTTAGTTCTCCACTAGTATATGTTGCAAAAATCAATCTGTTACTTGATTTTAATGCTAAACCTTGTCCGGGACATAAGTAAGTTCCATTATGTTTTTCTCCTAAGAACGGAGGCAACAACTTAAATTGTTCCCAACTCTCTCCTCTATTCTGACTAGTTGTCATTGCTATATAATTAGTAGGAGTCACTTTAAATAACGAATCTTTGTAGAAAACATTCATAGGGACCTGTTTTCCATTATGTTTTTCTCTTAAAGAGCCACTATCAAAATCAACCGAATATTGTTCGACTGTTAAAGACTTTCCTCCCTCCAAAACTTCATACTTATCATTTATAGTATAATTTGTAGGTTTATTAGTTGTTTCATCATAAACGACACCATTTTCTCTAACTGTATAACGGAAATCGTTATCTCCATTCTTCTTTAGTTTTAAATAATAATGACCATTTATTTCTTTAAAACCTGAGTCGGCTTTATTTGCATTATTATTTCCAATACCCGCAGGCATAACATCAGCTAGTAATATCGTTTTCCCAGATTTTTTATCTTCAACAATGGATGAATCTATGAATGAAGCACTTCCACTAATTTGACTATTCTTTAATTTATTATCTCGTGGCCAGTAAACTAACTGCTCCTCATAGTCATTAAACTTCATAGCAAAAATTGGCTCACTCCACGTTTTCCCATTATCATCACTATAAGAAGTGGCAATATTAATCTTACTTTTAGAATCATGAGTCCCACCATAACGTGCATCAATACTTGATAGAACTCTTCCACTACTTAATGTATATAGTGTCGGTATTCTAAAATAGTTAGCTTGAGTAGAATCTCCTGATTGGAAAATTAACTGAAATGGATTTGACAAGGGAATATTTGAAACTTCCTGATCACTAATTGCTTTGTTAAATAGACTGATTTCATCAATACTTCCTTTTGCGAGGTAATGTTCCTTACCTTCACGATTAACAGCTCCTAGTGTTGCCTTATCTATACCATTTATATTTGAAATTGGCAAAAATGTATCAACTGTTTCAGAGAACACTTCTATTCCATTAACATACATTGTGTATGTTTTATCTTTAGAATCAGATACAAATACTAGTGTATTTTCAACTGCCTGTCCTTTATGCTTTCCCCATAATGAAGCTGGTCTAGAAAATAAATAATTTATTCCCTTTTGGGCGTCTCTTATTTCTACACCTATCTCACCAGAATCTCTCATGAAAATTGAAAAGTAATTATTTTTAAAGCCTGCTTTACTATTAGATAGGCCAAACAAAGCTTGAAGAGAGTTTGGTTTATCTGCTTTAAATTTCATTACTACTGTCTGACTCTCTCCAGACAATTTATCTAATAACAAAGAGCTGATATCTATACTCTTATTGTTCAGTTGATATGAACCTCCTTGAAAAATAGGAGATATGGACAGTTGACCATAGTTTAATTCATTCGCATGAATCAAAGTGGGGACTCCCATTAAAAGACTAATGCCTACAACAGAAATTCCTAGTTTTGAATAAAGACCTCTTTTATTCATTTTTTTCCTTCTTTCGTCTACTTCACAGATCCTTCTGATAATCCACTTGCAATCTTATTTTGGATGATAGAGAAGAAAATAATTGATGGAAGAACTACAATAACAGACGCTGCCATCATATCTCCCCAGTCTAGTATTTCTGAACCATTAAGTGATCGAAGGGCTACTGCTACTGTCATCTTTCCTGTATTGTTAATCAAAATCAAAGCATACAAGAATTCATTCCAAGCATTGATAAATGTATAAATAGCTGTTGCTACAATACCTGGTGCTACAATCGGTAGCACAACTTTATAAAACGTAACAAATTTATTTGCACCATCAATTCGAGCTGCTTCTTCAATTCCAATTGGAACTGTTTGAAAAAATCCAACTAAGAGCCAAACTGCATATGGAACACTAAAAGATAGATAAACCATCATCAAGCCAAATAAACTATTTGTTAATCCAACTTTAGCAATGGCAATTGAATAGGGAATTGCTAACAAAATTGGTGGGAAAATGTAGGTAATGACGAGTAGTCTCGACATGATTGCTCCCAATTTAGGGAAGAATCGAACAATACCGTAGGCTGCCATAGCAGAAATCATAATCGCAATAACAGTTGTAGCTAAGGCAATGATTAAACTATTTCGAATGTTATCAATAAAGTGCAAATCGTTGATAACATGAGTAAAATAATCTAATGTAAACTGTTCAGGCCAAAATCGTGTTGGATACTGAGTTAATTCCCCTTTACCCTTGACAGAAGATATGATAATCCATACCAATGGGAAAATTGCAACAATGGTCGCACCAATCAAGAGTACATGTGAGAGAATATCTAAATAAATACCGGATTTCTTCTTCATTATTTTCTACCCTCCTTTTCCCACTTACTGATGATAGCAAAGTAGATAAAGCAAATCGCCACCAAGAAGATAAAGAGCAATACTGTAACTGCTGAAGCACGACCCAACAATTTAGTTCCCCACCCTAGGTTGTAAGCAAAAATTGGAAGCGTCGTTGTAGCATTAGCAGGTCCACCACCAGTAATTAGGTAGATAATGTCAAAGTTATTAAAGATCCATACAGTTCTCAAAACAACTAGAAGCCCTACAACCACTTTAATATGTGGAAAGACGATAAATTTGAACACTTGCCAACTTGAAGCACCATCTATCTTAGCAGCCTCAAATTGTTCTTCTGGTACTGTTTGCAAAGCTGAAAGCACATTAACCATAATCATCGGCGCTCCAAACCAAATGTTGATAAACACCAAACATAGGAATGCCCATGTACTATCTGTCAAAAATGCAGGCGTATGTTCCATTAAACCTAATTTTACGATTAGATTAGGTAAGTAGCCATAAACCCCGTTTAGAATCCATTGCCAAGAGAAGGCAATAACGATTGTAGGAAATGCCCAAGGAACAATCAATAAGGTCCTATATAATTTCTTGAAGTGGCGTACTCTGTGAAGAGCTAAAGCCAATACAAACCCTACTAAAACTTGACCAACTAATGAGAAAACGGTCCACTTAATTGAATTAAAGAACGCATTAAAGAAGTTGGGATCTGATAGCACAGCTTTATAGTTAGCTAAACCAACAAATTTATAATTGGGCATAATCAAATGCTTATTGGTAAAGCTATAAAAAATACTCGAGAAAAACGGATAAACAAAGAGTAATCCTACGATAATCATAGCTGGCAAAACAAATATCCAGCGAGTTAAATTACGTTCTTTAACCATTCTCCTTCTCCCTTCTTTTACAAGATTGGGCTAGGGCTTTTCAGCTCACTAGCCCACCTATTTTCTAGTCTTTTACACCTACTGAACAGCCTCAAATAAATCGTTTAATTGTTTTTCTGCTTCTTTTGCTGCTTTCATAGGGTCTGTTCCATTTGTAATGATATCTTGGAACATTTGTTCAATAATGTGTTGGTTAGTCAACATACCAGCTTGTACACTTGGCCCATTTTCATAACCAATAGCAGTACCTTTTTTAACAGCTTCAGTAATCACTTCTTCAGCATGTTTAAATTTCTTACGAGTTTCATTTTCTTTATAGGCTGCAGAATCGCTAATCCCCTTAATAGTTGGCAACATACCTACTGGAGTTGAATCAAGGAATTTAACGTAGTCTTCTTCATTATAAAGTGATTCTAAGAATGCTTTAGCAACTTCTGGGTGTTTTGAATTTTTCCAAACAACCATTGGAATATTTGAGGTTTCAATTCCTTGATCTTTATCAGACTCTTTGATTTTTGGAATAGGATAAGCATCAATCGAATCAATCAATTGAGGACTGTTGGCATTGATTCCTCCAATATGGAAGCCAGAGTTAAAGTCAAATGCTGTTTTTCCTTGATAGAACAAGGTAGCTTGTTGAAGGACATTAAAGTTCAAAGAATCTTGAGGTGAAATTTCTTTATACATTTTAACCCAGTATTTAATACCATCTTGAGCAAGTTGGCTTGTCAAATCTGCTTTAAGATCTTTTGTTAAGAGGCTTCCTCCACCACTACGTACGTAGAAGTTCAAGAAACGTGTTGCCATTAAGTCATTTGTTCCGAACGGAACAGACAAGCCATAAACTCCAGCTTCTTTCAATTTTTTAGAAGCTTCATAGAGTTGATCCCAAGTTTTCGGAACCTCAATATTATGTTCTTTTAACAAATCTGTTCTAACCCACATAACTTGTGCATGTGAATAAAGAGGAACAGAATAGTAATCATCTCCGATTTTTGCTTCATTTAAGGCAGTTTCATTAAATTTATCCTGTCCAATACGCTTGATAGAATCATTTAGCGGAACCAAGGCATCTGAGTTGACCATTTCCATTACTTGGTTAGGAAGAGCTGTACTGATATCTGGCACATTCCCATTTGCTAAACCTGTAGTCCATTTAGTATAGAAGTCATTCCAAGAAAATGTTTCAATCTTGATTTTCGTTTTTGGATGCTTTTGCATGAAAGCATCTGCTGATTTTTGAATACTTTCTAAACGGGGTCCTTGAGTAAAGGAGTGCCACATTGTAATCTCACCAGATAATTCTGTCGGTGGTTCAGTACTAGTTGTAGCTTCTTTTTTTCCTGAACAAGCTACCAAGGCAACGGCTGCTAGCGCAACTCCAGCTAGACATAAAAACTTTCTCATTTTTTTCATTGTTCTTCCCTTTCTACATTAAGAAATCGCAACTTTAAAGACAACTTTTTTCACAGGTTCATCATTTATACGAACCTTGGGTTGATGTAAATCTTCTGGAAAAGTGATGAGGCATTCGCCGGCTCTCAAATGAACCAACTGTTCCACTTCCCCTGTGTATAATTCAATATCTTTCTCTTCATCATACTCTTGGGTAACGCTTATATTTTCCGGCGACGTAACAGCCATGGCTTCTTCGTTTTCCAAAACTAAATGAATATCCAAATATTTTTGGTGTGTTTCAAAGAAAGCCCCTGCTTGACCATCTGCTAGATAAGTAAAGCAATTCCCAAACAATCGATCTCCATCAATAGCAATCGGACCTTCTGTTAAATTTTCTAGTCCTGTTTTTTCTAGAAAATCTATCAATGTTGCAAAATGTGGATTTACTCCCACATAAGTTTCTAAACGGCTAATTTTTGTAATAATCATCTCTTCTAACCTCCTTTCTCAATCTATTTTTCCTAGCCAAGTTCCCCATTCTTCTGTCTAGCATTTTCTACTAGAAGGACATAAAAACACTACTCTCTAGCCTATACTCTTTGAAAATCTCTTCAAACCACAGTCGCTTCACCTTGGATTATATAGGTCAGTCTTATCTACAACCTCAAAGCGGTGTTTTGGGCAATCTGCTGCTAGCTTGCTAGTTTCTTCTTTGATTTTCATTCAGTATCTCCTCAATCTTCACAAGAAGATCTGATTTTTCTAGCGACATACAGAACAAATAAGTTAGTTCAATGAACTACCTTCCTTATAGATGAAATGGATATTCATGAAGGAAGTCGCCCTTTATTTTTTGCAAAAGATACTAGTATGAATCTATTTGGGGACTTGAATTTATAAGCTGGTCACTTCGTTTTTCTAAAATCATTCTAATCTATTATTCTAGCACTAGTAGACTCTTTGGCTAAATCTCCTTTCTACATCTCGTTTCACCAAGAACTTTTAAGAGAGAAATACTCTAAATTAGTTTTGTTACCGTTTTCAATTAGAGTATACTTTTTTTTTTTTAGTATTTCAAGCCTTTTTCTAATTTGGAATTTAGTTTCAAATCTTTTTAACTATAGAAACTACATTAAAAGTACTTTCAAAAATAAGTAGGTTTCTTGCAAGACCTGTTTCGAGTGGACAAGATAAGAAAACAAGAAAGTCAATTTTAGGAGAAAATGAAGGAAATATAGCAGATTGAAATAAGATGAGAACAAATCGATTGGGAAAGTAAAATCAAATTTATAACAAGGATTTAGAAGCTGCGGTATACTATTCTGTTTTCAATCAACTATAGTGTACTAATATAGATTCAATGCACTATAAAACGCATAGTATCAAGGTTGTTCAACACCTGATACTATGCGTGTTTGTATTTTTAAGATTTTGTGCTTAGAGTTTTTTAATTCCAAGAATGCCATCTTAACCAGATGGTTTTCTTGTCTATTATTGCTGATCTTACAACAACGCCTCAAACTCAGATACTGACATACCCAACTGCTGACTGGCAACCTCAGAAGTCAGAAGTCCTTGGCGAACCATATCCAGAAAGGCAAAAAGTTTTCCACGTTCAAGTCCTTCTGCACGACCTCTCTCCAACCCTTTTTCCTCAGCTTGCTCCAAGGCATAATCCTGAGCCAATAACGCTTGTTCTTCGCGCATACGTAGTTGACTAAACATTTCCCTATCCTCCTCGGACCAGCTCTTATAGTCCAGCAGTTGGTCTGCTTGGCTGATGGCTCGCTCGGGTTCTTGGGTAAAGGGCTTGTTCCCAAAAAACTCCAACCATGGCTTGCGAACCTCATCTTTGCTGGTTTCTCTGTATTTCTTTAATTCCAAGAATGCCATCTTGACTAGATGGTTTTCTTGTCCGTTATTAGTGATGGTTAAGATCTCACCTGTCGTGTCCTCTCGCATGCTAAAGCTATGAAAAGCTAGGTCATCTGAGAAGTAATTACTATCCACGATAGCAATAGCATAGACTGGTGCAATGTGTTTATAGCTCTGATGAGTATCACCTTCTCGTTGGCGAATTTTTTCTAGGTTTTGATTGACCTGACTGCACAGATAAGCCCACAGGCGATTGATGAAAAAATTCTGATGATGTACCTGAATCTCAATGATAACTTGGGTTCCATTGTCCAACTCCGCCAAGACATCTATACTGGTGTAGAAATCCTGCGCTGAGTAGGGCATGGAAGGCAAGACGTGAATGTTACTTCCCTCCAAAATGGTCACATTTTTTGCTGGCAAGTCCAACATATCGCGAATAAATTGACAAGTGATTTCTGGATTGCTAAAGATTTTCTTAGCAACCAAGTCATTGGTTGGGCTAATGCCCGGATGACGTACAGTCATGTTTGCTCTCCTTTCATTATAGCACATTTTTTAATCTAATTTACTAGATTTGATGCTTCTATCTATTTATTCGGAAAAGAAGTGAGAAAGTTAAAAACTATTGACCCTAATCACTTGCAAAGAGATATATCTTGCTCATATTATTTATTAAAGACTCTATTTTACAAAAAAGATTACAAAATCAACCGTTTTAGAGAACTCTTACCACTTCCTAGACTATGAATTCTAGTGTTTTTATACTCCTAGCTTTCTCGTCAATATGCCATAAAGCAAGTTCAGTTGATCCATTCCCCGTACTCGTTCACTCTATAGCCGTCTGGTGTTAGCGATACGAAATTTTCCTAAACCTTTTAAATATAAAAACATCTTTTTCCTCACTTTAGTTTCTAATACTTATTTATCCAGATATAATAGCTTACAATCTTTTAAAATCTTCAAATAAGTTATGATTGTTCCATACTCTTCAAACCAGGTCATCTTCGTCTTGCCGTATGTATATGTTACTGACTTCGTCAGTTTTATCTACAACCTCAAAACGGTGTTTTGAGCTGACTTCGTCAGTTTCATCTACAACCTCAAAACAGTGTTTTGAGCAGGCTACGGCTAACTTCCTAATTTGCTCTTTGATTTTTTGAGTATAAGGACATGTTGGATTCTATGTGCTGTATTGTCAACAATACACTCTTCTTGTATATCTACCAATATGATTTACAGAATTTTATTTTACTATAACTTTACCTATATTCCAAGACAAGAAATAAAATAATCAAGAACAAAAACGCATATAACCAATAACTAGCTATATGCATTTTAACACTTAAAGTGAACTGTTAAGTTGCGACTATTAGTATCCAGTCAGAAATATACAGTTTATTTACGACTAGCAAGTCTTTTACCCGGCAATAAGAGCTCATCTAAATTGATTTTTTCTTAAAGTAGAAATTTCTACGAAAACTATCTAAATAAACTTTTAATCTCTATGACGGACAAAACGTGTCTCAGTTATTCATCAACATCCAAGGTTCTAGTAGTTGACCCACTCCCCATTGGAGTTAACTTTATAACCATCTACTATAGTATTAACCGCTAATCTTCCGCTTTCATTGACATAGTACCATTTGTCTCCAACTTGGAACCATTGATTTACCTTCATTGCACCAGATGATTCCTGATAGTACCAATGGTCTCCATCTTTTATCCAACCAGTTGCCATTGAACCGTTAGCATTGAGATAGTACCACACACCACTGGATTCAACCCAGCCAGTAGACATTGCTCCGCTCTCACTTAGATAATACCATTGGTTACCATCTTTCACCCAACCAGTTGCCATCGCACCAGTAGAACTCAAGTAGTACCATTTACCCGCTTCCTGATGCCAGCCTTTCACCACTTCACCAGCAGATGTATAAAAATACCACGCACCATTTTCTTGCTTCCAACCAGTCGTTACTGGAACTTTAGTCTCAGTTTTAAGAGGAGTTAAAGTAACATCTCCTACATAAGATTGGAGGTAACGAGGAGCAAAAGAAGTAAGAGGAGAGTTTGCTACCATTCTGTCTGAAGGCTCCATAGACACTTGATTCTTCTCTGACTTCCTTTCTGTCATCTCCTCAGATACATTTTCTCTTACTGTATTCATGGTCTCGACAGGATTTTCTTTCGCATCTTCAGGAATTCTACTACCAGCTAGTGTAACTGGTAAATCATGCATACTGTCAATTCTACCGGCCAGTAGACCTGTAATTTCTTGACCTGCATCTTCTTTATTAAAGGTGAAAAGTAGAGTTCTTTGATCTGCCTGGGTCAAGAAGGTAGCTTTGTGTCCATTCGCTAAAGTCAAAGTCGGAATAGAATTCACTAGCACCTCAGAATCAAATTGCATCGCTAAGATGCCCTGGTCTGCATCCTCTTCTTCTGTTTCCAATTTACGAACTTCCCTGATCGTTACACTCGTTGGATATACCGGATCTTTTGTTAAAAAGTCCCAATTAAATTTTCTAAATGATAGGGTATAGGCATTTTGTCCTTTTTCAGTATGTTCATACAAGATACCATACTCACCATTTCCTAATTCTTGGAGCGAATTATAGGCAAACTCTCCTTTTTGAATTGGTCTATGATGTAACCAAGTCAAGTCTCCGTTGTCCTCTACACGAGCCAAATGAGCCATTCCATTCGTCCGTTTAGGTCCTCCTGAATTGGTTAAAATGATGTATTCTTTTCCTTCGTGCATAGTGTGAATAGCAGCCATCTGAACATAAACATCTTTAACCTGATTATATCTCTTGATTTCCTTGTCCCAAGTTTGCCCACCATCTTTACTTGTGGCAACCTGTAAATCACCCGTTAATCCTCTCATAAAGAGTTTCACATCACCATTATTTAACTGCACAGCAACTGACTCAGTATTTTGGGCAGGACTATTATTCATAGTTGAGGAATGAATTTTCCTTCTGCCTACCGTCCTATCATCATTAACAGCAGCTCCAGCCTGCCATGTTTCTCCATGGTCATCTGAATAAATCAAACGAGAAGACTGAGATCCACTTAGATGAGAGATAGCATTGGTGGTATAAGTAGGAACTAGGATACGTCCCTTGTGCTCTCCTGTTCTAAGCACAATTCCGGTACCTGGACCTGTTCCTAAAAATTTCATCCAATCTTGGCGAATTGATGGGGTAATATCTCTTGGTTGCGACCAAGTTTTCCCATCATCATCACTATAAGAGAGCCACAAATAGCTCGTATAGGCTACACGAAATGGATTTTTAGCAGATTGAGCAAAGTAGATATTCCCCAGAAGCTCTTCTCCTTTATAGAGGTCGCCCTTATCTCTGTAGGCTTCTTCTTTTGGATCCACTACAACGCGATAATCTGTTTTTTGATTATTTGCATCATATACTTCTCCGTTTTCTCGAACAGTATATGCTTGATTTTCCCCTTGTTTATATAGTAATTGATAGTGCTTGTCTCCAACTTGTTGGTAAGCTTTTTGAGGTTTATTTGGCATTCCAAAGACAGCTCGACCCTCTGGAAACATATCGTAGATTGAAAAAATTCTCTTTGTGGTAGGATCTTGAACCAAGACCATATCGATATTAAGTGGAGATGGTGCCTGTGGATCTTTTGCTTCTGGATTGTCTCGCAGATTGGTCAAGGTTAAGGTTGGCTGCCAAGTAGTTCCCCCATCCTCACTTCTCCTAACGACCATAGCAATATCTCCCCAATCAGAATGGTGGAGACGACGCTGATCTGCTCCTGCCAGTAATGTTCCTTTATCCGTACGTAGCAAAGCTGGAATCCGATAACTCTTAATTCCTTCACTATTTGGCTTATCATTGACACCACTCATAAACAACTCTTGCTTTTCTGTCAAGACTGCCCCTTCAGGAAGTGACGGCTCAATATCTGTCACATCAAATAACTGGCTACGTTTTTTGACTTCCTCTGGAGTTAGAGCACGATTGTATACAGTCAGATTACGAATAGAAAGATCTGAGCCCCACTTCAGTTCTCCTGCTCTATTAGTTGCACCTAACTGGAGTTTATCCACGTCCGGCATGTCTGCCAGGAATTTCCCTGACTTTTTATTCGTACGAGATAATACACCATTCACATAAAGACGAACCTGACCATTTGGACTATCCTTTCTTGGTCTTTCAACAGTAAAAGTAACCGAATTATACTTGCCTGGTCTAATCTTCAAAGGCGCATCTGTATAACTTCCATAAAATTGACTACCATCAGCTCCACGTCCCTCTATCAAAGCTGTCCCATTATTGATTGCCATTGTAAAGTACTCATTTACTTTAGTTGTACTGGAAGCAGAAAAGAGATTGTAAAAACTAGGACCATCAGCAGCCGGTTTGAACTCCACATGAACAGTTGCATTTTGGAGTCCCTTTACTTTCTCCAATTCATCAGACAAGTCTACTCTTTTTTCGTTTGAATCATTCGTCTCTAAGTCATCTTTTTCTATCACTGTTTCGACATTTTCTAAATCTCGTGCATAGTAATCTCTTGGAATTTTTTCTTCTTGCTTGTCTTCATGTTCTTGCTCATTGCCAGAAAGTTCAGTCTCTGAAACAGACTCTACATGCTCTGCAGGAAGAGTTATATTTTCTCCTTCCTCAGAAGGCTGGCTCTTTTCTGTATCAGTTAGGGTTGAGCTCCCCCCCCCCCCCGAAAGTTGAGTTTCATTTGCCAGAGGTTGCTCACTTGCCCCTTCTTGAGCTAAAACAGGAGACGTTCCAAATACCACTGCTCCTACAATCATAGAAACCGCTCCTACCGATAGTTTCCTAATGCTATAACGACACTTACGCTCTTGAACACTCCGATTCATACTGATCCTCTCTATATCTATATCCCGATTTCTGAAATAAGACATTTACTCCAGAAAATACACTTAGTTTGTCTTTTCTTAACTTTCTTTTACTACAGTTCATTTAAATGACAAAAATGAACTAAACAAACTATCTCAAATCGGTGTCAATTTCCCCTCTCCTTTCTCCAATCAGACTCCTGCCAATCTAGTTTATCTACCAGGACACCGCTGCGATTAAACTAAAATATCTCTTTATAAGCAAATTATTGGACATCAGCTTATGCTATTTACACTATACTTCCTGCTCAATCCTTATCGAACACTTTTTCAAATAGCTTTTCATAAGCATAAATACTTGTAGAAATAATGGGAAATATAATCAAGCTCACAATCAGAATCTTATCCAACTTAAAGGGAACAATCCCAAATAAGTGAAGAAATAAATCAATCAGAAAACTGTCGAAAAAAACTGTCAAAAGTAGTTCAACTTGTCTTTTTCTCTGCTTTTTTGTCTTGAATGCTTTAAATATCATATTATTCCCCTTTTCTAAGCTTCAATCCCTTCTCTCTATCTGTCATTTCGCATAGCTGCTACTATTTTTACAGCAATCTATCTTTAAATATACATAAAGATAAGATTCTATCACTTTTTATAAGTGTTAGCAAATTTATTATACCTCATTTCTAAAACGCTTTCAATACAGTGTAGTATAATAGATTTTAGTTTCAAGAAACTCTTTTATATAATAATGTCCTTGAAAGTAGTTTCAGCTGAACATTTATAGTTCATAAAAAGAAAACAGAGACTCATCTGTTTTTATACTCAATGAAAATCAAAGACCAAACTAAGAAGCTAGCCGTAGCCTGCTCAAAACACCGTTTTGAGGCTGTATATGAAACTGACGAAGTCAGCTCAAAACACCGTTTTGAGGTGGCAGATAGAACTGACGAAGTCAGCTCAAAACACTGTTTTGAGGTTGTGGATAGAACTGACGAAGTCAGTAACCATACCTACGGCAAGCCGAAGATGGCCTGGTTTGAAGAGATTTTTGAAAAGTATTAACACCTACAGACAAGCCTGACGATAGTAAGAACTACCCTACTCGATAGGTATCGGCTTTTGCTTTCTGAAAAAAATTATTTTAAGCAATTTGACAAAGCTAGCAACAAAAAATTCTATAAATATTTCCATGATAAAACGCATAGTATCAAGCTTGTTCAACACCTGATACTATGCGTGTTTGTGATTTTTAAGATTTTGTGCTTAGGGTCGACTCCTTATTTTAGATATTTAAAAGGAATCTCACTCCCACAGAGCCAGTTATAAACTTGGTCATTGACAAAAACATTCATGGCTTCGTGGGCATACTCAGGCATGATACGATAGGTTTTATCGCAGGTCATACGATTATAAATCGCAAACTGGGTAATGGGATAGCAAACATCGTCGTCCAAGCCCGTAATCATCTTAACCTCACCCTTGATACGATGGGCAAGATTTTTCACATCGATATAGGCAAGGGTCGCCATGATTTCCTCCTCAGTTTCATGGAAGGGGTCGTGAAACTTGAAATAACGGAAAAGTTCATCATAAGCCTCGCTTGTATTACCAATCTCAAGAACTCGTCTGAAGTCTGATAAGAAAGGATAGATGGCAACTGTTTTCTGAATTCGAGGATTGAGTGCTGCTGCAACCAAGGCTAGAGCACCACCTTGAGAAGCACCATAGCTAGAAAGGTGCTTCTCATCTACCTCAGGCAGACTGGCAACAATTTCAACCAACTGGTAAATATCCAGATAAACATCCTTATAAAAGAGGTGGTCACGACCTTCCACAGCACCACGGATGATATGCCCCTTAACCGTATTTCCAAGAGGAGAACGCAAGCCGTCTTGCGAGTAACCTGACTGGCCCCGCACATCCATGGAGACAACACCGTAACCAGCCACGGTGAAGCCCAGCATGTCAGCCCAATCCCAACCACGTCCCATGTATCCATGGAAATGGAAAATAACAGGAACCTTCATATCTAACTTAGGCAAAACTACTCGTGCATAGACGATTCCATTACCAATCCCTTTAAAAGTTAGTTCATAACACTTAACTTGAGGAATGTGGAAATCTCTTTCCTCCAACTGGTAGGCTGGAAGCGTGGAAACTTTTTTCACTTCCTCATCCCAGAAAGCATCAAAGTCCTCTGGAACCTCATCCCTTCCTAGATAAGTCTTCATTTCTTCTAACAAAGCTGGATTTTTCATAATATACTCCTTTTATTTTGTAATCGCTATCACCACTGTAGCATATCTATGTAATCAATGCAAGAAAGAAGGGTAAATAGAAAGTGAATTTAGCTTTTCTTCCTTCAAGTCTATTGACTGAAAGTAGTTTTAGAAACGAAAAAAGAGCATTTCGCTCTCTCTTCTGTTTATACTAGTTTTTTGCTTCCTTCTTTTGGAAAGCGGTTGGGTAATTTACTTTAATCGTTACTGTCATGTGAGAGTCCTCGTTTCTTTTTGATGACTCTAGTATAAGGGTCAAACCTGAAAGCTAGCTTAAGTTTTCCTTAGAGAAAGCTTAATCCAGATGTTCTTTCTTCTCCAAATGAAGAGCAATCATACGCCATTCTGGATCCTCTTGCCAGCCTTCTATCGAACTAATGTAGCTAGCAACTTTTCTGGCTTCTTCTAAAATCGGAAAATCTTCGATAATATCAGCCACTTGGAACTCTGGAAGACCTGACTGTCTGGTTCCAAAAATTTCACCTGAACCCCGCATTTTCAAGTCTTCCTCCGCAAGGACAAATCCATTGGTCGTTTCTGTCATGATGCGCATGCGGTCTTTCCCAGAATCCGTCTTGGGATTGGCAACAAGAACAGCATAGGACTGCTTGTCCCCCCGACCGACACGACCTCTGAGCTGGTGAAGCTGACTGAGACCGAAGCGATCCGCATCCATGATAATCATGACAGTTGCATTGGGAACATTGACCCCAACCTCAATGACGGTAGTAGAGACCAAGATATCGGTTTTTCTCTCTTTGAAATCCTGCATAATCTGGTCTTTTTCATCACTCTTCATCTTACCATGTAGAAGAGCTACCTCTGCCTTGCCAGCAAAATGAGCTGTCAACTCTTCCGACAAGGCAATGGCATTTTTTAAATCCAGAGCTTCAGATTCTTCAATCAAGGGAGAAATGACATAGGCTTGGGAACCTTTTTGAATTTCTCCCTCAAGCCAAGTCAAGACCTGAGGTAGTTGCTCATGCTTGATCCAGCGCGTCACAATAGGCTTCCGCCCTGCTGGCATCTGGTCAATAATGGAAACATCCATATCGCCAAAGGCTGTGATAGCCAAGGTTCGTGGAATAGGAGTCGCCGTCATCATGAGGACATCTGGATTGTCCCCTTTTTCCCGTAAAATACGCCTTTGCCCCACACCAAATCGGTGCTGCTCATCGATGATAATCAAACCCAGACGAGCATACCCCACCCCATCCTGAATCAGGGCATGAGTTCCGATAATCAAATCAGCCTCACCCTTGGCAATGGTCTCCAAGACTTCTCTCTTTTCTGCAGCTTTCAAGGAACCTGTCAAAAGAGCCAGTTTCAAGTCTGGAAAGAGGTTCTGTAAACTCTCAAAATGTTGCTCTGCAAGGATTTCTGTTGGTACCATGAGGGCGGACTGATAGCCAGCTGTCACCGCCGCAAACATGGCCAAGCCAGCGACCACAGTTTTTCCGCTCCCCACATCCCCTTGCAGGAGACGATTCATGTGGTGATCCGACTTCATGTCGGTCAAAATTTCCTGCAAACTCTTTTCCTGAGCTGGGGTCAGGGCAAAAGGTAGATTTTCTTTAACTGCTGTCACTTTTTCTTGAGACCAATCCAGAACCAGACCGCTTCCCTGAACTCTATTTTCAGACTTGAGCATCTGCAATTGCATTTGGAAATAAAAGAGTTCCTCAAACTTGATACGGCGAAGGGCCTGCTTGTATTCTGCCAAATCCTTTGGAAAATGCATAGCTCGGACTGCCTGACAACGGGACATGAGTTTGTATTTATCCAGCAAAGACTGGGGAAGATTTTCCTCAATCAAGAGGTCCAGTCTCTGATCAAAGGCCGTTTTGATGACCTTGACCAGACTGGCCTGACTGATTCCCTGAGCCAGACGATAGACAGGTTGGAGGTCATCTTCCACCTGAGCTAGGACCTTCATCCCAGTCAGACTAGCCTTGGCACGATCCCATTTTCCAAATACAGCAAGAGTTGCTCCCAACTCTATCTTATCTGCTAGATAAGGCTGGTTAAAGAAATTCACCACAAAAACAACTTCTCCCTGCTTGAGACTAAAGCGCAGGCGATTGCGCTTGAAACCATAATACTGGACACTGGCAGGAGTCACGACTTGACCAGAAAGAACTGCCTTTTCACCGTCTTCCAGTTCCAGCACCTGCTTGGTCTTAAAATCTTCGTAACGGAAAGGAAAGTAGAGCAAGAGATCTTGCAAGTTTTCAATTCCTAGTTTGGCGTATTTTTCTGCTGACTTTGGTCCCACACCAGGTAAGACATGCAAGGGTTGATGTAGATTCATGCTCCACTCCTTTCTTTTTTAATAATATTCTCTCGGAATGCGGTCGCTGATAAGACAAACCACCTCATAGTTAATAGTGCCACGGTAGGTCGCTACCTGAGTAGCTGTGATCTCCTTGCCCCCATTAGAACCAATGAGGGTGACTTTGGTTCCAAGTGGGTAAACCTTAGGCAGACGAATGGTGATTTGGTCCATCGAAACTCGCCCAACGATTGGGCAGACTTCCCCATCTACCAAGACAGAAAAATTCTGCATGTCTCGTGTCCAACCATCCGCATAGCCGATTGGCACCGTCGCAATGACTTGCTCACTATCCGCTTGATATGTCGCTCCGTAGCCCATATAAGCTCCAGCTGAAACTGTCTTGACATGAACCAGAGCAGATTCCAAGATCAAGGCTGGTTTCAAGTCATAGGGCAAGTCCAAGACCTCTCCGCTAGGATTGAGACCATACATGGCATCTCCCATACGAATCGCATTGAAAATAGTCTCTGCATGCCAAAGAGTCGTTGCAGAATTGCTAGCATGAACCAGCTCTGGAACTTTCTTCATACTAGCTAAAATAGTTTTAAACCGTTCTAACTGGGCATTAAAATAGTCATCTGATTCCTCATCAGCAGTAGCAAAGTGGGTAAAAATTCCTTCAACACGAGCGCCGTGTTGTTGGAGTAAGTCTTGAGCCTGCTCAGCCTCACGACCCTCTCTAAAACCAATCCGTCCCATTCCTGAATCAATCTTGAGGTGAACTGTCAATCCAGTTAGGTCCGCTTCCCTATCTAAGAGTGCTTGAATCCACTCCAGTCCAGCCACAGTCAAGGTGATGTCGTATTCTTTAGCTAGAGCAACAGCTTCTAGCTCAGAAACTCCTAAAATAAGGATTTTCTTGCTGAGTCCAGCCTGTCTGAGTTCAATGGCTTCATCGATATTGGAAACGCAAAAGCCGTCTACATCTTCTTGGATTGCCTTGGCAACAGCTACTGCCCCATGCCCGTAAGCATTGGCCTTGACCACTGCCCACTTGAGCGTTCCATTAGGGATATGAGCCCCCATTTGCTGAATATTGTGTCGAATAGCTCCCAGATGAATCAGAGCCTTGGTTGGTCTATGCGGACTAGCTTTCATGATTTTCCTCCAAAATGACACTGGCTGTCACAAACTGATCGGTGTGGCTGATAGACAGCCAAATCTTTCCTGAAAATGGTGCCTGACTAAAATAAGGCTCCCCGCGTTCATTGTTCAAGACTTCCAAATCCTGAAAACTGAGCTTGCCAATACCCGTTCCCATGGCCTTGGAAAAGGCTTCCTTAGCCGACCAGCGACCTGCCAAATATTCGATTTGCCTGCGCCCTTTAAGACTGGTGAAGCGCTCCATTTCCTTAACTGTCAGCACGCGCTTGGCAAAACCTTCATGTCGTGTAACTGCGCTTTCTATCGAAGCCAATTCTTCGATGTCAATTCCGTGTCCAACTATCATTCTCATCAAAAGGAGTTGAGATTCCCCAACTCCATCCTTTTCACTTATTTTGTCAAGGTAGCATAAATCTCTTCTACCAAGGCCTCTGTATTTTCCCAACCTAGACAAGGGTCGGTAATAGAGCAACCAAAGATTTCTGGTTGGTTTTGACGACCATCTGCTAGGTAGGATTCAATCATAAATCCTCGAACTGTCTTTTTAATTTTCTCATTCCAATCACGATTTTGCAAGGTCTGGCGAACAATTCGAATCTGCTCCATATATTGCTTGCCTGAGTTATCATGGTTAGTGTCGATGAGGATAAAAGGATTTTCAAGTCCCATGGTTTCATAGCGTTCAATGGCTTGGAGTAGGTTTTCATAGTAGTAATTCGGCATATAATTGCCATACTCGTTGACTGCTCCACGGAGGATGACATGGGACAAAGGATTACCTGAAGTCTCAACTTCCTGCCCATGATAAAGGAAGGTTTGCTTGTTTTGAGCAGCATAGATGGCGTTAAACATAACACCCAAATTTCCAGAAGTTGGATTTTTCATCCCGACTGGTGCATCAATCCCTGAAGCCACAAAGCGGTGCTCTTGGTCTTCCACAGAACGAGCTCCAACGGCATGGTAGCTGACCAAGTCATCCACCAAGATCAGATTTGACGGATAAAGCATCTCATCTGCCGTTGTCAAACCAGTCTCTGTAATCACGCGGTAGTGCAACTGGCGCACAGCCTGCAAGCCGTTAATCAGGCTTGGAGCCTTAGAAGTATCTGGCTGGTGAACCAACCCTTTATAGCCGTCTCCATTGGTACGAGGCTTAGCAGTATACACGCGCATGACCATGAAAATCTTATCCGCTACCTTCTTTTGCAAGGCGGACAAACGGCGAGCATATTCCAAGACAGCTTCTTCATTATCAGAAGAGCAAGGACCAATCACCAAAAGGAGACGGTCATCTTCCCCTGAAATAATGTCTGCCAATTCTCTGTCACGACTTTCCTTGAGTCTCAAGACTTCCGCAGACAATTGGGTTTCAGCCTTGATGACTTCCATATCGATTTCTTGACCTTTTTCAATAAATGCCATCTTATTCTCCTAACGTTTTGTAAATTTCTCTGACAAGGGTTTCCGTATTTTCCCAGCCAAGGCAAGGGTCTGTGATAGACTTACCAAATACTTCTGGCTCATTTTGTCGACCATCTTCCAGATAAGACTCAATCATAAAGCCACGAACATACTGCTTGATTTTTTCATTCCAAGCACGGTTAATCAAGGTCTGGCGGACAATTCGGATCTGTTCCATATACTGCTTACCAGAATTGTCATGATTGGTATCAATGATGATAAAAGGATTTTCCAAGCCCATTTTCTCATACTGGGCAATGGTGTCAATTAAATTGTCATAATAGTAGTTGGGAATATTTTTTCCATATTCATTAAGAGCACCACGAAGAATGGCGTGCGAAAGCGGATTTCCAGTTGTTTCCACTTCTTTTCCTAGGAAAAGAAAGCTTTGTTTGTTTTGAGCAGCATAAATCCCATTAAACATAACATTGAGATTTCCAGAGGTTGGATTTTTAAAACCAGTCGCGAAATCTGCCCCACTTGCCACAAAGCGGTGTTGCTGGTCTTCAACTGAACGGGCACCAACTGCCATGTAAGAAATCAAATCATCTACAAGCGGAAGATTTTCAGGATAAAGCATTTCATCAGCTGTTGTCATACCTGTTTCTGTGATAACACGATAATGAAGATGACGAACGGCTTTGATTCCGTTGATAAGACTAGGCGCTTCTGTCGCGTTAGGCTGGTGAATCAAGCCCTTATAGCCATCTCCGTTGGTACGAGGTTTGGCTGTATAAACACGCATAACCATAAAGATACGGTTTGCCAATTCTTCTTGTAGGACTGCCAAACGCTTAGCGTACTCAAGAACAGCTTCTTCATTGTCAGATGAGCATGGCCCGATTACCAAGAGAATTCGCTGGTCTTCTCCACGTATAATGGCTTCTAGCTCTTGATCACGCTGTGATTTTCTCTCCAAAGCCTGATCTTCCAATTTTGATAAGGCACGAACTTCTTCAATATTGATTTTAGGACTTTTTGCTGTAAATACCATAACTCATCTCCTTATAAAGCAAACGGATACCAAGTAAAAATTTACTTTTCACAAGGTATCCGCCTCTAAACTATCTCATTTTATTGTCTTTTACCGTGACAGTTTTTAAACTTCTTACCAGAACCACATGGGCAAAGTTCATTGCGTCCAATCTGGCTCAAATCCAAATCTTCTGGCATACTTGCTTGGTGGGCAGCAATATTACGAGTCGCTGTTGTACTGATATGGCGTTCTGCCTGTGGTCTTTCTTGTTCATGAATTTGTGCTTTCATCATCAAACGTGTCACATCAAACTCAATCGAACCAATCATATCATTAAACATACGGAAACCTTCTGCCTGATACTCAACAACAGGGTTGTTCTGAGCATAGCCACGAAGTCCAACCGCATTACGCAATTGATCGAGGGCATCGATATGATCTGTCCACTTGTTATCCACCACTCGTAGAATCAAAACTTTTTGGAATTCTTTAACTGCTTCTTCATCACGTAGTTTTGAAACCTGACTATCGTAAACTTGCAAGGCACGTTGGAAGAGTTCTTCCTTAATAGCCTTATCAGACAAACCTGACAGGTCTTCCATCGTAATAGAATCTTCTGGAAGCAAGTTGTACTTAGCAAAGTTCAAAATTGCCTCTAGTTTTTCATCTTGTTTGGCACGCGCATGACCATCAACGACACGACCAATCGTGCGTTTAATCATAGACTGAATTTCAGGTGCCAAGTCACGGTCTGCAGTGATGACATCATAACGTTGAGCATAGATAATCTCACGTTGTTCACGCATAACATCATCATATTGAAGGACTTGTTTACGAGTATCGTAGTTATTTCCTTCGACACGTTTTTGCGCTGCCTCAACCTGACGCGTCAACATACGAGACTCAATGGCCTCTTCAGACATATTCAAGCGTTCAAAAATTCCCTTCAAGCGTTCAGAACCAAAACGTTTCATCAAGTCATCTTCAAGAGAGAGGTAGAATTGTGACTCACCTGGGTCTCCTTGACGACCTGAACGTCCACGAAGCTGGTTATCGATACGACGGCTTTCATGACGCTCTGTACCAATAACACAAAGTCCACCCAATTCGCGAACCCCTTCACCAAGCTTGATGTCGGTACCACGACCGGCCATGTTGGTTGCGATAGTAACAGCACCACGTTGACCAGCATTCATGATGATTTGGGCTTCTCTATAGTGGTTTTTGGCATTCAAGACTTCGTGAGGAACGCCAGCTGCGACCAATTTCTTAGAAATGTAGTCACTGGTTTCAACCGCTACTGTACCAACCAAGACAGGTTGACCTTTTTGGTAACGAGCCTTAACGTCTTCGACAACCGCCTTAAACTTAGCCTCGATACTTGAATAAAGAAGGTCTGAGTGGTCAATACGTTGAACAGGACGGTTTGTTGGGATTGGAATCACACGAATGTTGTAAATTTCACGGAATTCTTCTTCCTCAGTCTTACCTGTACCCGTCATACCAGACAATTTCTTGTACATACGGAAAAGGTTTTGGTAAGTGATTGAAGCAGATGTCTTGGTTTCATCCTGAATTGGCACACCTTCTTTAGCTTCAATGGCTTGGTGCAATCCATCAGAATAACGACGACCTTCCATGGTACGACCTGTGAATTGGTCAACGATCAAGATTTCTTGCTCTTCGCTCACCACATAGTCAATATCGAGAAGCATGATGTAGTTAGCACGAAGGGCGTTATCGATAAAGTGAGTAAGAGCTACGTTTTCGATGTCATAGAGATTGTCAAGTTTGAAGTAGCTTTCAGCCTTGTCAATCCCTGAATCAGACAAACCAATAGTCTTAGACTGTACATCGATGATGTAGTCGTCTTTGTCCAAAGATTTTACATAGTGGTCTGCCATGTGGTAGAGCTGACTAGTTTCAACCGCATTAGCACCTGATACGATCAAAGGTGTACGCGCCTCGTCAATCAAGATAGAGTCAACCTCATCGACCAAGGCATAGTTAAGCGGACGTTGTACCATGTTTTCAGCACGAACGACCATGTTGTCACGAAGGTAGTCAAATCCGATTTCTGAGTTGGTTGAGTAGGTAATGTCACACTCATAGGCTTCTTTTTTCTCCATTGGAGATTTAGCCGCCAAGTTAATCCCTACTGACAAACCAAGCCATGAGTACAATTCACCCATCTCAGTCGCGTCACGTTCTGACAGGTATTCATTAACCGTAACTACGTGAACCCCTTTGCCTGAAAGGGCATTGAGGTATACCGGCATAGTCGCAGTCAAGGTTTTCCCTTCTCCTGTACGCATCTCTGGCACGTCACCATGGTGAAGAACGATTCCCCCCATGACCTGAACCTTATATGGGAAGAGACCTAGGACACGTTTGGCACCCTCACGGACAACCGCAAATGCTTCATAAAGCAATGAATCCAGTGATTCTCCATTTTGATAACGTTCTTTAAATTCAACTGTTTTTGCTTTTAGTTGGTCATCAGTCAAAGCAGCCATTTGGTCTTCATATTTGAAAACCTTGTCAGCCATCTTTTCCAGACGACGGATTTCTCCTTTATCATTTTCGATAATTGTTTTTAAAATATTAGCCATGTTTTTCCTTACTTTAAATTCCGAATATTTTAGAATGTTCTTTTAATTTTAGCACAATTACTGATTATTTTCAAGGAAGAATCCCCATTTTGAAAAGGAAAAAGAGGCTAGTTCCCAAGCTAACCTCTCTGACTTTTATGTTGGTTTAATTGCCAAAAATCGGCAAAATGGCAAATAGGATAAATAGATTTATCCAAAGAGAAAGACAGCAGATGAGTCCAAAAACAAAGAGACTGACTTTCTTGGACAGCAAGGCCATCAAAATAGACAGAATACCAAAAACTAGTAAAACTTTCTGCATGATTAAGAGATTGATAGATATTCCCAGAACTGGTTTATCCCAAGGAACAAAGAAGAAAGCCAGCCAGATCAGCAGAACTAAACCAATATAGACCTTAGAATAGCGTGTAATAAATGATTTTAGATGTGCCATAAGCTACCTCCTAAAAATAAAAACCAATATAAATCAATGCCTCCCCGCTTTAGACTTCCCTAACTCCTTTCTTAGTCTAAGCATTTTTTTGAAACAAGAATAAGTTAACCTATTCAGACCAATGGCTAGCAGAATAAAAAGAAACCAAATGCCCCATAACTTGATATCTGTCAAATTTCTCAAGACGATATTGAAAAACAGAACTGAAATAACTGTCCAAGCAAGGCTAAAAAGAGCATAGAGGGGGATGTAAAACCAGTAAAAATAGTAAAAAATTGGGAAAAATTTACTTTCTCTATTATCCTTTTCAATCCAGCTGAAAAAGTAAAACCAGGGAAATAAGATTATAAATTTGAATAAATGTTTCATCGACACCTCCTTTTTGATAGCGTTTTCTATTATTTTATTATATCAAAAAAATCTGGAAATGTCATTCCAGATTCTACTTTTTTATTTACGCTTTCTTGCGATGAGATGGATTGGAGTTCCCTCAAAGACAAAGGCCTTGCGGATTTGATTTTCCAAGAAACGCAGGTAAGAAAAGTGCATGAGTTCTTCTTCATTGACAAAGATGACAAAGGTTGGTGGTTTAGTTGCCACTTGGGTCGCGTAGAAAATCTTGAGGCGTTTCCCTTTGTCTGTTGGTGTTGGGTTGATAGCAATAGCATCCATAATCACATCGTTCAAGACAGCTGATGGAATACGTGTGTTTTGACTTTCACTGATTTGTTTGATCATCTCAGGCAGTTTGTGAAGACGTTGCTTGGTCAAAGCGGATACAAAGATAATCGGTGCATAAGGCAGGTATTGGAACTGCTCACGGATATCTTCTTCCCAGTTTTTCATAGTGTGGTTATCTTTTTCAAGCGTATCCCACTTGTTGACCACGATAATCATCCCTTTACCAGCTTCATGGGCAAATCCTGCGATACGCTTGTCGTATTCACGAATGCCTTCTTCCGCATTGATGACCATTAAGACCACATCTGAACGGTCAATAGCACGCATGGCACGCATGACAGAGTACTTCTCGGTATTTTCATAAACCTTACCAGACTTACGCATACCAGCCGTATCAATCATGGTAAATTCTTGACCATCTGTATCTGTAAAGTGGGTATCAATGGCGTCACGAGTTGTTCCAGCAACTGGACTAGCAATGACACGGTCTTCTCCCAAAATAGCATTGATCAAGCTTGATTTTCCAACGTTAGGACGACCAATCAAGCTAAACTTAATCACATCTGGGTTTTCTTCTTCATATTCATTTGGAAGATTTTCTACGATGGCATCTAGCACATCCCCTGTACCAATCCCATGGACAGATGAGATAGGCAATGGTTCACCCAAACCGAGGGCATAGAAATCATAGATATCATTTCGCATCTCAGGGTTGTCCACCTTGTTCACTGCGAGGATAACTGGTTTATGAGTCTTATAAAGCTTACGGGCTACGTATTCGTCTGCATCGGTAATTCCTTCCTTACCAGACACGACAAAGACAATAACATCTGCTTCTTCCATGGCAATTTCTGCCTGGTGCTTGATTTGTTCCATGAAAGGAGCATCGACATCATCGATTCCTCCTGTATCAATCATGCTAAACGAACGATTGAGCCACTCACCCGTTGCATAGATACGGTCACGTGTCACTCCTTCGACATCTTCTACAATGGAGATTCGCTCACCAGCGATCCGATTAAATAGGGTTGATTTCCCAACATTGGGACGTCCTACAATGGCAATAGTTGGTAGGGCCATAATTTCTCACTTTCTACAATAACTTCTTCTGTTCAAGATTTTTTCTAGTTGAGCTTGGTTCAGCTTGTCCAAACTGTTCTGCTAGGCGCTGACTCCAACTTGTGGTCGCACGCGCTCCAGCATAGTCC
This sequence comes from Streptococcus pneumoniae, assembly GCF_001171885.1. Lineage (GTDB taxonomy): Bacteria > Bacillota > Bacilli > Lactobacillales > Streptococcaceae > Streptococcus > Streptococcus pneumoniae_A. Next base: position 82,576 of record NZ_CKQD01000005.1, read on the forward strand.
GCCTGTACACGGTCATAAGCCTCAATCGCATCAACTGTTTGTTCCTGGTATTCTTCCTCAAACACCACTTGATTCAATGGCAAGCGAGGTTTGACTTCATGTTCTTCATTTGGTAAACCTAGTGCTATCCCAAAGACAGGATAGGTGTAGTCAGGCAGGTTAAAGAGCTCTGCCACTTCTTCTGACTTGTAACGCACCAAACCGATAATGACACCACCATAGCCCAAGCTTTCAGCTGCCAACAGGGCATTTTGACCAGCAAGAGCCGCATCGACCGAACTAATCAAGAGGCTTTCCACACCTTGGGGTTGGAAGGTGTCGGTATGAAGTCGGGCTCCCTTTTCTGCTCGGTTCAAATCTCCGACAAAGAGAAGGAAAACAGCTGATTGGCGAATGGCTTCTTGAGGCACCAATTCATACAAGGCATCTTTCTTTTCTTGACTTCGTACCACAATCACAGAGTAGGATTGGAAATTCTTCCAAGAAGAGGCCATTTGGGCCGCTGTCAGGATTTCAGTCAAGTCTTCCTGAGGAAGGGCTTGCTCCTTAAATCTTCGAACAGATTTATGAGCCTTCATCAGTTTAATCGTTTCTGTCATCGGCGGTTTACTCCTTCTAAACGAGTCTCCTCAGCCAAATAACGGATGCGTTCCATGACCCGTCTGGCTTCCCAGGTTTCGTCATTTCCATGTTTCCCTTTAGCGAAATGCTGCTCCAATTCTTCAAAGTTGAAGTTGGATGTGAAAAAGGTCGGTAAATTTTCCTGCATCCGATATTGGAGAATAACTTGCAGGATTTCATCCCGCACCCAAGCTGTTGATTGCTCCGCACCAATATCATCTAAAATCAGGACTTCAGACAGTTTAAGCTCATCCACCAAGGTCTTGACATTACCATCACCGATAGCATTTTTGACATCAATGACAAAGCTAGGATAGTGGAGAAGAGTTGATGAAACACCACGTCTTTCTGATAAATCATGGGCCAAGGCAGCCACCATGAAACTTTTACCCACACCAAAGTCTCCATATAAGTAAAGACCTTTTCGAATAGCTGGATATTGCTCCACGAAGGCTAATAGTTTTTCAAAAACTGGCAAGCGACCCAAATCATCCAATTCAACTTGCGCCAAACTAGCTTTCTTGAGACTGGCTGGCAGATTGATTAACTTGAGACGATTCTTAATAGCTGCTTCTTTTTCCGCTGCGATTAGCTCAGGAGTTTCTTCATAAGAAACATCCGCATAGCCATGATTCATAACCAAAATCGGCTTGTAGCCTTTGGCAATATAATCCGTATCACCACGGAGAAATTTGTCACGCTCGGTGATGTACTGATTAAACTTGGAGATACTGCGATTTAATTCCTCTGGAGTCAGGGATTCTTGCTGGATAAAGGCCGCAACATCAGGATCCTTCATGATTTTCTGGACCAAATCTTGATAATGAAAACGGCTAGGTTGACGTTTGAGTACGTCTCCGACACTTTCCATCTAATCTCCTCCTTTTTCTAATCGAGCTAATAGTTCTTGTTTCTTACGTTCTAGTTCCAGACGAGTTTCCTCGCTGGTTTCATTCTTATAATCTGGATTGCTCCACTTGGGTACATTGGACTTGGCAGGATTCGGTTTACTAGCCTTTTGAGTCTGACTCTTTTGCCCTCTCTCACGGATGCGCAAGACTGCCTCTTCTGCCGAATGAATCTTTTGATAGGCATAGTCATTAGCTACCTTCATGGCATATTTCTCATTGATATTTGCCGAATCCACCTTATTAAAGGTCAATAAGAGAATGATATTAATGACTTCGTCCAGCAAACCCAAGCCAGCCATCTGTTGCAAGAGTTCTCTTTCTGTTTGGGTAATGGTCCCCTTGCGTGTTTGCTTGATTTCTGCCAAGAACTGCAGAGCAGTTTTGCTTTTTGCTTCCTTGATAATGGTTGCTTCCTTAGGACTAAAGTCAGAGGAAATCGGTTTTTGAGCAATTTTTTCCCGCATTCGTTTGGTTGAAACAACCTGGGAAACAGCTGTTGACTTAGCCAATTGATAGGTCTCAAACCAAGTCCATTTCTTCTCCTCAGCAATGGCAAAGAGGTTTAAGACATCGGACTGCTCATCCGCAAAACGAAGCCCATCTCGAGCCATAAGCTGACGAAAATGGTCCAAGTCAAAATCGTTGGCCACTTTCTTCTTGAGACCAAGATCTTCTTGACTTCCCAGCTCTGCCAAATCTGGAAAGACTTGATTGAGTGAGACAGATATTTCTTCTCCCTCAGCACTCTCAACTTTCAAATCCTCCACAGCTGCATCGCCAATCTTTTTTTCCAAGAGTCTACGATAAACAGGGTGTTCCAAAAAATCCTGACTCGAAAGAGGAGCATGGAGGGCTAGCTGATAAACATCCCCCTTTTGATAGAGGGTCAAGAGATTAAAAGCAGATAAGATTTTCAGGGATTTTATCAGTCTATCCATCCCAAAGTTGAGATGGTTAAGAATACTTGAAAAGAGGTATTCCTTTCTACCATTATCCCAAAAACTAATCGTATAAAGATAAAGGCTCAGTGCCTCCTGACCGATAATCGGGAGGTAGCACTGTACCAGAGATGAGGTATCTTGCGACACCCGATTATTCTTTAGATAAGAAAAACGGTCAATTGGCTTCATTTATCTTTCCTTTTTCTTTTTAGAGGACTGGGTGATTTGTTGGAGCAGGCTCTCTAGCTCACTGACATCCTTAAAACTACGATAGACACTGGCAAAACGTACATAGGTAATCTCATCTAACTCAGCCAACTCCTCCATGACGAGTGAACCAATGTCCTCACTTTGAATTTCATTTTCATTTCGACCACGGAGTTTCTGTTCGATACGATTGACTACCATGTTGATTTCATCACTTGACACAGGACGTTTCTGGGCTGAGCGGATAATCCCATTAAAGATTTTATCTCTGGAGAATTGTTCCCGTGTGCCATCTTTTTTAACAACCACTAAAGTTCTTTCTTCTACTCTTTCGTAGGTTGTAAAACGGTGTTGGCATTCGTCGCACTCACGTCTTCTACGAATGGTGTTCCCTTCTTCTGCTTGGCGACTATCAATAACACTTGACTTGGTAGCCCCACATTTTGGACAACGCATCCTTTCCCTCCTTATCGTTTTCTTTTCATTATACCATTTTTTAAACGATTCCCAAAACAATTCTTCTTTTTGCTTGACAAGTTTTTTGTTTTGTTGTATTATTTAATTAAGACAAATAGATAAAAGAAAGGAGACCAAGATGTCCTGGACATTTGACAACAAAAAACCCATCTATTTACAGATTATGGAGAAAATCAAGCTTCAGATTGTTTCCCATACACTGGAAGCTAATCAACAACTTCCAACCGTGCGAGAGCTAGCTAGCGAGGCGGGTGTCAATCCAAACACCATCCAAAGAGCCTTGTCAGACCTTGAACGAGAAGGATTTGTCTACAGCAAGCGAACAACTGGACGATTTGTGACTGAAGATAAGGAGCTGATCGCCCAATCGCGCAAACAATTATCAGAAGAAGAATTGGAACACTTCGTTTCCTCCATGACCCATTTTGGCTATGAAAAAGAAGAACTACCAAGCGTAGTCGGCGATTATATTAAAGGAGTTTAAGCCTATGTCATTACTAGCATTTGAAAATGTATCCAAATCATATGGAGCAACCCCAGCCCTTGAAAATGTTTCCCTTGAAATCCCAGCTGGAAAAATTGTTGGTCTCCTTGGTCCAAACGGCTCAGGGAAAACAACATTGATTAAACTAATCAATGGCCTCTTACAACCAGATCAAGGACGCGTCCTTATCAACGACATGGACCCAAGCCCAGCAACCAAGGCTATCGTAGCTTATTTGCCGGATACGACCTATCTTAATGAACAAATGAAGGTCAAAGAAGCCCTAACCTACTTCAAGACCTTCTATAAAGATTTCAATCTTGAACGCGCCCATCATCTACTTGCAGACCTCGGCATTGATGAAAATAGTCGTCTCAAGAAATTATCAAAAGGAAACAAGGAAAAGGTACAACTGATTTTGGTTATGAGCCGTGATGCTCGTCTCTACGTTTTAGACGAACCCATTGGTGGGGTGGATCCAGCAGCCCGTGAGTATATCCTCAATACTATTATCAACAACTACTCCCCAACTTCTACCGTTTTAATTTCTACCCACTTGATTTCTGATATCGAGCCAATCTTGGATGAAATTGTCTTCCTTAAGGATGGAAAAGTCGTCCGTCAAGGTAATGTAGATGATATTCGCTATGAGTCTGGTGAATCCATTGACCAACTCTTCCGTCAGGAATTTAAGGCCTAAGCAAAGGAGATTATTTATGTTTTGGAATTTAATTCGCTACGAATTTAAAAATGTTAACAAGTGGTATTTAGCCCTTTACGCTGCCGTGCTAGTTCTTTCCGTTCTCATAGGAATGCAAGCACACTACTATAATTATGTATCTTTCAAAGATAGCCAACCTGTCTTACTTTTCTTTCTGGCTCTCGTCTTTGGTGGATTGATGATTACACTTGGGATTTCAACCATTTTCTTGATTATTAAACGATTCAAAGGTAGTGTCTATGACCGACAAGGCTATCTGACCTTGACCTTGCCAGTTTCTGAACACCATATCATCACAGCCAAATTAGTTGGAGCCTTCATTTGGTCTATCCTTAGCTCCACTGTACTAGCTCTAAGCGCTTTTATTATTGTTACCATAACGGTTCCAGAATGGATATCAAATTCTGAGTTGATTCCACTTGTAGGAACATTCCTTCCTCAACTCTCTCTTATGGGGGTATCCTTCCTACTAAATACCATTTCAGAAATCCTCTGCATCTACTTAGCCATTTCCATTGGACAACTTTTCAACGAATATCGTACTGCACTTGCTGTTGTAGCCTACATTGGTATCAAAATCATCATTGGATTTATTGAAGTTTTCTTCAATACCAGTACTAACTTCTATGTCAATTCACTTGCAGGATTTAATGATAATTTCTATATGGGAGCAAGTATAAGTATTGTTGAAGAACTCATTTTCATAGCTATCTTTTACCTCGGAACCTACTACATCTTGAGAAACAAGGTTAATTTGCAATAGTTTTAAAGTCTAGCGGCAATAACTCGCTAGGCTTTTTTCGACCTCAGGATTTACATTTCTATATGAAGTATTTAATAAAAAGGAGTATAATGACTTTAAAACTAATTACATGTATATCGATAAGGAGGTCAAGTCTTTATGCTGAGAAGATTTGTTACTAAAAAGCACCTCGTACTTTACTTCTTTTCTATTGCCATTACTTGGCTGGAAGCAATTATCACGCCAGCCCTTGTTCAGAATATTGTTGCTAGTTTTAGCAATCAAGAACTAGGCCTTCTTTGGAAAGTTTTGATTTTAGGAATCCTTGGTAATCTCATCCTCTTACTAGGTTTGGCTGGGAAGCGCTATTACTACGCCCGTTTGATTACTGACTTCAAATATGGAATCAAGAGTGCTATTTTCAAGAGATTTTTAAACAGTTATGAGATTGATGAAAAGGATATTTTGTCCGACCTAGAAAACGACGTCAAACAACTAGAAGAAAGCTATATTGAGCCAACGGTCATCATCATTTCTTCTCTTGGCTTCACAACTGTGTCCATTCTCTATGCCCTATGGACCAATTTTTACCTGGGCTTGATTTTCATCATCTTCTACTCCTTTCCTGTCCTCTGTAGTGCTATCGGTTCAAAGCGTTTGGACTCACTTTCTGAAAAGCGGTCAACTGTTAACCAAAGCTACTTAGCAAGCTTGACAAATTTTATTGGTGGTAGCCAACAAATTCGCCATTATCAGGGGCAAGACTACTTTTTTGCTCGCTATCAAAAGCAATTACAAACCAGTTTGGATGCCGAAATCAACTATGAAAAACAACGAACTTTAAACAGTCTCTTGATCAATAGCATCGATGCCTTTTGTTCTGTCACACCAATCGTCATCGGTGGCTTTATGACCTACTATAATTATTTAGATGCGGCGAGTTTTGTGGCCATCTATCTAGTTTCCCATAATATCGGCTATCAATTCCAAGAGTTGGCTTACTTTACCAACACCCGAAAAGCGAATCGAACTCTTCTCAACAAATACCAAAAACTCCTGAACCAGTCTGACTCCATCTCGCCTAGAAGCATAGAAAACATTTTTCCTATCCAACTTAACAGCATCTCCTTAGAAAAAGATGGGAATAGCCTCTTATCTCCGATTTCCATACACATCAAGCAAGGAGAAAAAATCGCCATTATCGGGGAAAGTGGCTCTGGTAAAACAACCCTGCTCAATATCATTCATGGAGAAGAGACACCAACAAGTGGACAGATTAGCTTTGCTGAGCAAAAACTTTCACGTCAAGAAATCACAAGATTTAGTTCCTATATCCTCCAAGATAGCCATTACTTTGACACGCTCTCTATGGACGACAATATCCTTCTAGGACTGGATAAAAAGGAGGAACGTTTAACCCATATCCTCAAAAAAACAGGATTAGAACATTTGAAAAATCGAACGCTCAGAAATGATAGTCTATCTGGTGGCGAGAAACAACGCCTAGAAATCGCTCGCGCCCTCTACCATGATAGCCAACTCATCTTAGCAGATGAGATTAAGGCCAATCTTGACTCGGAAAATAGCAGAAAAATTAGCGACTTGCTCTTCTCCCTACCTCAAACAGTCATTGAAGTCATTCACCACTACACAGAAGAAGACTTAAAACACTATGACCAAGTCATTCACTTAAGCAAAGAAAAGTAATATTCTTCGAAAATCGCTTCAAACTATGTCAGTTTGACCTACAAACCCAATACTTTGCTTTGAGCAACATGCAGCTGACTTCCTAGTTTGTTCTTTAATTTTCATTATCTCTTGGTGCATTTCCTTGAAATTTTCTGAAAAAAGAGTAAACTGGTATGCAAGAAGTCTATTTCGTGGAGTATAGGATGAAATTATATGTTCAATTAATGATTCTCTTTGTGATTTCTCTAATCGGAGAGGGGATTTCCAGTTTCTTTCATTTGCCCATACCAGGCAGTATTATCGGTTTGATTATTCTCTTTCTAGCCCTGCAATTTAAGTGGCTGAGAACCAGGCATGTCAATCTGGTGGGGAATTTCTTGCTGGCCAATATGACCATTCTCTTTTTACCGCCAGCAGTGGGAATCATGGAGAAGTTTGATGTGATTGCTCCCTATCTTTTGCCAATTGTTTTGATTGTCTTTTTTGCAGCAGTCATCAATATTATCCTCATAGCCTTGGTGGTTCAGTTCATCAAGAGACGGTTTGAGGGAGATTATGAGAAAGGGGATGCCAAATGAGTGAATTTGTGTCCAATCCCCTGTTTGGGCTTGCCCTGTCTATCCTAGCCTATCTAGTGGGAATGCTAATTTACAGACGTTTTCCCCATCCATTGACAACACCCTTGCTTTTGTCAGCTGTTTTCATTATCATCTTTCTAAAGGCGACTGGTATTTCTTACCAAGATTACTATCAAGGTGGGGTTTATTTGAACAACTTGATTGTCCCATCGACTGTTGCTCTAGGGATTCCGCTTTATAAGAGTTTTCATCTGATGAAGCACCATGCTCGGAGTATTCTCTTTGGTAGTCTGTTAGCAGTAGTTATCAATACCTCTTTCACAGCCCTTGTGGCGAAAATATTTGGCATGGACTTTTTCCTAGCCATTTCTCTCTTTCCTAAGTCAGTAACAACCGCCATGGCAGTAGGAATTACAGAAAAATTGCAAGGTTTGACGACTGTGACCTTGGTAGTAGTAGTAGCAACTGGGATTTTAACTAGTGTCATCGGCCCAACCCTTTTGAAATGGTTGAAAATTGACGACCCAGTAGCTGTTGGTCTTTCCCTTGGAGGAACAGGCCATGCAGTTGGAACAGGAACAGCCTTCCGATACGGCTCTGTAGCAGGAGCCATGGGTGGTTTGGCTATCGGGGTCACTGGTATTCTCTATGTCTTTGTCAGCCCCATCGTAGCTAGTTTGATATTGAGTTAAAAAGAAAGGAATTCGAGCAATCTCATTATGGTAGTGACATGGGGGTCTAACTTCTCATATTTATACATTTCTCCAATCAGTTAGTTGATTACAATCGAGATTTTCTATACTCTCCTTATAAGATTTTCGCATAAGATGAGACAGCACACGCTGAAGACGTCTATGTTATTTAGATTTAATGCAATCTTTTAAAAGAGTTTTGATAATCTATATTTCTTATTTAGTTTAGTTGATTTCATATCACTATACTACAATGCTTATCCAAATGATTACACTATCAAAATACCCTATTATTAGATGCTTACGAAACAGATCTTTATACTCTTCAAACCACGTCAGCTTGTCCTTAGTATGTATATGTTACTGACTTGGTCAGTTCCTAAACCTCAAAACATAGTTTCGAAGATCCTTCCGCTAACTTCCCAGTCTGATTTTCATTGAATATTAACGATACTTTATTACATAAAGAGGCTGGATGAAAAGTTTTCACAATCAAAAAACGCATACTATCAGGTCTTGAATGAAAAATCCTGGTAGTATGCGTTTTTTATGAGCTGACTTATTTCCTTTCACTGTATCGCAAAATGAAATAAGAACGGAACGATGGGATTTTGGAATTCAAATCAATTTATAAGAATGTTTTAGAAGCAATATTATCCTATTTCAGATTCAGTTCACTATACAATCGAGTTTTCAAGTAACCTATTTACATAATGTGTAAGTAATTAGGTTCGTGATTCCACTCTTTTCATCTCTAAAAAACCTCGCTTTCGCGAGGCTCTTCTATTTATAAGATAAGGCGCGTTTAAAGGTTTTCCAGATTCCTAAATCATCTGTTTGAAGGACTAGGCTGGCATACATGCGTCCGATAAATCCTGTTGCTACCACTGCAAAAATCACTGTAATAGCAAGTGAAATCCATGCTTCTAACCCATTTGCATAGCCATTAATGGTTCTAAATGGCATAAAGAAGGTCGAAATAAAGGGAATATAAGAACCAATCTTCAAGATGAGATTGTCACCAGCTGCACCTAGAGCTGTCACTCCAAAAAAACCACCCATAATCAAAATCATCAAAGGCGACAAGGCTTTTCCTGCGTCCTCCGGACGAGAAACCATAGAACCTAGAAAGGCCGCCAAGACTACATACATGAAAAGACTAACCAAAATAAAGAGCAAGGTATTCAGTGAGAAAGCATCTCCCAAGTGATCTAAAACACCAGACTGAGCCAAGAATGGCAAATCTTTAAAGAACAGAATGGTAGCGAGACCACCTACAACATAAATCCCAATATGCGTTAAAATCACTAGAAATAGAGCCATCATCCGCGCATAGAAATAGTGACTTGCCCTTATGCTAGAAAAGACGACTTCCATAATTTTGGTGCCTTTTTCACTGGCAACTTCCTGAGCCGTCACACCCGCATAGGTAATCAGAATCATATAAAGAAAGAATCCTAAGGCGCCTGCTGCAATTGTTTGAATAAACTTTTTATTTTCCTTGGCTTCATCAATCTTTTCTGTGAATTGAACTGTCTGCGCTAAGCGTTTTTCCTGCTCTTGAGACAAGGAGGCAGTTGAACGATTAAGCTGATTTTGCAGTTCATTGAGTGTACCTGTAACTGCAAATTTAATTCCATTTTCAAGCGATGTTTCGCCATGATAAACTGCCTTTAAAACACTATCTTCTTGATCAATAGTCAGATAGCCTTTTAATTTTTCATCTTTAATCGCTTCTTTGGCACTTGCTTCGTCTTTATAGTCAAAGTTAACACCATTTACATTCTTCAGTCCTTCTGCTACAGATGGCACTGTTGTCACTACTGCCACTTTATCATTTTTAGCCATAGAAGAACCTTGGAGATAGGCAATTCCTACAGAGATTCCTAAAAAGAGGAACGGTGAAATCACCATAAAGAAGAAACTCCACGATTTGACATGTCGAAGATAGGTTTCCTTGATTACAACCCATATATTTCTCATACTTCCACCCCTGATTCTAGTTTAAAGATTTCATCGATTGTTGGCGCTTGTTGATCAAAGGTTGCGATATACTGCCCCTGAGTCAAGATTGGGAAAAGTTCCCTTCCAGCGCTCTCATCCTCCAAAATCAATTTCCAACTGCCTTGCTTGGTCAAGCTCACCTGTTTGACATGAGGAAGATTTTCCAATTCTTCCTTGCTTCGTTCACTTGAAACAAAGAGACGCGTTTTCCCGTATTGATTGCGGACATCCTGAACTGGTCCATGCAAGACCACACGGCCATCTCGGATCATGAGAATATCGTCACAAAGTTCCTCGACGTTGGTCATGACATGGTCAGAAAAGATAATGGTTGCCCCACGTTCTTTTTCTTGAAAAATGACTTGCTTGAGCAATTCTGTATTGACTGGGTCCAATCCACTGAAAGGCTCATCCAAGATAATCAAGTCTGGCTCATGAATCAGAGTAATGATGAGCTGAATCTTCTGCTGATTTCCTTTTGACAGACTCTTGATTTTATCTGTCAGCTTCCCTTTCACTTCCAACCTCTTCATCCATTGAGGGAGTTTTTCCTTGACCTCCTTGGCATCCATGCCTTTTAGAGTCGCCAAATAGCGAACTTGTTCAAGGACTGTCAATTTAGGCATGAGACTGCGTTCTTCAGGCAGATAGCCAATCCGAGCATAGGTCTCCTGACGAATATCCTGACCATCCAGACTGATTTCTCCCTGATATTCTAGGAATTTCAAAATACTATGGAAAATCGTTGTCTTCCCAGCACCATTTTTTCCGACTAATCCCAAAATACGACCTGGTCGCGCTTTAAAGTCAATGCCAAACAAAACTTGCTTGGATCCAAAACTTTTCTCTAGACTTCTTACTTCTAGCATCTTTAACCTCCGAAATTTCTTTCACTCATTATACTCCTTTTTGATAGCCTTTACAATGATTTCTGTCCATTTTTAGAAGACTAATGCTATGTAAAATATGGCATGGAGCGTTTTTAGTGATAAATCCATTATACAGTAGCAAACTTAATTTATCCACTCTACTCCTCAACTGTCTGTTTTTGATCCTGAATTGTTATTTGAACAAGTTCTTTTTCCTCATAAAATTTTCTTCCTCTAAAATTTCTGGAAAAAAGCGAATAATTTCTTGACAACATTTTTTATAAGAAACAAGTTCATCTGTCATTTCAAGCAGGAGTAATCCTTTATCTACTAATGGACGGAACGGAATTCAACCGCTTGTCCGATATGTTTTCTAAGGATTATATCTATTATGCACACCCCTATAGGATCTAATGAAAATCACAACAAGCTCATTCGTAAATGGTTACCTAAGCCTAAGGGAACTAAGAAAACGACTCCCAAAGAAATCGCATTCATCGAAAAGTGGATTAACAACTATCCTAAAAAATGCTTGAACTACAAGTCGCCTAGAGAAGACTTCTGGATGGCTAACTTGAACTTGAAATTTAGCAATAATTAATTCACCATCTAACTATATTTAATAATTATTTCAGAACTGATTAATATTAAAATTAACTAACGATTCAAAGGATTCATACTAGACATAAATTACGTCCATCAGAGAGAGAGTCTTACTATTTTTAGATTTTATCTTTTCAAGCTTTAGAATACATATAAACTTTAGTGAATACGACTATTCGAAAGCTAGAAGACCTCAAAACTCTCTCAGATAAGCTATTCGAAACTTAGAATGCTTTTAAAGTTATGGAATTACGATTATTCTAAACTTAGAGTACATGTAAGTTTTAGGAAGTAGACCTATTTACTTTCTATTCCTCATCAAAAACACTCATTCCCCCTTTCTCCTCCAAAATATGGTATAGTAGAGTTATACTATCTATGAGGAGTTTACATGTCACAGGATAAACAAATGAAAGCTGTTTCTCCCCTTTTACAGCAAGTTATCAACATCTCATCGATTGTCGGTGGGGTTGGGAGTTTGATTTTCTGTATTTGGGCTTATCAGGCGGGTGTATTACAGTCTAAGGAAACCCTCTCTGCTTTTATCCAGCAGGCAGGTATCTGGGGGCCACCTCTCTTTATCTTTTTACAGATTTTACAAACTGTTGTCCCTATCATTCCTGGGGCCTTGACCTCTGTGGCTGGCGTCTTTATCTACGGCCACATCATCGGTACGATCTACAACTATATCGGCATCGTGATTGGCTGTGCCATTATCTTTTATCTGGTGCGCCTCTATGGGGCTGCCTTTGTCCAGTCTGTCGTCAGTAAGCGCACCTATGACAAGTATATCGGTTGGTTGGATAAGGGCAATCGTTTTGACCGTTTCTTTATTTTTATGATGATTTGGCCCATTAGTCCAGCTGACTTTCTCTGTATGCTGGCTGCCCTGACTAAGATGAGCTTCAAGCGTTACATGACCATCATCATTCTGACCAAACCCTTTACCCTCGTGGTTTATACCTACGGTCTGACCTATATTATTGACTTTTTCTGGCAAATGCTTTGACATGTAAAAAATCCGTTTGGTTTCCCAAGCGGATTTTGTGCTTTATTTTGAAACTTCTTTTGCAAGAACAAAGTTCCCAAGAGTAGCAGAACCATTTCCTGCGACTGCTGGCGTTACAATGTAATCACGCACATCTGGTACTGGTAGGTAACCATTAAGAAGAGATGTAAATTTCTCACGGACACGGTCCAGCATATGTTGTTGAGCCATGACCCCTCCACCAAAGACAATCACGTCTGGGCGGAAAGTCACTGTCGCATTAACCGCAGCTTGAGCGATATAGTAGGCTTGAACATCCCAAACAGGGTTGTTGAGTTCAATGTTTTCCCCACGAACACCTGTACGAGCTTCCAAACTTGGACCAGCTGCATAGCCTTCCAGACATCCCTTATGGAAAGGACAAACACCCTTAAACTCTTTTTCAATATCCATTGGGTGTCTAGCAACATAATAATGACCCATTTCAGGGTGACCCACACCACCGATAAACTCACCACGTTGGATGACACCTGCACCGATACCTGTACCGATTGTGTAGTAAACCAAGTTTTCGATACGACCACCAGCATTGTTACGGGCAACCACTTCACCATAAGCAGAGCTGTTTACGTCTGTAGTGAAGTACATTGGCACGTTGAGGGCACGACGAAGGGCACCAAGCAAGTCAACATTTGCCCAGTTGGGTTTTGGAGTCGTTGTGATAAAGCCATAGGTTTTTGAGTTTTTATCAATATCAATCGGACCAAATGAACCAACTGCAAGACCAGCAAGGTTGTCGAATTTTGAGAAGAACTCAATGGTTTTATCGATTGTTTCGATTGGAGTTGTTGTTGGAAATTGTGTTTTTTCCACAACATTAAAGTTTTCATCACCGACAGCACAGACAAATTTTGTACCGCCCGCTTCCAAGCTTCCATATAATTTTGTCATGATAAACCTCTTGTTTTTATTTTCTTTATTATAGCATATTTCGAAAGTCAAAATTTCTCTATTTTTTAGATTTTCCTCTGTAAATCTTACCATTCAAGCAAAAACGAACAAACATGTCATTTGTTCGTTTTCACATTAGAGAGGATTGATTAGATTTTCACTTCGATCACAGCATCCCCCTTCGCAACTGATCCTGTTGCGACTGGAGCTACTGAAGCATAATCAGCTGTGTTTGTAACGATAACCATTGTTGTATCGTCAAGACCAGCTGTAGCGATTTTGTTTGAATCAAATGTTCCAAGAACATCGCCCGCTTTAACCTTGTCACCTTGAGCAACTTTTGCTTCAAAACCGTCACCATTCATAGATACAGTGTCAATACCAACGTGAATCAAAACTTCAGCACCATCAGTTGTTTTCAAACCAAAAGCGTGTCCTGTTGGAAAGGCAATTGAAACTTCAGCATCAGCAGGTGCATAGACCACGCCTTGACTTGGTTTCACAGCGATACCTTGTCCCATAGCTCCACTTGAGAAGACTGGATCATTGACATCAGCAAGAGCGACAACATCACCAACGATAGGAGTTACAAGTGTTTCATTTTGAAGGGCTGCTGGAATGTTGCCAGTTGTTTCTTCTTGAACCAAACGTTCTGTAGCCGCTTCAGTAGCAACTTCTTTTTCATCCTCATAACCAAACATGTAAGTAAGGGCAAAACCAAGGGCAAATGATACAGCTACCATAAGAATGTATTGTACAAGTTGTCCGTTACCAACATAAAGCATTGTACCAGGGATGATGGTGATACCACTACCATTACCTGCAAGTCCAAGGATAGAAGCCAATCCACCACCGATTGCACCAGCAATCAATGAAAGGAAGAATGGTTTACGGAAGCGCAAGTTCACCCCGAAGATAGCAGGCTCTGTAATACCGAGGAAGGCAGAAAGAGCAGCTGGGAAAGCAAGTGTTTTCAGTTTTGGATTTTTAGTTTTAACACCAACCGCAACAGTCGCAGCACCTTGGGCTGTCATAGCAGCTGTGATGATCGCGTTGAATGGGTTAGCATGGTCAGTAGCAAGCAATTGAACTTCAAGTAAGTTGAAGATGTGGTGCACACCTGACACGACGATCAATTGGTGAACCCCACCAATCAAGAAACCACCAAGACCAAATGGCAAGCTAAGGATCGCTTTTGTAGCGATAAGGATGTAGTTTTCAACAACGTGGAAGACTGGTCCAATGACAAAGAGTCCAAGAATTGACATGACCAAAAGTGTCACGAATGGTGTTACCAAGAGGTCAATAACATCTGGAACAACCTTGCGGACAGCTTTTTCAAATTTAGCTCCGACAACCCCGATGATGAAGGCTGGAAGAACTGAACCTTGCAAACCAACAACAGGGATGAAACCAAAGAAGTTCATAGCCGTTACTTCACCACCTTGAGCAACTGCCCAAGCGTTTGGAAGTGAGCCAGAAACAAGCATCATACCTAGAACGATACCAACGGCAGGATTTCCACCGAATACACGGAAGGTTGACCACACAACCAAACCTGGCAAGATGATAAAGGCTGTATCTGTCAAGATTTGAGTGTAAGTTGTCACATCAGCTGGAAGTGTCATTCCAAGAGCAGTCAAGAGACCACGTACACCCATAAAGAGACCTGTCGCAACGATAACTGGGATGATTGGAACGAAAACGTCACCGAAAGTACGGATAGCACGTTGGAACCAGTTCCCTTGTTTAGCAGCTTCTGCTTTCATGTCATCTTTAGATGATGTTGGCAAACCAAGTGCAACAACTTCATCGTACATTTTGTTAACTGTACCTGTACCAAAGATGATTTGGTATTGACCTGAGTTAAAGAAAGCACCTTGAACTTTTTCCAAGTTCTCAATCACTTCTTTATTGATTTTTCCTTCATCTTTGACCATGACACGAAGACGAGTCGCACAGTGGGCAACACTGTTGACATTTTCACGTCCGCCCAAGGCATCGATGACTTTTTTTGCAATTTCCTGATTGTTCATTTGCAAAAATCTCCTTATATAAAATTTTGTTCTTGTTTGAAAGCGATTTTATTCGCCCTTACGACTATTATTTTATCATGTTTTAGAAATATGTCAAGCGTTTTGCAGAAAAAATATTCCATCCACTTAGTGAACATGCGTTAGATTGATTGTTTTATCAGGTATTTCTTGAAAGAATAAATTTAAAATCTTATTTTAAAAAGGTTTTTATTTCATTATCTTTCATATTTCCGTGAAAATTTGATTGATTTCCTGCTTTTATTTCATGATAAACGTTTGACAGTTTTTTCTCTTTTTTAACATAAAAGGCTTGCTTTTTTTTCCGAAAACGGTTACTATTAAAAGTGATAAGATTTTTGGAGGAATGAATGAATGGAATGGACAACTGAGCGTCGTTACAGACTTTATCAAGATTGGACGCAAGAAGAAATTCAACATATAAAGGAAAATATGGCACAATCTCCATGGCATACTCATTACCATGTTGAGCCAAAAACAGGACTTCTCAACGACCCAAATGGCTTTTCTTACTTTGATGGGAAATGGATTGTTTTTTATCAGAACTTTCCTTTTGGTGCAGCCCACGGTTTGAAATCTTGGGTGCAATTGGAAAGTGAGGACTTGGTTCACTTCACAGAAACTGGAGTCAAAGTTTTACCTGATACTCCATTAGATAGTCACGGTGCCTATTCTGGTTCTGCCATGCAGTTTGGTGATAACTTGTTCCTATTCTATACAGGAAATGTCCGCGATGAAAACTGGATCCGTCACCCATACCAGATTGGGGCTTTGATGGATAAGGATGGCAAGATTACCAAGATTGACAAGATCTTGATTGACCAGCCAGCAGACTCTACCGACCACTTCCGTGACCCACAAATTTTTAACTTCAAGGGTCAATACTATGCTATCGTCGGGGGACAAGACTTAGAGAAAAAAGGCTTCGTCCGTCTCTACAAGGCTGTCGATAACGACTACACAAACTGGCAAGAAGTTGGCGACCTTGACTTTGCTAACGACCGCACTGCCTACATGATGGAATGTCCAAATCTGGTCTTTGTAGGGGAACAACCTGTCCTTCTCTACTGCCCACAAGGATTGGATAAAGATGTTCTAGACTACGATAATATCTATCCAAATATGTATAAGATTGGGGCTTCCTTCGACCCTGAAAATGCTAAAATGGTAGATGTATCTCAACTTCAAAACATGGACTATGGTTTCGAAGCCTATGCAACTCAAGCCTTCAACGCTCCTGATGGACGCGCTCTAGCTGTTAGCTGGCTTGGCTTGCCTGATGTTTCATATCCATCTGACCGTTTTGACCACCAAGGAACCTTCTCTTTGGTCAAGGAACTCACTATCAAAGACGGCAAACTCTACCAATACCCAGTCGCAGCTATCAAAGACCTTCGAGCTTCTGAAGAATCCTTCTCAAACCGTGCCCAAACCAAGAACACGTACGAACTCGAACTCAACTTGGAAACTAATAGCCAGAGCGAGATTGTCCTACTTGCTGATAAAGATGGCAAGGGACTCTCCATCAACTTTGACCTTGTAAATGGTCAAGTGACAGTAGATCGTAGCCAGGCTGGTGAACAGTACGCCCAAGAATTTGGAACAACTCGCTCTTGCCCTATCGAAAATCAGGCTACTACTGCTACGATTTTCATCGATAACTCTGTCTTTGAAATTTTCATCAATAAAGGAGAAAAAGTATTTTCTGGTCGTGTCTTCCCACATGAGGACCAAAATGGTATCCTCATCAAATCTGGAAACCCAACTGGAACTTACTATGAATTAGATTATGGTCGCAAAACTAACTGATGTCGCCAAACTTGCAGGCGTCAGCCCTACTACCGTTTCTCGGGTTATCAATAAAAAAGGTTATCTCTCTGAAAAAACCATCCAAAAGGTTAATGAAGCTATGCGAGAATTGGGCTACAAACCCAATAACCTAGCTCGCAGTCTGCAAGGAAAGTCAGCTAAGTTAATCGGTTTGATTTTCCCAAATATTTCCAATGTTTTCTATGCAGAATTGATTGATAAGCTGGAGCACCAACTCTTCAAAAATGGTTACAAGACCATTATCTGCAACAGTGAGCATGATTCTGAGAAGGAACGTGAATACATCGAAATGTTGGAAGCCAATCAGGTGGATGGCATTATTTCTGGTAGTCACAACCTAGGAATTGAAGACTACAATCGTGTGACAGCACCGATTATTTCCTTTGACCGAAACCTATCGCCAGACATCCCTGTCGTCTCCTCTGACAACTATGCTGGTGGTGTTCTTGCTGCCCAGACCTTGGTTAAGACAGGTGCCAAGTCTATCATTATGATTACAGGGAATGACAATTCCAATTCGCCGACTGGACTACGCCACGCTGGTTTTGCTTCTGTACTCCCAAAAGCTCCTATTATCAATGTTTCCAGTGACTTTTCTCCCGTCAGAAAAGAAATGGAAATCAAGAATATCTTGACTCGGCAAAAGCCAGATGCCATTTTTACTTCAGATGACTTAACAGCTATTCTGGTCATTAAAATCGCTCAAGAGCTGGGCATTTCTGTCCCTGAAGAGCTCAAGGTCATCGGCTATGATGGGACCTACTTTATCGAGAATTACTATCCTCAACTGGCTACTATTAAGCAACCCTTGGAAGAGATTGCCTGCCTCACTGTTGACCTCCTCTTGCAGAAGATAGAAGGCAAGGAAGTCGCCACAACCGGTTACTTCTTACCAGTTACTCTTTTACCAGGAAAAAGTATTTAATACTCAATGAAAATCAAAGAGCAAACTAGGAAGCTAGCCACAGGCTGTACTTGAGTACGGCAAGGTGAAGCTGACGTGGTTTGAAGAGATTTTCGAAGAGTATAAGCACAAGAAAACTCAGACTGCCTTCGTCTGAGTTTTTTATGATCTTAAATTTTCGAGATAGCGCTGGGCTGTCTCTAAGTTAAAGGTTTTATCTGCAATAAGGCGCTCGACTAGGGGAGCTACCTCGGATTCACTAGCACCTGCGAGAAGTGCCAAGGATTTGGCCTGCAATTTCATATGGCCTTGCTGAATTCCTGTGCTGACTAAAGCTTTCAGGGCTGCAAAGTTTTGGGCAAGTCCGATAGACACGATAATCTGGGCTAATTCTTTGGCAGAAGGATTTCCCAGTAATTCATGACTGAGGGCTACACGAGGGTTGAGACCGATAGAGCCACCCTTGGTCGCCACAGGCATGGGCAGGGTCATCTCACCGACCAATTCTTCTCTTTCAAGGTCCAGCGTCCATTGACTAAGACCTTGGTAATGTCCATCTCGACTGGCAAAGGCATGGGCCCCAGCTTCGATGGCACGCCAGTCATTACCAGTGGCAATCAAAATGGCATCAATACCATTAAAAATCCCTTTATTGTGGGTAGCTGCTCGATAAGGATCAGCCTGCGCAAACTGACTAGCCAACGCAATTTTCTCCGCGATTTCTCGTCCTTGATCCTTTTGGCGGCTCAAGTAGCGAAAGGCGATGCGACAGGTTGCAGTCACTAGAGAATTGGTCGCGTAGTTGGACAGGATTCCCATGAGACTTTGTCCCTGGCTGAGTTCTTCTAAGACTGGTTTCAAGGCCTCCAGCATGGTGTTGAGCATATTAGCACCCATGGCTTCCTGGGTATCGACATGGAGATAAACAACGAGAAAGTCTGTTTCGCCTTTGAGCTGTTCCACATGTAAATCACGCGCTCCGCCCCCGCGTTTAACAATGGAAGGATAGGCTTGATTGGCAAGCTCCAAGAGCTCAGCCTTCTTGCTGGCAATCTTAGCTTGCGCTTGTTCAGGATCAGCAACTTGATAAAGGGCTACCTGCCCAATCATCTGGCGCTGATGAACCTGAGCAGTAAAGCCACCTGCTCGCTTGATGATTTTACTTGCATAGCTGGCCGCAGCAACCACGGACGGTTCTTCTGTCACATAGGGAACTGTGTATTCCTGACCGTTAACGAGAACCTCTGGGACCAGCGAATAAGGCAGAGAAAAAGTTCCCACTACATTCTCACTCAGCTGGTCTGCCACAGTCACACTCATCTGTTCATCCTGCTCCAAACTCGCTTGTCTCTCAGGACTAAGGAGCGCCTGAGCTTTTAACAGCTCAAGGCGCTCATGGTATGATTTTTTAGAAAATCCATTCCAACTTATCTTCATTATTTTTCAACCTTGCTATAACGGCGTTGGTGGTCAACAATTTCAACCAAGGCAAAATCTTGATTTTCATAGCCAGCAAACTGGGTAGAATTTGTTTCATCTAAGTCTACTTCCTCAAAGAAGACTTTTTCATAGTCAGCAACAGATAAGGCAGTCCTTTGATTGAGCTTGTTCAAACGGTCTTTATCCAGATAAGCTTCATATCCTTCAACCAATTCACCACTGAAGAACTCAGCCACAGCACCACTTCCGTAACTATAAAGAGCGATTTTATCACCAGCCTTCAAGCTATCTGTATTTTCCAAAAGAGACAAAAGTCCAAGGAAGAGAGATCCTGTATAGATATTCCCCACCTTTTGACTGTAGAGAATAGACTGGTCAAAATGCTTTTGCAAGAGGTCTTTTTTCTCTTGGGGCAGGCTCTTATCCATAATTTTTTTCAAGCCTTTTAGCGCTAATTTAGGATAAGGCAAGTGGAAGCAAACCGCCACGAAATCATCCAAAGTAAGCTGGTAGCGTTTTTGGTATTCAAGCCATGTCGTTTTCAAACTATCCAAGTATTGTTGGGTAGAATAAACACCATTTACATAAGGGGTTGTTGAGTAATTTGGACGCCAGAAATCCATGATGTCACGCGTTTGAGCTACATTGTCATTATTAAAAAACATAATGCGTGGATTTTGTGTAATCAACATAGCCACACTTCCAGCTCCCTGAGTTGGTTCTCCTGGAGTTTCAATACCATATTTGGCAATATCACTGGCAATGACCAAGACCTTGGACTCTGGCGAATTTTCCACATGCAATTTGGCATAATGAAGGGCAGCTGTCGCTCCATAGCAGGCTTCTTTAATTTCGAAACTACGAGCAAAAGGCTGGATACCCAGCAAGCCATGTACAAAGACGGCAGCAGCCTTACTCTGGTCAATTCCTGACTCGGTAGCCACAATGACCATATCGATTTCTGCTCTTTCTTGCTCAGTTAAAATAGAGTCACTAGCGCTGGCCGCCAAGGTCACGATATCCTCAGTTAGGGGCGCAATACTCAATTCCTCGAGTAAAAGTCCTTTACTTAATTTTTCAGGGTCAATTCCCCTCGCTTCTGCTAAGTCTTGTAATTTCAAGACATATTGACTGGTCGCAAAACCAATCTTATCAATACCGATTGTCATATTTACCTCTGTTTTATCATTCATGTAAAAAATCGTTCATTACTATTTTATCACAAATAGCAGTAAAAGAGAGAAAAAAGACTTGATTCACCAAATCAAGCCTCTTATGAATCTAACTTTTATGCTGTTTTCGTAAGTAAGAATAAAGTCTAAGAATCACTGTTCCACTAGCCATTCCAATGGAAATCACCAAAGCCAGCATGACAACCAAGGTCGCACTTGCCAGCGCTTTATTATAGTCTCCTGTCACAAAAAAGGCAGTTGTCCGATAGGAGAGATAACCCGGAACCAAGGGTGCCAAGATGGCCAAGATAAAGACTACAGCAGGGGTCTTATAAAGAATACTTAAAATCTGGCTGACACAAGAACCGATAATGGCTGCAATAAAAGTAGCCACAATAACATTGGTCGGTTCCTTGAGCAAGAGATAGATTAGCCAGACAGCCATGCCCAAAATTCCTCCTGGTAAGAGCATGGACCGCTGAACATTGAGTACGATTAGAAAGGTAATAATAGCAAGAAGACTTGCCACAGCTTGTAATAAAAAGGTTGTTAGTGTCATATTAGTTCATCAATACTAAGGCGACAGAAGTTCCTGCCCCTAAAGCAAGGGTAATGAGTAGAGATTCAAACATCTTGCTCATACCAGAGTTTATGTGGTTAGTCATAATATCACGGACCGCATTGGTCAAGGCAATCCCTGGTACAAACGGCATGACCGCACCAGCTATAATCAAATCTGCTGTCGAAGGAAATCCTGTGTAGCGAGCCCAAAACTGAGCTATCATCCCAAAGACAAAGGCTCCAGCAAAGGCTGTTACAAAAGGAATTCGGATAAACTTTTCCACATAGAGGGAAAAGGCAAAACCAAATAAGGTAGCCACTCCTGCCCCGAGTGCGTCGTAGATATTTCCACTAAACATAACCGAAAAGAAAGGAGCACTAAAGGTCGCAGCCAGAGTCACCTGCAACTTGGTATAAGGAAGAGGTTGGGCTTGCAAAGCAGTCAATTGCTTGAGGGCTGTCTCTAAATCAATCTGCCCCCCAACCAGCTGACGAGAAATCTGGTTCACATCGCAGACTTTTTCGATGTTATAAGAAGAGGAAGTCACGCGTTTCATTCGCGAAATATTGGTATTTTCAATGGAGAAAAAGATGGCGGCAGGCATGGCAAGAACATTGCAATCCACAATCCCCTGCGAATGCGCAATCCGAATCATGGTATCTTCTACACGATGAATCTCTGATCCACTTTTGAGGAGAATGGTTCCAGCTAACATAATCACATCGATGACGGCATTTAATTCTCTTGATTCTTCCATGCTTTCCTCCTTTTATCAACTCCTTCTATTCTATCACAAATCCGGACTCAAAAAAAATCTTTGCCACGAAATCATGACAAAGATTGATTACTTATTTTGATTATCCATCTGATTTTAAGGAGTAGCTGAACTTGTTTTAGGTTTGTAGATTGAAATCTTGACCCTTGTCTTATTGAGGTCTACCTTTTCACCTGCTCTAGGACTTTGTTCAACAACCATGCCTTCTGCACTACCTGCAGGCGCTGTCGTCACTTCTACAACTTCTATATTGGCTTCCTTAATCCCAACAATTTGAATCAAATTATTCTTAGTAAACTCCAAGCTGGAACCAATGTAACTCGGCATGGCAACACTTGTAACTTTTTTAGCTACTGTCAAGACGATTTGAGTAGGTTTACTCAAATCATAAGGAACACCTGGACCTGGACTTTGTTTCATAATCGTTCCTGGTTCGCTTTCGCTAGACTCTTCTTCCTCTATCTTAATCAAATTCTCAGGAACCTTCTTCTGCTTGAGTTCTGAGATTACTTCTGTAGAGTTCCGTCCAATATAGTTCCCTAATTGAATCGTCGTAGCTTTTTTAGCTACTGTCAAGACGATTTGAGTTGCCTTGCTCAAGTCATAGGTCGTACCTTCTGGTAGACTTTGCTTCATGACCGTTCCAGCCTCACTCTCCTTGGACTCTTCTTCCTCAATTTTAATCAAATTATCTGGAACTTTTTTCTCTTTTAATTCCGCAATAACATCAGAGGATTTCCGACCGACATAATTACTAATTTGGAAGGATTGTTTGCCTGATGAGACAACCAAATTGATTTTCGTTCCTTCTTTTCGACCAGTTCCAGCACCAGGATCTGTACGGATAATCCGCCCTTCTTCCACCTTTTCACTAGCTTCTGACTTCTCCTCGCCAATCTCAAAATTGGCTTTCTTGAGCGTTTCCTTGGCCTCCGCAACTGTCTGACCTGCCACATCTGGAATAGCAATAGTTGCAGGAGTTCTGGATAGTATCCAAATAAGAGAAGCTGCCACCAATACAAGGCTGGCCAAAAAAATCAGGTAACGCATCTTAAATCTACGTTTTTTCGGTGCTTGTGGTTGGTAAGTTTCCTCTGTCACAGCCTGGCTTGGTTTTTTGATTGGTTTGTGTTCTGTCTGCGCTTGAACCTTAGGAATAGATGTCAAGGTACTCTGGGAAACTTTTGGTAGAGTCTTGGTGTCCGCCTTAGTCGCATCGTCAAAGACCAGCTTTGGTTCATTACGACGATTATAAGACAAACTACTAGACAAATCCACATACATTTCAGCTACTGATTTGTAGCGATCTGTCAATTTCTTAGCAGTTGCCTTGATAACAACATTTTCCAAAGCCTGGGGCACAGATGGATTTTCAGCTATAACGGACGGCAGAGGTTTCTGGAAATGCTGGAGGGCGATGGTCACCGCACTATCTCCATCGTAAGGAATATGGCCTGTCAGCATCTCATAGAAGATAATCCCCATGGCATAGATATCACTTTGTACAGTCGCCTTCGAACCACGCGCCTGCTCTGGTGACAAGTAATGAACTGAACCCAGCATCGAGTTAGTCTGAGTCAGACTCGTCTCAGCAAAGGCTACTGCAATCCCAAAGTCTGTAACCTTGACAGTCCCATCTGGTGTCAAAAGGATATTTTGAGGTTTCAAGTCCCTGTGAACAATTCCTCTGGTATGGGCCAAACGCATGGCTAGGAGG
Organism: Streptococcus pneumoniae; assembly: GCF_001171885.1. Taxonomy (GTDB): domain Bacteria; phylum Bacillota; class Bacilli; order Lactobacillales; family Streptococcaceae; genus Streptococcus; species Streptococcus pneumoniae_A. The sequence goes on from NZ_CKQD01000005.1 coordinate 106,508, forward strand.
ATTTGTCCCATGATACGGACGGCTTCTTCATTAGAGAGAGGATAATGTTCCTTGATATAGCGTTTAAGGTCCAGTCCAGCCACATACTCCATAGCTAGGTACTGTTGACCGTCTTCCTCGCCAATATCTGTTATCCGAACGATATGAGGATGGTCTAAATCTGCCATAGCTCTCGCTTCACGCTGAAAACGAGCTACAGCTATCGGGTCCGTCTGGTAGTTGGTCCTCAGAACCTTCACTGCCACTTCTTCCCCATCTAAGATTAAGTCTTTGGCTAGGTAGACATCCGCCATACCTCCTCGACCAATCTGTTTGACAATCCGATAGCGTCCGGCAAAAATCTTGCCGATTTGGATCATTCTGCATCCTCCTCGTTCATAGAAACAAGGGCAACCGTAATGTTGTCTAAACCTCCTGCATTGTTAGCAAAACGAACAAGTGTCTCCGTTTTATCTGCTAAAGGAATATCACTGGTTACAATATCACGAATCTCACTGCCTGAAATCATGTTGGTCAAGCCGTCACTATTGAGCAAGAGATAGTCACCTGACTCAAGGATAACTGTCCCAAAATCAGGTTGAATTTCATCTTTTTGCCCAATAGACTGGGTGATAATATTTTTTTGCGGATGAGCTTCTGCCTCTTCTGGTGTTAATTGACCTGCCTTGAGCAATTCATTAACCAAGGAATGATCGCTCGTCAACTGATGGTATTCTTCTCCACGAATCAAGCCGATACGCGAATCACCAATATGAGCATAGATAGCCTGATTATCAATAATAGCAAGGACTTCCAAAGTAGTTCCCATGCCTCTGTAAGCTTCATCCTGACCAAGCTGGTGAATCTTTTGATTTTCAATTTCTAGGTAATGGGCGAACCATTCACGCACTTCATTGACTGTATCGATTTGGGTATCAACCCAAGCTACACCCAGGTCTGTTACCGCCATTTCACTAGCGATATTCCCTGCGCGATGACCTCCCATCCCATCAGCTAAAATAATCATGGTACGCCCAGCTCTATTGACATAGTGGTTGACATAGTCTTGGTTATTTGTTCGTTTCTGACCAACATCTGTTAATAATGAAATTTCCATGTGTCAGTTCCTTCCTAATCCGATATCTTGCGAAATTGACTGATGAAGAATCCATCACTTCCATACAATTCAGGTGTAATGAGGATACAGCCGTCTTTCATGATATCCTTACATTCATGTTCTAGCTTTACCTGCTCGAACTCAGGATGACTTTCTAAAAACGCCTCAACGACTTGAAAATTCTCCTCTGAGACAATAGTACAGGTACTATAAGTTATTATACCACCTTTGCCTAGTGTTTGACAAACACTACCTAATATTTCTAGCTGAATTTCCTTTAAGGACGCGAAATCTGCCGTTTCTTTATTGTATTTGATATCTGGTTTTCGGCGCAAAAGACCAATTCCTGAACAGGGAGCATCCACCAAAATCTTATCAAATGAATCCTGACCAAAAAACTCATGCACCTTTCTGGCATCTAATTTTTGCCTTTGAACCCGATCTGCAACTCCCAGACGTTGAGCATTTTCTTGGATTAAATCCAACTTGTGGTCGTACAAGTCCAGAGCCGTAACCTGACCTGTCGTGAGATAAAAGGCTATATGGGCTGTTTTTCCACCCGGAGCCGCACAAGCATCAAGCACTCTCTCATCACCTTGTAAATCAAGCGTCGGAGCAACCAATTGACTGGACTCGTCTTGGATGGTAATGGCTCCATCCGCAAACAAATTATGGCCTGCAAAATGCCCCTGCTCCTTAACAAGACCAAAAGGAGACAAGGCTGAATCACTGGCCTCCAACAAGGTTTGGATTTCCTCTTTTCGGCTTAAATCAGTCACTCGGATGCTAGCCTTGTTTCGCACCAAGAGACTTTCAAAAATAGCCTGCGCTCGCTCTTCTCCGTATTCTTCCTTAAGTTTAGACACCAACCAAACCGGAAGAGAATAAGCAATGGAATCACGCTTGTTTTTTCGTTTGATGCTAGCAATATCTGGCCAGCCTTCACGCAAAATACGGCGAAGGACGGCGTTGACAAATTTTGCACTGCCTTTTTTACGCGTTTTGGCTAGTTCTACCGCTTCATTGACCACAGCATGGTCTGGAATCTTGTTCAAATAGCGGAGTTGGTAGGCACTCATGAGGAGAAGGACGTAGAGCCAGTTATCTAACTGGTCTCTGTCTTCGATAAAGTGGGATAGGTACCATTCCAGAGTCAATTTGCGGGCTACTGTTCCATAGACCAGCTCAGTCGCCAAACCCTTGTCTGCTACAGAAAGTTGACTTCCCTTGAGATGCTTATTTAAGGCGATATTTGAGTATGCTTGATTGATAAAAACATCCTCTAATACTGCTAGGGCTAAACTTCTAGCCGTTTCTACTTTAGTCACCAAATCGTTCTCCTACAGTCAATGTACGTCCAACTCCGTTGAGGAAGGAAGCAATGTCCATCTTAGGTTTACCAGCTGGCTGCACTTGTTTGAGGGATAGAGCACCTTCTGCCGTTGCGACAATCAATTCTTTCTTGCCGATAGAGAGAATCTCACCTGGATTTCCCTGACCTTCTACTGGTAGGGCTTCATAAATCTTAAAGCGGTCTCCCTTAAGGAAAGTATGGGCAACAGGCCACGGATTCATGCCACGGATTTGGTTAAAGAGTTGACGATTGGTTTTGTTCCAGTCCAGTTTTTCTTCCTCTGGCTTGATATTTGGCGAGAAAGTGACCTGACTTGGATCCTGCGGTTCAGGTTTGATGTCACCAGCAATGTAGGCAGGCAAAGTGTTCAAAAGCAAGTCACGACCAACTAGCGCCAATTTCTCAAATAAGGTGCCAACATTGTCATCATTAGTAATAGGAATACTGCGACGAGAAATCATATCTCCTGCATCCATTTCCTTAACCATTTCCATAATGGTCACGCCAGCTTCCTCATCCCCTTGAATCAAGGCATAATGGATAGGTGCTCCACCACGGTGTTTTGGAAGAAGGGAGGCGTGAACATTGACCGCAAAGTCCATGCTATCAAGGAGTTTACTTGGGAGAAACTGCCCAAATGCAGCAGTCACAATTCCATCTGCTCCTAGCTTCATAAGATCTTCCATCTCTGGACTTCCAGATAATTTTTCAGGTTGATAGATAGGAAGACCTGCTTCCTTGGCAGCCTGCTTGACTGGTGTTTCTTGGATAACTTTTTTACGACCAACAGCACGGTCTGGCTGGGTCACAACGGCTAGAATTTCGTAACGGTCATCTGTCAAAAGTCCTTTTAAGACTGTTGCTGAAAAGTCGGGGGTCCCCATAAAGATTAGTTTTGTCATATCTTCTCCTTCTTATAAAAATTGCTGTGGCTCATGGTCAATGCTGAGACGGAGATCACTATTTTCCCGTTCTTGAGTCATGGCCAAGACCTGATTGAGGGTCGGCCCCAGCTCATCTTCTAAACGGTATTTAATTAAAATCTGGTAATGATAGAGGTTGTGGGTACGAGCAATGGGTTTGGGCGTTGGACCAAGAATGTGACTGGTTTCAGACAAACCTGACCGCAAAATATTCATCACTTCATAAGCACGTTTGACCACCTCTTCTTCCTTCTTATGAGAAAGGGTAATGCCAATCGTGAAATAGTAAGGCGGATAGCCAAGTTGTCGTCTGATTCCCATTTCATAAGCGTAAAAGCCTTCGTAGTCCTGATCCTTAGCAAATCGGATAGCGTAGTGCTGCGGATTATAGGACTGAATCAAGACCTGACCTACTTTTTCAGCCCGACCTGCTCGACCTGCCACCTGAGTCAAGAGCTGGAAGGTTCTTTCAGAAGAACGGAAATCAGGCAGATTTAAGGCCGTATCCGCATTGAGAACTCCTACTAGTGTCACATTGGGAAAATCCAATCCCTTAGCAATCATCTGAGTACCTAGTAAAATATCTGCTTCCCCTCGACCAAACTGATCAAGCAGAGCTTGGTGACTACCTTTCTTGCGCGTTGTATCCACATCCATGCGCAAAATACGTGCCTGAGGAAAAAGATCTGCTAGCTCGTCATAAGCCTTCTGTGTCCCTGTCCCATAGTAATGAATGCTGCGGCTCTTACAATTGGGGCAGGCCTGAGGAATGTCCTTAGAAAAACCACAATAATGGCAGTTCATGGTCTTGGTATCCATGTGCAAGGTCAAGGAAATGTCACAGTTGGGACAAGTATCCACGGTCCCACACTCCCGACACATAACAAAGCTAGAATAACCACGACGATTGAGCATGAGAACCACCTGCTCCTTTTTAGCCAGACGGTCTTGAATGGCTTCTATCAAAGGGGGCGTAAAGTTTGACGTTTCATTTTGTCCGATATAGTCCCGAAAATCAATCACTTGAACCTCAGGAATGGTAGCCAAAGGATTGGCACGTTGGGTCAGACGTAAGTGTTGATAGACGCCTTTTCCAGCTCGAGCACGACTTTCCAGACTTGGTGTAGCAGACCCAAGCACCAGAGCTGCTTGATTATACTGGGCCCGTAAAATAGCCACCTCTCTGGCATGGTAACGGGGATTGCTATCCTGCTTATAAGTCGCTTCATGCTCCTCATCGATAATCATGACACCTAGATTTTTCAGCGGAGCAAAGATGGCCGATCTGGCGCCAACCACAACTTGTGCATCGCCACGCTCCACCTTGCGCCATTCATCATACTTTTCACCATTGGACAGGCCTGAGTGAAGAATGGCTACCTTGTCCCCAAAACGTGCAATAAAACGCTCCGTCATCTGTGGAGTCAGGGAAATCTCAGGCACCAGCAAAATAGCTGTCTTGCCCTTATCCAAGGCCCCTTGGATAATCTGCAAGTAAACCTCGGTCTTCCCACTTCCTGTAATCCCTTGAAGGAGGAAGGGAGGCTGATGACTACCAATCGCACTCACAACCGCATCACGCGCCTGTCTTTGCTCTGGATTCAATTCCAAAGGCTGACTTGCTTCAATCCCTTCAAAATAAGCAGCTGAGCGTTGCACTTCCTTTTGGATCATGGTCACAGCACCTTGTTCCACAAAGAAGTTTACTTGCTCCCGCGAGTAGGACTCTAACAAACTAGCCAAGGAAGCACTCTCAGGATGAGACAGCAGATAGTCTCTCAGTTCTAACTTTTTCTTGGCGCGTGTAGAAATCTCTACACCTTCTAACTGAACAAGGTCTACCTCATACCAAGACTGGGTCTTGACCTTCTTTTGATCAATCGCCTGATATTCCAGACCAAGCAGGCCTTTTCTAGTCAAACGCATCATTTCGGCTTGCTTAGCTAAATCCAGAGAAGAAAAGGCTAGCGAATCTTCTGAACCAAACAGACGCACTCGGTCTTCCTGACTCAGACCTGCCAGAGGATAGAGAATCTTGTCATAGCTGGAGTTTAGAAATCCCGGTAGCATAGCCTTGAGGATGGAAATTTTATAGGAAAAGACGGACTTGCGTAACTCCTCAGCCAGCCAGAGTTGTTCTTGCGTGAGAACAGGAGAAAAATCCAGCACCTCAGCAATATCTTTTAAATCCTGCTCCATCTCTCCTTCGTCTGATTGAGACTCCAAACCAAGAACAATCCCTTGAATCAGGCGATTGCCCTTACCAAAAGGCACATGAACCCGCATCCCAACTTCCAGCATACCCAAAAACTCTTCCGGAATCCTGTAACTATAGGGCTGGTCCGTCTGCATCAAGGGCACATCTACGATAATCTTGGCTATGGCCATCTTCTCACCTCCTCCTTATCAGTACATTCTTGCAATAGAAAAAATAAGATTGAGTCCCCCCAACCTTAAATTTTTTCACCATCTTCTTTTTCTTTAGCAATTTGCTCTTTAATTTTCTTTTCTTCTTCTTCTTTGCGGCGTTTTTCTTCTTCGATACGGCGACGCACTGCTTCACGTTTTCCTTCTGGATCTGGGTGAATTGTAACGTTTCCTGATTCGATTTCTTCTAAAGCGCGAAGAGTTGATTTTTCAGACTTGAAACCTTGAGTTGCTGGCGCACCTGCTTCCAATTCGTGGGCACGTTTTGCTTCCAAGATTACGAGTGAATATTTTGAAGGAACCTTGTCGAGCAAGGTATCAATAGAGGGTTTTAACATCATTTGCTTGTACCTATTTTCTAAATTTTATCGAGTAGTTGGAGATTTTGGTAACATCTCCTGATAGTGACCAATGACACGATCCACACGGAAGTGCTCTGCTTCGATCACACGTTTGACACGCTCAGCAGCTAGGGGCACCTGATCGTTGACAATCGCATAATCATACTCACGCATGAGAGCAATTTCTTCCTTGGCTTTTTCGATTCGTTGGGCAATCACTTCTGCACTGTCTGTTCCACGTCCTACCAAACGATCTTGCAATTCATCCAAATCGGGTGGTGTCAGGAAGATAAAGACAGCATCTGGAACCTTTTTCTTGACCTGAAGAGCGCCCTGAACTTCAATTTCAAGGAAAACATCGATTCCCTTGTCCAAGGTTTCATTGACATAGGTCAGAGGAGTTCCATAGTAGTTGCCGACATATTCTGCGTATTCCAACATCTGTCCTTGACGAATCAGCTCTTCAAACTCTTCGCGAGTACGGAAGAAATAGTCAACACCGTCCACTTCTCCAGGACGTTGTGCGCGTGTCGTCATCGATACAGAGTATTGAAATTGGTTTTCAGAACTCTCAAAAATCTCTCTTCTAACCGTTCCTTTTCCGACCCCTGAAGGACCAGAAAAAACGATTAGTAAGCCTCGGTCTGCCATTGTGTCTCCTTTTAGTCAGTCTGTAAAAATAAAATAAGATTTCCCTTCAGATAGTAGCATTTTGCGCAAACTATCCTTCTACAGTCTTTCTATCTAGTGTAACAAAAAAGCAGTAATTTTTCAACTGCTCTTTCTTATTTATTTAGCATAATCTACTGCACGAAGCTCGCGAATCACGGTTACCTTGATATTTCCTGGGTAATCGAGATTGTTTTCAATTTTCTCACGAACTTTATGAGCCAAGATTGTGACTTTGTCGTCCTTGATTTGTCCTGGATTGACCATGATACGGATTTCACGTCCTGCTTGAAGGGCAAAGCTATTTTGTACCCCTTCAAAGCCGTTAGCAATTTCTTCCAAATCATGGAGACGCTTGATGTAGCTTTCAAGAGACTCACTACGAGCACCTGGACGGGCTGCGCTCAAAGCATCTGCTGCAGCGACAATCACTGCAATGACACTTTCTGCTTCGACATCACCGTGGTGGCTAGCAATCGTATTGACCACAACTGGGTGTTCCTTATACTTACGAGCCAATTCCATACCGATTTCAACGTGGCTACCTTCAACCTCGCGGTCAATGGCTTTCCCAATATCATGAAGGAATCCAGCACGACGGGCAAGAGCCGCATTTTCACCAAGTTCGCTCGCCATAATACCAGCCAACTTAGCAACCTCAATCGAATGACGCAAGACATTTTGTCCATAAGAAGTACGGAACTGCAAACGTCCCATAATCTTCATCAAGTCTGGATGAAGGTTTGGCGCACCAATCTCATAGGCTGCTGCCTCACCGTATTCACGGATCTTATTGTCAATCTCTTGACGGTTTTTCTCAACCAACTCTTCGATACGAGCTGGGTGGATACGACCATCCTTGAGCAACATTTCCATAGTCATACGGGCAATCTCACGACGAATCGGATCAAATCCTGACAAGGTCACCACTTCTGGTGTATCGTCGATAATCACATCAACCCCTGTCAAACTTTCAAAGGTACGAATGTTACGACCTTCACGACCAATAATGCGTCCCTTCATGGTATCATCTGGCAGATGAACTGTTGAGTTTGTTGACTCCGCTACATATTCACCAGCGATACGTTGCATAGCTTGAACCAGGATGTCCTTGGCCATTTTGTCAGAACGTTCCTTGACCTCTTGCTCAGCTTCACGAATGCGGCTGGCAATCTCCTTGGTCAAGTTTTCCTCTGTCTGTGCCAAGATAATATCTCGTGCTTCTGCCTGAGACAGGGCACCAATACGCTCTAGTTCTGCTTCTTTTTGTCTTTCGACTTCCTCTAATTGCTCTTCACGCGCATCAAGGTTTTTCGCTCTATCAGAAATACTTTGTTCTTTTTGTTCAAGTGTTTGTTCTTTACTCGTCAAATTGTCGTCCTTACGGTCGAGGCTAGTAGCTCTCTCGGTCAAACGACTTTCGATTTGTTTGAGTTCTTGACGTTCTGATTTGAATTCAGCGTCCACTTCTTCACGGTATTTTCTGGCTTCTTCTTTGGCCTCCAATAGTGCTTCTTTTTTAAGAGACTTGCTTTCTCGCTTGGCTTCATTAACAAGTAAATCTGCTTCACGCTCAGCTTGTCCACGTAAATTAGTTGCTTCTTGTTCAGCATTTAAAAGCATCAACTCCGCAGCTTCCTGAGATGATTTCATCTTGGCTGAGATGCTGACATATCCAATGACTAAACCAATGATGACGGCAAAAACAGCAATCGCAAGCGACATGATTTCCATGTTTTTACCTCATTTTATTGTTATTCCGAATGACATACATTCTTTTACATTCTACCATAAAAAAGTGATTTTCACAAACCTAAAATAGAATATGTTTTGGGGAAATTGGAACACATTTGCTAAAATAAAATTGTTATTTAGAAATAGTAGTTTAGTAGAGACTTGAGAAAAAGCCTACTTCGCAGTAGACTTAGTAATGATCTTTAAAGGACAAGAAAGCCACGCTATCTCCATCCATCATATAAATCAAGCGATTTTCTGCGTCGATACGACGTGACCAGGCTCCTTGGTAGTCATACTTGAGTGGTTCTGGCTTACCTATTCCTGTAAAGGGATCACGTTGAATATCCTTGATTAGTTTATTGATTCTTTTTAACGTTTTCTTGTCCTGAGTTTGCCAGTAGCAATAATCTGCCCAGGTATCTTCTGTAAACTTGAGCAGCATTTCTCACTCCTCAATAACATGGACCTGAGTACTTCCAGCACGGACTTGAGCCATTCCCCGCAAAACCTTATCAGAAAGTTCCTTATTTTGAGCAATTCTCAGGGTTTCCTGAATACTATCCCACTCACTCTTTGAAAGTACTACAATGTCCTCATCTGGATTTTTATTGACCACCGTCAAAGGCTCAAATTCATCATTTACCTTCTTCATGTAGTCTTTTAAATGATTTCGGAATGTTGAGTAAAGAACTGCTTCCATAACCATACCTCGTTTTACCTCTTTTCCACTATTATACACAAAAAGAAAGAAATTGTCAGGAACTTGTACAAGATTTTCTTTTCTATCTATTTATTCGTAAAAAATCTCAAAAAGCCTACCTTTCGGTAGACTTAGTTTGTTTCTATTCTAATCGGCACTCTTCCAAAATTCTGCTCTGCTATACTTGGATTACCCAGTTGGTAGATCTGGTCTGCCTTTTGGGTCATGGCATCCCAGGGTTCTTTGCCAATTCGGCTGACTAGATTGACCTGCCCTTTCAGAGATTTAAGATGTTGTCTGCCTTTTTCAGTAAATCCAAGGACATGAATGCCTTCTGGCAAGTCACTTTCTCTAGCTTGCACCAAAATATAGGCCAAGAGGCGTCTGACACGCGCCTTGGTATAACGTTTGGTAGCAACTGCCTCAACCAAGTCTTCCACAGACTGGGCTATCTTGATAGCATCTTTAATGCGCACAGCCATTTCTTGATTGACCTGATAGATAGTGGTTAGGTCTGGATTGGACAAGATTTGATAACGGAGCAAGGGAAAATAGTCTTCCCAGCTCACCTTACTAGCCTGCTCAAAGAGGGCAACAGAAGGCATAAAGCGTTCTAAGAAATCTTGGTCTGACTGATGCTGACGCAGAGCTGTCGCCGAGGCAAAGTCCACATTTTTATCCACAGAATGGTAACCAGCCCCCTGACGCTGAATCGGGTGCAACTTGATGTTCCGTCCTGCAACCGCCTTGGCATAGGCCAGAGCAAGGACATGATTGGGTGTAGTACCTGAAAAATCAAGACCTGCAAACTCCTTCCACATGGCCTGGGTCTTCTGGGGATAAGAGAGGGAATCAGGCAGATTTTTCACAAATTTCTCCATCTCAGCACCTTGCTCTGTGTATAAGTCAGCGATTTTTTGATAATCTAGAACTTCCTCCGTCCCAAAAGCTAGAGTATCAATGCCCAAATGAGTCAAGATATCCACAGCCCCTTGGCCAAAGAAATCTGCTGCCTGAACACTGACTAAAAAGGGCAATTCCACCACCAGATCCGCTCCATTTTCCAGCGCCATCTGGGCCCGTGTCCACTTATCTATAATCGCTGGCTCTCCACGCTGCATGAAATTCCCTGACATGGCAACGATTTTCAGCCCCTCAGCCTGATCCAGCAGATATTTGTGGCCATTGTGAAAAGGATTAAACTCCGCGATAATACCCGTTATGGTCATGCTAATCTCCTACTTCTGCGCGACAAAAAACCAACGGGTGCTAGTTTCTGTTGGCTCCTTGTCCTCAAAGTCCGCATAAAGTTTGAATGACTTGAATCCAGCCTGTTCCAGCAAAATATCATAGGTCAGAACCTCATAAGTCCGCTCCTCATGCACTTCATCGTGGCGACTAAAGGCACCGTCCGCTTCCTTGATAAAGAAAGTCAACTCATGCACGATGGAGTGAGGCGCCGCGTCCTCATAGGTGTCCCAGAGCATAGCGAAATCTTCCGCATTTTCATGGTAGGAATAGCCTGGAAAAACTTCATCTGTCTGGTAAGTCGAATGCACGTCAAAGATGAAAACGCCATCTTCGTTAAGGGCATTATAGACTTCCTTAAAAACATCCCCTACTTCCACCTCATCCTGCATGTAGCAGATAGAGTCCGAATAACAAGTGACAAAGTCATATTTACCTGCCTTGGACAAATCCAGCATATTACCTTCTATAAAATCAATCTTTTGCTTGGCTGAAGAAGCTCTCTTCTCAGCAATCTTCAACATATCCGCACTCAAATCAAGTCCAGTCACATCAAAACCAGCCTGAGAGAAGCGCACAGACTGGATACCTGTCCCACAAGCCAGTTCCAAGAGTTTCTTTCTCTCCTTAGTTTTTGGCAAATGACGCAGAGAAAAATCCGTCCATTTGTCGTATAAACTATCGTCCATGACTGCATCATAGACCGCCGCAAAGGTTTCATAAGTTGCCATAAAACATGATACCAAGAGCCTCCATGGCAAACACCACTCGCCCTTTACCTTTCTATCCAATTTTCTAAAATAAGCAAAGAAACCCAGTTGACTACAACTGAGTTCAATTGTACACTATAGTCTTTTCGTTTGCTTTTAGTAGTAAAATGGTCTGAGAGACCATTTTAGCCTATCATCTTAAAATAAAAAAATGATAGGCAACGAGTTGCAGGCATAACTGGAGTTAGGCAAAACGAGTTAACGCCGTAATAAAAGATAAAGGAAAAGACTATAAAGTTTCAGATAAATCTACAGAATGCGCCTCATGCCATAGTTTTTCTAGGTTATAGTGGGCACGCATTTCTTCTGAAAAGACATGCACAACGACAGCGCCGAGGTCTAGTAAGACCCAACCTCCAGCTGCATCGCCTTCGATATGGCTACCTTTAAAGCCTGCATCAGCTACTTTTTCACGGATGTTATCAGCGATAGCGTCCAACTGACGGCTATTCATTGAACTAGTAATAACAAAATAATCCGTCACGCTAGTCAAATCTTGTACGTCAAGTGCGAGGATATCCTCCGCACGTTTCTCATCAGCCGCTTTCACGACTAGTTCTAGTAATTCTTTTTCGTTCATTTAGTCCTCTTTTAAAAAATATTTTTATAATCTAGGACATCTGCAAAGCGATCCTCCCAAATGTCCTCATAAAATTCATTTATCGTTTCTGCTGGAATGTCATCCCCATCAAAAGTTGTGACAGCACCTTCTGGAATAATCAGCTTATAGCCATATTCAAAGGCAACCTTGACAGAGGTATCCACACAATATTCTGTCTGCATACCACATAAAACTAATTTTCCAATCCCCTGTTTATCCAAGTATTCTTTTAAACCAGTTTCTTTGAAAATACTGTTATACTTCTTCTGAAAGACCTTTTCATCAGGTTTTCGGTTTAAAAGCTCAGATAACTGCCAATCTTCTGATGTTTGAGCTTCAGCGTTCTCAATATGTTGAACATAAATAATTTCGATATTCTTACTTCTAGCCTGGTTTTGTAAATAAGATATTTTTTCCAATAGACTATTTGTCTGAAAACCGGTTTCCACTAAAATATTTTGAACATCAATGATTATAAAAGCCGTCTTCATTTAGTCCTCTTTCAAATAGTGCACAAAGGCGTTATAGGTTTCAAGGGTTTGGGGATAGATAGGGAATCCCTGATGAGCTAGATGCTCCACAGTTCGCGCTGTTTCGTAGGCCACTGCCTTATTGAGCGATAGACTTGCAATTTCACGCGCCTCATCTACTCCAGGAAAGGCTCGATTGTGCTCGATATAGTCTGCGACATAGATGACTTTGTCTAGGTCGGTCATCTGACCAGCACCGACTGTATGGATTTCAATGGCTCGCAGGATTTCTGAATCATGCAAATTCAAATCTTCCTGAATTTTGTAAATTCCGACCATGCCATGCCAGACATTATTGCCCCAGTTTTTGAGATCAGGGTCTAACTGATAACGGTCAATCAAATCCAGAAATTCCTGATCTGACATCTTTTTAGCGTAGTCATGAAGAAGGCCTGCTAGTCCTGCTTTCTCGGCATCTACTCCAAATCGCTGGGCTAGTTCTATAGCTGCACGCTCCACACCCAAGCAATGGGTTAAGCGTTTCTCGGGTAGAAGCTCTGCCATTTTTTCCAACAAAGTCTCACGAGAGCAGTTGATATAGTCTTGATAGGCCATCAGTAGAGTCCCTCCTTCTCAATGTAGTCTAGCACCGGCTGAGGTAGGAGAAAGTTGGGTTTTCGTCCTTGGGCAAGGAAGTCCCGCACCATGCTGGACGAGATATCCATGAGAGGCACATCCACCCAGATAACTGGATATGAAGTTCCAGCCTTATAGCGTGGGCGCTGAACTCCCACAAACTGAACCATGTCAACCAGCTCATCAATTCGATACCACTTAGGCAGATAGTCTACCATATCAGCACCAATAATGAAGTAATAATCCGTGTCTGGATTCTTCTCAGTTAGAAGCTTCATGGTATCGTAGGTGTAGGAAATACCCTTGCGCTCCAACTCAATGGTTTCAATGGCGAGACCTTCAATCCCCTCAATCGCCAATTCAAGCATCTTGAGACGATGGTGTTCAGGAATGGTTTCCTTTTTATCTACATGAGGAGGTTGGTATTCAGGCATAAGCAGAACTTGGTCCAGTCCTAACTGTTGCCGTACTTGGTCCGCAACAATCAGATGGGCATTGTGAACAGGGTTAAAATTTCCCCCTAGAATCCCAACTTGTTTGCGTTTTTTCTCCTTGATTTCTGGCTCCAACTCTACCTTGGTAAAGGGAGTCAATAGTTCGATTGCCATAGGCTAGTCTCCTTTATTTCTCTGTAAAAACAGTTGTTTGGAGTAGGTTTTTAGATTTCTTTGACTCTTTTAGAAATCTTGCGATTCTCTTTCTTGCTAGATTGTTTATACAAAATCAAGATGCGTCCTATTTTTTGGACTGTGTCCACACCGATTTCTTCTTCCAAAATTTCAGCTACTTCGTGGATATTTTCATCTGTGTTTTGTAAGAGCGTTACCTTAATCAATTCGCGGGCGTCAAGAGCTTGCCGAACGCTGGTTTTGATTTGATCGTTGAGTCCATTTTTCCCGATTTGGATGATGGGTTTGAGGGTGTGTGCCTGACTGTTGAGGAAGGCACGTTGTTTTGATGTTAATGACATAATTTTCTTCCTTGTTTTTTGATAGTTATTTTAGGTGGTGAGGGACGGTCGGAACTAATTTTCCAAAGATCTCATCTTTGAAAAATGGATTTCCTGACCTCACAATTGAGCCTTGGTCTCAATTGTGCCCCTTGCCAATCTACAGATTGGCAAAACACCACGGCAATAACTATCTCTTTATGAGCTCACTTTGTTCGCTCAGTGATTTTATTTTAAATAATTGCTTTTCGTGTGACGACGGCGACGCCTTCTGGTGCCCAGACGGCGACTTTGGCGGTGCCTGTTACGCGGATCCAGCCTAGGCCTGAGATGACTAGGTCTGTCTTTTCCTTAATGTTAAATACATGCTGAACTAGTTTTGGAAAATCTTCTTTTTCCTTGCTATTTGGTGGTGTCAGAAGAGTTCCAACATGCTTATCATAAAAGGCACTAGCGCCCTCAAGCTTGGTACGGTGGAGTTTGAGTTCATTGTCAAAGAAAGCTGTAAAACCTTGCTTTTCTCCTGAGATGAAGTCAAATCGTCCGAGACCACCTAAAAACAGGGTTTGTTCAGGATTGAGCTGGTAGGTTTTGGGTTTGATTTCCTTTTTAGGACTGACATACTTGAGGTTTTTGGCAGTTAAGTAGTGGGCCATCTGGTGACGGTGGATGATTCCCGGTGTATCGTAGATATAAGAACCATCATCAAGCGGAATCTCAATCTTGTCCAAGGTTGTCCCTGGGAAGCGTGAAGTCGTGATAACGTTCTGATCACCCGTGATTTCTTGGATAATAGCATTGATAAGGGTTGATTTTCCGACATTGGTTACCCCAACTACATAGACATCGCGTCCCTTACGGTAATGCTCGATTTTGTCAATGACTTCCTTAATGGCATGCTTGTTTTGAGCTGAAGTTAGGACGACATCGACTGGACGAAGGCCTTCTTCGTGGGCACGTTCCATGAGCCACTGGCTAATCTTGCTCGGCTTAACTGACTTAGGCAGGATATCTTTTTTATTTCCAACTAAGAGGACATCATTGCCCGAGACAAAACGTGGCAAGCCTGGGATAACAGAGCCATTAAAATCAAAGATATCAATGACATTGACCACTAAAGCATCACTGTCTCCCACCTCGTGCAAGAGCTTGAGGAAATCATCGTCCGTCAACTGGACATCCGTGATTTCATTGTAGTGGCGGAGACGGAAACAGCGTTGGCAATAGACTTCGCCTGTCTCCAAACCTTTTTCAAGTGCCGACTGGGGGGTAAAACCAAGTCCAGCCTTGTCTGTCGTCTGAATGGTTGCTCCACAACCAATACAGAGAATTTCTTCCATAGTTAAATTCCTTTTTTATATGTAATCGGTCCGTACTTTTCAGTGATTTTTCGCATCACACGGCGCTCACGAGCACGATTAATCTGCGTTTTGATCGAGTCATGTTGGACCAAGGGTTTGACTAAAATCGAGCGAATGCCTGCACGGTGGGCTGCTCGTATATCGGTCATAAGCTGGTCGCCAACCATGACCACTTCGCTTTTCTCATAATGGAATTCCTTCATGGCACGGTCAATCCCAAATGTGAAGGGCTTCAAGGCCCAGTAAACGTAGTCAATCCCAAATTTCTCAACTGCACGTTGGACGCGTTTTTTGGTGTTATTTGACACTACGATAATGCGAATACCCGCGTCCCGAAGGTCATGTAGCCATTGCTTCATTTCTGGCGTCCCATCAGGGTTGTTCCAAGCAATGAGGGTATTATCCAAATCGACCAAAACAGCCTTGATTCCCTGCGCCTGCAGGCTTGGGACTGTCAGATCATAAACTGCTTCCACAGCAAAATCTGGCATGTAATTTTCAATCGCCATTCTGGCTCCTTTTCTTAACTTTTTTTCGCAATTTTCCTTAGCAACAATGATAGGACAATCCACAAACCTATACTAGCCAAACTGATGTAGAGCCAAGCATGGGGCTCATCTGTTAAAGGTAGGGGAACATTCATTCCGAAAAAGCCTGTCACGACTGCCAAAACCGCTAGCAAGACTGAAATGATCGTCAAGGTTGTCAAATTATCATTCAGATTATTGTTTAGAATGTTGTTGTAAGAGGCTGAAAGCTGCTGTAAAATCTGAGAGATTAGGTCTGTCATGGACACCAGCTGATGAGCCTCAATCATGGCATCATCAAACTGTTCTCTCTCAATCTCATCAAAACTACGATACAAGGCATGACCTTGAATATGCTCTAACAAAATCCGATTTTGCTTGGCAGCCGCAGTAAGATAAACCATACCGGTCTCCAAGTCGGACAGGGCAAAGAGATTTTTCTTGGTCGTCCGCTGGCGCAAGAGGCCATTAACCTCATCCTTACTCTTGTCCATCTGCTCGATGACAGGATAGTAGGCATTACTGATAATTTCCAGACTGGCAAAGAGAAATTTGTAAATCGAAAGCGTATCATGATTCTCCAGATAACGGGTCATCTGTTCAATGACATAGGCGTTCTTGGTATTACTAATGGTAATCAGGCGACGATACTCCACGATAAAGGTCATGGGAAAAGTCTCATAGTAGGCCTTGTCCTTTTTTACGTCTAGGACATTATAGATAAAGGTAACCGTCCCACTTTCACGGTGATAGTCCATGTGGGCGCGCTCGTTTCTATCCAGTGCGTATTCAATGGTTTCCTTGTCCAAACCGTAGATTTCTGACAAATCTTCTAGTTTATTCAACTTTCCGAGGTCTAGGTCTATCCAGGTACAACCATTGCCCAACTGCTTTTCTAAAACCATCTTTTCTCCTTTATCAAACTCTCTCTATTGTACCACAAATTACTTAAAATAACAGGTCTAGTCTGTGCGTGAGAAATTGCTAACAACCGTGATATTTCGGTTAGGGACAAAGTGAAGAGCTTGCTCCTCGCTACGAAGCTGGGTCGTACGAATTCCCACACTGACAACCTTGCCCGATACAGTAATGGGACCATTTGTCAGAACGACCTCATCTCCCACATCCAGTTGACGTTCAAAGAGGATGAAAAAGCCATTGATGACATCAGACAGAAAACCTTGGGCTCCCATCCCAATCGCCACCCCAGCGATACCAGCACCTGCCAGCAAACTAGATACAGGCAATCCTAAAATCGATAAAATACAGTAGAGTAAAAAGAAATATAGCGTATAATTAAACACATTTTCTAGTAAACGTAAGATGGTTTTTTGGCGCCCGACATCATGATGAGACATTTTTAGAGAAGGTTTGGCAATTCTCTGCACCATGGTATGAAGCATTTTTTTAGCAATATAAAATACAATCAAAAGCAGTAAAAGAGAAATGACCTTAGTTAGAATATTCTCGATAATGGTTGTTACATCTAGCTTTTCAATATAAGCTTGAATAAATTTTTGCATATAAAACTCCTTTATTTCATTATACCATACTTTTATCAGTCTCATTCTCCATAAATATTCAAAAAATAGACAGAAAATTCTTGATTTTGTCTATCATTTATACTATAATCATAATCACTACACAAAAAGGAGAGTATTATGAAAAGAATCATTCATGCTTGGAATAAGGCAAGCCTTGTCAAGCGTATCTTGATTGGTATGCTTTGTGGGGGAATCCTAGGACTGACCCTTCCTAATCTCTCAGGAATTGGTCTACTCGGGGATTTATTCGTCGGAGGTCTAAAAGCTGTTGCTCCTATCCTAGTCTTTGCCCTCGTTGCCAATGCCCTTTCCCAACATCAAAAGGGACAAGATAGCAATATGAAAACTGTTGTTTTCTTGTATATCCTAGGAACTTTTGCTGCTGCTCTTGTAGCTGTTGTAGCTAGTTTCATCGTCCCTATTGAAATTACCCTAAATAGTGCCAATACTGAAATTGCACCACCAGATGGGATTGGGCAGGTCCTCAGCAGCCTCTTGCTCAAACTGGTTGACAATCCAGTCAATGCCCTCATTACTGCCAACTACATCGGTATCCTATCTTGGGCAGTTGTTTTCGGGATTGCCATGAGAGAGGCCAGCAAAAATAGTAAAGAATTACTAAAAACTATCGCTGACGTGACTTCTAAAATTGTCGAATGGATCATCAACCTGGCTCCATTTGGAATCCTTGGTCTTGTTTTTAAAACCATTTCTGATAAGGGAATCGGAAGCCTTGCCAACTATGGTATTTTATTGGTTCTATTAGTAACGACTATGCTTTTCGTTGCCCTTGTGGTCAACCCTTTGATTGCCTTCTTCTTTATGAGACGCAATCCTTACCCTCTAGTTTGGAACTGCCTCCGTGTCAGTGGTGTGACAGCCTTTTTCACTCGTAGTTCTGCGGCTAACATTCCTGTAAACATGAAACTCTGCCATGACCTTGGACTCAACCCAGATACCTACTCTGTTTCTATCCCGCTTGGTTCTACTATCAATATGGCTGGAGCAGCGATTACCATTAACGTTTTGACCCTTGCTGCAGTTAACACTCTTGGAATTCCTGTTGACTTTGCAACAGCCTTTGTCCTCAGTGTAGTAGCAGCTATCTCAGCCTGCGGTGCTTCTGGTATTGCTGGAGGTTCCCTCCTTCTTATCCCAGTTGCTTGTAGCCTTTTCGGTATTTCTAACGATATTGCCATGCAAGTTGTCGGGGTTGGATTTGTGATTGGTGTCATCCAAGACTCATGTGAAACAGCCCTTAACTCTTCTACAGATGTCCTCTTTACCGCCGTTGCCGAATACGCAGCAGCTCGTAAAAAATAACTCATAAAGGCAAGCCTGCTCAGGTTTTGTCTTTTGCTCTTTTATTCTAACTTATACTCTTCGAAAATCAAATTCAAACCACGTCAGCTTCGCCTTGCCGTACTCAAGTACTGCCTACGGCTAGCTTCCTAGTTTGCTCTTTGATTTTCATTGAGTATTATCAGGAAATTCTTATGTCTATTAGCCAACGTACGACCAAGCTCATCTTAGCTACCTGCCTTGCCTGCCTGCTTGCTTATTTTCTCAATCTTTCCTCAGCAGTTTCGGCTGGAATTATCGCTCTCTTGAGCCTATCTGATACGCGTAGAAGTACCTTAAAACTGGCTTGCAATCGACTCTTTTCCATGCTCCTAGCTCTGGCTATCGGTGTTCTAGCTTTTCACCTGAGCGGATTTCATATCTGGAGCCTTGGCCTCTATCTTGCCTTCTATGTGCCCCTAGCCTACAAGATGGGCTGGGAAATTGGCATCACACCAAGCACTGTTTTGGTTAGCCATCTCTTGATTCAAGAGTCAACCTCTCCAGACCTTCTAGTCAATGAACTCCTTCTCTTTGCTATCGGTACAGGATTTGCCTTACTGGTCAATCTCTACATGCCTTCACGAGAAGAGGAAATTCAGCACTACCACACATTGGTAGAAGAAAAGTTAAAAGATATCCTCCAGCGCTTCAAATACTATTTATCCAGAGGGGATGGACGCAACCGAGCACAGCTGGTAGCAGAATTAGACACGCTTTTGGAAGAAGCACTCAGACTGGTCTATCTGGATCACTCTGACCACCTCTTTCACCAGACCGACTACCATATCCACTACTTTGAGATGAGACAGCGACAAAGTCGTATCCTGCGAAATATGGCCCAGCAAATTAACACCTGTCACCTAGCTGCCAGTGAAAGCCTAATTTTAGCGCAACTCTTTTCAAAAATTGCAGGTCAACTGAGCCAGACCAATCCTGCTTCTGATTTACTAGATGAAATCGAACGCTATCTGGAAGTCTTCCGTAACCGCAGTCTGCCCAAGACAAGAGAAGAATTTGAAACCCGTGCCACGCTTCTTCAACTCCTACGTGAAGCCAAAACCTTCATCCAAGTAAAAGTTGATTTTTACCAAAAATATGGACAGTAAAAAATAAAACTTCAGACCAATCACAAAAAGTGAGTATCTGAAGTTTTCTTTTATTTGTAAGTGATTACCATAAAGGTTAATAGTAAAACGAATAAGGCCAAACTCACCAATAAAGTGAGGACCTTTACCAAGGTATTACTCTGCCAGTAGCTTGGTTTACCAATATTACTGGTGGCATCCATGGAAAATAGTTGATTTTGACGGGGTTGGATGGTTACCAATACAATCAAAGCAAGAGAGAGGACAATAGCTAAAACAATTAGTATTTCAATCATAGACTTACCTCAAAATTCCCAGCAAAGTAAAGAGCAAACCAATCAGAATCATCAAACCCAGTAAGAGTGAAAAAGTCTTACTAATCTTTTCCCCTCGAGTTTCTTTTTCCTTCTTGATAGGTTTTTGTTTCAACTCTTCCATGCGACCTTCAACGTCTTTGTAAAATAAATCTTCCTCTGACATGTTAGCCTCCTAAAACAGTTTGCATGGTTTCCTGATATCGCACCAAGTCAACATAGTTGGCATGTTGGCCTTGTTTGCCAAGTGCCTGACGCATTTGATCAACATCTGAAAGGGCCAGTTTAATGGTCTCAACCAAAGCAGAAACATCACTACTTTCAAACAAATGGTCTGGAGCGATATAAAGTCTATTGTGCACTGTTTGGTTGAATCCAAGAATCAAGAGATTGTGTTCAAAGGCCTGACGCACCGCCTGCAATAACTCATTGCTGTGGTTTATATCCAAGTAAATATCCGACAGTTGATAGAGCTCCTGAATCTTCTGTGGACTAGCGTTCTGGTAGAGGACCACATTAGAATAGCGAAGCATGTCTAAGAGCTTAGAAGACATCTCTGTTACCGCTGCGATACGGAAAGTGACATCAGGCAAGGCTTCTACGATTGCTTCCACTTGCTCAATCTGATCTGAATTAGTCAAGATTAAGGCATCTCGTCTTAGGAAATTATCGCGTTTAAACTGGTAATGGTAACCTAAGTGCACAAACTGATCATGGTATTTCTCGTCAGTCAACTCTAAAGCGCGCTCATAAGTCGCCTTGTTGGGAATGATGATTTTCTTAGTACGCACATCATCACTTTCCAAAATCAACTGCATATTGCCTGGAATGGCATCATAGAGAGGTTCCTGCCAAACCAAAACATCTGAGCCAGATTTATCTGGATGATGGAAGGAAACCAAGAAAGGAGTCGCTAAGGTATTAAAGATAAGCTGACTTGTATCTATTTCCAAATCTTGCAAAAAGAAGGTGATAAATTCAACCTTATTTGCAAAGTAACGCATGGACTGACCAGGCAAAGTCAATAAGATATCACCCGTCACATGGTTTTCAAGCAAAATTTCCTGACCATTTACATCTTGGTAAATCGTCATAATCGGCTCACTATCTGCGCTATAGGTCGTTGTAGCAAAGCAAGCTCCGAAGCGATTATAGTGGTCAACCTGACGTACTCTACCTTCTAGGTCTTTCCAGTCTACCTGTTTAACCAAGCGAGCCTGCATTCCGTCAGCATAATGAATGGCAGCTCTCTCCTGTGTCATATCCTCAATACGAGCAGACTGATTATTTCCTGAAATTTCCCAAAAAGCTGGAACAGGAACTTGGTTAAAATAAAGAGGTTTTCCCTTTTCATAGCCTAGATAATAAGTAAAAGGAGATACCAGACCATCAGGCAGAAAACCATCTGCATCAATGACTACTCCAAGTTGAGAAAGACCAGTAGCGACTAGACTTTCATGTAAATCTCGACTTTCTTGACTGTAACGATCATAAAGTTCAATCATGGAGCACCTCCTCTACTGTTTTCTTCCACTTTTCTAACATTTCTTTTGTTAAGAAACCTTCCGCAATTTGATAAGAATGGGCACGCATAGCTTCTAAACGATTTTCTTGATACAGTTGGCAAATTTTAGCTGCAAAGGCTTGCTTGATTTGGTCTTCTACATGATCAGATGAACTTGGAATCAAATAACCATTTTGCCCATCTTCTATAAAGGTCTGGTTGCCATAAGGCACATCAAAACCGATTAGGGGGAGACCTGAGCCAATAGCTTCCATCAAGGTCAAACCAAATCCTTCACTGGTTGAAGCCGTCAAGTAGACCTCATACTGGCTATAAATCTGCGAAAGTTCCGCATGCCCCTTGAGTTGGATATAGTCCCCAGCCTGATGAGTTGCAATAATGTCTCGAAGAAGAGAATCTTCTCCACCGCTACCATAAATATCAAAGGTTAATTCAGGAATTTCCTTACGAGCCTCAATGACCGCCTTGACCAACCAATCAATGTGTTTTTCTTTGGCAAGACGTGAAGCCGTAATCAATGAAAAGGGCTTGCGCCCTTGACTTGACTCAGTCAAGGAATCAATACTTCCTACTGGAATGGTAACAATCTTTGGACGATGCTGGGTGTATTTAGCAAATTGCTCTTGCAAAACTTCATTCTGTCTATCAGTTGAAACAATAAATAAATCTACCTTATCCGCATTGGTAAACTGATAGTCATAATAGTTATTCCAAAGGATGTAATCCTCATTTGTAGCATTTTCACTATAATGCTCCGCATGAACAACTACTGCTAAATGCGCTACTTGTGCTTCCTCAAAAACAACCTGTCCAATACCTGTCTCTCTATCAAGAATGATCAAATCAGACTTGTTCAAATTCAAGGATTTCATAAAGGCACGCATAAAGGCTTGTTTCCCATATAAAATCTTATCCTTGAAACGATAAACTTCTTCCTTCCCTCGATTCATCAAGATATCATAGGCCGGAGTTCCGTCTTCATTATAAAAAGTTCGTTGATATAGGACTGCAACATTGTCCTTGGGAGCAAAGTATTCGGTACAATAACGCGTATAAGAAAAGTAATCCTTATGAATCAATTTTCCTTTAAAGACATACTCGGCATGTTGAACCAAGTCCTTGTTCTCATCCACCAAATAACAGGTAACAAACTTATCTTGGTCAGAAAAGAAAACACGCAAGACCTTCCCATTCTTTTCTCTGCGACTTTCGACACCACCAAAGTAAGCCAAGACATCATCCACTGTCACACTTGTCGGTGCAATCTTAATGTCTGTAAAGTGGTTATAAAGCCAGATGACTTGATCATCATCAAAACCAATATTGGCTGTCAAGTGCTGAATATTATCGGCTAAAATCATATCTGTAAAGATAAACTTAGAGGACAGATTTAATTTCCGAAAAACACCAGCACGATAGGCTTGGGCATATTCAACACCACTACTAGCCCAGCCAATGCCTAAATTTATATTATAAATTGTCATATATTCTCCTCTTATGGAAAATGAGTCACGATTTCACCTTTTGGGGTGACCTCAACCAGCCCCATCAGGAGATTTCGTACCATATCAGCACGAATTTGCTCTTTCATAGCCTCAAAGCCCGCGTAGGCTTCTTGATAGTATTCTACAATCGGATTTTTCTGACTAGCAGATTGACCACCGATAGCCATAGATAACTGTTGTAGATAGTCTACCTGCTCTACCCAGTTGTCATCAATAGCCTTGAGTAAAGAAAGGCGTAAAAACTGTTCATACAAGCCATGTTGCTCAAGCAATTCTTTCTTTTCAGAAAGCTCTCTATCAATCACCTGCTTCATAAAGCTACGAACAGCAGTTTTATCAGTCACATCTATATAATCTGGAACCTCTTTAATATGAAAACTAATATTGGTCACGATAAAGTGGAAGAGCAACTCTCGACTTTCATAATTTGAAGCGGTCACTTGATCTATGTAGCTAGCAATGATTTCCTCCACCACATCTTCTAAAGCACGAGAACCATCTATTAGACGATTTCTCTCTTTATAGACTATATCCCGTTGGATATTCATACTCTCAGCATACTCCAGAGTCTGACGACGTGCTGAACGTCCAGCACTATCACTGGCATGCTGAGCCTTTTCAACCAACTTCCGATATTTGCGTCCCTTAAGAACCTCTGGCTGAGTCATATCTTGAACTTGATAATCTTTATACTTTTTATGAACCCAAGATGGGCCAAATTTTTTGATAACATCGTCTTCTAAGGATACAAAAAACTTACTCATACCAGGATCCCCCTGACGACCAGAACGTCCACGAATTTGCAGGTCAATCCGTTGACTCTCCATTCGTTCCGTTCCTATGACAATCAAGCCCCCAAGCTCTGCAACTCCCTTACCGAGTTTGATATCCGTACCCCGTCCTGCCATAGAGGTAGCCACTGTCACAGCCCCCATCTGACCTGACTCGGAGATAATCTGAGCCTCTCTCGCCACATTGTGAGCATTCAGCACATTATGGGCAATTCCTTCTCGTAACAAAAGCGATGAGTATAAATGAGACATCTCCACAGAGCCAACAAAGACCAATAAAGGATTTCCCTTAGCATGGTATTCTTTGATATACTCCAAAGAAGCATATACCTTTTCAGGTAATGTCACATATAGATTATCTGGATAGTCAATTCGTTGTTTAGGGCGGTTGGTAGGAATCCGTACAACAGTCATATTATAAGTCTCTCGAAATTCTTTTTCTGCAACCTTCCCTGTCCCTGTCATACCAGACAACTTATTGAACATCTTAAAGAGGCTCTGATAGGTAATAGAAGCCATAGCCCGTGTTTCCGGAGATAGTTTGACTTGTTCTTTAGCCTCAATCGCCTGATGAAGCCCTCCCTGCAGTTTAGTTTGTTCTAATAAACGTCCAGAACCTTTATCTACAAGAAGCATCTCATTGTCTCTAATAACATAATCTTTATCTTTTGTATAAAGCTTATGAGCCCTCATTGCATATGCTATATGACGAGCAAAGACTGCATTTTTTTCATTATATAGATGGTCAATTCCAAAGAAACTTTCCGCTTCCTTAGCTCCCTGTTTCGTTAACCAAACTTCCCCCTTCTCCTCTTTAAAAACAAAATCCTTACCTTCTACTAGTGTGGTCATAAGAGTATTAACAATACCATAATGATTAGACTGAACTCTGGGAGCTCCAGCGATAATTAAAGGAGTTTGGGCACTGTCTAATAAAATATCATCTATCTCATCAATAATTGCATAATCAAAAGGACGTAAAAATTTACCTTCCTCGTTTGATGCTAAATTATCATTCAAATAATCAAAACCCAGGTTAGCATTTGTTGTATACACAATATCAGAATCATACATCTCCCTCTTTTCCTCAACAGACAATTCTTCACCACTCTCTACAAAAGGAACTCCTATTGTTAAGCCTAGAAAACGGTAAACTACTCCCATCTCTTCGGCATCTCGCTTGGCAAGATAGGCATTAGGGGTAATCACCATTGTCCCTTTTCCTGTTAAAGCGTTGAGGTAAACAGGCATCGTTGCTGTCAAAGTTTTCCCTTCTCCAGTATTCATCTCAGCGACGTTCCCCTCATGGATAACGATCCCTCCCATTACTTGGACATCATAAGGGAACATGCCCAATACACGTCTATCCGCTTCACGAACAACCGCAAAAGCCTCTACCAAGAGATCATCCAAAGTTTCTCCTTTAGCTAGACGTTGGCGAAACTCCACTGTTTTTGCAGTCAATTCTCGATCCGACAAAGATTCCATCGTCCTCTTTAATGCATTGATTTTTTTTAGAATTTTTGTAACTTTTCTAAGTTGAAAACTCTGATAAACCTCTTTAATCACGATTCATCTCCTCAATAGAAAAAGAATAAAAATCCAAAGATTCAAAACCAGCACTTAAAAGATGGACTTGATAGGTGTGGGCTTCTTCCGGGTAAATAAACGTAAATCTTTTATCTTTTTCAATTTTTTCTTCAATCACATCACCATATCGATCAAAAAATGTAATCGATGTGTACACCCCTTTTTTAGGCAGACAGTCAAATTTCATTATCATTTGGTATTCTTGTTTTCGTTTCAATAATGGAAGGCTCGGTTGTTTGCGGGCAGCTTGATAATTCGTATGCGAAACCCAACCTTGAATTTTAGTCCCTGAGGGAACTAATGGATTATATATACTTACATGAGAGTCTGAATGATAGGTCACCTTCGTACCGTAAATATACATATTTA
Organism: Streptococcus pneumoniae; assembly: GCF_001171885.1. Classification (GTDB taxonomy): domain Bacteria; phylum Bacillota; class Bacilli; order Lactobacillales; family Streptococcaceae; genus Streptococcus; species Streptococcus pneumoniae_A. The sequence continues at coordinate 132,384 of NZ_CKQD01000005.1, forward strand.
GCCTGTCTCCCCATTTGATATCTGGTCTTTGTCTGATAATCATACCTCACCTCGTCCAAATCCTGTTTTTAAAACCATATGGTAGAAATGCAAAAACCAGGCAACATTCTCCCCAGTATCATCATTATGTCGACCAGCTGTGCCTCTGGAAAGTATTTTAGCACCTGTTTTACATAAATATTCAACCAACTCTTCATATGCCTGAGGATCCATATCTTCATCCTTCATATAGGATAGACCAAAGGTCGTATTCGAAAAATCTGCTTTTTTGAAGGATTTCCAAAAATATTGATCCAATTCAATCATATGTCTAGAATCCACTCCACCTGTTTGATGTCTTAAAATATCAAATCCTGTATTAAACACTCCCGGTGCATCCAAGCGACCACGTCTTGCAATCGTTCCAATATTCGTCAAAGGTTTCCCAACAACAACGGCATATGGCTCAAAAAAAGAGCCATAATAAAGCGATGGAAAGGTCCCCATAGAAAGTCCCGATAAAATTAAATCACTAGAGGTTAGACCTAAGTAATCCAGGTAATACTGGATAGTTTTTCTAATCTTACTTTCTAACTCTTCACTTCCTATATAAAAAGCTCCACCTTCTATACGAGGATCTGAAAACAGAAGAAAAGGACAGCCCAGATTTTTCATCATCCAGTAACCTTCAAAGCCTTCCGCAGGTCGATATCCTGAAAAATAAATAGCTAAAGGTGGTTTGAAATCTCCTGGATGAAAGAAATAATTAATTTCATCTCTTTTGTTATCATGAAGAGTATTTCCACCTAAAACGAATTTACCGAATTGTTTTCTACTCCAACGTTGATGAAGATTCCCTATTTTCAGTTTCCCCTTTCCTCTGGCTTCAATAGAAAGTGCCAAATAGACATTATATGTTTGCTCAATCAGAATAGTAGAAGCCAAATCCGACTCTTCAAAAACAAGATCCTCTGTAATATCAGCAATCGATCCTTCAAAGATCTTTTTGACACGAAATCTAAATTCAACTCCTGAACTTTTTTCATATTCAAGCCATAATTCAATTGGTAGACTGCGTGTTACAGCAATATTATAACTCCAATATGCTAGCTGAGAAAACTCCTCACCAAAATCTCCCTCTAATTCCACATATTCATGTCCTTGATAAGAGACACTTCCTTGAAACGAATGGTGAACCTGTATTGTAGAAGGTTTCATTTTATCGCCATATCCTCCTCCAAATAGAGAAGTCGATAAATCTTTTAGCAATCTTTCTGGTTCGGAGAAATCAATAGCTCTTGCACAACGTTTTTTCAGTAAATCTAAAACATCAGAATCACTTGACTGAAAATCCTGAGGATAAAAAACTGTATAAGGATCTAATTTTTTCGAAAAAGGCAACAAATCACTTAGATAACGCCCATCTTCTATCAAAACAGCATGAAAACTTGAAATCTTATCTATCTCCATCATTTTGTGAATAGCAAGAGGTGAATCTGGACAGAAGTAGTACCAATCCATGTTTTCAGGAATATCATAATGGTGTTTCCAATTATCAATTCCAATTTGTAAAATTTTAAGTTCCCTCACCATTTGTTACTTCTCCAATCCAATGATGCAATTTTTCTAAGAAACGTTTTCCTGTATGCTCTTTAATTTTGTCAATTGTATAAATTAGCGACTGATTCCATTCCTTGAGTGTATCTAAATAATGAGACATAGCCTTGTGAAGTTCTGATACTTCCGAAAGAAGATAGCCATTCTTTAAATGTTCTACATAAACGGTCTTGACTCTATTGATTTGGGGAATCCCCGCACTTATGGCAGCTATCTGTGTATAAAGATGAGGCTGCAGGCTAAGGTCAATAAGCAAACGTACATATTCTAAATTTTTAATCAAGTCCGACTCATCATACATATTTATAAATTGATAGCGTAAGTTCTGATTCTCATTTTCTTCTAATGGATTCTCAGCTTCTCCATAATCTGATTCTTTTTCAAAATTAGCTATCTGGATACGTTGGGAAATCATATCTTGTACCATCTCTTCAACTTGATTCATCTGTTCCTGATTTGCAGCAAAAGTACCAAAAACTAATTCTGTATCGTCTGTCTTAGCAATAAATGATAGAACTTCATAAATCCCTTCTTCATCAAGTCCCTCTTCAAAATTAAGATGGTAATAAATAATTGATTCTTTCTTTCTTTGACTTCTTCCAAGTCTTAAACGAGTATCAAAAGGAGACAGATGTTGAAATTTAGCGACTTTTTCAGGATAGAGACTCTGTAACTGTTGAAGACTATCCTCTCTATCGACTAAAACTAAATCAACCTTTTCACAAATCATACTCAATTCGCTTAAACTTTCTTGAGGGTTGCGGCCAATAAAAAGACTCAAAATTTTCGTACTATTCTCTGGTAAACGTGATAAAACAAATTCATTATGTTTGTCGTGAGAAGGTAGGATATAAATATCATCCTCCTTATATTGTTGCAAGAGTCTTCTTTCAAAGAATTCCGCAATCAATTCTCCTATATTTTTATAACTTGTTTTTTTATATTGATAAGAAAAAATAGGATTTACTTCAACTCTGCCATCTTCTTGCAGATACTCTCTAAATTGCCAAATTCCATTCAAATTCAAATATTCCTGATAAGATGGAGCCCCATCTTTAAAATAAATGACACTTGACACAAAGCCACGATCATCCATTATATAATGTTCAAGTAATTGACCATTTTCATGAAAATATTGTATATCACTTATAAAACCTTCCTCGCCTTGTTCTACTTGAGCATACCGTTTACCTTGTTTGTAAACAGTAATTGCAAATGGACTATATAGAAATTCACACTCTCTATCCCATTCAATATCCCACATATTCAACACTTGGACATGTGCATCATGCAAATCTTGCATGTCATCAAATATAGAATAAACAGATGCTTCTAAGACACCATGGCGATGTAAAAAATAGCGTAGATGAGGTTGATAAGCTAATATCATTAGGTAAGAGGTAATTTCTTGTCGCTGGAATAAACGAATTTGATTAAAAGTATCGTCAAATTCTAGTTTAAAGAAGCTACGATACCACGGTGTAATATCCGCATGCCACTGTCGCCCTGAGCCATACCAGGCTGGAATAAAATAATACATGCTATCCTCCTAAATTAGTGGTTTATAAGTTTCATTCAGTCTCAGAGCTATCAATTCTTCTCTTACCATAAAAATCATCCCAAGTAGCATAAATAAAAGCCCTGGAATCATCGTCAAACGTAAAAAACGCTCATCATATAAAACAAAAAGCATAGGTAGCCCTGCAATCACAATACTATACACAGCTCCGATAAAGGCAAATCGAAAAATTAATTTATTGATAAACCGACTTGTCTCTTCCCCTGGGTAAATCCCATAAATATACTCACCTGATTTTTTCATAGAATCAGCTATCTGTTCTCCACTCATATTAACAAAAGCAAATAAAAAGTTGAAAGCAAATAAGATGAAAAGATAGGTATAAATCCACAAAGGTTTTCCAATGTTCAAATCCTCTATCAATTTTGTATAGAGAGGATTATGAGAATCAACCATTCTAAGTAACATTAAAATATAAATGGGAAGGGTCATAAAGGTCATGACATACATATAGGGCATCCCTCCCGCAGGTGTCAAGGATATTTCAAAATAAGAATAGCGTTTAAAGCGACTATGTAAACCAATTTTATTGACTGCTACACGGTAACGAGCACGATATAAAATGACATTTATGTAGGTGAAAACAAGTGCAATTAAAAGCATCAAAACAACTATCTCTTTAGGGATTGATAATATTTGAATTGAATTTATTACATCTTGTGGCATATTGATGATCATAGAGGTCAGCATAATTAACATTGATCCTCCAACACCATTACTAGCATTAATATCCGATAACCAGACCAAGAAAAAACTACCTGCACATAAGAGGCTGATATTTAAGATATAAACCAGTACAGTTGAATAGCTTGATTGGACAGGTAAACTTAGAACTACAGCTGCTGACTGAATAAGCGCAATCAGTAAGGTTAAGTACATCTGTCGCCTATCTTGTAATTCTTTTCCACCTCCAGTAAGCCCTTTAAAAAAAGAAAACATCTTCCACAAAATCATGGCAGACATCCAAGGTGAAAGACCAATAGAAAAAAGAGATAAGCTTCTTAAATTCCCACCTGTAAGAGCGGTTGAGAATGCTAAATAAGCAGTCGTTCCCCCTAGAAAATCTCTACTATTCAAATCAACAAAAGGTAAACTAATTCTACCACCCAATACATATATAAATAGTAGAAAAAAACTAATACTCAGTTTTTTTAAAATGATGGATGAAACTATATTTTTCATAAGTGACCCTTTCTACACCTGATTACAATGTTACTATTTACCCCTCTAATGAATTGGTTTAATCCTGATGTAAGTAGAGGTGACCTTGTCTAACTATCTACGAAAGCAGAAAATGACCGTTAAAGACCAAGTTGTTTGTCTTATATTTTTTGAATATTTATTATCAGCAAACACTGTTTTAAAATTAAATACTTTATCTAAAACAAGAGTTAAATAATAGAAAAGAAAATTTAAAATAATTCTCAAATATAATAATTATATCAAAAAAAGCAGAAAAAATCTGCTCATAACTTCTGATTTTCTACTCTAGCTTCAGTCTTATTAGCTGAGGCTAAAACCTTTCATTTCTTATTTTTCGACTACTCATATTTTCAGTTCATAACAAGCAAATTACGAACAAACTTCACTTAAAAATCAACTATTTTATCATTTTTCATCCATCTTTTCGATTAAGTAGATCATTTCTTGATATCTTCGATAGATTTCCGTATTTTCCAAACCACAAGTATAGGCTTGATAACTTCTAAATCCAAGTGATTCCAAGAGAGTCTCTTTATAAATGTTTGAGTAGAGTCCTTTCATTGTAACAAGACACAATCGTTCTACTAAAGTATCCAGTACATCTTCTAATAATTTTTCTGTAATAGTCTGGATAATCGATCCGCCTCTTATCCTATAAAAATATAAACATTTGTTAATATAAACAAGTCTGGAGGATTCTAAAAACAATTTAATATTTGTTCTGGTATCCTCAATTAACTTACCTTTTGGAAAACGAATCGTACGAAACAATTCCCTTTTAAATAGTTTTGCCCATGAATTTGAGTACGAATTATCTTCCATTTCTAACTTGGGTAATTCTCTAATAAACTCATCAGACATCCAGATACGCTCGTAATATTCCCCTATAATCGGAATATTATAAACAGATTGCGAATCATCATATTTTACATAGGTTGATAGAGCTATATCTGCTCCTGTCCTAGTAATAGCTTCATATAAATCCGCTAGAAATGTTTCCTTTAACCAATCATCTGAATCAACGAAGGTAATATATTCTCCTTTAGAATGTTCTATCCCATAATTTCTCGCATCAGACAAACCACCATTTTCCTTTTCAAAGTACTGAAAGCGTCTATCCTTAGTCAAATATTCCTTACAAATATTTGCTGAATCATCTGGCGATCCGTCGTTAATCATTAACACTTCGAAATTAGTGTATGTTTGCACTAATAAACTATCTAAACAAAGACGAAGATACTTTTCCACATTATAAATAGGAACAACTACACTGATTAACTCCTCTTTCATCTAATCCAACTCCTTATTATCTATCAAATCACCTATTTTAGAAACCATATTTTCAGGATGAGAATGATCACAAATAAAGGAAACTTTTTCTCTGTTATGACATGTATTATCAAAGGCAAAAATAGGCTTTCCAATTCGGTATACCTCATCTATAATATTTGCTATTTCTCCCTCATGATTGATATCTAAATAAAAATCGATTTCTTCTAAAATCTTTATAAAATTCATAGGATTAAATACCGGATAAATGCGAACATTCAAATATTTTTGTAAATCAACTATATTTGGTGCAAAACGCGTATAAGCTAAAATCGAAAAATGAACCTGTGGTAGCTCTTTGATTAGATATTCTATAGCTTCAATATCACATGTATTTGTAAACACAGCTGAATACAATCTTGGCGGAGAAGAAACTAGAGAATTAAATCCTACTTTAAAATTCCCCTTTCTCATAACAATATCCGACCATTCTAAACCGTAATAAAACCACCAATCCTTTCGAAAGCGATTTAAGTTAATATTCGCCCACGGTTTATCTCCTGTAAAATGAATAATAGCTGCATCTTTTTCTATTTCTATTGACTCACTGTACCAACTATCTACCTGACAGTTACGTGCCGCAGTATCCATCCCTACCATAAAATTCCACCTCTGAGAAAGAGGGCGCCAGCGCTCTTTGAACAAGAGATTCAAAATTCCTTGATCTCCATAAACTTCTTGGTGAAACTGATTGGTTAAATCAAGTAGCGAATCTGTGGCGCTTTCTTTTCTCCACAAATCTGCATTGATTAACATCATACCTGAATTAAAAGTACTAGAATCAAGTGGATCTGCTACCGCAGCTAGTGGGCTATCTCCAAGATCATATGAAAACAATTCATCTATACTAGACCTAACTATTATATCTGAATCTAAGTATAAAACCTTATCTTCTGTCACAAATTTAGGAATAAAATAGCGGAAAAAAGCAGCATAAGTTATACTAGAATAGGGTAAACGGTATTCCCGTAAATTATGACTTGTTATTTTCACATTGACAATTTCTGACGATAAAGCTTCCAAGCGTTTTTCCATCAGCAAAAACCACTCGGTTGGTAAGTCGTCATTAAAAATATAAAATTTGCATTCACGATTGTGAGCACATATAGATTTGATAGCAGTTTCGACTTTATCCTGATATCCGCTATCTGCACCAAAAGCAATTATTTTTTTCATGACTTTTTAGTCTCCTAACTTAATCAATTTCCAACAACCTACGCTATTAACTAACAATTTATATTTTAAGAAAATTTTCTTTCAAAACTTCAATATTATACGAAGAGGTTGTTTTTTCTCCTATTTTAATAATATCAAACTAGTTAATAGTAAAACATTTTTTTATATATTGCACCATTTTTTCAGGCTCATTATTTTCAAAAATAAAACTTTTCCCCGTCAAGTCATGACTTGTATTATCAAAACTATAAATAGGAATATCTATACTATGTACTGTTTGAATAATATTCGCAATTTCTCCCTCATGATTGATATCTAAATAAAAATCTAACTTACTCATTATTTCCTGATTTTGATAAGGATTATGATGAGGATAGAGCGATATATTTTTGAAAGATTCTAGAGCCATTATTCTCGGTCCAAAGTCAGTATACGCTAGTATATGAAAATGAACACTCGGAAGTGCCTCTACCAGATACTCTATATGCTCCAACTCTTGCGTATCTGTAAAAATGGCTGTATGAAATAAACTCACTGTTGCAATGTCACTAAATGTTGTCGGCTTTCTATCCATTTGTGATAAGATAGTTTCCCAATCCAAACCATTGTAAAACCACCACAATTCTCTATATCTTGTTTTTGGTGATTTCTTCCACGGTTTATCTTTGCCTTCATAGTGAATAATAGCAGGTTTATAGTTTTCATCCCAACTATTTAAAAACCACTCTGGCCTTTGAACCAAATAAGCAACCGTATCAAGTCCAACCATAAAATTATAATGAGGAGATACTTTCTTCCACTTATGTTCAAATAATAGATTTAAGACTCCTTGGTCACCATAGACTTCTTGATGTTTTTCTGCAGTCAACTCTAAAAGATTTTGACAAATATTATCAGTTTTCCACTTATGAACATTTACCATCATCATTCCTGCATTAAAGTTTTCCCCCCCCCAACTATCTTGAACAGCTATGATATAATTTTCTTCAAAATCTTTTTTAAATAATGAATCTATATCTCCATTAACAACCATATCACAATCTAAATATAAAGCTCTATCTTCCTTAACAAATTCTGCAATAAAATAGCGAAAATATGTCATGTATTTGATGTGTTCATTTGGAGTAGAAAAATGCTTTACTTTTTCTGCATCAATTTTTATATTTAAAATCTCACAGTTTATTTTCTCCAGTTTCCTCTCCATCAGAGAAAACCACTCTTTTGGAATATCTTCATTAAAAATATAAAATTTCAAATCTCTATTATGGTAACAAATAGATTTAATAGTTGTTTCCAACTTATCACGATAATTATTATCAGCTCCTAAAACAATTGCTTTCATTTCCATTTCCATTCTCATACTCCTCTGTCTCTTTAACAAAATATCAAATTCTCTAATTAATAATTATTCTTGAAGATTGTTCTCCAAGAAAACAATTCCAGAGTTCTAAGATTCGTTCCTCTAGGTAATCACGCGCCAACTGATAAGAATTGCTATGAAAATCCTCCATATCTTTAGAAGACAGTTCAACCAATCTCTGAGCCATATCCTCTACCAACTCCTGATCACTTCTACCTTCAAAAGGAACTAAATAGCCATTTTCCCCATCTAGTATAAAGGTAGGATTACCATATCTTACATCAAATCCAACAATAGCCAATCCTGCTCCAACCGCTTCCATCAAAGTCAAACCAAAAGTCTCAGTTGTAGAAGCTGTTAGATAAATACTATGTTTTATGTACTCGTCATCTAGTCTCGCATATCCTTTTAGATGGATATAATCCTCTGCCGAATATTCACAAATCAGTTCTTTTAACCCATTATATTCCATACCTTGACCAAAGATAGAAAAATCAATATTTGCACCCTTCTGATGCGCTAAAACAACTGCTCTAATAGCTAAATCGACTCGCTTTGAGTAAATCAATCTTGACGCAGTCATAATTTTTTGTGGTTGCCTAACTTTGTCTGGATATTGTAAAGACTTCAAACTCCCTACTGGAATAGTATAAATTTTGGGAACTTGCTGCCCTTCTTTTTGAAAAGACTCCTTCAAAATTTCTGCCTGTAAGTTAGTAGATGTAATCATGAAGTCCAAACGATGAGCATACTTCACAGGGTAGTAATACTCATAGCTAAAGGGATGTTCTCCAAAAGTATGCTCCGAATGAAACACCAATCCTAGTTTTGCACCTGAAGATTGTTCCAGTAGCGGACGAGCAAAATCAATATTAGAAGCCCTATCCATCAACACAATATCACTATCTTTTAGGTGGAGCTTGTTTATAGCAAGTTTCATTAGTTCTTCATGGGTTATTAATTTACTATCTTTTAATAGATAATAGAGTTTCTTTTTCAGAGAAATTTCCTCTAATGCTATACTCCCGTCTTGGTTATGATAAACACGTCTTCCTAGTTCAGCTAAAATTTGATTATTTTGATAGTTCAATACAAAATAATCGGTTACCAATTTCCGCGTAGAATAAATTTCCCTTTTCAGTAAATATCCTTCTGAAAAATAATCCACATATTGAACTTTATTTAAAAAATATTTACTATATCGAAAAACGACTATTTCTCCATTATCCAGCTTATAAGTTTTACCTTGATCAGAGCTATCAATTTGTTGCGATTCCTCCAATCCTAGAAGCATCTCCATATCATTGGAAGAAAGCACAGGCTCTGTTACCAAGTGATCTGTGAACAGAAGTTGAGCAAAAAGAAGTTCATTGTATCGATAACCTTTTGATAAAAAATAATTTAACTGATCAATACTTGGCCAATGAGTAAACACAAAATATGTCTCTACTCCTAACTTACGAAATATTTTAAGACGATGAGCTTGAGCAACATCAACTCCATTTGGTTCAAACCCTAACAATAGATTAAAATTATAGACAGTCACATTCTCTCTCACATTCATTAAATAATTGGAAATAATCCTCTACACTAGCCACTCCTAATTGTTCAGCTTGTCTTACTACCAGCTGACCATACAATTCTGGGCTGTTTAAAATTTGACGTAAGTGTTGAACAAGAGCATCAACTGTATCACAACAAGTTTCAAGTTTCTTATATTCTTCATGATGAGTTAGATGGTTAAAAGTATAAAGTAGCACACCTTTTTCCACTGCACAGGATGAGGACTCAAAAATTTCAATATCATACTGAATATCTAAATAAAATGTACTTTTATCTAACAATTCTTGGAAAAAATCATAGCTAATTCCGGGATAGATATGTAGATTAGAATAGATAGATAGATTTGTAATTCTACTTCCCATCTCTGTGACTGCACCGACATGAAAATCAATTTCTGGAAACTGAAGTAAGAGTTCCTCCAAGCCCTCTATCCATTCTGAATTTGTCATAATAACCGCTTGAGGTCTATCCTGCAACTTCCTTTCTCTAGCACATCCATATAGATGGAGATACGGAGAATCTTTTATCCCTTTCGGAGTTGTTAAAATAACTTGATTGACTTTTTCCTTTACCTTATCTGCCTCTTCTAAACTACTTGCCCAATAAAAAATATCGTATTTTTCATTAGAAGAAATAAGATCAAGGATTTCCTCCTCCATGATACAAATCTTTTCTTGTTCCAATAAATTTGTTATCATTTGTTTCACAAATGTCATACGACTTGGATAAATAAGGGGATTATTTTTTGGAGTAACACAAGATATCTTATTTTGCTGTACCCATTCCACTATCACTTCGTCTCCATCAGAATTATAGATTGTACGTAAATGAACTACACCTTCATCATCTACCAATTCTCTACAAAACTTCCATCCATTCACTCCATAATAGTCCACATAGGTAATATGCCCTGCATCGTCGTACCAGCAAACTTTGGAAATCCACCGTTCTGCTATTGGATGATGGAAATAAATAGTAGCCTTTTTGATTCCTCTATCATAAACTGAACCCTCAAAGCCATCCGTCGTAATTTCCCAATAAGTTGGGATTGAAAGTTGATTCAAAAAAAGAGGTTGTTTTTTCTTCTCACTAACAAAATAGGTTAAGGGACTAAGCTCCCCATCAGTAAGACAATCAAAGTCTTCAAAGCAATCTACATACAAGATTGCAAACGGAAGGTCTAGGTCTCGATATAAATTCTTTAATTTTTTTATTTTTGGATTTGCCTTTGTTGCAACAAAAAACATCATTCACCTTCTCAATTATCCATATTAAAATATTTTAAAATTGACTCAATATTCTCTATTATTCTCCCAAAGTCAGTAAATAATTTCCAATATGCTGAATCATCCCTTGAACATCCTGATTTTCAAAAACATAGTGAGAGATTTCTTGTGCATGATTTGTTGCTTGGAAAGAATAGAAAGGAATTCCCTTATCTACTACTTTTTGAATAATGTTATAAATTTCGCCCTCATAGTTAATATCTAAATAAAAATCTAACTGATTGAACACTTTTTCATGCGTCAAAGGGTCAAAGCACGGATACAGAGTAACATTTTTATACTTTTCTAACATTAAAATTCCTGGTGCAAAATAGCAGTGGGCCAAAATATTAAAATTCACTTGTGGAAGAGCTTTGATCAGATTCTCCGCTTCATGCAAATTCACGGTATTCGTGTAAATAGCTGTTTGATAAGGTGGTTTTGAAACAAGAGCGCTCCATCCTTCTTTTACAGGATATTTTCTAAGAAGAACATCCTCCCATGACAATCCATAATAAAACCACCATTCTTCTCTGAATCGATTAAAATGATGTTGATGCCACGGTTTCAAACCTGTAGTATAGTGAATGACTGCTGGTTTTCCTTTAAAAAGATCATACCAAGCCATATCCCCTAGTGTAAATTGCTGACTATCTGACCCCACTTGAAGATTATAGGTTAGAGGAAGACGATACCAATTATCCTGAAAAGCGAGATTCAAGATTCCTTGATCTCCATAAACCTCATGATGATGTTGAGCAGTCAAATCAAATAACTGTTTCACAACATCTTCCTCTCTCCATTTTTTATTATCTATCAATAATAAACCAGAATTAAACTTATCCGATGTTGTCGGTAAATCCTCAACTGCAGCAACAGGATAACCTTGCATATCCAGTTCAAATAGTTCTGATAAATCCTGTGTTACAATCATATCACTATCCAAGTACAAAACCTTATCTTCTACTACATGATGGGGAATTAAATAACGAAAATAAGCAGCATGGTTTAAATGCGCTGTTGGAAGTTTATAATCCTGAAACATAGCTGAAGAACATCTAACATTTACAATCTCTGAATCTATTTTTTCAAGATGATTCTCTATTAACTGAAACCAATCAGTTGGAATATCTTCATTTAGGATATAAAACTTAATCTGCTTCATATGGCTACATATAGATTTAATTGTTGTTTCTAAATAACTCACATAAGCTTGATTTGCTGCAAGAACAATTACTTTCTTACTCATAATTCCCCCTCATAAATCTGATTTTATTCAAAATAAAAAATAAAAAAAGTTACTTCAAACATATTTTATACTATATGTATCATACCAAAAAAAGAGCTATTTTCCAAATGATACAGTCATAATCATCCTATATTTCCCAACCAATTAGGGGTTGGGGAAAAGCACAATCCGAGGAAAAGATTTAGGACATTTTCTCATAATCATGACCACCCGTCAAACGGGTGGTTTGTCCCAGGGCTATAAGCCCAAATTACCAGCCAGCACCTAAAGACGCTGGCTTTCACTTTGTTCAAGCCTCATTGCTCTTGACTCGTCACTTGCCTCTTAAAGAGGCTTTAGTATTACTTACCACTATCCCTAAAGGGATCCTCATATTCTTTTACACTTAATTTATCTAGTGCTATATCATGCTTTACTCGTTCTCAAATTTTCATACTCATGAAGAAATCATCCACTGGATAATTTCTTTAATCTTGAATATATTTCTTAATTGTGGCTTCATTAAGCCCTACTGTACTTACATAATAACCTTCTGCCCAGAAATGCCGATTCCCAAACTTGTACTTGAGATTGGCGTGTTTGTCAAACATCATGAGTGCACTTTTTCCTTTTAAATAACCCATGAAACTCGAAATACTTATCCTTGGTGGAATACTTACTAACATATGTACATGGTATAGCATTAAATGACCCTCGATAATTTCAACTCCTTTCTTTATAACTACATAATCGGTAAAATATTTCTCCCAAACTGCTTCGATATTGATTATAAATGACTTTTCGTCTATACTTAGGGGTGAACACAATGTGATAGAACACATCCACTTTGTGTGTGATAAACTATGTGCCTTTTGCGCCATATTTTTCTCCTTTCGCTTTACAATTGGCTTGAACACCTTTATTGTATCGCGTTTGGAGTTTTTGGGGTATAATCTTCGACGCTCACCCGCATAGCGGGTGGTTTTTTTGTCTCGCACCTAGCGGAGCGAGACGGACTGAAAGTCACATAATAAAACGCATATTATCTAGGGGTTTTACCTGATAATATGCGTTTTTCTGATTTTAAAGACTTTTTCCCAGTATCTTTTCTATTTAGTCTAGGAAAGTTCTTTTAACTATGAAAGTCAATGTTAGTCTTCATCATCTCTTTTACGACGTTTGGCAACCAATCCTAAACCTGTTAAACCAAGTATCAATCCAAGAAGTCCTGATTTCACAGACTGTTTCTCTCCTGTATTTGGTAATTCCTGTCTTGATTTGGTTGTTGTCTCTTGTAGTCGAGAATTAGTTGATCCACTTGTACTTGTTAACGACGATGTACTTACTGAGGTACTTGTACTCATTGTGTCTGAGGTACTTGTACTTGTTGACAGAGATGTACTTACTGACCCACTTGTGCTCATTGTATCTGAAGCACCTGTACTTGTGGAAGCATACGCGCTAGCACTTATTGATGCTGAAACACTCGTGCTTGTTGAAGTAGACGTACTTGCTAATATACTTGCGCTGGTTGAAGCCGATGTGCTAACTGACATACTGATAGAATCCGATTTAATAATACTATCAATATCTAGGCTAGGGAGTGGTTTAACAATTTCCGGCATTCCCTTACTTGTAACAACAGAATTGCTTGCGCTGATTGAAGTCGATACACTTGCTGATGTACTTGTGCTTGTTGAGGCTGACTCTGATGCTGATTCTGAAGCTGATTGACTTGCGCTTGTTGAAGCACTTGTTGAAGCTGACTCAGACGCTGATTGACTTGCACTTGTTGAGGCACTTGCCGATGCTGATTCAGACGCTGATTGACTTGCGCT
>NZ_CKQD01000006.1 GCF_001171885.1 Streptococcus pneumoniae
TGGTTTTTACGATTTTTATCAGACTAACTTCCACTTCTACTAGCGGTGGAAGTTAGTTTGGGAATTTAGCTCTTCAAAAAATATGTCAAAAATACTTGACACTTTATATTTAAAAGACTATAATATAGTCAAATATATACGACATAAATCAGAAAGGAGACCAGATGAATCGTGTGAAAGAATTTCGCAAGGAATTGGGTATTTCCCAGCTCGAACTCGCCAAGGATATCGGTGTCTCGAGACAGACCATCAATATGATTGAAAACGACAAGTACAATCCAACTCTGGAACTCTGTCTCAATCTCGCCCGCAGCCTCCAAACTGACCTCAACAGTCTCTTTTGGGAGGAAAATTTTTAAAAAAGGAGCCAACTTATGAAAAAAGAAACCCTCACTGAAAAACTTATCAAACGCATTTATGGCATTTCAGGACCACTTGATGAACACAAACGACGCGAAGCTGACCGTATAGGAAATAAAATCTTTGTGATTCTCTTTTACCTCATGACTTTAGGTAATCTCATCCCCTTCGTCAGGTAATCTCATCCCCTTCGTCCTCGCTTATAAATACCCGCAAATTGTCGCTATCGGCTATCCAATCATTGTCTTTATGATTTCCATGATTTCTTCTCTCTATGTGCTCTCCCAAACCAAAAAAACAGGCATCACAGCTATTGATCCAGATATGCTGAGCGAGAAAGAAAGTAAGCAACTACACTACCCTGGTCTGAAAGCGGGTTTGTTTGTTGGTCTATTGATATTTTTTATAACACCTCTTCTCCATATACTGCTAGGTGAGAACCAGGACTATCTTCAGTCTCTTCTCGCTTTTAAAAATATTTTTTCAAGTATTCTCCATTCTTTCTTCTTCGGAGTGATTATACAAATTATCATCTCCCATCGCATTGCAAAAGCCAAGGAAGATCAGGATGAGGATTAGGAGGTGCCTTATGAAATCACTAGTAACTTTACTTACCTATCATCTTTTGTTCAGTTCTCTGCTCATCTTCATCATCATTTCAGGGAACTTGCCAATCGACGAGACATTCCTCGTGCTAGTCTTTATTCTAGCCCTTAACAAAGGACTGACTTATCTAAAGATTGACTCCCCAAAAACGCGCACACTTAACTTAGCACTATACTTTATGATTCTATCTTTTCCACAACTGATGCTCATATCAAGCGGTTGGCAATATTATTTACTGCTGACTATCGCTAGCCTTTCTTCTATCACTTATCTTTATTATCTCTATCAATTCGTAAAAGAAACAAAATAGCATCGTTCATTTAGGAGAAATCACCCATGAAAAAAGAAGACTTAACAACTCGCCTACTTCGAAATTTCTTTCATATCCAAGGGCCTTTTGATGAATGCCGTCAAGAGGTTATCTACAAGGCTTGCGCCCGTTCCATGATCCAAATCTTTTACTCTTCCTTCATTCTCTTCCTATTCTATATTTTGTTCGGAAGCTTTATAGAAATTGTTCGAAATGTTATGCCCTACATCTATTTTGGACTCATTTTGTTCATGAGTATAAAAGCTCAAAAAGCCGTCCAAGAGCTTCATCTTGAAAAGGATGACAAATCAGAAATCATCCTCAAAACCTACAGCAAAGCCCAAATCAAATTTCGAAGCTGGGTTGTGTTTATCGGTCTTCAGATCGGCCTCTTTACCCTACTCATCTTTCATAAAGTCTTCGTTCAGCAGATGTCCCTTTCAGATTTTGGAAAGTTGCTCGTGCAATTTGATAAAAGTGGTCCTTTCCTAATGTATGGCCTGATTATCGGCAGCATTTTTGGAACCCTGACCTACGGATTTCTATCATTACAGGAGGAGAAAACTCCTAAAAATACCAAACAGAAGGAGAAAAGCAATCAATGACTTCACTATACGATTTTTCAGTCTTGAGCCAAGACAATCAAGAAACCCCATCCAATGGAAATTTCCAATATTCCTAGTCGTAACCATCATCTCAAGTTTGGTCTACTTCTATAACTTTTATCAAGTAGTTAAAGAAGTAAATCAAAAACAGTTGATTTAGGAGATTACTCCCATAATTTCTCATTTTATAGACAAATAATCCCATCCAGCTCATGCTAGATGGGATTATTTTATTTCTTAACAGAGGTTGCCAGTTATTTCCCTTTCATCTTAGAAAGTCGACTCTTTCCAACTCACACTACAATCCAAGACTTGTTGCCTTTCTTCTTGATTGAGGCCTTCAATCTGGTCAATCAAAATCTTTGTAGCCTGTTGTCCTTCTTCAAAGGCGGGCTGAACCAACGTCGAAACACTTGGAGAAGAAAAGCAAGTCCACTCCGTATTGTCAAAACCAATCAACCCAACTTGTGGCAAGTTATAATTCAACTCTTTGATAATGGTAAAGACTGGAGGTAGGGCCCAACAGTTAGGAACAAATACCAGAGTTTTTTCATCGGGATTGATTTCTTTTTGTAAAAATTCCTTAATTTGTTCCAAATTCGTATGCTTATCTTCAATGGTTAGCCTAGCGTGGCGCATATTAGCATCTGTTAAAGCATCCACAAAACCACTTGCCCGCTCAATCCGAGTACTCAAACGACTCGTATCCGCTGTAATCAAGAGAAAATGCTCATAACCTTTTTCGATACAGGACTGGGTCATATCATAAACGGCATCATAGTTATTGGTTTTGACCCAGCTAGTCCGGTGTTCATAGAGCCGACTATCAAAAAAGACCATTTTCTTCTTTTTCTCATCGATGATACGAGAATATTTTCGGAAATTAGAGGTAGGCTGAATAATAAAGCCGTCTACTCCCAAGAGAAGCATGCTTTCAATATACCTGTCCTCACTCTCTTGGCTGTAGTTACTATTTCCTATCATTACCTGGTAGCCATTCTGGCTGGCGATATCCTCAATTCCCTTAACAATTTGGGTTGAGAAACTGT
Organism: Streptococcus pneumoniae; assembly: GCF_001171885.1. Lineage (GTDB taxonomy): Bacteria > Bacillota > Bacilli > Lactobacillales > Streptococcaceae > Streptococcus > Streptococcus pneumoniae_A. The sequence continues at coordinate 2,931 of NZ_CKQD01000006.1, forward strand.
TGGTAATATCACCAATCAAAACACCAATTAATTTTGTTCGTTTGGAGTTTAAGCTACGCGCAACAATGCTCGGTTTGTAATTTGTTTCATGAATAACTTTTTTAATCTTTTCACGTGTCTCTTGGGACATTTTTTCATATTTCCCGTTTAGGTAAAATGACACGGTTGTTTTCGAGGTCTGAGCCATTTCTGCAATATCTTTTATGGTCAGTTTCTTCTCCAATCTAAAACACCTCCTACTAATACTCATTATAACATATTCACTATTCAAAACGCCTATTTCTAGCACTGCAAGCGAATCATTCTCTCATTTATTTTATCATATACTAGACATTTTCCACGCATTTTTGTTCCGTCAACGAGGCATAATTTTTCACCTACACAAATATCCTCGCTTAATAACAGAATCAGCTTGTCTGTTTCGTCATTTTTCACTTCAAAAGCCAGAGCATTTTCTACTTGATGACCATCTGTCTGGTAGACAGAATGACGGATGATTTCAAAACTCTCATGCGCAATGATTGTATAATCCAGCATCTGATTCTCAAAGAATTGGTGTTTGGTGAGTTTGCTACTTTTTTCAAGCTCATTGTATTTAGGAGAAATGATCGTAGCTTCCAAATCAAAATCAACTTCACTCCATAGTTTCAACTGATTGATTTTCCCATCTTGATAGGTCACATCCTTGTCAAGGATAAACTGAGTCAACGCCTCATGCTGACCTTGACACCTGATATCATCTACCAAGAGCCATACATCCTCTGCCAACATGAGGATTTTTCTCCTGTGAAGATAAGGCAAATCAGGTTCTGCTGACAAATAAGCCCCCTCAATATAATGCACTCCCTCTCTTTCTTTGTGGTGACAAAACAGGGAGTGAGGATAGTATTCATATTTCCAGGATCCCGTGATTCTTTCCGGAGCTTTCCCATCTACAATGCAGGTCGAATGACTCCAAGCACTCTTTAAGAGATAACGTTCATATATCTCCCGATAAGAATAACGCCCAGCATCTATGAAAATAGGTTGGCCTTGATACTGTAAGCAAAAACTATTCTCATCACTATGGCTATGGGCACTTCCTAGCGGACCATTTTTGAAAAATAGATAACGATGTTCATCCTTAATGCAGACATGTCCAGAGTCTTCAAAGATCATGGACTTAGGCTGCCAAGCTCTCTTTTCAAATTCCTGCAGTCGCTTGACCTTTTCTCGCCCCAGGAACAAGAGGCTAAGCAAATCGACTTTAACATCCAGACCGTTAAGAAGGTCTTCCTTGTTCAACATCACAGCAGACAGGCTCAAAATTTCTGTCGTTTCTGTAGAATCGCTATCACCAAAAGCCAGAGTCCGTCCATCTAAGCCTGTCATCATTTGAATATAGGTCGCCATCTTTTCCAGCAACTCTTGGTAACTATCTTGCAAGTCTGGAAGCAAGAGACACAAATCCAGCAAGGCTTTATGAACCTCTACATGATAGAGAATCGACTGTTCAAACTGGCTTCCATCACCTAAAATCTGTGTCTCAATTTGCTGTTTCAACTCCTTTAAAGCAAAATGGTAAGCTTCTTCTAGGTCCATCTTATCTGAAAGGAAATGATAGGTTGCAAGTATCGGAATCGTTTGTAAAATCCCCCAGTTACTAAGGGTGTACTTGGCGCGATAATGGCTTTTCATAAAGTCAATCTGCTTTTCTAGACTGACCAAAATTTTCTCTAGTTCTTCCTCCTCTAGCAAGTCAAATTTCAAGAGGAGCAAGAGTAGTTTCAACCAAGTAAAGGAACGAATACCCGTATCCAAGGTTCTAGTCATCAAAGATTGAGGACGAAATTCTCTCACCTGCTCAATCCAGTCAAATAGAAAGAACTTACACTTTTGAATATAACCCTTATCTCCTTCTACCAGATACCCTATCATAAACTGCAAGAGATATTCTTGTCGATTGAGCATATAAGCCCATTCTGGATCATCTTCAAATACTTGATTCCACACCATCGGCTGGATTTGATGGATTTTTGAACAAGGTTCCATATCCCAAGGACTATCAAACATAAAACGATTGTCCATCAAGCGTTCAAGGGAACGCTTGACTTTCTCATAGTCTTGTGAACAGTGGGACAAGATATAATCACGATATTGATCCCCATCAATTCTTTCAAAAAATTGTCTTCTTTCTTCTTTCATTATCTATTACCAGAAAAAGAACTACTTAAAAAGCAGTTCTTTTGTCTTTCCCATTACACTTTCCTTTTCTACATAGATGACCACACCTTTTGCAATCTGCAAGGAGACCAAGTCATCTTTGATAGAAATGATTTTTCCATGAATTCCAGACAATAACAACACTTCATCACCAGATGTTAAAGAAGCTAAATACTCTTTTCGTTGCTCCATCTGTTTGCGAAGCAACTTTTGCTGACGAATAGAATGAAAGCTTGACAGTAAAAGGGGGCTCACTGCCAAGACAATCACTATTCCATAAAACAATGTTGTATCCATTAAGCTAGAATCTTAAGCCAGCTTCCGATAATTCCGATGATAACTGTTAAAATAACGAGTTTATATGTTGTCCATTTCTTTTCTTTGATCAAGTAGTAAACTAAAAGTGTAAATAGGGCTGGTAGAAGAGCTGGAGCAACCTTATCAAGCATTCCCTGAATACTTACGATACTTTGTTTGGTATCTGCTTTAACTTCCCCTGCAGCAAAGGTGATTGGCACCATAATCTTCACAGATGTCGCTGCCAAACCAGCAATTACGGTTACACCGATAATATTAGCAATACGAGAAATCGTTGCCATCTGTTCACTTAGTTTATCAATCACAGTCGTTCCTAGTTTGTATCCATAGAGACCAGTTGACAATTTAATCGCTGTCAAAATCGTATTCATCGCTAGGAAGAACAAGATTGGACCGACAACCAGGCCTTCTTGAGCAAAAGAAGCGGCGATGGTTGAGAACAATGGAGCTAAACAGAATTGAGAAAGAGAATCCCCAATACCTGCCAATGGCCCCATCAAGGCCATCTTGATGCTACGTGTCTCTTTTGCCGGACGGCCATTTTCCAACATTACAAGGTGCAAGCTGGTAATAAAAGGCAGGAAGTGTGGGTTGGTATTATAGAATTCACAGTTTTCTTCCAAGGCTTGGTAGAAACCTTCCTGATCCTCTCCATAGTGTTTTTTCAAAGCAGGATACATCACATTGGCATATCCCAACCCTTGATAGTTACTATAGTTAAATCCATTTTGACAAAAGAATGCCCGCAAAGACGTTTTAAGATAATCACGTTTTGTTAATTTGTTAGATCCAGTCATCGTGTGCTTCCTCCTCTACCACATGATTCGCTGTTTTTGGCTTGTTATAAAATTCAATCAAAGCAAAGATAGTACCTACAATTGCAATACCAATTGTTGGGATGTTTAGATAAGCTGCACAAACATATCCCAACAAGACAAAGGGAATCAACTCTTTCTTAGCCATCACTGACAAGATCATCGCAAAACCGATAGCTGGGAGCATTTTACCAGCAACTGTCAAACCTGTAAGCAATACCGGTGGAATGTAGTCTACGAGTTTCAACAAGGTATCCATTGAAAGGGCACCCAAGCAACCCAAGGTAAATCCAATAAAGGCAAACAACCAAATTGTTGCATTTAGAGTGAACTTGAATTTCTTCAAATTATGGTTTTTCAAGTGCTTCATCGCCGTTTCAGGCGCACCAGCACGTACAGTGTAGGCGAAAGTTTGTAAGAATTGAATCGCCACAGCAATCGGAGTAGAGAGGGCAAGAGCCGCTTCTGGACTGACTTTACCAGCACTAGTGATAGCCATCAAGGTACCAAAGATACCAGGTCCGATTGGGTTTGGTGGAACAGTACCTCCAGCACCAACACCGAATCCCATATAAGCCAATTCACCAATAGCTCCCATTGCAAGAGCAGTAGGCAAATCACCTAGAATAATTCCGACACCAAATGACAGAACAATACATCTATTGGTGTAAATTCCTAACAGCATTCCACTAAAACAGAAAGCTGTCCATAATCCAATTAAAATCGCTTGAAATACATTAATCGACATAACGATCTCCTCTTTTAAATATAGTCCATAATGTTGACTTCAACAGCTCCATCATTTCCTGTTGGAGTTGTTTTCGTATTAAATGTTACTTGATAAGTTTGGTTCAATTCCTTGAGGGCTGCCTTGTCCTCTTCACCCAGGAAGATGGAGCGTGTCACTTGCTCTTTACCAGGGGCATTGTGAATGTTCCCAATATTGATTTCTTCAATAGGGACACCACCTTCTACCAAGGTTAAAGCGTCCTTCACATCCTTTACAACGATAAAGATCGTTTGAGCAGGATTAGCCTTGTGAATGATATCAATCACCTTTTGCAAAGGGAAGAAACGCATGGCAACTGAGTCTGGCACAACTGTTTTCATCAGAGTTTGTTGCATCTTGTCCGTGCTTACTTCATCATTGGCAACAATGACCGTATTACAACCTAGGTATTTTACCCAAAGTTGTCCTTGCCCATGAATCAACCGTTCATCGATACGGGTCATAATAATATTTGGCATTGTCATATTTCTCCTCCTACCAATATAGGTTCCAGTCTTTGTAGAAACGGATAAGGGCTTCTAGGTAATAGTAGTCACCCCAGATATTGCCTTCGTCCACTCCTTTACCTGAATGCCATGAGTACACACCGTGGAGGAGACTTGTCCCACCAGGGGTAAATTGATCATTTGCATAATGTTCGATCAAAGAACGAAGCATGGCATGCATAGCATGTTTATAAATATCTTTGTCAGCATCCACCTCTGGGAGATGTTTTAGCATTTCATGAATCCCACAGACAGCGATAGCTGTTGCTGAAGAATCTCGTGATTGATCACTACCATCATTAAAAATCAAATCCCAATAAGAAACATGATCTTTTGGCAGACGATTCAAGAAATAATTGGTTACACCCTTAAACAAGTTAAAGCAGGACTCGTCTTTCAGGTGACGATAAGTCAAAGGAATACCATAGACTCCCCATGATTGACCACGTGCCCAGCATGAATCATCACTATACCCTTGTCTCGTTACACCTTTAAGGGGTTGACCTGTCTCAGGATCAAAGTAGAAGGTGTGGAAGGACGAAGCGTCATCACGGATTACATTATTAGCTGAAACATAGAAATGGCTTTCTGCAATATCGTAGTATTTTTGATCGCCTGTTTCTTGATAAGCAAAGAATAAGAGTTGGATGTTGAGCAAGCAGTCGATAATCAAACGGTAATGCTCTTTCTTGCCCAAGTCTCCCCAAGCTTGAATAAAACCACCTTTTTCTTGATAGCGTTCAATCAACTTATCTGCAGCTTTCAAGGCTGCCTCTCTGGCCTCTCCATCTCCATTTATCTTATATTCAGCCATACAAGACGGTGTGTACAAGAAGCCGAGATCATGGTGATCCAATTCTACTCTCTTATTGACACGATCCAGGAAAGAAAGAACATTTTTATGAGCGATGTTTTTAAATTCATCCTGTTGACTGTATTCATAAGCCAACCACAGTTCTCCTGTCCAGAAACCATTGGTCCATTCCGTATTATCCATGATTGGATAGACATTATCAAAGGTAGCTGGCGTCGGGAAATCTTCCTTGAAATAGTCAAGGTTGAGTTCTAACTGCCGAATAACCTTATCGATTGCCTGGCCGACTTCTTCTTTCGTCAGAAGTGGTACTTCTAAGAAGCGCTCAGGCGATTTTATTTCTTCAATCGTAACCTTTTTTATCATTCTTTTACCCTTTAAATACCCGATTCGAAATCTTCTTCCTCTTCCTCTGCATCCGTTGAAAACAATTCTTTACCATTTACGACTCCGCCCTGAGCCGCCACTACTGATTTATTAACAACCTCATCAAAGCTATGAGTCATTCTAGCAAAGACTGCTTCCATTAACATAGCTAAGTTCAAACCCGAGAGAACATTCATTGTTTTGGCTGGATTTTCTCCCATTATGGTAGAAGAAACCTTGAATGGCGATCCTCCCAAGAGATCACTTAGGATTAAAACTTCTTCTTCATTTGAAATTGCAAGTAAGATTTTTTGCTTGAGTTCATCTGCTGACATTCCTTCCACAAAGTCAATCGCCTCCACATTTTCTTGATTGCCTGCAATCAATTGTAAAGAACTATAAATCCCTGTGGCAAAATGTCCATGCCCTACAAGTACAATTTTCATCTTTTCTCCTTTCTTTTTTGAGTTTACCGGTTTACTCTATATTTTACATTGTAGACCTTTATTTTTATCTTGTCAATAGTTTTTTCAAAAAAATATTAGCGCTTTCATTGCTTATTTAACCATTGCAATAGACAGAAACTTCAAAATCTTCCGTTTTTTTAGGAAAACAAAGATTTTAAGAAATAAAAATATTTAATTATTGACAAAACCGGTTTACTAGAATATAATTTGGTTATAGAGAAGTCTTAACAAATTTGAAAGGAAGTATCAAATGACAAATACATCATTCTCAATTGAGCAGTTTTCTTTAAAAGGAAAAATTGCTCTCATCACCGGCGCTTCTTATGGAATTGGATTTGCTATTGCCAAATCCTACGCTGAGGCCGGCGCTACTATTGTCTTTAACGATATCAATCAAGACCTGGTCAATAAAGGGATTGAAGCTTATCGTGAAGTTGGCATCGAAGCCCATGGGTATGTCTGTGACGTGACAGACGAGGACGGTATCCAAGCCATGGTCAAGCAAATCGAACAAGAGGTTGGTGTCATTGACATCCTCGTTAATAACGCTGGTATTATCCGCCGCGTTCCAATGTGCGAAATGAGCGCCGCTGATTTCCGTAAGGTCATCGATATTGACTTAAACGCACCATTTATCGTTTCAAAAGCAGTCATTCCTTCTATGATAAAGAAAGGGCATGGAAAGATTATCAATATTTGCTCGATGATGAGCGAACTGGGACGTGAAACGGTTAGCGCTTATGCTGCCGCTAAAGGTGGCTTGAAAATGTTGACCCGCAACATTGCGTCTGAATACGGTGGAGCCAATATCCAATGTAACGGAATCGGACCGGGTTACATTGCCACTCCTCAAACAGCACCTCTTCGTGAGTTGCAAGAAGATGGTTCTCGCCACCCATTTGACCAGTTCATCATTGCAAAAACACCTGCTGCACGTTGGGGAAATCCTGAAGATTTAATGGGCCCTGCTGTCTTTCTCGCTAGTGATGCCAGCGACTTTGTCAATGGCCACATCCTATATGTAGATGGCGGTATCTTAGCCTACATCGGAAAACAACCTGAGTAAAAATAGAAAGAGGATCTTATGAAAATCGCATTAATCAATGAAAATAGTCAAGCCAGTAAGAATCACATTATTTACGATAGTCTAAAAGAAGCAACAGATAAAAAAGGCTACCAATTATTTAACTATGGTATGCGTGGAGAAGAAGGTGAAAACCCATTAACATACGTACAAAACGGCCTAATGGCTGCCATCCTTTTAAATACAAAAGCAGTCGACTTTGTTGTTACCGGCTGTGGTACGGGTGTAGGAGCTATGCTTGCTTTAAACAGCTTCCCTGGTGTTGTCTGTGGTCTAGCAGTGGACCCAACTGACGCTTACCTTTATTCTCAAATCAATGGTGGTAACGCCTTGTCTATCCCTTATGCCAAAGGATTTGGCTGGGGGGCAGAATTGACCCTCAAATTAATGTTTGAACGCTTATTTGCTGAAGAAATGGGCGGTGGCTACCCAAGAGAACGTGTAGTCCCTGAACAACGCAACGCTCGTATCTTAAACGAGGTGAAACAAATCACCTACAATGATTTGATGACCATCCTTAAAACAATCGACCAAGACTTCCTCAAAGACACCATCTCTGGCAAATACTTCCAAGAATACTTCTTTGAAAACTGCCAAGATGATGAAGTCGCTGCTTATTTGAAAGAAGTATTAGACAAGTAAGGCTATTCTAAACCAGAAAGGAACTAATGGATGACGAAAATATTACTGTTTGGCGAACCATTAATTCGAATCTCACCATTAGATGCCACCAGTATCGGCGATCATGTTGCCAGTTCGACTTATTTTGGCGGATCAGAAATTAACATCGCTTGTAATTTGCAAGCCCTGGGTATCTCAACGAAAGTCTTTACCGCACTCCCTGCCAACGAGATTGGAGATCGTTTTCTCACATTCTTGAAACAGCACCAAATCGATACCAGTTCAATCTGTCGGCTTGGCGATCGAATCGGCCTCTACTTTTTGGAGAACGGCTTTGGTTGTCGTCAAAGTGAAGTTTTCTACGATCGTAAGCATACGAGTATCAGCCAGATTCGGCCAAACATGCTAGATATGGGTTCTCTCTTTCAGGGGATTAGCCATTTTCATTTTAGTGGAATCACTGTAGCTATCGGTCAAGAGGTTCGTACGCTCCTTCTCCTACTCTTGGAAGAAGCCAAGCACAGAGGGATTATCGTTTCAATGGACCTCAATCTGAGAACAAAGATGATTTCAGTCCTAGAAGCCAAGTATGAATTTTCTAAGTTTGCACGTTTCGCTGACTATTGCTTTGGTATTGATCCTCTCATGATTGATGACCAAAATCTAGAGATGTTCCCAAGAGACAGAGCCAGCATAAAAGAGGTGGAAAATCGCATGCGACAATTAAAAGAAGCCTATGGTTTCAAGGCCATTTTCCATACCCTCCGCTCTAGTGATGAACAAGACAAAAATGTCTATCAGGCCTATTCTCTGGGAGAACGATTTGAAGAGTCTGTCCAACTAAAAACTGCAGTCTATCAACGAGTTGGTAGCGGGGATGCCTTCATATCTGGTGCCCTTTATCAACTACTCCATCATTCCTCCTTAAAAACTACCATTGACTTTGCAGTTGCGAGCGCAACTCTCAAATGTACTCTTCCAGGAGACCATCTCTCCACTTCCGAAACTAGTATTGAAAAATTACTGGCAAATGCACAAGATATCATTCGTTAGGAGAATTACATGACCAAATCAGATACGATTATTGAACTAAAAAAACAAAAAATTGTCGCTGTTATTCGAGGAAATACAAAGGAAGAAGGACTGCAAGCCTCGATTGCTTGTATCAAGGGCGGTATCAAAGCTATTGAAATCGCCTATACCAATCAGTATGCAGGGCAAATCATCAAGGAACTTGTAGACTTGTATCAGGACGATCAAAGTGTTTGTATCGGTGCAGGTACTGTGATTGATGCCGTAACTGCTAGAGATGCTATTCTAGCCGGAGCAAATTACGTTGTTTCTCCATCTTTCCATGCTGAAACTGCAAAAATGTGCAATCTCTACAGCACACCGTACATTCCAGGCTGTATTACTCTCACAGAGATAACGACTGCACTTGAAGCCGGTAGTGAAATCATTAAACTCTTCCCAGGTAGTGCTCTCAGTCCAGCATATATCTCTGCAGTCAAGGCACCGATCCCACAAGTTTCCGTAATGGTAACCGGAGGAGTCGGCCTAAACAACATTCCTCAATGGTTCGCTGCTGGTGCAGACGCCGTTGGAATTGGTGGCGAACTCAATAAACTCGCTTCCCAAGGCGACTTTGACCGCATTAGCGAGATTGCCCAACAGTATGTTACACTCAGATAAAATGAAGTGAAAAAAATCCGAAGATGTTTGACCTTCTTCGGATTTTTTCTATTTTCCACAGTTTCATGTGATTCATCTTAGATGATGAACAAATCAGTTATTCTTTCCTCTACGGAATAGATAAGCCGCCCCAAGTAGCAAGAGCCCTAGACTTGCCAAGATTGACTGACCTTCTCCTGTCTGAGGGAGATTCTTTTGATCCGAATGGTTCTTTTCTTCTTCAGATTTTTCCTTTTCTTTTGAATCCTGAGTTTGTGGTTGAGCTGCTTGTTCTAACTTTTTAAAGACTTCCTGATCTGGAGCTGATTCCTGGGTTTCAGGATTATAGTAGGCAACCTTATAGTCATCCCCTTCTTTTCGAATGGTATAGACCCCACGTTTCAAGACTTGGAATTGATTGGAAATAGTAGAGACAGAATCATCATATTTCACAATGCCCCAAACTCCTTGTTTGGCATCATAAACAGACTGAAGGGTCTCATTGTTATCGATGAGACTACTTTCTAACTCTTTTACCATTTGATTGAAGGTGGCACGATCCACGTTAGGGATGAGCATATAGCCATAAGAATCCCCATTTTACTTATGAGCCTGACTAATCGTAAGAAATTCATTTTCAACTTCCTTGTCTGACTGTCCTTCATTGATATCCTTCCAAGATCCCTTTTGGACAGCCTTACTCATACTGATTGAACTCTTCTTAAAGAAAAAGTAACCAATATTCTTTTTCGAATCGGACGATTCTAAGAAGACACTTTGGGTTTCAGGATAATCCTTTTCTTGTTCCGTGAGGGAGGCTTCTTTATCATTGACATAGACTTTATATGGAACACTTGATTCCAGTTTTCTCTGGTCAATTGTAGTTGCAGCAGTATCTGTTGAAGTGTTTTGGATATTGCTTCCTAAAAAGGCGATCTTATCCTTCAGTATAAATCAGCTCTTATGAGCAGTCAGTGTTTGATTCCAGTTAGTGAAATCCATGGTTGCTGTCACATTGGCCTCATCTAGTTTGCTCGTTCCAACGAAAGCAGACGGTAGAACTTTACCTGTATCACTATCCGATCTCTTAGCATCTGGCTCTGTCGTACCAGGCATCTTATATGGATTAACTGTTGGCCAGTAGCCATCGCTATAGTGACTCAAATCGCCATTGTAAAGATAGAACATCCCATCACTCGTATACCAACCACGTTTGTTTTCCTTGTTCATGTGTTCGTAATTCAAGATACGACTGGAAAAGAGTGACAAGCCAAATCCAAACCCTTTCTCTGCATTGTACATGGCTGTTTTATCCATCTTATTAAAGGCAGATAGGTAACTGGTTCTTGGAACACTTGCGACTCCAGCATCGCTTAACAAAGATTGCATCAAACTGATATCCTTATAAGTCTTCAAATTCTTAAAGACATCATAATAACTATCCGATTGAACAATGGTCTTCACAAGACTCTGCAAACGTTGTTTGGTTTCTCCTTCAGACATATCCGCTATCCGGTGAATCCCTCTTGGCACTTCTACTACGGCCACGTGCCCCTCGCAATTTGCACGACTGATCGAGCGTCCACGACTCATATCCATCAACTCTCCATTCACCAGCAAAGGGGCAAACGATTTATCAATCCAGTGGTACATCGTTTGCATTTTATCTTTATTGATTGGGCTCTTGGTCTTTTGAATGACTGGCAACAGTTGAGACAGGCCATCAATCAAGACATCCCCATAAGCATCCGTATAGGCAACATTGGTGTGGTCAATATAGAATCCATCTTGATAAAAACCTTCACCTTGGTCTACCAACTTGAACACTTGCTCAATCGAACGAATGGTAGAAGAAATTTCTTGGTCATCCTTGCGCAGTAAACCAGCTATTACTTTTACCCTTCCCATATCCACTAAGTTTCCACCTAGGGCCTTAAATGAGTTATCAGTCGTCTTTCGGAAATGTTCGGGATCTGGCACAAATTTTTCAATCACATCTGTATATTTTTTAATTTCCTCATCAGAGAAGTATTCTTTCATCAGAGACAAGGTATTGTTGATGGCACGAGGTGTACCGATTTCATAATCCCACCAGTTCCCAACAATGCTCTTTTCACTATTGTAGACATGTTTATGCATCCATTCCATGGAATCCCTGACTGTTCGAACGACAGTTTCATCTTTATAATAACGAGAAGAAGGATTGGTCACTTGCTTGGCCATCTCCTCCAATTTCCGATAAGTGGCAGTCAGATTTGCAGACGTTTTATAATTTGAAAATTTTTCCCACAAATAGATGCGGTCCGCCTGACTTGAAATACTGGATAGACTATCAGCTACCTTTCCTTCCAATTCCTGGTTTAATTTGGCCATCTGTTCATTTTTAGAATCATAGTATTGATTCCCAGCGATGATGCCATTCCAGTCATCCAAACGGTCTGTGTATGCATCCTTAACAGAGGCTAGAATCTTCAAAGGAATCTTTTTCACTTCCTTGCCATCTTTACTGACAATGACATTGGTTGTCCCTTCCTTAAGAGGTTCTAAAATTCCATTTTTGACTGAAGCAACGTCAGGATTTTCTACCTTATAAGTATAGTCCGCAAGAGAAAAAACATGTTTTTTTCCAATTGGTAAATCAATCTTTTCCTCAAGCTGTTTATCTGTTTGAGAATCCTCAGAAGGCTGGTCTGCTACCTCTACCAGCTCAATATCCTTAAAGGAAACAGTCCCAGTTCCTGTTTCATAGAATAACTCCAGCTTGATTTTATCAACATCTAAAGTCGGGCTATAGTCTGCTTCAATGGTCTGCCAGTCCTTTGTTCCTGACGTCGTTGCAGAATTCCACAATCGCTTGTCCTTACCACTTTCCTCAATGATACGAACTTTGGCAATCCCGACTTTATGATCTGTTTTAATCTTGAAACGCAGTTTATACTTTTTCTTAGCTTCAATAGGAACCATACGGTGAAGCGCTGCCCTTAATTTCTCAGGGCTTGAGATAGTGATAGCCCCATCCTTAGCCTCAATGACTCGAGTTGAGGCATCTGCAGAACTATTCTTCTGGTCTACCCAAGCTGACCACCCCTGAGCTTTGCTTCCTGTCCACGGACTGCTTCCGTCCTCCGTCTGACCAAAATCACCATTTTCAACTAAATTTTTTGTATCCCTTTGCTGATACTGAACTTCCTTCTGGCTTTGCTGAATGGTATTCGTAGTCGTTTCTTCCGCTCCAACTGTCATATAATGGTTTAATAAAAATCCTGATAAAACAAGTGAAGACAAACTCACAATGAGCTTCTTTGTTTTTGTTTGCATGTATACACTCCAATAAACATATTGTAAAATCAATAGGAACTAAATCTCAAATTAGAGATTTATAGCAACAAAGTAAACCGGTTTAATTAAATCATACCATTTTTAAAGTTATTTGTAAACGGTTTCTATCATATTGAGGGCTTATTCTTCAACAATATCTTCCATCCGACTCGACGAAAAAAGTAAAAACTGTTACAATGTAGAAAAAGAAAAGAGGCCCTCATGACTTCACTTTATGATTTTTCCGTTTTGAACCAAAACAACCAAGCAACTCCCTTGGATAGCTATCGTGGCAAAGTTCTCTTGATTGTCAACACTGCTACTGGATGTGGTTTAACGCCCCAGTACCAGGGACTTCAAGAACTCTATGACCGTTATCAAGAACAAGGTTTTGAGATTTTAGACTTCCCTTGCAATCAGTTTATGGGGCAAGCACCAGGTAGCGCAGAGGAAATCAATGCCTTCTGTAGCCTACATTATCAGACCTCCTTTCCACGTTTTGCCAAGATCAAGGTCAACGGCAAGGAGGCAGATCCCCTCTATGTTTGGTTGAAAGAACAAAAATCTGGCCCACTAGGAAAACGAATCGAATGGAATTTCGCTAAATTTCTCATCAGTCGTGATGGGCAGGTCTTTGAGCGCTTTTCTTCAAAAACAGACCCAAAACAAATTGAAGAGGCCATACGAACCCTACTATAATTTCACAATCTCACTATGATTAGGTTTCTTTTAGCCTGATGAATAGTGAGATTTTTTGATGGGCTTTGACTTAAATAGAAAAACACCCCATGATATGAAACATGAAGTGTTGTAAAGTCTATGTTGTAGGTGCTTATTTCACATTTTCAATGTGACCAATGATAACAAATACCATACCGAAGCTTCATATACACTAAACAAATGACTTTCTAATTATTTCAATTAGTTTTCGCTAGTAAATATCATTTCCAACAAACGCCCTCTCAATTCCTTATCCTGATGATGCAAGATATTCATTAAGTCATGAGAATTTTTAGCATTGATGAATTGATTTAACAATCTATCTTTTAATTCATATGGAAGAGAAGCCGTCTTTAGTAGTCTAAAAACTTCATCATTTAAAGATATTGTTTTATTATCTTTCAATTCAAATCTAGCTGTATCATTCTCATTTGGCAATTCAATGATAGACACATTCGTTCCTTTAAAATGAATTCTATGTCTTCTATTGCTTGGAACGATACTAGAATCTCCTTGTAATGTTAACTCTACCATCCCCATTTCCCAGTCGATTGATAATCTTGTTTTATATCTTTGACCATTTTGATCTTCAATCATTTCAAAAGAATGTTGTTTGCCTGGGAATACATACCAATCTACAACTTCAGGTAAATCAACACCCATATCTATCTCAGAACCAACCAAGGGAATGATGGCACCACTTTTTGCAAACACAGGCATAGTCGAAATGTCTCTATAAACACTTAACTTCACACCACCTGTGTATTTTTTCTCTGAAAAGAAGTCATACCATTCACCTTCAGGGAACCATACATCCACTTTTGCAGATTGGAATGCCAAATCCATCTTTTCTACAATGGGAGCCACCATCAGTTCTGTTCCAAAAAAGTATTGATTTGGAACATTATAGCTCTCATCATTCTCTGGGTAGAAATAATACATTGGGCTGATTAAAGGGGCACCTTCCTCGTGTGTCTTTACATTCATGGTATATAGATATGGAATCATCTGATGTCTCAAGCGAAGGTATTTCTTCATAATCTTAGATGTTGTTTCTGAAAAAAACCAAGGTTCTTTACTATTAAAGGGACTTCTAGAACTATGTAATCGAGTTATCGGACTAAAAACGCCAAACTGTAGCCATCTGGTTTGTAGCTCTTCGTCATAATCCCCCAGCATGTGTCCACCGATATCATGACTCCACCAACTATAACCGATATTTGATGCTGTCGCTGTAAAATAAGGTTGAAATCTTAAGGAATTCCAACTAATAATGGTATCTCCTGAAAAACCAACAGGGTATCGGTGACTACCCGGCCCTGCATATCTTGATAAAATCAAGCCACCTTCTGCATTTTTACAACTATCCTGATAGTGATAATGGTTTAAAAGCCATAGTGGATCCAACATGCCTTGAGTCCCTTGTTGCCAGTCAATCCACCAAAAATCTACTCCCTGCTTTTCTAGCTCATAATGAACATCTTTAAAGTAGGATTCCCTAAAAGATGGATTAAAAAAATCAAAAATAGCAGGTTCCTCTAATTCTACATTTAACCCCAATCGTTTGGCAACTCGAGGATAAGCTTCTTCATAAGCCCGTATACCATCAGCAGGATGGACATTTAAGGAGAGTTTTAACTTTCTATCATGAAGTTGTTGCAATAACTGTTCTGGATTTGGTATTAAGTTTCTATTCCAACTATATCCTGTCCAGCCACTTCCAAAACGAGCTGGAATGTCAGTTATATGCCAATCCATATCTAAAACACCGATAGATAATGGAATTTTCTCTGTTTCAAATCTGTCTATTAAATCCAAGTATTCATCCGACGTATAAGGCCAATACCTACTCCACCAATTGCCTAAAGCATATCTTGGCAACAAGGGTGTCGAACCAGTCAAATGGTAAAAGTCTCTGATTGCTCCTCTATAATCATGCCCATAGGCAAAGAAATAGAGGTCAATTTGATTTTCTCTCTCAATATAACCAGACTGTTCATCCCAAATAAATCCTTGAGAATCATCCAATAAGGCTATACCATTTCTGCTAATAATTCCATCTTCTAACGAGATTGCTCCATCTGCCTTATCCAGAGTCCGAGCTGTTCCTTTTAACGTTTCAATCGATTCACCAAAATACCAGCGACTACCATATACGGCAAAATTTCCTTTTAATTCTATAAATAAATTTTCGGCGTTAAATTCTCCTTTATTAAAGTGCAGATGAAAATAGTCCGTCATAATATCTAGTACGTTTGATGTCTCGATATAATCTAACGAAACTTGGCCAAAATCTCTATTATAGATAAGTTGTGTCGTTCTATCCTCAAAACTTCCAGTTTGAGAGTATTCTAACCTTACTAACTTGTCTGTTAATACAGAGATTCGATAAAACTCTCCCTTAAAAATTTTCAATTTGTTGTCCTCCTTTTATGTAGCATAAAAACAGAACGCACCATTTTTGATGCGTTTTTCGTTATTCTGAATGCAATGTTCTATCTATGACAAATAATACTCAATTGAAAAAATGTAGTGGACAAAATATCTTTTAACAAATCCAGATGTTATTAAAGAATTATCCCTTTTCAACCTTTCTAAGCTTATGTAGTTGTGAAACAAACTACTTTTAAACTATTAACTAAGATAGGATTGATAAATAATTTCAAACTCTTACTAGCAATCATACGATATTCAAGCTCGCGTGCTTTTTTCCTTCCTGCTTATTTCTTAGAACTGAAGAATCTGGATAGGTATATAAATTATTCGGATCAATATAGTCATAAGAATCATAACAGTTACGCTTCATTAAGCCATCCCCAGAGCAAGAGCTTCATCTCGTAATTTTTCAACATCACTAACCGTAGGTCGCCATCCTTCAATCATATTTGTACTTAGAGCATACCAAACACTCTTAAAAACGGATCGGTTTTCCAAAACTACTCCCATGATCGTCATCTTTTCTTTATCTATATCTAAGGACATATGCTACCTCCTTTAGTTACATTATACCATGTTTCTCTGTAGCTTTTAAATATTTTATTTTGTCTGTAATATCTAAATTTCCAGCACGTTAATCCTATTTTATAAACCTCAAACCCAAATATAAAACGCGTTCTTTTTACTTTTTTTACTAATGTTTCGTATTCTACGATAACATACTTTACTGTATTGTTTTTTTAAATAACAGTAGTTTCCTGTTTATCAACTATTCGAACTACTTTCTATTTTGCTTCATAACCTACATAGCAAAAAAATAAAATGAAAAAGCAGAGAAGAATATCTTAAAAAGATCTCTTCACTGCTAATGTTAACACTCATTATTTAAACTATATGGATTCTATCTTCGAATATACTTTTTTACTTATTAGATACCTTGCTCTTCTTTCACCAATTTTTGATCATACACACGGATGAATGGAAGATAGACTAGGAATGCTGCAAATGCACATACTAGAGCAACTAATACAGCTCGAAGATCTGCTGTCCCTAAGAAAGCTCCAATCCCTACTGGAGTTGGCCATGGAACCTGTGCGATAATTGGCTTAATAAAGTTTAGAGAATTCGCTACGTAATAAATAGTAGCAGTAACCATTGGTGCTAAAATAAATGGTATAGCCAAGGCTGGATTATAGATAATAGGTAATCCAAAAATTAATGGTTCATTAATATTAAATAAGGCTGGAACTACAGATGCTCGTCCTATTGCTTTAAGCTGTTCAGATTTAGAGGCAAAAGCAATATATAAACATAGTCCTAAAGTTGCACCAGAACCACCTGCAATTACAAACATATTAGAAAATTCACCTGCAACAGCGAAGTGCCCGCCAGCAGCATTTTCAGCCATGTTAGCAAGAGCAATTGGACTAACAAATGCAAAAACAATGTTCGCACCGTGGATACCTACAATCCAAAGTAGTTGAGTCAATAGATAAATAATCATTAAACCAATCCACGAATTAGTCAGATTGGATACAAAACCAAATGGAATTGCAATGACTTTAAAAATATCTGTTCCCATTGCTACAAGAAGACCGTTGATAAAGATAACAACAAATGCAACAACAAATCCCGGAACCAAAGCGGTAAATCCACGAGAAACTCCTTCTGGAACAGCTTCAGGCATTTTAATAACCCAATTATGTTTAACACACATACGATAAATAAGAACAGTCACAATTGCCATAATGATTGCGGTAAAAATCCCTGTTGTCCCAAAACGTGCGACTCCATTTCCCATTGCCCATCCATCTGCAATTACTGCACCTTCTTTTAGACTTGTCACAGTCTTCATAATTCCACCATCAAAAATGATTTGCGGTACTGTCATGACAAAAGCCATCAAGGCAAGCAAGGCACCATTAAGAGGATTCATATTGAGTTCTTCTTCCTCTGCATAAATTTTTGTCAATTCATATGCAAGTGATAGAACGAAATAAAGAGATAGAGAACCCATAGTCGCATAGTTTGCAACCATGTAAAGTGATGTGAATTTATCAAATGAAGCAGAGAAAATATCTGCCACAATTGGCCAAAATGAGAAAGCTTGTGGCAAAATACTGAATACCAAAAACATTGATCCTACAATAGTAAATGGTACAGCTGCCATACCAGCAGCCGTGATAGCACGTACTACTTTAAACTGGGCAAGTTTGCCCATTGGTTCCATAACATGGTTTTCAAGGAAACCAAACAACCCGTTTTGTTGATCCATAAATAGACCTCCTTAATAAAACATAATAATTTTTACTTTTTAAAGACTAGTTTCAAATACAAATGATACTAGATCAGGATTATAAACTAAGTGAGTTCTTTTCCAATTGGACAAATTGTTGATAAGCCTTATCTGTTCGTTTATAAATTTTTTTAATTCTTCTAATGTCTAACAAACTCAGAACTAAACCTAATAGAAGAACTACAAAAACAAATAAACGTGCTACTTGGTTATTTTCAAAAATCGGAAAAAGATTCGTAAACCAACTTGTCCAAGTTAAAACAAGTAATCCTATTGAAATAAGTATTTGTATTCTAACAAACATTAGTGTTATTCCCAACTTTTCTTTCCTATTTCCATAAAGTTTAAATTGTTCAATAGTTGCTAAAATAGAAAATACTATGAGCATAATGGGGAAAATAATAATAGGCGAGGGACTAATAAACTGATTCAAAAGCCAATAAATATTCCCAAAAAAGAAGAGTGCTATTGAATAACGTAGAAGAAGATATCGATTAAAAAAAGTATTAGTTAGAGCTATCTCTCGACGTTGTTGTTCAATTTTTTGTCGTTCTTTTTTATCCATATCATTTCCTCCTTATATAACAACACATATTTAGTTAACTTTCTTATAAAGAGCTAACATTTCCTTTGCTACTTCTAATAATGTCATAGTGGTCATTAAATGATCTTGAGCATGTACCATGATAATTTCAATTTTAATTTCCACTCCACTTGCGTATTCTTGCAAGAGTTTGGTTTGTGCATGATGCGCTTCAAGAATTATCTCATTTGATTGATTTAATTTACTTTCTGCATCATCAAAACTACCTTCTCTCATTTTTGCAAATGCTTCATGTATTTCTGACCTTGCATTTCCCGAATGCAGGATAATTTCAAATGCTGCAACCTGCAGTTCCTCTTGATTCATATGAACCTCCTATTTTATCTTCTCAAATATGTTAATAAAATCTTCAAAGTTATTGCAAGATATTAGCTGATTTTGCAATTCATCATTCTCTGTCAGAGAGACTATCTTTTTAGTCACAGTTGCTAAACCTTCGTTCCCATATATTGATGGAGATAGAAGAAATACTAGCTGGACATGTGAACTTTGATTATCCCAGAGTAACGAATCTTTACAAATTGCAACCGAAACCTTTCCCTCTGTACCAAAGGGCTGAATAGGATGCGGAACTGCAATTTTTTCAGAAAAAACAACTGAACTTAATTCTTCGCGCTGTTTAATTCCATAAAGTAAAGATTGTTCAAACTCATTTGATTCACCAACAGATAAACCCTCAACCATCTTTTCAAGTAAATTTTCCTTGTCATATTTAGTACATATTAAAAAATTTTCTTTACTAAAATACTGTCTAAAGTTGTTGTTTTCAAACTTGCTAATCTTTGACGATTGTACATGACTTGAAACTTGCATCTGATCCATAGCTTTGCGAATCATTTCCATCTCATCACTCTTAAGAAATACACTAACTTTAAAAACTGGAATTTGAAAATATAGATTTGATAAATCAACAGCCGACACTATAAAATCTATTCCTTTAAGTTTTTCTTGATTCAATTCATAATAGCCTATCACATCAACGACTTCTACTCGGTTCCCAAACTCCGTTTCCAAACGATTTCTTAACATTTGGGCTGCACCAAATCCCGTTGCACAAATAGCAAGAATATTAAACTTAGTACTCTCTTTGCTACGTTCCATAGCAGCTAAAAAGTGAAGACTTACATATGCTACTTCATCATCTGATATTGACCACTCCAAGAACATATCCATATTTGCAAGAATTTCTCTAGTCATAAAGAATATATCACTATAATTCCGTTTAATTTCATCTACCAAAGGGTTATTTAAGGTAATCCGACTTTCTAAACGTACTTGTAGTGTCATTAGATGAGTTATCAATCCTTCAATTAGTTGGAAATCTGAAGAAAAGTTATATATATCATCTAATCCTAAATCCTGAAATGTTTTAAATAAAGATTTTTTTAAAACTTCTTCAGAAATATTCTTCTGATTTTTTTGACATTGTTGACTCTTAGCTAACAAATGCAAAGTAATGTAGTCTATTTCCTGAACTGGAAATTCCTGATTTGTTACTTGACTTACTTTAGAAAGAATTCTTTGGGCAACCTTTCTCTCTATTGCATCATCAGTCATCTGACAGTCTATATTTTTTATTTTAAATCCGGATTTTAAACGAATCATAGACAATGCTATGTGAACTACTAAATTCTGTAGTACAAAATCAGATAGTTTTAGGTTGGCCTCTTGGCATTCATCCAAAACAATTCTAGCAAATTCCTCTAATGGAACATTTTGATCAAAAAAGTTAAATTTCACATAGCAATGTATTGCTTTAAAAAATTGATTCTCTAGGAAATAATTTATGATAAAACGTCGTTTATCACGTTCCTCGCCTGAGACATAAACTCCTTTATTCGCCCTACTCTCAATAGACAAATTATACTCTGATAACATCACTCGTATCTTTTTGAAATCATGAGATAATGTTGAACGACTAACGTAAAGTTCATCAGCTAAATCATCAAAAAGAACTGGAACTTGCTCAAATAATAATTTATTTAAGATAAACACTAAACGATCATCACCTTTTGAAACCGCAGTTTTCGTATAGTCTTCTTCCAGTTCATAAGTTTGTCTAAACTCCTGGTAAGCGCCTTGATTTTCAAAAAATATTTGATACCCTTGACCTTGTTTTGAAATCAACTGGACGCCTTGAATTATCATGGTCTTCTCAATTAGTTTCAGTGCATTACGAACAGTTCTATCTGAACAGGATAAATATTCTGCCAGTTCTTTGCTTGTAACAAAACGTTCCTTATTTTTTATTAAAAATTGAAGGATATCTTTCTCTTTAATGTTTAACACATTTATTCCCTCCTAAAACGTAGGTTTTCATATATTAAAGCATATTATACACTTAAATCAGTTTATATCAGACTCAAAACAATTTAGCTTAACTTAAATATTTAATAGCATTTTATATGTTTATTAAATATTCTCAAGAATCAAATTGGCCATTTTTTCAATACCCATTGGAATAGGAATATATGCTTGAGGAGGTATTTGTACAACTGGTTTTCCTGCTTTAGAACCAGCCTCTTCAAATTGCTTAAAGTACATTTTTGTTTGGGGACTAACAAGATATAAATCAAAATCCGCTGCTGCGATAGCTTTCCCTCCTTCAGTAGCACTAATAGCATCAACTACAATATCTTTCCCTTTTCCTTTTAGAAACTCTGTTGTTTTCTTTGCCATAAGTGATGAAGACATTCCTGCTGCACAAATAATTAAAGCTTTTGCCATAATATTTTCTCCTTTTCTTAAATCCAATCAAAACTGTGCTAAGTTGGCTTATTTGTTATCTAATCTCATTATAAGATAGAGCGTTTTCAATGACAATTCCCTCATTTTCCTAAATGATATGGAAAAAAATTATTTATACTTCAATTTATAAAATAAAATTATTCCTGAAAATAGAAATGAAACACTATTTGCTAAAATCAAAGGTAAGTCACCTATACGAATACCATGAGCAAGCCACAATGCAATACCAATAACTTGCATAACATACATACCTAGAGCAATAGATTCCGTATCCTTTGTCTTAACTACACGAAAAACTTGTGGTAAAAATGCAAATGTTGTTAAAATTGCTGCAATACTTCCAATCATATGTTACCCCAATTTACTAAACAAACTGAGAATAACCTCAGTTTGTTTACACTATTCTACTGATTCACCATTAGATGAAATAACTTCCTTATACCAACCAAAAGATTTTTTCGGGGAACGATTATAACTTCCCTTCCCATTGTCATCTTTATCTACATAAATAAAGCCATAACGTTTCCGCATTTCACCGGTACCAGCTGAAACCAAATCAATACATCCCCATGGAGTATAACCCATTAAATCAACACCATCTTCAACTACAGCCTTTTTCATTTCACGAATATGGGCACCTAGATATTCAATTCTATAATCATCATGTACCATACCATCTGCTGCAACTTGATCTATAGCTCCAAAACCATTTTCAACAATAAAGAGTGGTAAGTGATAGTGGTCTGTAAACCAATTTAACGCATAACGTAAACCTTCTGGATCAATTTGCCACTCCCATTCAGAAGCCTTAACATAATTATTTTTCACTAAATCTTCTGTTTCAAGATAATCAAAATAAGGATTATTTTCACGATGAGAGTCTATAGCAAAGGACATATAGTAACTGAAACCAATGTAATCTACAGTCCCACCAAGTAAATCTTCTTTATCCTGGTCAGTAAAATCAACTGAAATACCTTTTCGTTCCCAATACTTGAAAATATGCTCAGGATATTTACCTAAAACATGCACATCAGCAAAATAATAACGCTTCTGCATAGCTTTCATTGCCATTAAGATATCCTTAGGATTGCAAGTAGCTGGATAAATTGGACACATCGCAATCATACAACCTATTTGAAAATCTGGATTAATCTCATGACCAATTTTTACAGCTCGTGCAGAAGCAACTAATTCGTAATGTGCTGCTTGATACATAATTGCTTCTCTATTATCACCTTCCTCATATACAATACCTGAGTTAGTAAATGGTGCAAAATCTTCCTGATAATTCGCTTGATTATTGATTTCATTGAAAGTCATCCAATATTTAACCTTATCTTTGTAACGTTTAAATACGACTTCTGCAAAACGAGCAAAGAAATCAATCAATTTCCTATTTTTCCAACCACCATATTCGGTCACTAAGTGATAAGGCATTTCAAAATGAGATAGAGTGATGACAGGTTCAATACCATTCTTTAAGCATTCATCAAAAAGATTATCATAAAACTGTAATCCTTCTTCATTCGGCTCTAACTCATCACCTTTTGGAAAGATACGTGTCCATGCAATAGAGGTACGGAAGCACTTGAATCCCATTTCAGCAAAAAGTGCTATGTCTTCTTTATAACGATGATAAAAATCTATCGCCTCATGATTTGGATAATATTTACCCTCTAAAACTCCCGAAGTAATTTCACGAGCTACTCCATGACGACCAGCAGTCATAACATCAGCAACACTAATTCCTTTGCCACCTTCTTGCCATCCGCCTTCAAGTTGATGAGCAGCAACAGCACCACCCCATAAAAATCTATCTTTAAAAGTAGTCATCTTTTTTCCTCCTGACTTTGATACTCTTATTATAAACCTCAAACCAAAAGATGAAAACGTATTCTTTTTCCTTATTATTAAGGAAAGAAGTAATTTTTAATGGAAATAGAACAATATCCTCTTGTATTCTCGTAATGATATCTGTGCGATTTTCGATACTTTCAAACTACAAAAACTCTTACAATGCTTCTAATTCCCCATGTCTATAAACGACTTATCGCTTTCTGGTATCCCAGAATCATCTTCTATATAGCGCTCAACTTGCATCTGCAAGTGATATTTTTTTCTTAAATCTAAAATTTTTTGCATTGTCTTGGATTGATGATGTTTATCTAAAGCTTCTTGATTTATCCACTGATCAATAAGAAGAATAGTTCCCTCTTTTTCAATTGGTAGAAAATATTCGTATTTCAAGTTACCTTTTTGATTTCTAATTTCTGCAACAATACCTACTTCAAGCATTTCTCTTGCAAATTTTATTGCACTATCTCCATCGCATTTATAATACACATGAATAGTCAATGTCATCTCATATCCTCCAAAATCATCCTTCAATTTTTAAAAAACAAGTTTAGATGAGGATCTAAACTTGTTTTTTATGAACTAATCATATAACGTTTCGCCATTACTTTCAATCACTTCTTTATACCAATAAAATGATTTTTTCTTATAGCGATTTAATGTTCCAGATCCATCATCATTTCTGTCTACATAAATAAAGCCATAACGCTTACTCATCTGGGCCGTTGAAGCTGATACTAAATCAATACATCCCCATGTAGTATAACCTAACAATTCTACTCCATCCTCAATAGCTTCACCTACTTGTTGTAGATGTTTTTTGAGATAATCGATTCTATAGTCATCATCAACAGTAGGTCCATCCGCACCTTCAATTAGAACGTCTTTAGCACCCAAACCATTTTCAACAATAAACAACGGCAACTGATAACGATCATAAAGATTATTCAACACTATACGTAAACCAATAGGGTCAACTTGCCAACCCCATTCTGAACTTTCCAAATAAGGATTAGCAATTCCTCCCAATAAATTTCCAATGCCTGATTGATAATTTTCAGGATCATGTGCTTGAACCGAACTCATATAATAAGAGAAAGAAATAAAATCCACAGTATTTTCAGCTAATAACTCCTTATCCCCTGATTCAAATTTGATATTGATATCATTTTCTTTAAAGAATCTTTGAATATATTTAGGATATTTACCACGAGCATGAATATCTGAGAATAGATAATTTTGATTTTCAAGCTCACGCACAGCCAATATATCTTCTGGCTTCGGTGTCATAGGATATGTTGGCATAGCTAAAACCATACATCCAATTTTAAATTCTGGATTGATTTCATGTCCAACTTTCGTTGCCAAAGCAGATGCAACTAATTCATGGTGAACTGCTTGATAAAGATCTTGTTTAGATAATTTTTCGACTGGAGTTGCAATACCGCCACTCATAAAAGGAACATGTAAAACGGAATTGATTTCGTTAAAAGTCAACCAATATTTGACTTTATTTTTATAACGATTGAAAACAGTTCTAACATAGCGCTCATAAAAACCAATCAAATCACGATTAACCCATCCGTTATATTTTCTAGCTAAGTGAAGTGGGGTTTCATAATGGGATAATGTTACTAAAGGTTCGATACCATATTTAGCTAATTCGTCAAAAAGATTATCATAAAACTGTAAACCTTCTTCATTTGGTTCCAATTCGTCACCATTTGGAAAAATACGAGACCATGCAATCGATGTTCTAAATACCTTAAATCCTATTTCTGCAAATAATGCAACATCTTCTTTATAACGATGATAAAAATCAATTCCTTCCAATTTAAGATTATCTTCTGTAGGTAGTTCTGTAATGAATGGATTTAAATCGTTATCACTTACTGGAATTCCACCCCTAGGTGTCACATCTTGAACCGATAAACCTTTACCACCTACATTATAAGCGCCTTCATACTGGTTAGCTGCTGTAGCTCCACCCCATAAAAATTCTTTCGGAAATTTACTCATTTATTTTCTCCTTTGTTTTTTTCTATACTTATATTATAATTAAATAAAAGTTACAAATCTTGCACAATAATAGCAAAAAACAATACTATCCTATTAAGAGGAGACTTATGATCGATCTTGGACAACTACATAAAAATACCCCTTATAAAAATGAATTAATTCCTTATTCTATTACACGAACTATTATGGAAAACGGCCTACCTGATATCCTGTTTCACTGGCATACAGATATGGAAATCATATACGTACATGAAGGGCAAGCAAGATTCCATATAGATACAGACTATTTTAACAGTGAAAAAGGAGATATTATTTTAATACGTCCTAACGCTTTACATTCTATACACCCAATTGAAGATACTTATCACTACATGGATGCAATCAACTTTCAATTAGACTTAATTGGTTATTCTACAAAAGATTTTGCATCAATTCATTACTTACACCCCCTATATAACGGACAACTAGACTTTAAACGAGTGATTAAACCTAATCAACCTGGTTATACAGAAATTCGACAAACACTAATTAATTCAATGGAAATAGGATACTATAGGAAGACATTTTTTGAACTAGAATTAAAAAGTGAGCTACTAAAACTTTTTCATCTTCTCTTTCAACATAATTATGTTTATTCAAGTAAACAATCAATAGATGGTTATCGTAGAGAAGAAAAAATTAGGACAATTATCGATCATATAAGCGAACACTATCAGGAAGATTTATCAATTAATCTTCTAGCAAAACTATGTGGCTATAGTCCAACACACTTTATGAATTTCTTTAAAAAAAATTTGGGAGTTAGTTGTATGGACTATCTTATCCACTATCGTTTACGTAAAGCTACTGAACTCCTTCAACACTCTACTCTATCTGTTCTTGAAATTTCCTCCGAGGTAGGTTTTAAAAACTTATCAAACTTTAATCGCCAGTTCAAAAAAATTTACAAAACAACACCCCGAAAATATAGAGATGAAATAGATAAATAGATATTTTACCTTAGAAAAGTATTACAATTGGCTAGAATATCAGTAGAAAGATTTATTATCATACTGTAAAATCAAACTAAAGAATGGAGTAGAAATATGAAAAAAATTATCTTTCTTGATGTTGACGGGACAATTGTTGACTACGATAACCACATACCCGATTCAGCTAAAATAGCTATCCAACAATCCCGTAAACATGGACACTTAGTATTCCTTTGCACTGGACGAAGTAAAGCTGAGATGCCAAACGAAATTTTAGATATTGGCTTCGATGGTATCATTGGAGGAAATGGTTCCTACATAGAGTACAAAAATCAAGTTCTCATGCATCAACTAATTCCGTATGAGACCGCCAAACAAGTTGTTGATTGGCTTGAATCAAGAGGATTAGAGTTCTATCTTGAAAGTAATAACGGATTATTTGCGAGCCGTAATTTTCGTGATGCTGCAAGACAGATACTACGCATCTATGCTTTAGGTAAAGGAGCTAGTGAAAACCAAATTTTAAACATGGAGCCAGAAGATGCATTACATGGATTGGTTTATGATGGAAAACTATACCGAAGCGATCTTAATAAAATTAGTTTTATTCTCCATTCATACCAAGATCACTTAGATTCTATACCAGCTTTCCCACAACTGAAAGCTGGTACTTGGGGAGGTCGAGGAGAATCAGCTCTATTTGGCGACTTAGGAGTAAAGGATATCAATAAGGCAAATGCTGTTGACATTATTCTTAAGCATTTAGGAGCAAATCGAACTGACACCATCGCTTTCGGTGATGCTAAAGTTGATATTCCAATGCTCGAAACCTGCCATATTGGTGTAGCTATGGGTAATGGCGGTCCTGAAATACTAGCTATGGCTGACATCATAACAGATGATGTTCGCCAAGATGGACTTTATAATGCCTTTAAAAAACTTAATCTACTGTAGGATATTAAGATGAAAAAAACTCTCTATTTAATGCGTCATGGACAAACCCTTTTCAACAAACGTCATCTTATACAAGGTTGGTGTGATTCTCCGCTAACAGACTTTGGGATTTACCAAGCTCAAGTAGCAAGTGAATATTTCAAAGAACATGGAATTATCTTTGACAGTGCATTTAGTTCAACATCTGAGCGCGCGTGTGACACTTTAGAAATTGTAACCGATGGAAAAATGCCTTATAAACGAATTAAAGGTCTAAAAGAATGGAATTTTGGTGTTTTTGAAGGAGAAAGTGAAGAACTCAATCCATCTATTCCATACGAAAACTTTTTCGTCTATTATGGTGGAGAATCTCAAGCAGAACTACAAGATAGAATAAATTTCACAATCAGTTCTCTTATGAAAGAAACAGAAGGAGACACAGTTCTTATAGTTTCCCACGGAGGTTCCATACGAAATTTTGCAAGAGCCTGGGAAGAGTACGAACAAACAACTATTAAAAATAGAATGGCAAATTGTTGTATTCTCAAGTTCACATACTCTAACGATATTTTTTATCTGGAAGAAGTTATTCATCATGATTTCAGTAACTGGAATAATAATTCTATTCAGTAAAACTTAGATAAATTAATTTATTAGATCCGTTAGTTTTAACAATTATCATCTGCGACAACAACAAAAAATCATGGACATTTAAAAATCTCCATGACTTTTTTATTTCTTTCGAATCCGAGATAGATGGATCGTTAAATATAACTGCTCATCATCAGAAATAGAATACTGTCTAGTTTTTTCTATGTGTAATGCAATCTTTTTAGTTGTTTCATATGCAACAGGATACTTCTGACACATTAGCTCAAACATTAAAGAATCATCCAATTCTTCTTGTTTCGTATTTGTTAATACACGCTCACAAAAAAATTTTAAATGAGTAATGAATCGTTGAACGTAAACATCATCTTGTTCTAAAGGAATTTCCAAACTATATTTCACAATAGTCATAATTTCTTCCATTAACTGTGTTAAATCTCGAGCATTTGAATTCTGATGATTTAACTCACTATTAACCAGGGTTAAAGCCATAAAACCCGCTTCATCATTGGGTAATTCTTGACCCAAATAGGAACTCAAAAGCTCATTGGCATATAAACCTGCCTCATACTCTTTAGGAAAAAACCGTTTAATATCCCACATGAGAAAATTCTTCATAAAAAATCCGTCACGAATTCTTTGTTCAACTCCATACATATGATCTGCCAACGATAGAAAAGCTGTATCTTTAATAGCATTATCTAATTTACATTTAGCAAAAGATATGGCTTTATCTGCAACTTCTAATAATTCTACAGGAATTTCAAAAAAAACTTCTCTATGATTTTGAGATAAAATATAACGTTTATCTATTTTATTTTCATCAAGTTCATCATCAACTTTCTTACCAAATGCTAGACCTCTTCCCATTACAATGATTTCCTTACCTTTCATTTCAGATAGGACTACATTGTTATTAAATATTTTTTTGATTTTCATAACTTCACCCAATTATTAGTATCTATAGTATAACACAAAAATGAGGTATGGAAGTTGAATCGTCTCCCATACCTCCATTTAGACTATCTAATTTCTAGCAAGTTTTGATCTAAGTTGACTTTACCGCTTGCAATTGTGTTTACACTATGATAGTTACTAGTATTTGTAATTATGATTGGTGTTGTGACTGAATAGCCTGCTGATTTGATTGACTCAATATCAAAACTCAACAATAATTGACCCTTTTTAACTCTATTACCCTGAACTACATGAGCTTTAAAGCCAGATCCATCTAACTCAATTGTATCCATACCAACATGAATCAGTAATTCGGCACCATCATCTGTTGCAAGACCAATAGCATGGTTTGTAGGAAAGAGAAGACGAATTGTTCCATCTGCTGGTGCAACAACTTCTCCAATAGTTGGTTCAATAGCTACTCCTTGTCCCATCGCTCCACTAGAAAAAACTGGATCTGGTGTTTCTGAAAGTGGAATAATATTTCCTACAATTGGACTTGAAATTACTTGATTCCCCACTTCTACTTTATCGTTTTTAGTTTCTTCAGTGACTACTTTCTTCTCTTTTTTTTCAAAAAGTGTTGGGACTGGCAAGAACATTTGAATTGCAAATGAGAGGATAATAGCAATCGCTGTGCCAACTAAAGCTACATATAAACTTCCAAAATTACCATCTGGACTAACAAGAGATGGATAAAGGAAAATTCCCAAAGCGCCTACTGAATACATAGTTACGTTGAACATTCCAACAAATCCACCAACAATACCAGATACGACGCAACTGATAATAAATGGCGTACGCATTGGAAGTGTCACACCATAAATAGCTGGTTCTGTAACACCAAAGATTGAAGAAATCAAAGCTGGAGTAGAAATTGCTTTTACCTTACTTTCTTTCGTTTTAAGAATAATTGCTGCAAGGACACCTGTTTGTGTAAAACATGGTAACAAAGCACCTGCTAGAATAACACCAGACCCTTTTTGAGTAAGTTCAAGTATTGCCAACGGTACAAGTCCCCAATGAAGTCCAAACATAACCATCACTTGCCATAAAGTACCTAGAAGGACTCCATAAATAATAGGATTAAAATTATAAACTGAACTTAAGAATGCCCCTAGTAAATCAGACGCTGTATTAGCGATAGGACCAACTAGTAGGAAAGTCAATGGAATTGAAATAATCAAAGTTACAAACGGCACCACAAAAAGCTTAACTGTATCTGGTGTAATCTTTTTGATAAATCTTTCAATTCTAGAAGCTACCCATACAGCTAGAATCGCTGGAATAACTGTAGACAAGTATCCCCCTGCTGGCATACTTAAAGGAATTCCAAAAAAGTTAGATGCGCCAGTTTCGCTCAAACTCTTCACACTCGCTTCCAGGTTAGGATATACTAATGATGCAGCAATGGCTAAAGCAGTGAACTCATTCATCTTAAATTTACGAGCTGCATTCAAAGCAATCATCATTGGCAGAAATTGGAAAAATCCGTCACCAGCTGCGGTCAGAACTAGAGCAGCTCCATTATTTGCAGCAGTCCATCCGAAGAAAGCAGTTAAAATAGCTACAATCCCTTTTATAATTCCAGCTGCTGCCAGTGGGCCAAGGAAAGGTTGGAAAATACTTGAGACAATATCAATAAAAGCATCTAAAGGATTCTTCTTAACACTATCTTCTTCATCAGCATCTACTGCTCCACTACCTTGTAAGCTGCCTACTGCTAATACTTCTGCATAAACATCCGGAACATGGTTACCTATTACTACCTGATACTGACCTCCTGCCTTAATAACTGTTACTACACCATCTCGCTCCATGAGATAATCTGTATCAGCTTTACTTTCATCTTTAAGTGTAAAGCGTAAGCGTGTTACACAATGCTTAACGCTACTCACATTTTCACGTCCACCAATGTGATTAATAATATCTTGTGCTAACTCAGTATATTTAGCCATATTGGACCTCCTTATATTTTTTGGTCATCAGTTGACTACCTATTCCCGGAAAATAGGTAACAAAAAAACCTAAACACATACCAAATAGAAAGCTAAATATCGCTTCTTATCTCGTATTTGTTTAGGTTTTGCCTGCATAACCAGTAACAATCCATGAATTAAGTATATCACATTTTTTTGTTTTTGCAAGCGCTTTTTTAAAAATTTTTTGAGAATTAAATAATGAAGTTTGGCTGAAAGTTCTATAATGAAGTTAGCGAACTATTGTCAATAGAAAATAATTAATCCAACTACTATAGTTGGTTGAGTTTGGAATAGTACGCTGTAGCTGCTAAAACATTTCTAGAAATTAATTTAACTTTCCTAATAGAGTTGTTCACATCTTATTTCAATCTACTATAACATCCAATGGCTGTTGGTGGTTCACTTATCATAATCTTAAAAAGTAATGGTGTGAATTTTGCTAAAAATTATTTAAAACATACTCCATAGTTTGAACCATAGGTGTTGTAAATGCTGTATTCTAATTCGTCTTAACGGTTAGAGAATTGGGTAGCTTTTCGAGCTTTCTTAAGTTCCACATCATGATATTTACACTAAATTATAACTAAGACCAATAATTATTGAGATATGAAACCACAATTTATATAAGCCTTTTAAAAATCTAGATGTTATCACTTTATAGTTTTCGGAGCCTATGTAGTTGAAAAATACGAACTACTGTATCACAAAGATAATATACAGTTTCTTCGTTCCAGTGCAATTTCTTTTTCTATCTTGAAGACATTTAACCCCCCAATTATTCACCCCTAATCTAAAAACCATCCAGAATCCTTGCCTTAGCTTAGATCCTGGATGGTTTCTTTTTCACCCAATGGGTGTTTTTTACTAGACAAAAAAGAGTTTCCCCTTTATGGTATAAGTGTAGAAAAAAACACAAAAAGAAAGGAAACTCACATGAACAATTTACCAAATCATCACTTCCAAAACAAGTCTTTTTACCAACTATCTTTCGATGGAGGTCATTTAACCCAGTATGGTGGTCTTATCTTTTTTCAGGAACTTTTTTCCCAGTTGAAACTAAAAGAGCGGATTTCTAAGTATTTAGTAACGAATGAGCAACGCCGCTACTGTCGTTATTCGGATTCAGATATCCTTGTCCAGTTCCTCTTTCAACTGTTAACAGGCTATGGAACGGACTATGCTTGTAAAGAATTGTCAGCTGATGCCTACTTTCCAAAATTGTTGGAAGGAGGGCAGGTTGCTTCACAGCCAACCTTATCCCGTTTTCTTTCCAGAACTGACGAGGAAACAGTCCATAGTTTGCGATGCCTCAACCTTGAATTGGTCGAATTCTTTTTACAGTTTCACCAGCTAAACCAACTCATTGTAGATATCGATTCTACCCATTTCACCACTTATGGCAAGAAGGTGTTGCTTATAACGCCCACTATCGTGCTCATGGCTATCATCCTCTTTATGCTTTCGAGGGGAAGACAGGTTATTGTTTCAATGCCCAGCTTCGTCCTGGTAATCGTTATTGTTCTGAAGAGGCAGACAGCTTTATCACACCTGTTTTAGAACGGTTTAATCAACTTCTCTTTCGAATGGATAGTGGCTTTGCGATCCCAAAATTATACGATTTAATTGAAAAAACAGGGCAATACTACCTCATAAAACTCAAGAAAAATACTGTTCTGAGCCGTCTTGGAGACCTTTCCCTCCCTTGCCAACAGGATGAGGACTTAACCATCTTGCCCCACTCCGCCTACTCAGAAACTCTCTATCAAGCAGGATCTTGGTCGCACAAGCGTCGTGTCTGCCAGTTCTCTGAACGAAAAGAAGGAAACTTGTTCTCCGATGTTATTTCTCTCGTTACAAATATGACGAGTGGAACAAGCCAAGACCAGTTTCAGCTTTATCGTGGACGTGGTCAAGCCTAGAATTTCATCAAGGAGATGAAGGAGGGATTGTTTGGCGATAAAACGGATAGTTCAACCTTAATCAAAAACGAAGTTCGTATGATGATGAGCTGTATCGCCTACAATCTCTATCTTTTTCTCAAACATCTAGCTGGAGGTGACTTCCAAACTTTAACAATCAAACGTTTCCGCCATCTTTTTCTTCACGTGGTAGGAAAATGTGTTCGAACAGGACGCAAGCAGCTCCTCAAATTGTCTAGTCTCTATGCCTATTCCGAATTGTTTTCAGCACTTTATTCTAGGATTAGAAAAGTCAACCTGAATCTTCCTGTTCCTTATGAACCACCTAGAAGAAAAGCTTCGTTAATGATGCATTAAAGAACAGTCGAGATGAAAAAATCGTGTGACGTACCAAGGGAGGAGTCTGCCCTTTTGAGGAAATCTAGCGAGGAAAAACGATATTGGAACAGCAGAAAGTAAAACTGACCTCATGAGGAGGAAGAAAGTGGCTCATGAGGTCAGGGGTTTTGTAAGTTACATCTAGTTGAGAGAGGTATGAATGATTTGGGTTAAAATAGTTCCATATATTATTTCTAAATACTTAGAAATAATCAAATAAATTAAATATTATTTCTAAATATTTGAAAATAACGTCTGTTTGTATTATACTATCTTTGAGGTATCTATTATGAACTATATTAAAAGACCACATTATTTAGATTTTTTAAGAAGACATCGTGACCGACAAATCATCAAAGTTGTGAGTGGAGTGAGGCGAGCTGGTAAATCTGTTCTCTTTCAACTCTATAAAGAGGAGTTACTAGCAACTGGGGTAGACGAGGATCAGATTATATCCATCAATTTCGAAGATTTGAGTTACTATGAACTGCGACATTTTCAAACATTATTCGCTTATATAAAAGAGCAGTTAGTTGGGGAGAAAACATACTATATCTTTTTAGATGAAATTCAGCATGTTGAAAAATTTGAATTGGTAGCAGATAGTCTATTCATCTTACCAAATGTGGACCTCTATTTGACTGGATCAAACGCCTACTTTATGAGTAGCCAATTAGCAACAAATTTGACTGGTCGGTATGTTGAGATAGAAGTTCTTCCATTGTCATTTGAAGAATACCTATCAGGTCAATCTCTCTCAGAGAATCTGAATACAACAGAAATTTTTAACAATTATCTCTTTAGTGCTTTCCCTTACTTATTGCAAACATCATCTTACGCTGAAAAAATTGACTATCTCAGAGGAATATATAACTCAATACTGTTAAATGATATTGTCACTAGATTGGGAAATCCAAATCCTACTATTATTGAGCGTATTGTCCGAACCCTTCTCAGTAGTACAGGTAGCTTAATATCAACAAATAAGATTCGTAATACCCTGGTCAGCCAAAATGTTTCAATATCCCATAATACTTTGGAAAATTATTTGACGACTTTGACAGACAGTTTACTTTTTTATTCCGTTCCACGTTTTGATGTAAAAGGCAGAGCATTATTGCAACGCTTAGAAAAATATTATCCCGTTGATTTAGGTTTACGACACCTCTTATTACCAGACCACAAAGAAGATATTGGGCATATCTTGGAAAATATTGTATATTTAGAATTAAGACGTAGATATTCACAAGTATATGTTGGTAATTTAGATAAATATGAGGTTGATTTTGTTGTTGTAACTGATCTTGGTCACTACGCTTATTATCAGGTCAGTGAAACAACACTTGCTCCAGAAACACTAGACAGAGAACTTAGACCACTAGAAGCCATTAAAGATCAATTCCCAAAATATCTATTAACAATGGATACGATTCAACCAACAGCCAATTACAATGGTATTGAGAAGAAAAATATCATAGATTGGTTACTAGAAAAGTAGATAATCATAAATCATACATCTAACTAGATTTGCAACAGTCTGTTATCAATGATTCTACTCAAACCCTAACAATATATAGTAAATTTAGAACACATTATCTAATACAGACACTTGAAAGATAAAATGGAATCTTTAACTTCTGGAAGTACTATTATTACTCAAAATGATGAATCTCCATAGAATTAATGAAACTATAAATCAAACGGAACTATAATGAAAAAGAGACCAAGCAATCAGGATTTAAAATCCTAAAAACGCATAGTATCAGGTGTTGAAAAACTTGATACTATGCGTTTTATTATGGAAATATTTGCTTCATTTTCTCCTGAAATAGAGTTTTTGCTAGCCTATTTTCTCTTTTTCTAATGACTTACTTCAGCTTCTTATCTCTTGGAAAGAACAACAAAGATATGAACTAGCAAAGTTCGGCATCATCAGTAATCCAGAACAATTTGTTTTTACATATATCGACACAAAAGGAAACATCAACAAGCCTTTACATGCTGACTATCTGAACAATAAAATGAAAAGTATTAGAAAGCGACATAAAGAACTAGCACACGCTACACCACATAAACTGCGACATACAGGAGCAACGCTGGCTAAACAAGCAGGAATGAGCTTAGAAGCTATTTCTGAAGCACTAACACACAGCGATACAGGTACAACTCAAATTTATGTCAATACTTCTAACGTTGTTCCTATGACCGTTGGTGAATTTGCTTTAAAGTCTCTAAAACAATAAGGTAAAAATAAGGTGAACTTTGAGGTGAATTTTTTAAAAAAAGACGAAAAAAACACCCATAAGGTAAACTTTTGGGTGCTTTGAAACGTTGATATAATCGTATTGATTAACGTTTTGAGAACTGGCTAGCTTTACGAGCTTTCTTAAGACCTGGTTTCTTACGTTCAACTTTACGTGAGTCACGTGTAAGAAGTCCTGCGCGTTTCAATGAATCACGGAAGTCTGGGTCTACTTGAAGAAGGGCACGAGCGATACCGTGACGGATAGCTCCTGATTGACCAGCGTATCCACCACCTACAACGTTAACGAAAACGTCGTATGAACCTGCAGTTGAAGTAACTGCGAATGGTTGGTTGATTACAAGACGAAGGTCAGCGTGTGGGATGTACTCTTCAACATCTTTTTTGTTAACAGTGATTTTACCAGTTCCTGGAACAAGGCGAACGCGTGCAACAGCGTTTTTACGACGTCCAGTACCTGCATATTGTGCTTGTGACATACTTTATTGTTCCTTTCCTTAGATAAGTCCTGAAATATCAAGAACTTCTGGTTGTTGTGCAGCGTGAGTGTGCTCAGCTCCAACAAATACTTTCAACTTCATACCTTGAGCGCGTCCAAGAGTATTGTGTGGAAGCATACCTTTAACTGATTTCTCGATCAAACGTACTGCATTTTTAGAACGAAGTTCACCTGCAGAGATTTGTTTCAATCCACCTGGGTGGTTTGAGTGAGTGTAGTAGATTTTATCAGTTGCTTTTTTACCAGTCAATTTAACTTTTTCAGCATTGATAACAATCACAAAGTCACCTGTATCAGTGTGTGGTGTAAATGTTGGTTTGTTTTTTCCGCGAAGTACGCTAGCAACTACTGCAGAAAGACGTCCAAGTGGTACATCAGTTGCGTCAACTACGTACCATTTACGTTCAACTTGGCCTGGTTTAGCCATAAATGTTGTTTTGTTCATGATTTCTCCTATATATAGTTCGATTTTTGTTTACGGTGATGGGTGTTCCTTCCCATCGAAAAGTATTTGGAAGGTTCCGGGGCCTTTCAAATGGGGTAAACAATACCGCCTACTATAATACCAAATTTCACCCCTAAAAGTCAATAGATATGAAAAATATTTTTCTAAACTGTAACTTCTCAAAGTAACTGAAAGTTATATAATCAAGTTAATTTGGGAATTTACCTATTAACTTCGGGAGATTTTTGGGATTTTTTCCTTATTTCTTCCTGTAGCTAAAATCCTTCTTAAAAAATCACCTTTTCTTGATTTTTAATCCTATTTGCTGTATGATAAGGGAAAGAAAGGGGGTAGAAATATGGCTTTTACCAATACCCAGATGCGGTCGGCTAGTTTTGGCATTGTTACCAGCTTGCCTGACGACGTTATTGACTCTTTTTGGTATATCATCGACCATTTCTTAAAAAATGTCTTTGAATTGGAAGAAGAACTTGAGTTTCAATTGCTCAATAATCAAGGAAAGATTACCTTCCACTTCTCAAGTCAGCACCTCCCTACAGCCATTGATTTTGACTTTAACCATCCCTTTGACCCTCTTTATCCCCCAAGAGTACTGGTTTTAGATCTGGATGGTAGAGAGACTATCCTCCTCCCAGAAGAAAATGACCTATTTTAAAAATTCTAGCCTTCAGTTACAAACGACTGAAAACTAGAGTTTTTTCTATTGTTTCAAAGCATTATACAAGTTGCGAATAGGTTGATTTAATATCGGATGGATAAAATGAGGCGCAATTTCTTGTAGAGACTCAAGAACAAAAAGGCGTTCCGCTATGTAAGGATGAGGCAGAATAAGGTCGTCTGTATAAAGGATCTGGTTCTCCACAAAAAGCAAGTCCAAATCAATCAAACGAGGTCCCCAATGCACTTCTCTCACCCGTCCCATCTCTGACTCAATGGCTAACAAGGTCTCTAATAGCACTGGGGCAGGCAACCAGGTTTCTACCTCAACCACTTGATTTGCAAAGCTATCTTGCTCCACACCACCCCAAGGCTCCGTCGTCAAGACACTGGACTCTTTGAGAATATGGATACCACGATTTCGCATTTTCTCAATGGCTTGTTTCAAGTTATCTTGCTTATCTCCCATATTGCTTCCTAGGGCGATAAAGGCCCGTTGCTTACGGCGATGGATAGTCACTGAGCACGTATCTAGTGGCAAATGCACTGGCGCCCAAGGTTTTTTCAGTTCCAGCTGAATTTCTTGGACAAGAGGATAGGCCTCAAAGGTACGTTCTACCAGTTTGTAGGCTACTGTTTCAATCAAGTCCTCACTCGTTTCCTGAAACCAAGTCGTCCATTGCTGACACAATTCTCCATAATGGATAGAGGCTGTTAAATCCAAGTCTGTCGCCGCCTTGGTCATATCATAGGATAGGATTGCGGAAATAACAAACTTCTGCCCCAATTCTTTCTCACTGGGAAAAAGACCATGATAGGCAAAAATTTCCAAATCCTTAATCTGCAGTTGATCCATAATGATTCCTTTCTAGAAAAATCCGCTTGAAGCGGATTCTTTTTATACTCAATGAAAATCAAAGTGCAAACTAGGAAGCTAGCCGCAGACTGCTCAAAACACTGTTTTGAGGTTGCAGATGGAAGCTGACCTGGTTTAAATTTGATTTTCGAAGAGTATTATAGTCCCATTAAACGATAAGCCTGGTCTCGGAGGTCCTTATCTGTTTCAAATAGACCACGAGCTACTGTCGTCAAGGTTGCAGTGCCTGGTTTTCTGACACCACGCATACTCATACACATATGTTCTGCCTCAATGACAACAAAAGCTCCTTTAGCACCTAGATACTCCATCAAGGCATCGGCCACTTCGATATTCAAACGTTCTTGAATTTGTGGTTTTTTCGAATAAACTTCAACCGTACGGGCTAGCTTAGACAAGCCTGCCACACGGCCATCTGGAATGTAGGCAATATGTGCTCTCCCATAAAATGGCAAGAAGTGGTGTTCACACATGGTATGGAAAAAGATATCCTTTTCTACCACCATATTATCATCAATAATCTCAAAGGATTTTGACAAATGTTCCTCCGCTGTTTGACCAAGACCTGAAAAAATCTCTTGGTACATACGAGCGACACGAGCAGGTGTTTCCTGCAAGCCCTCGCGGTTAGCGTCCTCTCCGACAGCCTCGATAATCATTTTTACAGCTGCTTCAATCTTTTGTGTATCCATTTTCGTTTTTCCTCTCCATCAGATAGGCTCTCACTTGGCTCAAGAAATACAAGGAACCTGTGACAATCCTAACTGTTTTTTTCTCTTCTTTTTTATCTGTCAATTTCTGCTCTAGAAAATCCTGCCAACCTTGGTAGCTGAGATTTCTAGACTTAGCTGCCTCTTCCAGCACTTTTTCATCAGTCGCCCGACTATCGTCAAAATGTGTCAGAGTAAGCTCGGTATCTGGCATGGCCCCCAGCAAGTCCAACATATCCTCCAAGGCCTTGGTTTTGATGCAAGTAAAAAGGATTTCCTTACGATAATCCGCAAAGCGTTCTTGTAAGGTTGCTATTAAAGCCTTGATAGCATGGGGATTGTGGGCTCCATCCAAAATCATCAAGGGAGCTCCTGACACGATTTCCAAACGCCCCGGCCAACTTGTTTCTTCCAAGGCTTGACCAAGCAGGTCATTGCTTGCTAGTTCTCGACCATCTTCTTGACAAAAATTATCAAGTAAAGCTATGGCCATCCCAGCATTCTCTATCTGGTGCAAACCAAGCAGGCCAGTCTGGAAGCGACCTTGTCTGAGAGAGCTAGTATAGTCAAAGACCTCGCCTGTCACCACACTCTCTTGGTGACTAACATGATAATTTGCCCCGTAGGCAAGTCTCGGCGCATCTTTCCCTTCCGCAATGCGGTCAATCACAGCCAAGGCTTCTGGAGCTATACGACCTGTCACCAAGGGAGTTCCTTGTTTGATAATGCCTGCCTTCTGCTCTGCTATGACCTCCAAGGTGTCACCAAGTAGGGCCACATGATCCAAGCCAATAGTTGTAATTCCTGTCAAAATAGGCTGGCAGACATTGGTACTATCCAAAAGTCCACCCATACCCACTTCCATGATAGTCACATCTACTTGCTCTGAAGCAAAGTAGTCATAGGCTATGGCTGTGATAATCTCAAATTCGGTTGTCCCCTGCAAATTGGCAGCCGCTTCCCCCTCCAGCAAAGACTCATAGTCCGCCATAAGGGCTTCCAATCTAGCCTCGGGAATAGATTCCCCATTGATGCTAATCTGGTCTGTGTAATGAATGAGATAGGGCGAGCTGAAAACACCAACTCTCAGTCCTAGTTTTTCTAGCATATTTTTCAAAAAAGCAATGGTAGACCCCTTGCCATTGGTCCCTCCGATATGGATGACCTTGAGTTTGAGATGGGGATTGCCACGCAAAGCTAACAGTTCCACCATTCGTTCCAAGCCAAAATGCGGTTGGTCCGTCCGGTAGTTAGCAATCCACTGATTGTTTTCGATTTCTTTCATCTTATTTATATTGTTTTAAATCTAAATTTTCCGCTTCATCAGCTAGACGAATAGCGGAGGCAATTTCAACTGCCATTTTGTGACTAGTTACGTCATGCACGCGCACCACTTCTACACCCTGTCTCGCAGCGATACTAGTTACATGAGCCGAAGCTGTGTCCCGATTGCGGAAACCAAGTTCTGTCTCAGGATTGACTTCAAAACCACTTTCTTCAAGGATATTGATGACAAACCGCTTGCGCGACACTCCAAGAAAGATTGGATAGCCCTTCTGATGTAGTTTATCCAGGTCCCGTAAAAGAAGCAGATTTTCTTTCTTAGTCAGACCAAAGCCAATTCCTGGATCCAACAGGATATTTTCTTGTGCAATTCCAGCTTGATTCGCTCTCGCTAAGGCTCTGTCAAAGAAAGCCTCCATCAAGTCTTCGATTGGCAATGTTTCAAAGTCAGCTAACTCTTTTTCTGTAAAGGTTTGACCAAAACCAAAATGAGGGAAGATGAGCGAGCTAGGGTGCTGAGGTCGCGCCATGACTGGATTAAACATAATGACTACTTTCGCACCAGCCTTAGCAACCACATGGGCCATTTTCTCATCACCCATAAGACCAGTGATATCATTGACTAGATTGGCACCAGCAGCCAAAGCAGCCTCTGCCACCTGACTCTTCCGAGTATCAATAGAGATGAGGACATCACTTTCCTTGCGAATCGCTTTAATCACTGGAACAACACGCTGGATTTCCTCTTCTATCTCAACATAGCTACTTCCCGGCCGAGGCCGAGTCGATTCTCCGCCGATATCTAGCATACTAGCCCCTTCTGCTATCAATTTACGAGCCTGCTGGAGTGCCTGCTCAAGAGCAAAAAATTGACCACCATCCGAAAAGGAATCTGGGGTTACATTGATAATTCCGCAAATAGCTGTCTTTGCATGATTTACTTTAGTTGACATATCGGTCACTCCCTCAAGGCTTTTCATCATATTATTTCTCTATTTTACCATAAAAAGAAAAAGATGGATACGATTGCATTCATCTTTTTCCCAGTAGAAACAAGTAAGCAATTGTCAAAAATATTAAACAGAAATCCCTAATGTCCGACTCAAAATTACCACGAGAGTCAACAAACAGAAAACAACCCCATTAACAATCATGTGAAGTAAGATAGACATTTCCAAACGTTGGGTCTTGTAAGCCGTCCAAGTTAGCACAGTTGACATTCCTCCATAGATAAGAAGAGAAGGTAGATTTGTCGGTAAATGAAGCAAGGCAAAGATAATAGCACCGACTATATAACCCACATTTTCTTTACCACGAAAGAGTTTTTTAGGAATCACTCCTCGACATAAAATCTCCTCACAAATAGGAGCTATTAGAACCAGTAAGAAAAAACTGGAAATTAAGGAACTATTCTGGACCAAATCATTAATATTTGATTGATTGCTGGTTGTTGTTTCATTCATCAAACGCAGCAAGACCACACCAAGAATATTAAAGGCAAGAATCACTAGATAGCTTAAGGCCAATCTAGCCAAATCCTTAGCCTTGAAAAACGATAAACCAAAACTAGCCAACTGTGTTTTCCTAGCACCTATTATAAATACAGTTAAAACCACAAGAGATAAGGCCCCTACTAATAGTCCAGTTTGAAGCAGTGGAAATTTTCTGCTAGTTAGAAAAGTTGCTAGGGCTAAAGGAAACTGAGAAAACAAAAGCCCTACTAGAAAGATTATTAACCACTTCCCCCTGTTTAATACTTCATCCCAAATATTCTTTTTTATCATCAATCATACTCCTACCATTCAATCAAAATCACCTACCTAGTTTGAAGCAATTTTCAAGTAACTATAATATAAAAAGGGGAGAACCCCTTTTTATATTATAGCATTTATAGTGCCATACTGATGTAGTTAAGGATAAACAAGGCATCCAAAATCCAAATCATGACGTGAACATCTTTAGCTTGGCCTTTGACAAGCTTAGTCAAAGTGTAAGTCAAGAAACCAACTGCAATCCCTTGAGTGATAGAGTAGCTGAATCCCATAAAGATAGATGTGAAGAAGGCAGGAACTGCTTCAGACATATCATCCCAATGGATATTTTTCAAGCTACCAAGCATCATAATCCCAACGATAATCAAGATTGGAGCTGTAGCCGCTGTTGGTACGATCGCTAGAAGTGGGCTAAAGAAGCTTGAAATCGCAAAACAGATAGCTACAATCAAGGCTGTCAAACCAGTACGTCCACCTGCACCGATACCAGCAGCAGACTCAACATAAGTCGTTACGTTTGAAGTACCTGCAATGGCACCGACTGTCGTTCCAATCAAATCAGAGTAAAGAGCCTTATCCAATTTGGCTGATTGGTGATTTTCACCATTTGTCGCTACGATACCAACTTTTTCACCTGTACCGATCAAGGTACCAATTGTGTCAAAAATATCTGTCAATGAGAAGGCAAGAATGGCCATCAGAGTTTCAGGCAAGCGAGCTGTATCTGAAACCAAAGCTCCTAAACCTTCTGAACCAAGAGCTGCACCAAAGATTGTCTTCAAATCTTCAAAAGCTGCACCAACATGGTTATTAGCAAAATCGATACTAGACAAATCAACCAAACCAACTGCAATAGCAAGAACAGTTGTTGTCAAGATAGAGAGAATAATTCCCCC
This sequence comes from Streptococcus pneumoniae, assembly GCF_001171885.1. Lineage (GTDB taxonomy): Bacteria > Bacillota > Bacilli > Lactobacillales > Streptococcaceae > Streptococcus > Streptococcus pneumoniae_A. Next base: position 45,735 of record NZ_CKQD01000006.1, read on the forward strand.
TTTAATCCCTTTGATGACAAAGAAGATAGTAATGGCAAGTCCTGCAAGAGCCACTAAAACAGCTGGATTATTAAAGCTGACCAATCCTGGAACTGCTGAAGAGTTTGCTGCAATCGTTGCTTGAGCTTTGTCAGCCCCTTCTCCTACAACAGTATAGTTGCCTGGATCAATCGTGAATTTCAAAAGTCCAGCATTCTTAATCCCTACATAGGCAAGGAAGACACCGATACCAGCTGAAATAGCTGAGCGAAGAGCATTGGGAATCGATTCAATGATCATTTTACGAACATTTGTCAAGGTAATAATCAATGAAATAATCCCACAGATGAAGACCATAGCTAGGGCTTCTTGCCAAGAATAACCAAGCCCGAATACAACTGTAAAGGTAAAGAAGGCATTGAGTCCCATACCTGGCGCTTGGACATAAGGTAAGTTAGCATAAAAAGCCATCATCAAGGTACCCGCTACTGCACCAATAATCGTCGCTAGGAAGACGCCCTGAGCAGGCATTCCTGTTTGTGAAAGTATTTGTGGGTTTACAAAGAGAATATAGCTCATTGCAAAGAAAGTTGTTAAACCAGCGAGAACCTCTGTACGAACGTCTGTACCGTTCTCTTTTAGTTTAAATAATTTGTCCATCATCAATCTCCTTTTAATTTTTACGAACAATAATAGAATTATATCATTTATCATTCACTTTTTCAATGTCTTTGTTTGATTTGTTTAAGAAATTAATCCAATTTCATTTTTTGTTTGGAATCTGCTTTTCTGCCTGCTTTCTGTTATAATAGAAGACATCTTATCTGAAAACACACTAGAAAGGTCCATATGACGAAAAAAATTATTGCAGTTGACCTGGATGGAACCCTGCTCAACTCAGACAGTCAAATTTCTGACTTTACCAAAAAAACCATCAAAAAAGTTGCTGAAAAAGGCCATCAGGTTATTATTACGACAGGTCGCCCTTACCGTATGTCAAAAGATTTTTACCGTGAACTGGGCTTAGACACTCCTATGATTAACTTCAACGGATCCCTTACTCATTTACCAGACCAAGTTTGGGATTTTGAAAAGTGTTTGACTGTAGACAAAAAATATCTGCTAGATATGGTTCAACGTTCAGAGGACATTCAAGCCGATTTTATCGCTGGAGAATATCGTAAAAAATTCTACATTACAAATCCCAATGAAGAAATTGCCAATCCCAAACTATTTGGTGTAGAAGCTTTCCAGCCTGAAGATCAATTCCAGCCTGAATTGGTGACCAAGGACCCTAACTGTATCCTCTTGCAGACCAGAGCCAGTGACAAATATGCCTTGGCAAAAGAAATGAACGCCTTCTACCAGCATCAACTTTCTATCAATACCTGGGGAGGTCCGCTCAATATCCTTGAATGTACCCCAAAAGGTGTCAACAAGGCCTTTGCTTTGGACTACTTGCTCAAGATAATGAATCGTGACAAAAAAGATTTGATTGCCTTTGGAGATGAACACAATGATACCGAAATGCTCGCTTTTGCTGGGAAGGGTTATGCCATGAAAAATGCCAATCCAGAGCTACTCCCTTATGCAGATGAGCAAATTTCCCTTACCAACGACCAAGATGGGGTTGCCAAAACCCTACAAGACTTATTCTTATAACCTATACTGATACTCAATGAGAATCAAAGAGCAAACTAGGAAGCTAGCCGTAGGTTGCTCAAAGCACTGCTTTGAGGTTGTAGATGAAGCTGACGTGGTTTGAAGAGATTTTCGAAGAGTATGACCAGCTTGCAAGCTGGTCTTTGTGCTCTTTTCACAGTCTCATCAACCAGTTAATCGATTGTTCTACTTTTTGTCTCCAAAACCTTGGAAAAGGCTTTCTTTTGTGATATACTTCACATATAAATACAAGAGAGCTCGTCACACTCGACTCTGTTGACAAAAAATCAATCCAGTCCCGTTGTCCCTGTTCTCGGTCAATATCAAGGAGGATAGCTATGAAAGCTGTTGTTGTAAATCCAGAAAGCACTGGTGTTGCTATTGAAGAAAAAGTACTCCGTCCACTTGAAACTGGGGAAGCACTTGTAGAAGTTGAATACTGTGGCGTTTGCCACACCGACCTCCACGTTGCTCATGGTGACTTTGGTCAAGTCCCAGGACGTGTTCTTGGGCACGAAGGTATCGGTATCGTTAAAGAGATTGCTCCAGATGTGAAAAGCCTTAAAGTCGGTGACCGCGTCAGCGTTGCTTGGTTCTTTGAAGGATGTGGCACTTGCGAATACTGTACAACTGGTCGCGAAACCCTTTGCCGTACAGTGAAAAATGCTGGCTACTCAGTAGACGGTGGTATGGCTGAACAATGTATCGTAACTGCTGACTATGCTGTCAAAGTTCCTGACGGACTTGATCCAGCCCAAGCTTCTTCTATCACATGTGCTGGAGTAACAACCTATAAAGCTATCAAAGAAGCAAAAGTTGAACCAGGCCAATGGGCTGTTCTTTACGGTGCTGGTGGACTTGGTAACCTCGCTGTTCAATACGCTAAAAAAGTATTCAATGCTCATGTTATCGCAGTCGATATCAACAATGACAAACTTGCCCTTGCAAAAGAAGTAGGCGCTGACATTGTGATTAACGGCCTCGAAGTTGAAGATGTAGCTGGACTCATTAAAGAAAAAACTGATGGAGGAGCTCATTCAGCTGTCGTAACTGCTGTGTCTAAAGTTGCCTTCAACCAGGCTGTTGACTCCATTCGTGCTGGTGGTCGCGTCGTCGCTGTTGGTCTTCCTTCTGAAATGATGGAACTCAGCATCGTTAAAACAGTCCTCGATGGAATCCAAGTCATCGGTTCTCTTGTCGGAACTCGTAAAGATTTAGAAGAAGCCTTCCAATTTGGTGCAGAAGGTCTGGTAGTCCCAGTTGTTCAAAAACGTCCAGTAGAAGATGCTGTTGCCATTTTCGACGAAATGGAAAAAGGCCAAATCCAAGGACGTATGGTACTCGACTTCACCCACTAATCTAATAGAAACCTATTTTAAAAGTTGGAAGCTTCTTCCAACTTTTTTATATTAAATTTTAAATAAGAATTCAAGATTACTCCTCAAAAACTCAACATATCAACATACAAAAATAAAAATTTTTTAATTTTTTATGATAAATAGTTGCTTTTTTTATGAAAACGGTTTATACTTAAACAGTCTTAAAGTTTTCTTAAATGAAAACTAAAACAAAAAAGGAGGAATGACAATAATGAGTATCGGAATCATTATTGCGAGCCACGGCGAATTTGCTGCGGGTATTCATCAGTCAGGATCTATGATCTTTGGTGAACAAGAAAAGGTTCAAGTTGTGACCTTTATGCCAAATGAAGGTCCTGATGATCTATACGCTAAGTTTAATAACGCTGTTGCTGCATTTGACGCAGAAGATGAGGTTCTAGTTTTGGCTGACCTTTGGAGTGGTTCTCCATTTAACCAAGCTAGTCGCGTGATGGGAGAAAATCCCGAGCGTAAGTTTGCCATCATCACAGGACTTAACTTACCGATGTTGATTCAAGCCTACACAGAGCGCCTCATGGACGCTGCTGCAGGTGTAGAAAAAGTCGCTGCGAATATCATTAAAGAAGCCAAAGATGGCATCAAGGCTCTTCCAGAAGAGCTAAATCCAGTTGAAGAAGTTGCAAGTGCTGCAGCTGCTCCAGTTGCCCAAGCTGCTATTCCAGAAGGAACTGTCATCGGGGACGGTAAATTAAAAATCAATCTTGCCCGTCTCGACACACGTCTACTTCACGGTCAGGTTGCAACTGCTTGGACTCCAGATTCAAAAGCAGACCGTATCATCGTTGCTTCAGATAACGTAGCTAAAGACGACCTTCGTAAAGAATTGATTAAACAAGCAGCTCCAGGTAATGTCAAGGCTAACGTGGTTCCAATTCAAAAACTGATTGAGGTTTCAAAAGACCCACGTTTTGGAGAAACACATGCCCTTATCTTGTTTGAAACACCTCAAGATGCTCTTCGTGCCATCGAAGGCGGCGTGCCAATCAAGACTCTTAACGTTGGTTCTATGGCTCACTCAACAGGTAAAACATTGATCAATACTGTTTTGTCTATGGACAAAGAAGACGTTGCTACATTTGAAAAAATGCGTGACCTCGGTGTTGAATTCGATGTCCGTAAAGTACCAAATGATTCTAAAAAAGATTTGTTTGACTTGATTAACAAAGCCAATGTCAAATAAGCCATTATTTATGAAAGGATTTTAAACATGTCTATTATTTCTATGGTTTTAGTAGTCGTTGTAGCCTTCCTTGCAGGTCTTGAAGGCGTCCTCGACCAATTCCAATTTCACCAACCACTTGTAGCCTGTACCCTTATTGGGCTTGTAACAGGTCACTTGGAAGCAGGGATTATCCTCGGTGGATCGCTTCAAATGATTGCCCTTGGTTGGTCAAATATCGGTGCTGCTATCGCTCCTGATGCTGCACTTGCTTCTGTCGCTGCTGCCATTATCATGGTTCTTGGTGGTGACTTTACTAAGACAGGTATCGGTGTTGCCCAAGCGGTTGCTATCCCTCTTGCCGTTGCTGGTCTATTCTTAACTATGATTGTTCGTACAATCTCAGTTGGTTTGGTTCATACTGCAGATGCTGCCGCTAAAAAAGGGGACTTCAGTGCTGTTGAGCGGGCACATTTTATTGCGCTACTTTTCCAAGGACTTCGTATTGCGCTCCCTGCAGCTCTTCTCCTTATGGTACCAACTGAAACTGTACAAAGTATCCTTAGCGCTATGCCAGACTGGCTCAAAGATGGTATGGCTATCGGTGGTGGTATGGTCGTTGCCGTTGGTTACGCCATGGTTATCAACATGATGGCAACTCGTGAAGTATGGCCATTCTTCGCTCTTGGTTTCGTTCTTGCTGCCGTATCAGACATTACTCTAATCGGATTCGGTGCTATCGGTGTTGCTATCGCTCTTATCTACCTTCACCTTTCTAAAACTGGTGGAAATGGTGGCGGAGGAGCTGCAACTTCTAACGACCCAATCGGCGATATTCTAGAAGACTACTAAGATAAGAAAGGACTGAAAACATCATGACTGAAAAACTTCAATTAACTAAATCAGATCGTAAAAAAGTTTGGTGGCGTTCAACCTTCTTACAAGGGTCTTGGAACTTTGAACGGATGCAAAACTTGGGCTGGGCTTATACACTCATTCCAGCTATCAAAAAACTCTATACTAAAAAAGAAGATCAAATCGCTGCTCTTGAGCGTCACCTTGAGTTCTTCAACACTCATCCATATGTAGCTGCTCCAATCATGGGGGTTACTCTTGCGCTTGAAGAAGAACGTGCTAACGGTGTGGAAATCGATGACGCTGCTATCCAAGGGGTTAAAATCGGTATGATGGGACCTCTTGCTGGTATCGGTGACCCAGTATTCTGGTTTACAGTACGCCCAATCCTTGGATCTCTCGGTGCTTCACTTGCCCTTACTGGCAATATCTTGGGCCCACTCCTCTTCTTTGTTGCATGGAACTTGATTCGTATGTCATTCTTGTGGTATGTTCAAGAGGTTGGATACAAGGCTGGATCAGAAATCACTAAAGATATGTCTGGCGGCATCCTTCAAGACATCACTAAAGGTGCTTCTATCCTTGGGATGTTCATTCTTGCTGTCCTTGTTCAACGCTGGGTAAATATTAAATTTGCTTTCGATGTTTCTAAAGTTCAACTAGATGAAAAAGCTTATATCCATTGGGATAAATTGCCAGAAGGGTCTAAAGGTATCCAAGAAGCATTCGCACAAGTAGGACAAGGATTGTCTCAAACACCTGAAAAAGTTACTACTTTCCAACAAAACTTGGATATGTTGATTCCTGGACTATCAGGACTACTCCTTACTTTACTTTGCATGTACTTGCTTAAGAAAAAAGTATCTCCAATCACTATTATCCTTGCCCTCTTCGCAGTGGGTATTGTGGCACATGTTCTTCACATCATGTAATCAAGCAACTAAAAAGGAACCAGGTTCTAAACCTGATTCCTTTTTTCTATGCTTTTATACTCTTCGAAAATCAAATTCAAACCACGTCAGCGTCGCCTTACCGTACTCAAGTACAGCCTGCGGCTAGCTTCCTAGTTTGCTCTTTGATTTTCATTGAGTATTATTCTGCCAAGGCACCCATTGGATCCCATGGTGCAAGTATGATTGGTTCTGCTCCATAGGCAGCTTGTTCTTCTGCTGTCAGCAATTCCTTACGAACAACGATTTGGTATGTGTATTCGTCCATCCAAGCGTCTGAGGCAACAAAGTAACCATCTGTACCGACCTTGTCTCCCCATGAGTTTTCAACCTTCCACTTGGTTGATTTACCATTTTCGTCCAAGTCAACACCTGTCAAGACCATGGCGTGGGTCATCAGGCTTTCGCTATAGTCCAAACGTCCGGCCTTGTCTTGAGTAAGTTTAATGTCCATGCTTGATTCAAAGTCATAAACATCTGTCGCAAGGATTCCAGCTTTACGGTTGCTGAGCTGACCGACATCTGAACCAAACCAAACAGTCTCACCTGCTTGCATTTGAGCAATTGCCAACTCTTTCAAGCGCTCCATCGGCACGTTGATGTAACGAACCGCACGGCTACCAACCACATTCCCCAACATCTCAACTGTGTAAGATTTACCGTATGGTTTATCAGCAGTTGGAGCATTGATAACAGAAACGTAGTCTTCTAGTGGAAGATTAACATATTTCTTATAAAACTCCTGTGGTGTAATACCCTTTTCGCTTTGGTAGTTGTTATCCTTATCTCGATAAGCAAAGTCAAACTTGCGTGGTGGAAGTCCTAATGACATGGCAAGAAAGTTAAAGATCTCTTGCAAGAGGTCTTCTTTCTTAGCTTGAACAGTCGCTTGGTCTGCACCAGAAACAAGCAAGTCACGCAAGATTTGAGCATCTTGACGAAGCAATTTGTTGAGAATGGCATTTAGCTCACGACTGCTACTAGATGAAACTGACTCAGGGTAAACTGACTTGGGAACAACACCGTATTTCTCAAAGAGAGAAACGACCATATCCCATTGACCACCATCTTGTTGAGGTGTTTGAAGTAGGAATTTAACCTTACGGCTCGTCAAGTCTTGATCTGCAGTCACAATCACTTGCTCTAAGAACCAGTTTGATTTCTCATACTTGTCCCAGAAGAAGGTGTGGGCCTGTGATAACTCAAAGTTCTCCAATTTGTATTGCGAGATGAGTTTGTGGCGGAAGGTGTTGAGAGCCGCAAACATCCAGCAACGACCAGACGCTTTCTGGTTGGTTACCTTGTCCTTGGTCAGATCCAATGAGAAAACAGGTGTGTTATCTACATGGCTTTGGCGACGTTCTAGAGCTGCAAAAATTCCGTTGTGGCTGGCAGCATTTTCAATCGCTTTGTATTTTACATTTGCTTCATAGTTAGCAAATAGTTTATCAGTAAATGATTCTTGAATCGCGTTCATAGATTCCTCCTTTTATTCTACAGTCTATTATAACGCTTTTTACAAAGGAAGCAACTGAAAAACATAAAAGGCAAGGACATTCTTCCTCACCTTTTTCAAATTTATACTCTTCGAAAATCTCTTCAAACCACGTCAACGTCGCCTTGCCGTACTCAAGTACAGCCTGCGGCTAGTTTCCTAGTTTGCTCTTTGATTTTCATTGAGTATTAAACTAAATTAAATAATATTAGCAAGGAGAACCTCTAATTCTTCCTTGGTCAAGCGACGCCATTCCCCTCGTTCTAGGTTCTCATCCAATACTAGAGTTCCCATAGTCAAACGCTGCAAGTCTACTACTTCCTTGCCACAGTAGGCCACCATACGCTTGACCTGATGAAACTTCCCTTCTGCAATGGTCACACGGATTTGGCTTTGATTCTTTTCTGTATCTACGGACACAAGCTCCAGTCTAGCAGGCTGACAAGTAAAGTCTTTGAGCGGAATTCCCTTGGAAAATGTCTCCACGTCTTCTTGGGTCATCATTCCCTTGATCTGGGCCAGATAGGTCTTATCCACATGACGCTTAGGTGAAAGAAGAGCATGGGCAAGCTGACCATCATTAGTCAAGAGCAAAAGACCATGTGTATCAATATCCAAGCGTCCTACTGGGAAAACTTCCTTGCTCCGAGCAATATCATCCAGCAAGTCCAGAACAGTTCTGTGCTTAGGATCCTCAGTCGATGAGATAACTCCTTGGGGCTTGTTCATCATGTAGTAGACAAACTCTTCATACTCCAACACTTGCCCATCAAAGCGAATCTCATCTCTTTCTTCATCAATCTGCAATTTAGCCGATTTCTCTTTTTTACCATTTACAGTCACGCGCCCAGCCTTGAGCATGTTTTTGACCTCTGTCCGACTCCCTACAGCGCAGGCAACTAAAAATTTATCTAATCTCATAGAACTATTATATCATACTCAAAAGGAGGCTGGTACAATGACCAACCTCCTTTTCGTTTCAGATTTAGGAAATTAACTTCCTCGTCTCCAAAAAATAGCTAAAACAATCATAGAACCTAGTACTGCCGGAATAATGGCGGTTCCTGCTATTATCGGCCCCCAAGTCCCAAAAAGCAAATGGCCTATAAAGGCACCAATCCAGCCTAGAAACATTTTTCCAAAACATCCCATTCGCTCTCCACGATTGGTCAGAGTACCTGCTAAAAACCCCACTAGGAGACCAACGAACATACTTCCTAACATATTATCTCCTTAATTTGCCCAATCTCCGTTACGGAAGAGTGGTACACGTGTCCCATCCTCACGGATACCATCAATATTCATTTGACTCGAACCAATCATAAAGTCTACGTGAACATCTGAACGGTTAAGCCCCGCAGCTTCAAGCTCCTCTTCGCTCATCTCCGCTCCACCAACTACGCTAGTCGCATAGGCTGCACCGATAGCCAAGTGGTTTGAAGCATTCTCATCGAAAAGGGTGTTAAAGAAGGTAATGCCTGACTGAGAAATTGGGCTTGGATCTGGTACCAAGGCACATTCACCCAAGGCACGCGCACCCGCATTTTCAAAGACAAGGTCTTTCATGACTTGATCGCCCTTCTCAGCAGTGATGTCAACGATTTGTCCATCCTTAAAGGTTACCTTAATATCTTCGATGATATTTCCGTTATAGCTAAGCGGTTTTGTAGAAGTGACATAACCATCTGCACGACGGAAGTCTGGCGCTGTGAAGACTTCCTCTGTCGGCATATTTGGCAAGAATCCTTCGCCCTGTGCATTGATAGCACCAGCTGATTCCCAAACGTGGTTCTTCGGCAAACCAAGTGTCAAATCTGTCCCTGGCGCTGTGTAGTGAAGAGCTGAAAATTGCTCTTTATTAAGCATATCAGCCTTGCTCTTGAGGATAGCTGCATGCTCTTCCCAAGCCTTAACAGGATCTTCTTCATAGACACGGCAAGTTTTGAAAATTTGGTCCCAAAGGAGATCGACTGCTTCTTCATCGCTCGCAGCATTTGGAAAGACTTTCTTAGCCCACTCAAGTCCAGCAGCGGCTGCTACAGTCCAGCTAACCTTGTTGGATTGCGTTGCGATGCGCATTGGCTTCATAGCAAGTCCCATAGCTTTGGCAGAAGCTGAGAGCTTGTCAGCGTCCACTCCGTTCAAGGCACCTGGGTCAGAAGAACGAACTCCAAGACGGCTAGCCTTGTTCTCCAAAAGATAGTTCATCTCAGCAATCTTGTATTCAGGCACATTGTCCAGACGCTCCATCGGCGCATGGAGGAATTTCTCACGGTTAATGACATCATCTGTCCACTGAACGATGACCTCATGCGCACCCAAGGCATAAGCTTCTTTGACGATTAAGTGAGCCAACTCACGTTGCTCCACATCGATAGAGAGAGCCAAAGTGTGACCAGGTTGCACATTGATTCCATTCGCAACCAATAATTTCGCATATTTTTCTAGATTTTCTTTAAAATTTGGTAAAACCATGTTGTTTCTCTTTTCTATTTTTATTTTTCTTTCAAAGCAGAAAATAATCCTGCTAAAGCAATGGCACCTGACAAAAGTGCTGTTGATAGAAGAATTGTCTGATCAGCAAGTTCTAATTGATATTCAAATACTTTCTCAGCTGGCCTATCTTCCGCAAAAATTCTTAGTTTTTTCCTGAACCCCTTAAAATAGATTAAAATAAATCACTATGACTGCCTGTCCTCAGCAAGTTTAAAAGCAATTCTTCCTTGTCTACTTTATAAACCAAAAGCCAATCTGGCTGGATATGGCATTCACGAACTCCTTGAAAATGCTTGAATGCCGTCAATTGATGATCACGATATCTAGCAGGAAGTTCTTTTTCTTGAACAAGAAAATTTAAAACTTCTTCTAATAATTCTGCCTTCAAACCACGCTTCATAGCCAACTTAAAATCTTTTTTAAACTGTTTATGATAACGAATCTTAAGCACGCAAATCCTCCATCAAGTCTGAGACTGATTCAAAGGATTGGCTCATATTACGATTTTGGTCTAAATCCGTTAATACCTCAAGCAACTTCCGATTTTCGTCTAGTCTAACATCAAAAGGTAATCCCTGATATTGAATAGCCTGACGAAGAAAAATATTGATAGCTGTTGTCATATCCATTCCCAGGTTATTAAACACCTGTTGGGCCTGCTCCTTAACCTCACTATCCAGACGGATGCTCATACTCGTCTTTGACATACTCTCACCCTCTTTCTATAGACTATTTTAACAAAAAAGAAAGCCAATGTAAATCTATTGGATATACATTAGCCTCTTTGAATAGATGATTAAACAATTTTTTTAAAACAACTCATCAAATAAACTCAACTGGTTATCCTCTGGCATATTGCCCAGAATACCCATTTCATCCATCTTTTCAACCAAGGTTGATGAGAGTCCACCACGTTTGCGCAATTCTGTTTTAGAGAGGAATTCTCCCTCTTCACGCGCTCGCACCAGCTGCTTGGCAACGTTTTCTCCCAGACCATCCATTGCTACAAATGGCGGGACGAGGGTATCCCCGTCGATGAGGAACTCTGTCGCCTGACTACGGTAGAGGTCTAACTTCCCAAACTTGAAACCACGTTCCCACATTTCATTGACAATCTCAAGAGTTGTATAGAGATCGATTTCCACATTAGAGGCTTCATTATTCTTCCGCTTTTCAGAGATTTCTTCCATTCTGCGTTTGATGGCATCCAAGCCCGCACCCATGGTCTTGATATCAAAAGCCTTAGCACGAATGGAAAAGTAAGCACAGTAGTAATAAATGGGATGGTGAACCTTGAAGTAAGCTACACGCAAGGCCATCATAACGTAGGCTGCCGCATGGGCTTTAGGGAACATGTACTTAATTTTCCCACAGGACTCGATATACCACTCTGGCACCTTATTAGCCTTCATGGCTTCAATGTAGCCATTGCGTTCCTCTTCGGAAATCTTGAGCCACAAGCCCTTACGTACCCGTTCCATGATGGTAAAGGCCATCTTAGGTTCCAGACCAGCATGCATGAGGTACACCATGATGTCGTCCCGACAACCGATAACGGTTGATAGGTCCGCAATCCCTTGTTTAATCAAATCTTGGGCATTACCCAACCAAACATCGGTACCGTGGGACAACCCTGACAACTGAAGCAACTCTGCAAAAGTCGTCGGATGCGTCTCGTCTACCATGCCTCGGACAAAGTTGGTTCCAAACTCTGGAATCCCCAGCATACCCGTCGGCGTTCCGATTTGCTCAGGTGTCACCCCTAGCACATCAGTCCCAGAAAAAAGGGCCATAACGCCTTCGTCATCCATAGGAATTTCATTAGGGTCAATCCCAGACAAGTCTTGGAGTTTTCGAATCATAGTCGGATCATCATGTCCCAGCACATCAAGTTTGAGGACGTTCTCATCGATATCGTGGAAGTTAAAGTGAGTGGTCTGCCATTCAGCCGTCACGTCATCCGCTGGATACTGGACAGGCGTAAAATCATAGACATCCATGTAGTTTGGGATAACAACGATTCCTCCTGGGTGTTGCCCTGTCGTTCGTTTGACACCAGCAGCTCCCTGGGCTAGACGTTCCACCTCTGCATCACGATAAAACTTGCCATAATCTCGCTCGTAGCCCTTTACAAATCCATAGGCAGTCTTGGCAGCCACCGTACCAACCGTTCCTGCACGGAAGGCATATTCCTCACCAAAGATATCACGCACATCCAAGTGGGCGCTAGGCTGATCCTCTCCCGAAAAGTTCAAGTCAATATCGGGAACCTTATCCCCATCAAAACCAAGGAAGGTCTCAAACGGAATATCCTGCCCATTTTTGCTGAGTTTGTGACCACAGTTTGGACAGTCCTTATTGGGCATATCAAAACCTGAACCGTAAGATCCATCGGTGATAAACTCACTGTACTGACACTGACCACAGACATAGTGAGGAGAGAGAGGATTAACCTCCGTAATCCCAATCATAGTCGCAACGAAACTGGAACCGACAGATCCACGAGAACCAACCAAGTAACCCCGTTCATTGGAACGTTGCACTAGCATCTGGGAAGCTAGATAGATCACAGCAAATCCATTCCCCAGAATGGAAGTCAATTCTTTTTCAATCCGCAAATCAACAATATCTGGTAGCGGATTTCCATAAATCTCAAAAGCTTTCTTATAGGTCAATTCAGCGACCGTTTCTTCAGCCTTATCGATAAAAGGTGTGTACAAATCACCTTTTACAACCTCAACGGGTTCAAAGATTTCTGCCAAGGCATTGGTGTTTTCAATAACCAATTTCCGAGCCAGTTCCTCTCCCAAGAAGGCAAATTCATCTAACATCTCATTAGTCGTTCTAAAATGAGCCTTGGGAAGAGGTGCTGGTTGGGCATGTTCCCCATGACCGATAGTGCGGTTAATCATCGCACCCTGTCCCAAACTACGGACGATAATTTCACGGTAAATTTCTTCTTCTGGTTCGATATAGTGGACATTCCCCGTAGCAAGAACAGGCTTGCTAAGACGTTCTCCAACCTCTATCAAACTTTTGATAATGGTCTGGAGTTCTTCCATATCCTTGACCTGCTCCTTGGTAATCAAGGGAGCATAGATAGCTGGTGGCATGACCTCGATAAAGTCATAATACTTGGCCACTTCAACCGCCGCATCCACACCTTGGGAAACGACTGCATCAAAAACTTCACCTTCAGAGCAAGCTGAACCTAAAATCAAACCTTCCCGATGGGCATCTAGAACTGTTCTCGGAATCCGCGGCACTCCTTCAAAGTACTTAGTATTGGACAAAGAAACTAGCTTAAAGATATTTTTTAGACCTACCTGATTCTTGACATAGATGGTCGCATGCTTGATCCGAGCTTTTTTATAAGAATCTGGACTAATCAAATCAATGTTAAGTCTAGCTAAATCGGTCACACCATGTTTTTCTGCTACCTCTTTGATAAAGATGAAAAGCAGACGACCAGTCGCTTCCGCATCGTAGTTGGCCATGTGGTGATGTTCCAAGGCCACACCAAAACGCTTGGTCAAAGGCCCCAAACCATGACGTTTATACTCAGGGTAGAGGTTTCTAGCAAACTCCAGCGTATCAATAACTGGCTGACTAATCTTTGGCAGACCATGACGTTCATAATTGGCATTCATAAAGCCAACGTCAAAGGTGGCATTGTGGGCGACTAGGACCGTATCCTTGCAAAATTCTTGGAATTCTTGCAGAACTTGTTCCAGTGGTTTGGCATTTTTGACATGATCATCTGTAATTCCAGTCAACTCCGTGGTAAAGGCCGACAAGGGATGACCAGGATTGATAAATTCATCAAATTCAGCAATGACATTCCCCTTGTACATCTTAGAAGCCGCAACCTGAATCAAGTCATTATAGATAGCTGAAAGTCCCGTTGTTTCCACGTCAAAGACCACATAGGTCGCTTCTGACAAGTCCATCTCCACTTCGTTATAGACAATAGGGACACGGTCCTCCACGATATTGGCTTCCATTCCATAGATTAGCTGGATTCCCGCTTTCTTAGCCGCCTTATAGCCGTGTGGGAAGGATTGAACATTCCCGTGGTCGGTGATAGCAACTGCTTTGTGTCCCCACTTAGCAGCTGTCGCAACGATCTCTTCTACCTCTGGCAAAGCATCCATAGTCGACATGTTAGTATGAGCATGAAACTCAACCCGACGCTCACCTTCTGGCATCAAATCCTTCCGCTCATAGTGAACAACTTCCTGCACATCCTGTACGTTCATAGTCAAATCGCGTGTGAAGTTATTCATCTCCACATTCCCACGCACTCGGAGCCAAGAATTTTTCTTAATTAGGTCAAACTTCTGGGCCTCTTCCTCATTCTTAATCCACTTTTGCATAGAAAAACTTGAAGTGTAGTCCGTCATTTTAAAGTTGATCAAAACACGCCCTGTTCTGGTCACTTTTTGCTCCACATCAAAAACAACCCCTTCAAAGACCAGACGATTTTCCTCCGTCGTCACTTCGATCATAGGAGTAATCTCTGCCTTGTCCAGCTTGGGTTTAGCTACAGCTTTTTTCGTTTGAAAATCAAAGGCTGGTTTCTCTTCAGCTGGAGGAGGTGCCATCTGTTCCAGTTGTTCCATAGCACGGAGTGCTTCCTCATTGGCAGCTTGAACAATCTGCTCATTTTCAGCGTGAAAGGCCTCTTCCTGCTCTTGGGTCAGCACATCATTCTTCTCGACTTGACAAATAAAAGTTGGAAAACCAAACTTCTCAAGTTGTTTGGCTAAATTAGGAAGATGATTTTTCTTAAAATGTTCCTTATCAATCGCCTCTGAACCTTCAATAAAGAGTTGATTACCTTCAGTACGAACTCGCAGATTTTGATAAAGGGACTTAAAACCTTGACTAGCACATGGGCCTTCAGAGAAAGCCTCCCTATAGTAGGACTGCAAGAGCTGATTTGAAAATTCTTGAGACAGAGTCTTGATTTCGAAAACAGCTTTATTCCCTGTCTTAGAAAATTCCTCGCTCAATCCTTTCTTTAATTCTAAAAAAATTTCAATCGGTAAAATATTAGAAAATACGAAATGAAACTCCCATACCTTACTAATTTTATGAACCACAACTCGCTCAATATCGGCCTGTGCTAAAGCAGGAGCCTGTCTCATTTCAGCAGGCATCCCCAGTTGATTCATCAAAATTTCAAAACTATTTGACATTCATTTTCCTCACATTATTCTTCTACTATTTTACCATATTTAGAGGTATTTTCTAAAGACAAAAGGAAGCCACCAAGTGACTTCCTTCTAGAGTGAGGACAGATTAGTCTTCACCTTTGTTTTTCTTAATGATTTCTTCTTGTACTGACTTAGGCACATCTTCGTAGTGGTCAAATACCATCATGAATGTACCACGTCCTTGAGATGCAGAACGAAGAACTGTTGCGTAACCGAACATTTCAGCAAGTGGAACGTAAGCACGAACGATTTGGCTGTTACCATGTGCTTCCATACCATCTACACGTCCACGACGAGCAGTTACGTGACCCATAACATCACCAAGGTTTTCTTCTGGAACAGTGATTGTTACAAGCATCATTGGTTCAAGGATAGCTGGTTGTGCTGATTTGGCAGCTTCTTTAAGGGCAAGTGAGGCCGCAATCTTGAAGGCAGTTTCAGATGAGTCGACATCGTGGTATGAACCATCGTAAAGCTTAGCTTTAACGTCAACCATTGGGTAACCTGCAAGAACACCGTTAGCCATAGATTCTACCAAACCTTTTTCAACCGCTGGGATAAATTCGCGAGGAACCACACCACCGACGATTGCGTTTTCGAATTCGAATCCTTTACCTTCTTCGTTTGGAGTAAATTCAATCCATACATCACCAAATTGACCTTTACCACCAGACTGACGTTTGAAGAATCCACGTGCTTGAGTAGAAGCGCGGAATGTTTCACGGTAAGATACTTGAGGAGCACCTACGTTCGCTTCAACTTTGAACTCACGACGCATACGGTCAACAAGGACGTCAAGGTGAAGTTCACCCATACCAGAGATAACTGTTTCACCAGTTTCAACGTTTGTTTCAACGCGGAATGTTGGATCTTCTTCAGCCAATTTTTGAAGAGCGATACCCATCTTGTCTTGGTCAGCTTTAGATTTTGGCTCAACCATCAATTGGATAACTGGTTCTGGAACGTTGATTGACTCAAGGATGATTTTAGCTTTTTCATCTGTCAATGAGTCACCAGTTGTAGTATCTTTCAAACCAACGGCAGCAGCGATATCACCTGAGTAAACAGTGTCGATTTCTTGACGGCTGTTAGCGTGCATTTGAAGGATACGTCCGATACGTTCACGTTTACCTTTAGAAGTGTTCAATACGTATGAACCTGATTGAAGCACACCTGAGTAAACACGGAAGAATGTCAAACGACCTACGAATGGGTCAGTCATGATCTTGAAGGCAAGAGCTGCAAATGGCTCTTCGTCAGAGGCTGGACGAGTTTCTTCTGCGTCTGTATCTGGGTTAACACCTTTAATCGCTGGAATATCAAGTGGACTTGGAAGGTAGTCGATAACCGCATCAAGCATCAATTGAACACCTTTGTTTTTGAAGGCTGAACCACACAATACTGGGAAGAATTCAACGTTGATAGTCGCTTTACGGATACCAGCTTTCAATTCTTCGTTAGTGATTTCTTCACCTTCGAGGTATTTCATCATCAATTCTTCGTCAGTTTCAGCAACTGCTTCAACCAATTTTTCACGGTATTCTTGAGCTTGGTCAAGGTATTCAGCTGGAATATCTTCTTCAAGGATATCTGTACCAAGGTCGTTCGTATAGATTTCAGCTTTCATCTTGATCAAGTCGATGATACCACGGAAGTCATCTTCAGAACCGATTGGCAATTGGATTGGGTGTGCATTTGCTTGAAGACGATCGTGAAGTGTGCTTACAGAGTAAAGGAAGTCAGCACCGATTTTGTCCATTTTATTGGCAAATACGATACGTGGAACTCCGTACTCAGTTGCTTGACGCCAAACTGTTTCAGTTTGAGGCTCAACACCTGATTGTGAGTCAAGAACGGTAACTGCACCATCCAATACACGAAGAGAACGTTGTACTTCGATTGTGAAGTCCACGTGTCCTGGTGTGTCGATGATGTTTACGCGGTGGTTGTTCCATTGAGCTGTTGTCGCAGCAGATGTGATAGTGATACCACGTTCTTGCTCTTGCTCCATCCAGTCCATTTGTGACGCACCTTCGTGAGTTTCACCGATTTTGTGGATTTTACCAGTGTAGTAAAGAATACGCTCAGTAGTTGTTGTTTTACCGGCATCGACGTGAGCCATGATACCGATATTACGAGTTTTTTCAAGTGAAAATTCGCGTGCCATGAGGTTTGTTTCTCCTATTTATTTTTGATTTCTATTCTATTATAACACGATTTTAATAAAAACGGATAGGCAGGACCTACCCGTTCTCAATCTTTTCATGCTATTGTTGGTTTCAACTTGTAGATTTACAAGTTGAATTGAACTCAGGCTAAAAGCCCAAGTTAGTTGAGTTGAGCTCAAGCTAAAAGTCTGGAGAAAAAGATGAATCTAATTGGTTGCAATCGCAACCTGCTTCGATTCCCTATTTTCTCTGGGACTTTCTTAACGCTTTCGCATCCTATCTTACCAACGGAAGTGTGCGAATGCACGGTTAGCTTCAGCCATACGGTGAGTGTCTTCACGTTTCTTAACAGCTGCACCAGTGTTGTTAGCAGCATCCAAGATTTCTTTTGCAAGACGGTCTTGCATTGTGTGTTCACCACGAAGACGAGCGATTGTTACCAACCAACGAAGTCCAAGTGTTGTACGACGTTCTGGACGAACTTCAACTGGGACTTGGTAGTTAGAACCACCAACACGACGTGCACGTACTTCAAGTACAGGCATGATGTTTTCCATAGCTGTTTCAAATACTTCAAGTGCATCGTTACCAGTAGCTTCTTTGATTTGCTCAAAGGCACCGTAAACGATTGAAGCAGCTGTACCACGTTTACCATCAAGCATAACGCGGTTGATAAGACGAGTAACTAGTTGTGAATTGTAAAGCGGATCTGGCAATACGTCACGTTTTGGAGCTCTATTTTTACGACTCATTTCTCTTTATCCCCTTTCCTTATGCTTTTGGACGTTTAGTACCGTATTTAGAACGGCCTTGTTTACGATCGTTAACACCTGCAGTATCAAGTGCACCACGGACGATATGGTAACGTACCCCTGGAAGGTCTTTTACACGTCCACCACGAAGAAGAACCACGCTGTGCTCTTGCAAGTTGTGTCCGATACCTGGGATGTAGGCAGTAACTTCGATAAGGTTGCTCAAACGTACACGAGCGAATTTACGAAGGGCTGAGTTAGGTTTTTTAGGTGTCATTGTTCCAACACGAGTTGCAACACCACGTTTTTGTGGTGAAGAAACGTTTGTTTGAACTTTTTTATGACTGTTGTAACCAACGTTCAAAGCTGGTGATTTAGATTTTTCTACTTTTGATTTACGCGGTTTGCGAACCAATTGGTTAATTGTAGGCATCTACATTCTCCTGTGTTTTTTTATTTTTGGTGATGATACACTTGGTGACAGCTATCATCTGTGTGTACTTTTGCAACATTTGTCAGCACGTCCCTGTACACTCTTGAGAGACCAAAAGTAAAAAGTACCGTCTATTATTGTAACAAAATTTCCCCTTGCTTGTCAAGATATTTTTCTTTTTTATTGTTAATCTTTTCGCTAAGTAACTTCTCAAAGTAACTTCCACTTGCCTAACCGAAGTGGAAATTAGTCTAAAACGGATTTTTATGGTGGAATTAAGTGTGAGACTTTCCGTTCCATCGTTGAGAAGATGGGAAAAGATCCGTCAACGATTTCAAAAGAAATCAAGCGCAATCGCATCATGCATCCAACATCCGTCAAATCTGATTGCACGGATTGCCCACTTCTCAAAAAGCTCCTTATGTCTGTAACAACGCGTTTTTCTCATACTAAAAGCTAGGTTGTGGAAAACTGGAAGTTAGTTTTATATTGAATTGAAATAAGACATGAACAAATCTATTGGGAAAGTCAACTTAATTTCTAGAAATGTTTTAATAGCAATAACGCACTATTCTAGTTTCAATCTGCTATAGAAGTTACCCTTTTCATTCTCTCAAAAGTCAATCATAAAAGAGGAGAAATCGAAGTTCCTCCTCTTAACTGTTTACTATCGAATCAAGTAAATCAAATCGTTACTCATTCACAATTTTTTCATCAACTTTAGGGTTTAGAGTTGTTCCCCAATGTGTAATTGTACGCTGTTGTACTAGTGGTAAGTCTGTGCGGTTGTAAACTGTACGCCATGGTTCCCATACAAGACCCGTCTTTTCTTGAACCTTGATACGAAGATTACGGACATTTCCTTTAAATTGAATCTCTGTTTGGAAGCCTGAAGTTCTGTTTTTTCCGTTATCTTCCCATTGACGTGAACGAATTTCTGGATTTCCTTGTTCATCATATGTAATTTCATCCCAATAGATGTAGTAACGTGCAACATAAGCACCCTTATGATGAAGTTTCAAGAAGCCATTTTTGTAAGAAGTAACCTTCGTTTCGATATAGTCTGTACTATTTTGTAAAGTTGCTTGGGCATTATCTTTTAGGAAGGCAGTCTTATATGAGATTGGCACAGCTGGACTTTGAGCGCTAAAGTTAGCTCCTTCTCTGATGAGTTCTTTCAAGTTTTCGACTGTTCCTGTGACAACTTTGGCGGCACCGCTAGCATTACCTCCTACAATTACCGCTGTTACAGAAGTATTCTTCAATAGACGGCTCCATTCAGAATTTGGAGCAATTGTTGCGCCTTTGATAACCGCATTGATAGCTGCTTTTAATTCAGTAGACTTACTTGTTGACTCAAACTTAACATAGATTTGACGTCCGTAAGAAACGTTTGATACATATACAGGTGGAGTTTGTGAATCAACGCCTCTCTGTTTTAAATCTTCAGGTGTCACACTCTTGTCAAATACAGCCGCTGGATTGGTCGGTGCATCAAATGTCGCTGTATAGTAGATTTGTTTAAAGTTTACAACTTCAATTTGCTTTTCACCCTTTTGCACAGCTTCAAAGTCAATCTTGAGCGGTGCGCCTGCTTTTTCAAAGTCTGCACCAAATTTTGCTTTCAATTGATTCATGCTATAGGCTGTAGTTGATTCATACTGAACACGGGCAGGAACGGAATGGCTAGATGAGTAATTCTTTGTCCATCTTTCAACCAAGGTATTCATCGCAGACTGCATACCACTAGTTGTAGGATCTGCTTCAATTCGGCTGTCAGACTGAATCATACCAGGTAGATCGACGCTGACTGTCCCCTTTGCACGGGCAAGACTAATCAATTCTGGCTGATTTTCTAGCAGATTTTGGTTTGCCTTATACAAGCCACCTAGGAAGACATTTTGATTTCCATTGATGGAAACATCTGCTGTGCCTGTAGAGAGGGTTTTCTTGATTTTTTCTACAACGACAAACTCTCCATTTTGTTCCTTAGCACTTGTGTTGTAACGATTTTCTAAGGTTTCTCCCTTGCGAGTTAAAATATCCAAAGGATTATAAGTTAAGCCAAAAAGGTAGTCTTTCAATGCTGATTTTTGATCTACTACTGGTGCAGTTCTATCCTGTCCAACTTGAGTTGTTGCTGAACGGAATACTTCCACTTCTGCCAAGCTCAATGGGGTATTTTTAGTTTTCAACTCCACTTTTACATAACGAGCGCCTTTGGCTGTGAAGAAAACTTCAAGTTCTGCCTTCCCATTCAAACTATCAAAGTGTTGACGAGCAACTTCTTGTTTTGCTTCATTTAACAAAACAACATCAAAATTGGAAAGACGATTAGCTACATCCCCATCTCCACGATTGTAAAGTTTAACTTTTCCAACATTCTCTGTTTTTCCAAGATCAACTTGCCACCAAGCATTGTCTTCAAAGTTTGTATGCGTTACAGAATGGTGCCCATAGTTACTGTCAACATTACCATCCACTGCTCGTGTAGCAGCTCCTCCATAAGCAGTAGAACTTTGACTAGCTTGTTTTCCACGAGCGATGTTTTCTGTCTCAACTGGACGATTCCCTTGCTCTGTAGCCAAAGCTACTCCCTGAGCATTCAATAAAAAGGCCGCAACAACAGCACTACACACACCGAGTCCACACTTTTTGACAAAGCGATGCAAACGTTTTTCTTGATTCATTCCTTATTCCTCCGTTTTTAAATAAATACGTTTTCCTATTTGTCTATAGTCTATCAAATTTCAAGTAAAAGTCAAGCACAAACCAGCAAAAAAGTCAAGAAAATAAGAAGAAAACGTTTGCTGAATTTTTCTGATATTTTCTTTAGATTTCCAGTAAATACTATAGTTTGGAAACTAGATAAAACTTGACAAGTGCTAGCTTTTTCTCTTCTTATTTATAGTTTCGCTAGATGAACTTTTTAAAGAAATATTAGAGATCAATTTCTGAAATATCTGAGAACACATCATCTTCCTAATAACACGGCTTGGCTTATGTGACATTTTTATACTAATTCAAACCACGTCAACGTCGCCTTGCCGTACTCAAGTACAGCCTGCGGCTAGTTTCCTAGTTTGCTCTCTGATTTTCATTGAGTATTATTTCCATTATTTATACTGATATATAAAATAATACAGAAAAATTCTCAAAAGTAAGAATTTCTTTGACAAACCAAAGAAAACGCTTGCATATTATTTTACTACATGCTATACTGATATAGAAATTTATTGATTGGAGAATCATTATGAGAAAAACACCAGCTCACACTGAGAAAAAAATGGTCTACAGCATCCGTTCCCTCAAAAATGGAACTGGTTCTGTCCTTATCGGCGCAAGCCTTGTCCTACTTGCCATGGCTACACCAACTATCTCAGCCAACGAAAGTACACCAACCACTAACGCAAGTAATAGTGAAACTACTACTGCCCTTGCCCAGCCTCTTACTGATACAGCAACGAGCACTGGTAAGAACGAAAGTGATATTTCTTCACCTAACAATGCAAACGCTTCCCTAGAGAAAAAAGAAGAAAAACCTGCAACAGAGCCAACCACTCCTGTTGCAAACCCAGCCGATTCAGCACCACAAACCGGGCAAGATCGTTCAAATGAGACAACTACTTCTACTAGTCCAGTAGCAACTGAAACTAAGGCAGAAGAGCCAATCGAAGACAACTACTTCCGTATCCATGTCAAAAAACTTCCTGAAGAAAACAAGGATGCTCAAGGACTATGGACTTGGGATGATGTTGAAAAGCCTTCTGAAAATTGGCCTAACGGAGCCTTGTCCTTCAAGGATGCCAAGAAAGATAACTACGGCTACTACCTAGATGTTAAATTAAAGGGAGAACAAGCCAAGAAAATTAGCTTCCTCATCAATAATACAGCTGGAAAAAATCTCACCGGCGATAAATCGGTCGAAAAACTAGTTCCAAAAATGAACGAAGCTTGGTTGGACCAAGATTACAAGGTTTTCTCTTACGAACCACAACCTGCAGGGACTGTTCGCGTCAACTACTACCGCACAGATGGTAACTATGACAAGAAATCTCTCTGGTACTGGGGAGATGTGAAAAATCCTAGCAGCGCTCAATGGCCTGACGGAACGGACTTTACGGCTACAGGTAAATACGGTCGCTATATCGACATTCCTCTTAAGGATGCCGCCAAAGAATTCGGCTTTTTATTACTAGATGAGAGCAAAAAAGGAGACGACGTGAAAATCCGTAAAGAAGATTATAAGTTCACCGATTTGAAAAATCATAGCCAAATTTTCCTAAAAGATGATGACGAAACGATTTACACAAATCCATACTATGTTCATGATATACGTATGACAGGTGCCCAACACGTAGGAACTTCTAGCATTGAAAGTAGTTTTTCAACACTAGTCGGTGCTAAAAAAGAGGATATCCTCAAGCACTCCAACATCACTAATCACCTAGGAGAAAAAGTAGCTATTACCGATGTCGCAATCGATGAGGCTGGTAAGAAAGTGACCTACAGCGGAGATTTCTCTGACACAAAACATCCTTATACCGTTAGCTACAACTCTGACAAATTCACTACCAAAACAAGCTGGCGCCTGAAAGATGAGACATACAGCTATGATGGCAAACTTGGAGCTGAACTCAAAGAAGAAGGAAAACAGGTTGATTTGACCCTCTGGTCACCAAGTGCTGATAAGGTTTCTGTTGTTGTCTACGACAAGAATGACCCTGACAAAGTAGTTGGAACTGTCGCTCTTGAAAAAGGGGAAAGAGGAACTTGGAAACAAACTCTAGATAGCACAAACAAATTAGGAATCACAGATTTCACTGGCTACTATTATCAATACCAAATCGAGCGTCAAGGTAAAACTGTTCTTGCACTCGATCCTTACGCTAAATCTCTCGCTGCTTGGAACAGCGATCTTGCAAAAACAGACGCTTCCCATAAAGTGGCTAAAGCTGCCTTTGTAGATCCAGCCAAACTAGGACCGCAAGACTTAACTTATGGTAAGATTCACAACTTCAAGACTCGTGAAGATGCCGTTATCTACGAAGCTCATGTGCGTGACTTCACTTCAGATCCTGCCATTGCAAAAGACTTAACCAAACCATTTGGTACTTTTGAAGCCTTTATAGAAAAACTAGACTACCTCAAAGACTTGGGTGTAACCCACATCCAGCTCCTTCCAGTCTTGTCTTACTACTTTGTCAATGAATTGAAAAACCATGAACGCTTGTCTGCCTATGCTTCAAGCAACAGCAACTACAACTGGGGATATGACCCTCAAAACTACTTCTCATTGACTGGTATGTATTCAAGCGATCCTAAAAATCCAGAAAAACGAATCGCAGAGTTTAAAAACCTCATCAATGAGATCCACAAACGTGGCATGGGAGCTATCCTAGACGTAGTGTATAACCATACAGCCAAAGTCGATATCTTTGAAGACCTAGAGCCAAACTACTACCACTTTATGGATGCTGATGGCACACCTCGAACTAGCTTTGGTGGTGGACGCTTGGGGACAACTCACTATATGACCAAACGGCTCCTAGTTGACTCTATCAAATATCTAGTTGATACCTACAAAGTAGATGGCTTCCGTTTCGATATGATGGGAGACCATGATGCAGCTTCTATCGAAGAAGCGTACAAGGCTGCACGCGCCCTCAATCCAAACCTCATCATGCTGGGTGAAGGTTGGAGAACCTATGCTGGCGATGAAAACATGCCTACTAAAGCTGCTGACCAAGATTGGATGAAACATACCGATACTGTCGCTGTCTTCTCAGATGACATCCGTAACAACCTCAAGTCTGGTTATCCAAACGAAGGTCAACCTGCCTTTATCACAGGTGGCAAGCGTAATATCAACACTGTCTTTAAAAATCTCATTGCTCAACCAACCAACTTTGAAGCAGACAGTCCTGGAGATGTCATCCAATACATCGCAGCCCATGATAACTTGACCCTCTTTGACATCATCGCCCAATCTATCAAAAAAGACCCAAGCAAGGCTGAGAACTATGCTGAAATCCACCGTCGTTTGCGACTTGGAAATCTCATGGTCTTGACAGCTCAAGGAACTCCATTTATCCACTCTGGTCAGGAATACGGACGTACCAAACAATTCCGTGATCCAGCCTACAAGACTCCAGTAGCAGAGGACAAACAACCAAACAAATCTCACTTGTTGCGTGATAAGGACGGCAACCCATTTGACTATCCTTACTTCATCCATGATTCTTACGATTCTAGCGACGCAGTTAACAAGTTTGACTGGACTAAGGCTACAGATGGAAAAGCATATCCTGAAAATGTCAAGAGCCGTGACTATATGAAAGGGTTGATTGCCCTTCGTCAATCTACAGATGCCTTCCGACTTAAGAGTCTCCAAGATATTAAAGACCGTGTCCACCTCATCACTGTCCCAGGTCAAAATGGCGTGGAAAAAGAGGACGTAGTAATTGGCTACCAAATTACTGCTCCAAACGGTGATATCTACGCAGTCTTTGTCAATGCGGATGAAAAAGCTCGCGAATTTAATTTGGGAACTGCCTTCGCCCACCTCAGAAATGCTGAAGTTTTGGCAGATGAGAACCAAGCAGGACCAGTCGGAATTGCCAACCCGAAAGGCCTTGAATGGACTGAAAAGGGCTTGAAATTGAATGCCCTTACAGCTACTGTTCTTCGAGTCTCTCAAAATGGAACTAGCCATGGGTCAACCGCAGAAGAGAAACCAGACTCAACCCCTTCCAAGCCTGAACATCAAAATGAAGCTTCTCACCCTGCACATCAAGATCCAGCTCCAGAAGCTAGACCTGATTCTACTAAACCGGATGCAAAAATAGCTGATGCGGAAAATAAACCTAGCCAAACTACAACTGATTCACAAGCCGAGAAGCCACATAAGGACAGTAATACTCAATCACTTCCAGCTACTTCTACACAAGCTATTGTAACTTCCTACACTCCAGCTTATACAAATAAGAAACCGGAAACTCCAAATCAGACAACTAAAGCTAGTTGGAAACAAGAAAATGGCATCTGGTATTTCCATAAAGCAGACGGTTCTCTAGCTACTGGTTGGATAAAAGATGGAGATACTTGGTATTATCTAAAAGATGATGGCTCTATGGTTACTGGCTGGGTGAAAGATGGTAATGTTTGGTACTTCCTAAATAGTAACGGTTCTATGTCAACCGGTTGGGTTAAGGATGGAGATACTTGGTACTATCTTGAGCCATCAGGAGCTATGAAAGAAAATCAATGGTTTGAAGTTTCTGGCAAATGGTACTATGTTGATTCATCAGGTAAACTTGCAGTTAATACAAGAGTTGAAGGCTATTTAGTCAATGAAAACGGTGAATGGGTTAGCTAAAACTGCTACTGTATAACCTTTGCATAGCTAGATATAACTAATCCAAATACAGGAATCTCAACGATTACAAACTCCTGTTTGCAGGAATCAGCCTCCTTGCCCTTCTAGGTCTCGGGTTCTTGCTAAAAAACAAAAAAGAGAACTAAACTAGCCCTCCTATAGAACAATCCCCCAAGCCTTAACGCTCGGGGGATTATTTTTTGTACAATATTTGTGGTTATAATACATTTGATTAGGATTTTTTATTTAGCCTCTTTCATGACAAAATAAGCCCGTACTTTGGGTGCTACTTGCATTCCGAAGAGTTCAATAGCTCTCAGAACCTGATCATGAGGCATGGAACCAAGCGGTAGATGGAGCATGAAGCGGTCCAACCCTAGATCTTCAACCATGCGAATCAATTTTTCTGCCACCTGATCTGGATTGCCCACAAACATAGCGCCATTTGGCCCAACTTGCTCTAAATATTGTTCATAACGCAATTCCTGCCAGTGCGGACGATCTTTGGAAATAGCATCTACCACTTGCTTGGTCGGATGGAAATAATCTTTTACAGCTTGCTTGCCATCTTCAGCAATCCAACCCCAAGAATGGGCCCCAACCTTTAGTTCCTGACTGGCATAACCCGCTTCGCTCCCAATCTCACGATAAGCCTGAATCAACTTTTTAAAATAACGCGGATTGCCACCGATAATGGCATAGACAATCGGTAAACCGGCCTGAGCAATCTTCACTGTTGATTCGACATGGCCACCTGTCGCTATCCACAAGGGCAGTTTGTCCTGAACTGGACGAGGATAAACTTCTTTGCCAGAGATTGTTTGGGTCAATCGCCCTTGCCAGTCTAGCTTGGTCTTTTCATTGACTAACTGAAGCAAGTCTAATTTCTCATCAAAAAGGGCTTCGTAGTCTTTCAAATCATAGCCAAACAGCGGGAAAGATTCCGTGAAAGAACCCCTTCCAGCCATAATCTCCGCACGTCCATTTGACAAAGCATCGATAGTGGCATACTGTTGGAACAAACGAATAGGGTCCATACTTGAGAGAATGCTGACTGCACTGGTCAAACGGATTTTCTTGGTATTGACTGCTCCAGCTGCCAGAACAATCTCTGGGGCTGATACTGCAAAATCCGCTCGATGGTGCTCACCAATTCCATACACGTCCAAATCAACCTTATCAGCCAGTTCAATCTCCGCCACCAACTGACGAATGCGTTCGGCATGGCTGTAAGTTTGCCCAGTCCCTTCAAGCTCCGTTGTTTCCCCAAATGTTGAAATTCCCAATTCTACCATTATGATTCTCCCCGTCTATTTTTTTCCTGCAATTTGAAAAATTATTCTAACACGAAACTTGAGTACAAGCAACCAATTTGCTCACAAGAAAAAGCCTAGATAACTAGACTTTTTTAGTTTATTCTACCGTTACTGACTTAGCTAGGTTACGTGGTTTGTCCACATCAAGTCCACGGTGGAGTGTTGCAAAGTAAGCGACCAATTGCGTTGGCACGACCATTGAAATTGGTGAGAGGTAAGGGTGGACGGTCGTAAGAACGATGTCGTCTGTATCTTTGGCAACATTTTCTTCTGCAATAGTGAGAACCTTAGCACCACGGGCTGCGACTTCTTGGATATTTCCACGAGTATGGTTGGCAAGGACTGGATCTGACAAGAGCGCCAAGACAGGTGTTCCTTCTTCAATTAAGGCAATAGTTCCGTGCTTGAGTTCTCCTGCCGCAAAGCCTTCACACTGGATGTAAGAAATCTCTTTGAGTTTGAGACTTGCTTCCATGGCTACATAGTAATCTTGGCCACGTCCGATGTAAAAGGCATTGCGAGTTGTTTCAAGGAGCTCACCAATCTTGGCTTCAATGGTTTCTTTCTCTGAAAGAGTTGATTCGATAGACTGAGCTACGATTGACAATTCATGAACCAGGTCAAAGGCTTGCGCTTTGGCATTGCCATTTGCTTCTCCGACTGCTTTTGCAAGGAAGGCAAGGGCTGCAATTTGCGCTGTATAAGCCTTGGTTGATGCCACGGCAATTTCAGGACCTGCATGAAGAAGCATGGTATGGTTAGCTTCACGAGAAAGAGTAGAACCTGGGACGTTTGTCACTGTCAAGCTTGGGATTCCCATTTCATTAGCCTTGACCAAAACCTGACGGCTATCCGCTGTTTCACCAGACTGACTGATAAAGATGAAGAGTGGTTTCTTGCTGAGAAGTGGCATGCCGTAGCCCCACTCAGATGAGATTCCAAGTTCAACTGGTGTATCCGTCAATTCTTCCAGCATCTTCTTAGAAGCAAATCCTGCGTGGTAAGATGTTCCAGCTGCAAGGATGTAGATACGGTCTGCGTCTTGAACAGCCTGGATAATAGCTGGGTCTACGACAACTTGACCAGCCTCATCTGTGTAGGCTTGGATGAGTTTACGCATCACCGTTGGTTGCTCATCGATTTCCTTGAGCATGTAGTAAGGGTAAGTTCCCTTACCGATATCTGACAAGTCAAGTTCAGCAGTGTAGCTAGCACGTTCACGACTATTGCCATCATAGTCTTGAACTTCAACACTATCAGCCTTGACGATTACCAACTCTTGGTCATGGATTTCCATGTATTGGTTGGTTTCACGAATCATAGCCATAGCATCTGAGCAGACCATATTGTAGCCTTGTCCAAGACCAATCAAAAGTGGTGATTTATTCTTAGCCACATAGATGACTTCAGGATCTTGTGAGTCAATCAAGGCAAAGGCATAAGAACCACGGATGATGTGAAGAGCTTTTTTAAAGGCTTCAAGAACTGAGAGACCGTCTTCTTCCGCAAATTTTCCAATCAAATGTACGGCGATTTCCGTATCTGTTTGCCCTTTGAAGTGGTGTCCAGCAAGGTATTCTTCTTTAATTTCAAGGTAGTTTTCAATCACCCCATTGTGAACCAAAACAAAACGTTCTGTCTCAGAGCGGTGTGGGTGAGCATTGTCTTCCGTTGGTTTCCCATGAGTTGCCCAACGAGTATGTCCGATACCAGTCGTTCCCTCAACACCAGCTGTCTTGGCAGACAATTCTGCAATACGACCAACCGCCTTGACTAGATGGTTTTCAGCACCACCTAGGACAAAAATCCCCGCAGAATCATAGCCACGGTATTCAAGCTTTTCAAGCCCTTGAATCAAAATATCAGTTGCATTTGTGTTTCCAACAACACCAACAATTCCACACATAGTATATACGACACAGGCAAGCTGTGCTTTCTCCTTAAAATTGGTATAGTCTAATTCCTCTGTTACGGAATCAGCAAAAACAGTATATACTTGTTTCTTTCACTTGTCAAGAGTTAAAATTGGTATAGTTCAAATTAAGCTCCTGTAAGCAAAAAACTCTGACCAATTAGGATAATCAGTCAGAGTCCTTTTTTAAAATCCATTATTATCGCTTAACTCCTTGAACCAATGCCCTGATTTCTTCAGACGACGTTCTTGCGTTTCCAAGTCAAGCTCAACTAGACCATATCGGTTTTTATAGCTATTGAGCCATGACCAGCAATCGATAAAGGTCCAAATCAAGTAGCCCTTACAATTGGCTCCGTCTTCAATGGCACGGTGAAGTTCACGAAGATGACCTTTTACAAAGTCAATACGATAATCATCTTGAATCATCCCATTCTCACGGAATTTTTCTTCCCCTTCAACACCCATACCATTCTCTGTCAACATCCACTCGATATTACCATAATTTTCCTTGATATTTTGGGCGATGTCATAAATCCCTTGCTCATAAATCTCCCAGCCACGATGAGGATTGATTTTACGTCCAGGCATCACATAAGGCTCGTAAAAATGTTCTGGTAAGAGTGGACTCTCTGGATGCTTAGCAAATCGAGGCGCCATAACACGCAAAGGTTGATAGTAGTTGACACCAAGGAAGTCCACCGTATTGTCACGAATGAGCTTCAACTCCTCCTCTGTAGCATCAGGCAAGAGACCGTATTCATGCAAGATTTCTACCAACTCCGGTGGATAAGTCCCCAAAACAGACGGATCTAAGAAAGATTGGGCCTGAAAAAGGTCTGCAATGCGAGCTGCCTTGACATCAGCAGGATGCTGGCTACGTGGATAAGCCGGTGTCAAGTTGAGGACAATCCCAATCTTAGCATCAGGCAAGAGTTCATGACAGGCCTTAACCGCCCGACTGCTAGCCAATTGTGTATGATAAGCTACTTTAACGGCTGCCTCTGCATCCACCTTATGTGGATAATGGGCATCGTAAAAATAGCCAAATTCCACAGGAACGATGGGCTCGTTAAAGGTAATCCATTGATCCACTAAATCTCCATAAGTCTCAAAACAAAAACGAGCATAGTCTTCATATGCTGAGACAGTCGCCTTATTTTCCCAACCATCACCAGCTTCTTGAAGGGCAAAAGGCAGATCAAAATGATAAAGATTGACTAAAAGACGAATCCCTTTGGCCTTAATAGCCTCAAAAACCTTACGGTAAAAGGCTACACCCTGAGGATTGACTTCCCCACGCCCTTGTGGAAAAATCCGTGACCACTGAATAGAAGTCCGAAAGGCCGTGTGACCAGATTCTAACAGTAGCTCAATATCCTTTTCCCAGTTTTCATAAAAAGTTGATGTTTTATCTGGACCAATCCCATTATAGTAACGATTTGGCTCCACTTGGTACCAATAATCCCAGAGATTATCTCCTTTACCGTCACCAGCTACACGTCCTTCTGTTTGTGGTCCAGAAGTAGAGGATCCCCAGACAAAATCCTTTGGAAATCTTAGCATACATTTACCTCTTTATCTACTCATTTTTCCCATTATACAGAAAAAACAAGGTAAAAACTAGTTACATTTTTTCCTTGTTTTTCTTCTGATTATAGTTTTTATTTCTTGCTGAGGATTTCAAGCGTTTCGAGCACGTTATCTGCATGAACTTCGATAGTATCACCAGTCGCTTTAATCTTCACTTCTACGATGCCATCAGCCGCTTTCTTCCCAACAGTGATACGAATCGGCAATCCAATCAAGTCGCTATCACTGAATTTGACTCCGACACGTTCGTTACGGTCGTCTGTCAAGACTTCGTAACCTGCTCCCATCAAGCTTGCTTCAAGTTTTTCTGTCAAGGCTTGCGCTTCTTCATCCTTGACATTGACAGTAATCAAGTGCACATCAAATGGGGCCAATTCTTTAGGGAAATTGATTCCCCAAGCGTAACGGTATTCACCTTTTGGCGTTTTATTAACAAAGAGGCGAGCGTGTTGCTCCATCACTGCTGAAAGGAGACGACTGACACCGATACCGTAACATCCCATGATAATTGGCACAGCACGGCCATTTTCATCCAAAACATCTGCTCCCATGCTTGCTGAGTAACGAGTACCGAGTTTGAAGATGTGACCAATTTCGATACCACGCGCAAAGTTAAGGACACCTTGTCCGTCTGGAGAAATTTCACCCTCACGAACTTCACGGATATCCACATATTCTGCAGTAAAATCACGACCTGGATTCACACCAGTCAAGTGGTAGCCATCTTCGTTAGCACCAACAACTGCATTGCGAACATCTTGTACCTTACGGTCGGCAATAATTTTAATATTCTCTGGCAAACCAACTGGGCCAAGTGAACCAAATCCTGCTTGAACAAGATTCGCCACTTCTTCTTCGCTAGCAACGTCAAAGAAATCTACTCCCAAGTAGTTTTTCAACTTGACTTCGTTGAGTTGGTCATTTCCAACTAGAAGGGCTGCAACAAGCTCACCATCTGCCATGTAGAAGAGGGTTTTAATCGTTTGTTCTTCTGGAACATTGAGGAAGGCTGCAACTTCATCGATTGATTTAACATCTGGTGTTGCAACACGAGTCACTTCTTCTTCAGCGACAACACGGTTGCTTGGTTTGTACTCGTTTGTTGCCATTTCCAAGTTAGCCGCGTAGCTAGACTCACTTGAGTAAGCAATGGTATCTTCACCAGAAACCATCCACTTGAGCAATTCTGCTTTGATTTCTTCTTGCACCTCTGCAGGAATCTCGTCAAATGAGGCAACTGACTTGTCCAAGACAACCCAGCGGTCAAGGTCTGTACGAGCAGGTGTAATGGCCATAAATTCTTGGCTGTCCTTACCACCCATGGC
This sequence comes from Streptococcus pneumoniae, assembly GCF_001171885.1. Classification (GTDB taxonomy): domain Bacteria; phylum Bacillota; class Bacilli; order Lactobacillales; family Streptococcaceae; genus Streptococcus; species Streptococcus pneumoniae_A. The sequence continues at coordinate 77,827 of NZ_CKQD01000006.1, forward strand.
TCCACCGTCACCAATGATAGCCTTGAAGTCTAAACCACTACGAGTAAAAATACGCTCATAAGCAGCCTTATACTCATCGTAAACACTGTCCAAGCTATCATAGTTAGCGTGGAAACTGTAAGCATCCTTCATGATAAACTCACGTGTACGAAGAAGTCCATTACGTGGGCGTTTTTCATCACGATACTTAGGCTGGATTTGATAAAGGTTAAGTGGCAATTGCTTATAAGACTTAACAGAATCACGGACAATAGCTGTAAATGTTTCTTCGTGAGTTGGACCTAGGATAAAGTCTGATTTTTCACGGTTTTTTAGTTTGTAAAGGTCCTCACCATAAGTTTCGTAACGACCTGATTCGCGCCATAATTCTGCACTGAGGAGGGCAGGAGCCAACATCTCAACGGCACCAATCTTGTCAAATTCTTGGCGCATGATATTTTTAGCTTTTTCAATCACACGGTTGGCAAGTGGTAGGTAAGAATAAACACCTGCTGATACTTGACGAACATAACCAGCTCGCAACATAAGAGCATGGCTGATAACTTGAGCATCGCTTGGCATTTCGCGAAGAGTTGGGATAGGCATTTTACTTTGTTTCATAATATTCCTCGATTATCTAAAAAAGAGTCGCATAATGTCATTCCAGGTCACAGCAATCATCAAGACAACCATGATGACCACTCCGGCCAAGGTGACATAAGTTTCAATTTCTTGTTTCAATGGTTTGCGGCGAATAGCTTCTAGGATATTGAGTACAATCTTACCACCATCCAGAGCTGGAATCGGAATCAGATTAAAAATTCCAATATTGATAGAAATCATTGCCAAAAAGTACAAGACATTTTCAATTCCATTTTTAGCAGCATCACTACTTGCCTTAAAGATGGCAACAGGGCCTCCTAGCTTGTTCAAATCCGGTTGGAAAATCAGATTTTTCAGGGCTGAAAGAATTCGGAGAGCCGAGTCAGCAGCAGTTGTAAAACCACCTACAAACATAGATAGAAAATCTGACTTAATCCCCGGTTGAACACCTAGAAGGTAACGGCCTTGACTTTCTTCGGGTGTAACAGTGACTTGTTTCTTACTACCCTTTTCAGAAATAGTCACATCCAAGGTCGGGACCGTCTTATCTTTGGTTTCTGATTCCACAGCCTGAATCAAACTTTCCCAGTTGCTAATCTCATGTGAGCCAATCTTGGTAATTTGTGCTGTTTCTGGTACTCCCACCTTAGCCAAAGCCCCTTGAGGCATGACATGGAACTGGTTGGTATCAACATCTCTGACACCACCCTGCATGAAGATTAAAATCCAGAAAACAACGACACCTAAGATGAAGTTGTTCATAGGACCTGCAAAATTAGTAATGAGTTTCCCCCAGATAGTTGCATTTTGGTATTGAACATCTAAGGGAGCAATCCGAACCTCAGTTCCATCGGCTTCCACAACCGTTGCATCGTGGTCCACTGCAAATGTTTTTTCTTCTTCCAGAACCAAGCCCTTGATAAAGAGCTTGTCTTCAAAATCAAACTGGGTCACCTGCATAGGGAGGGCTGTTTGATCTAATTTTTTACCTGAAAGATTGATGCGTTTAACCTTACCATCATCAGTAAGCGTCAAACTGACAGGAGTTCCTGTCTTAATTTCAGTGGTATCATCACCCCAACCGGCCATGCGAACATAGCCCCCAAGAGGCAAGATTCGAATGGTATAAGCCGTCCCATCCTTGCCAATATGAGCAAAGATCTTGGGTCCCATACCAATGGCAAATTCACGCACTAGAATCCCTGATTTCTTGGCAAAGTAGAAGTGGCCGAACTCGTGCACCACCACAATAATCCCAAAAACCAAAATAAAGGTTAAAATTCCGAGCATTCTATCTTCCTTTCTCTAAAAGAGTCCAAACAAGTGCATGATTGGAAATACAAGCAACATACTATCGAAACGATCCAAAACACCACCATGTCCAGGGATAAATTTCCCAGAATCCTTAACACCAAAGTAACGCTTGATCGAACTTTCTAGTAAATCACCAAATTGTCCAGCAATGCTAAAGAAAATAGCAAAGACTGACATCTTGTAAATTCCATACGGAAGAGCGACTGTACTGTCAACTATCATAAAGATGATGGTTACTAAAATAGCGCCTAAAATACCACCCAAGGCACCCTCAAAGGTTTTATTTGGAGAAACTGTCGGAGCTAATTTTCGTTTACCATAGTTCATTCCTACAAGATAGGCACCACTATCAGTCGCCCAGACGATACACAAGGCTAAGAGAGCCTTATCCAAACCTGCAATTCTAGCATCTAATAGAGCATTAAAACCAAAGCCCACATAGAAACTCATAGCCAGAGGGAAAACAGCATCCTCAATCGTATAAGACTTGCTAAAAACGGTCGTTCCTAACATGATTGAAATCAAAACACTATAAGCAACCACATTCCCATCAACTGGCAAAAAAGTCAGATAATTCTCCAAGGGAATGGTCAAGGCAAAGGTTGCAAAGAGGGTCAAAAGGCCCTCCATAGTCATGGTCTCTAAACCTCTCATCTTCAAAAGTTCATGCATGGCTAGCATGGCTATGATTCCAATTGCTATCTGCAGCAAGAGTCCCCCAATCATCAAAATCGGTAGGAAAATAGCCAAGGCAATCCCTGCAAACAAGGTTCTTTTCTGTAAATCCTGTGTCATATTTCCTCCTAAACTCCTCCAAATCGGCGATGACGACGATTGTAGGCAAGAATGGCTTCCTGCAAGGCCGCCTCGTCAAAATCAGGCCACAAGGTGTCCGTAAAATAGAGCTCACTGTAGGCTCCCTGCCATGGAAGGAAATTGCTCAAACGCAATTCTCCACTAGTACGGATAATCAAGTCTGGGTCTCGTAACTCCTTAGGTAAATGCTGGGTAAAAAGATAATTACCAATCAATTCCTCTGTGATGTCACCTGGGTTGATTTTGGCATCTAAAACATCCTGAGAAATCAACTTAAGAGCCTGTGTAATCTCAGCACGTCCACCATAGTTGAGGGCAAAATTAAGTATCAAGCCTGTGTTGTTCTTAGTCAATTCTTCAGCCTTGGTCAGAGCTTCAAAAGTTTGCTTAGGAAGGCGGTCTGTCTCCCCAATCATTTGAATCTTAACATTATTCGCATGCAATTCCGGGACATAATTATCATAAAACTCTACTGGCAAGTTCATAATAAACTTGACTTCCTGATCTGGACGGGTCCAGTTTTCTGTAGAAAAAGCATAGACCGTAATAACCTTAACGCCTAGTTTGTTGGCTGCCTTGGTCACAGTTTGCAATGCTTCCATGCCCGCCTTGTGTCCAAAAACTCGCGGTTGCATACGTTTTTTAGCCCAACGGCCATTGCCATCCATGATGATGCCGATATGAGCAGGAACCTGTGTCGGAACCTCTACTTCCACAGCCTTATCTTTCTTAAAAAATCCAAACATGATCTTATTCCTATTCAAAAATCTATCGTTTCATTATACCATATTTCCCTATTTTCTTCTATCACTAAGCTATTTATACTCTTTGAAAATCTCTTCAAACCACGTCAGCTCTATCTGCAACCTCAAAACAGTGTTTTGAGCAACCTGCGGTTAGCTTCCTAGTTTGCACTTTGATTTTCATTGAGTATTATTCTCAGGCACAAAGCCCATTTTTCAAAAAAATAAGTCGCCTGATTGGGCGACTCTATTTTATAGGGAGATTATTATGAAAAAGTTTTAGGAGTTTAAGTTAAGGTCTTCTTAACTTATGAACTTAGTATACACTTCCTAGCTTAAAGTTTCCTTAAGTATTTTTAAAAATCAAATTTTTCCATTTCTCCTGCCAATTTTTCTTGGATAGACGTGTTTGATAAAGAGCCATTCGGTCTTCATTTTCTAAGAAATGAGGAGTTGGACGAACTTGAAAATTCAAAATCTCCTCCAAACCATAAGGTACATAGAGTTCAAAATCGGATTCTTCATTCAAGCGCAGTCCAACTGCCGTACACCGTTCTGGATACTTACTCATAGCATCACAAGAGCTGCTATAGGGAGCAGTATGAGGACTGTGCTGATGCATATAGACCTGATTTTTCAATTCCCACTGGTACTGAGGAAAGTCCTCTCTCAGCTTTTTCTCTAGAGACAAGGTTTCCTCATAAGAAATATCTGGATCAAAGAAAATCACATCTACATCTGTTTCACAGTCAAAAGGGGATTTGTCTGACAAGAGATTCCAAATAAAGTTTCTGACAGAACCTGCTGCCAACCAGGAATCTGTCAACTCCAAGTTTCGGATGATAGTCAGAATAGCCATCATATCTGGATTTTTTCTAAAAGCCTCTAGAATTTCTTGCTTATTTTTCATTGTATTCATACCCCAAATGCTCATATGCCTTAGCAGTCGCCACCCGTCCAGAACGTGTTCGCATGATAAAGCCTTTTTGAATCAAGTAAGGCTCATACATGTCTTCGACAGTCTCGCGCTCCTCGGCAATATTAACAGAAAGAGTTCCTAGACCAACAGGACCACCACCGTACATCTCAATCATGGTGCGAAGGATTTTCTGATCCACATAGTCCAAACCTTCATGGTCAACATCCAGCATAGTTAAAGCCTTATCGGTAATAACATCATCGATAACCCCATTCCCCATAATCTGGGCAAAATCGCGCACGCGCTTGAGGAGACGATTGGCAATACGAGGGGTCCCACGACTACGTAGGGCCAACTCAGACGCTGCCTCATGAGTGATTTCCATCTCAAAAATATCTGCCGTCCGCTCAACAATTTCCGTCAAGTCAGCATGAGCATAATACTCCATATGACCTGTAATCCCAAAACGTGCCCGTAGTGGATTTGAGAGCATACCAGCCCGAGTCGTCGCACCAATCAAGGTAAAAGGTGGCAACTCCAAATGAACACTGCGACTGCCTTCACCAGCACCAATCATGATATCAATGTAGAAGTCCTCCATGGCACTATAAAGCACCTCTTCCACAGACATAGGCAAGCGATGAATCTCATCAATAAAAAGGACATCCCCAGGCTCTAAGTCATTCAAAATCGCTACTAGATCACCGGCTTTTTCAATGACAGGCCCAGACGTCTGCTTGAGATTGACACCCAGTTCGTTGGCAATAACAAAAGCCATGGTCGTTTTTCCCAAGCCTGGAGGGCCAAACAAAAGCACATGATCCAGCGCTTCATCCCGCATTTTGGCAGCCTCGATAAAGATTTGAAGCTGGTCCTTAACCTTGTCCTGCCCAATATATTCACGTAAGTACTGAGGACGGAGCGTGCGTTCTACTAACTCCTCATTCCCCATTATCTCATTATCTAAAATTCTACTCATAGCTCTATTATATCAAAAAACAAAGCCACAAACAAAAAAGCCACTGGATTGGTGACTCCCGAGTTTAGCCCTTATGTGGTATAATACTCTACGGCACTGCTACACCGCCTACGAAAGGAGGTGAGGTAGCCCATGATGGAATTAGTACTCAAAACTATCATCGGACCAATTGTGGTCGGTGTCGTTCTTCGCTTAGTCGATAAATGGCTAAACAAGGACAAATAGTGTCAAAAAAGACCCCAAGCTTATTTGGTCGTGAGCTTGGGGTCTTTTCTAGTCCATGATATAGAACTAGTACTCAATTCCTTTTTATTATCCCATAGTTCACGAATTTTGTCAAAGGTTTATATCCTCATCCATTCAGCTTCTCCAACTTTAGAATCTGTCCAATAAAGTTTATAAGATTTAGAGAAAGCTATTGAAAAATGATATTTAGAAAACTTCCGAAAAGCCTGAAATAGAGCAAAAAAACTCCACCTGATTGGGTGGAGTTAAGGGAGATTATGATGAAAAAGAAAAGTTTAGGATTTTATTAAATAAAGTTAGGAGGTCTTTATTTAATGACTATATAATACTAGACCAGCCTTAAATTTTGCTTAAGCAAAAATAAGTTCTATTATTTTTCTCTATTTATCCAAGTCATCCCTATACAATTATAGATGAATAGAGTCTCAAAATCCAATTTGCTACATTTTCTCCACTTCAACATAATTCCTAGATTAGTAATTTTTTAAAACTATAACATAAAAACAAATGTAAAGAATAAGAAAAAATGCATTACATCTACTAAAAAATAGACATTTTGCATTTTTAATTCAGACTAATCTAGACTAATTTTTCCTCTTTGAGTTCCAAAAACACCTGTTTGTACTTGTAACTGTAAACCTGAAGCATCTGCAGTCTCCGTATTCACATCAAATACCACATTTCCTGTAATACTATTTTCAGGGTTTAATTCTGACAAAAAGAATTTTGCTTCCTGATTTGCATAGATACCAGCTGTACTATCAGTTGAGTACTCTGTATCACCTTTTAAAAGCTTAAAGAAATCATCCGTAACAGTTATAGATTTTTTACCATTATTTTTTACCGTCACATTCAGAATTAAATAAATACCATTTGCGTTTTTGCCAAATTCTCCTCCAACATTTTGAGACAGAGATTTTGAATTCACAATATATTCAACATCTCCAACTTTAACAACTTCTCCGATTTTATTCTCTGCCTTAGTTTTTGTCTCCTCTTCCTTATTTTTATTTTTTTCTGTTACCTTTGTTTGAGCAGTTTCTTCTGATGCTGTTGTTTGCGCACTTGAACTAGATGCAACTTCCTGCTTAGTGGAATTACTTCCACTTCCACCTTTAACTACACCAAATACAACAATAATAACAATCAATATGAACCACCATTTTTTATAAAAAGGTGTTTTTTTCACATATACATTCCCATTTTCATCTTTGATTTTCTTAGCCATAAGAAATCTCCTTTAATCTTTTTCAACTATTATATTATATTTCCTTAAAAAAAAAAGCATTTTTTGGGGGTAATTTTAATTTTTTTAAATAAATGCGATTTAAAAAGTTTCAATCACTGAGCCTAGCTAAACAATTTCAACTAACAAAATTATCTCAAAAGAACTTTGCCATTTCAATTTTTCTAAAATATAGTACTCTAAGACAAATGAGGTGATTCTTATTCATACTCAATTGTCTGAGCGTTTGCCTTTTTGGGATGTTCAGCTCTAAGAGTGACCGTTCGCCAACCATGGCGTTTCAGGAGATAATAGCAACCATCACGTGTAGAAGTGCGATCAATCTCTTTTTGATAGGCTTCAAATAACTGATTGACAGTTACAAATTCCCCAGCCTGAGCAGCTTCTATATGACGTTTTAGAAATGCTTGTTCTTCTTCGTAAGTCATATATTCTCTATGACGTCCACCACGGGTCTCTTGAAGAAGAGCTTCTAAACCAAACTCCTTGTATTTTTTCAAATTCCTACAAACAGTTGTTTTATTGCAACCTAGCAGATCCATGATTTCCTTATAACTCTTTTCTTTTGAGCGAAAATAAATAATCTGTAGACATTTGTGATATTTGGCGTACGATGAATCTCTCAGGAGTTTTTCAATTTTTTGTGTTTCTTCGTTTGTAAGTTTCATAACTACTATTATTAAGATGTTTTTTGACTTTAGTATAGTATGAGAGAGTAGATTACTTTATGGTATAATATTGTTCGGCACTTCTACACCGCCTACGAAAGGAGGTGAATTAGCCCATGATGGATACAATACTTAAAACTATCATCGGACCAATTGTGGTCGGTGTCGTTCTTCGCTTAGTCGATAAATGGCTAAACAAGGACAAATAGTGTCAAAAAGACCCCAAGCTTATTTGGACGTGAGCTTGGGGTCTTTTCTAGCCTATGATATAGACACAATACTTAATTCCCTTTTATTATCCCATAGTTCACAAAATTTGTCAAAGGTTTATATCCTCAGCTTCTCAAGCTTTAACCGCCGTACAACAAGACTTTCAAGTTTAAGAGAAAGTTAGGGATTCTATCAATTTCATAGAAATTGTGATTTAGTAAACGAAGAGACAAGCTTATATGTCACTTCTCATTTAATACGCCACTACTAGACAAGCAAAATCATTATTACAGCAGTTCCAGTCCTTCAATTAACAGTCACTTACAATCAAATTGAGTTTGAAGTAGCTGAAGTAACAGCAAACCTATTTCTTAGTCATATTCGCTAAAAAAATCCCCGCCAATTCCCCGACCAAAATCCGAAAAATACCGAAAAATATCGAAAAATTATTTTTAGAATAGTCCCAAAAAGCCTGAAATAGAGCCAAAAAACTCCACCTGATTGGGTGGAGTTAAGGGAGATTATTATGAAAAAGAAAAGTTTAGGATTTTATTAAATAAAGTTAGGAGGTCTTTATTTAATAACTACATAATACATGACGAAGCTTAAAACTAGCTTAACTTTTCTCAAATTCTACCATTTTTCAAAAAATTTCTATTACCATCACCTACCCACGAAAAAAGCCACCTGATCGGGTGACTTCATTAGGAGATTATGATGAAAAAAAGTTTTAGGATTTCATTAAATAAAGTTAGGAGGTCTTTATTTAATGACTATATGATACTAGACCATCCTTAAACTTTGCTTAAGAAAAAATAAGTTTTGTTATTTTTCTCGATTCGCCCAAGTCATCCCTATACAATTATAGGTGGATAAGATTTCAAAGCCTATAGAACGATAAAATCCCACGTTTTTTTCTGTCTCTTCTGTCACCAGCTGGACTTGATAGGCCTCTTTAAAATTTTCTAAAACCTCTTTCATTAGGGCACTACCAATCCCTTGGCGCTGATAGCTAGGTAAAACAATCAAATCCTGTACAAAAACTGATGAAAAACCATCTCCAACCAAACGAATCAAGCCCACTACAGCATCACCATCAAGCGCCACATAAATCACTAATGAATGAGATAAGGCCTGCTCCAGCATCTGAGGTTGATGGGTATAATTTGTCCAACCGACAGCCTGATAGAGATGCAAAACATCCTCTAACTTGACAATTTCTTGCTTTCTAATAGTTATCATGTCATCACCTCTTAGAATTCTCTCAAGTTCTTGTGCTGTCGTCCATTTTCATCAAAGTTTTCAGGACGCAACCATGTTTCCAATCGAGCTTTGACTTGAGGCCAGTCCTTATCAATCATAGACAACCAATCCGTATCCCTCGTACGCCCCTTATATACGACTGCCTGGCGGAAGGTTCCTTCATAGACAAATCCCAAACGTTCCGCTGCTCGTCTGGATGGCAGATTTAAGGCATCGCATTTCCACTCATAGCGACGATAGTTAAGCTCCTCAAAGACATAGCAAGCCAAGAGATACTGGGCTTCTGTCCCTATCCGTGTCCCCCTGAGTTTTGGAGAAAAAGTGACAGCTCCCACTTCTATTACTCGGTTATTCTGGTCAATACGCATGAGAGAAAAAGTTCCCAAGGCCTTACCAGTTTCCTTGTCTACAATCGCATAGTAAAAGCGATCCTTACGAGCCAACATCTGATTTAAAAGGCTAACCAGCTCCTCCATATCTGCCACTGGTTCCTGAAAGAGGTAAGTCCACATCTCCCGAGGAGTATCAGGGCCATAAACAGCTAGCAAATCCTCCGCATGTTTTTCTACCGAGAGAGCCTCTATCCGAGTATAACGCCCTTCTAAGAAATCAATAGAAGGCAGTGCACCGGATGTGTAACCTTCCATTGACTCATCAATCATCTGACCATATTCATTTACTGGCATAGTATTCTCCTTTTTTCACTTTTCAAACTTTATAGTTTCCCATAGTATACCATACTTTCATAAGAAGATTCAAAAAATCCTCCAGATTCTACTCTGAAGGATTCCTATCTTATTTCACAACAATGTTAACCAATTTATTCGGTACCGCAATCACTTTCACGATTTCCTTACCATCAATTTCTGCTTTGACTTTTTCATCCGCTAAAGCGATTTCTTGTAATTCTTCGCGTGATAAGTCTTTAGCTACCATGAGTTTGGCACGGACTTTTCCTTTGATTTGGACAACGATTTCGATTTCGTCTTCAACTAATTTGCTTTCATCCCAAGTTGGCCAAGCCACGTAAGAGATTGATTCTCCTGTTGCTGCAACTGTTTGCCAGAGTTCTTCTGCCAAGTGAGGTGCAAATGGGGCAATCAATTGGATAAAACCTTTGGCGTAGTCTACATAAAGTTTTTCTTCCTTGTTAGCCGCGTTGACAAAGACCATAAGTTGGGCAATGGCTGTGTTGAATTTGAGGGACTCAATTTGTTCTGTGACAGCTTTGACCGTTTCGTTGTAGACCTTGTCAAGAGCGCCATTGTTTTCCGCAAGGATTTCTTTACTTGTAATCAAACGGTAAACACGATCCAAGAATTTACGGCTTCCTTCCAGACCTTCTTCTGACCAAGCGATTGAAGCATCAAGTGGCCCCATGAACATTTCATAGACACGAAGGGTGTCGGCACCGTATTGTTCCACCACGTCGTCTGGGTTAACAACGTTCTTGAGCGATTTAGACATCTTGGCTGGCGCTTGCTCCAACTCTTCCCCTGTTTCCACATGGAAGAAAGAACCGTCACGTTTTTCAACCTTATCGGTTGCCACAAGAGCGCCACGGTGGTCACGGTAGCTGGTTCCCAAAATCATTCCTTGATTAAAGAGTTTTTGGAATGGTTCCTTAGTCGGAACAACACCGAGGTCATAGAGGAATTTATGCCAGAAACGAGCGTAAAGCAAGTGAAGAACGGCATGCTCTGCACCACCCACGTAAATATCTACTGGCAACCATTGTTTGAGGAGGTCCTCATCAGCCAATTTCTCAGTATTGTGCGGGTCAATATAGCGGAGGTAGTACCAGCTTGAACCTGCCCATTGTGGCATGGTGTTGGTTTCACGACGACCCTTGACACCATCTTCACGAGTCACTTCAAGCCAATCTGTCAAGTTAGCTAGTGGACTTTCACCAGTACCTGAAGGGCGGATGTCCTTGGTTACAGGCAAAACAAGTGGCAATTCACTTTCAGGAACAGCTGTTGAAGTTCCGTCTTCCCAATGAATGATTGGGATTGGCTCACCCCAGTAACGTTGACGGCTAAAGAGCCAGTCGCGGAGACGGTAGGTAACCTTCTCTTGTCCACAGCCTTTTTCTTCCAACCAAGCCACAATCTTGGCAATAGCGTCTTCTTTGTTGAGTCCATCTAGGAAGTCTGAATTGACATGAAGGCCATCTTCTGTGTAGGCAGCCTCTGCTACATTTCCACCTTCAAGGACTTCGACGATTGGAAGGTCAAATTGTTTGGCGAATTCCCAGTCACGTTGGTCGTGGGCAGGAACAGCCATTACCGCACCTGTACCATAGCTAGCAAGAACATAGTCCGCAATCCAGATTGGAATTTCCTTACCATTGACAGGGTTGATGGCATAAGCACCAGTCCAAACACCTGTTTTTTCTTTGGCAAGGTCTGTACGAGCCAAGTCAGATTTGAGGCTAGCTTGGTGTTTATAGTCTGCTACTGCTTCTGCTTGCTCTGGGCTTGTGATAGCGTCAACCAAGTCATGCTCAGGAGCCAAAACAGTGAAAGTCGCACCGAAAAGGGTGTCCGGACGAGTAGTAAAGACTGTAAATTTCTTATCTGTTCCCTTAACTTTAAAAGTTACATTAGCACCAGTTGATTTCCCAATCCAGTTGCGTTGCATGTCCTTGATAGACTCTGGCCAATCAAGTTCATCCAAGTCATTAAGCAAACGCTCTGCGTAGGCCGTGATTTTGAGCATCCATTGACGCATTGGTTTGCGGACAACTGGATAGCCTCCACGCTCAGAAGTTCCGTCAGGAAGGACCTCTTCGTTGGCGATGGCTGTTCCCAATTCCTCAACCCAGTTTACTGGTACTTCCGCTTCATAGGCCAAGCCTTTTTCGTAAAGCTTGGTGAAAATCCATTGCGTCCACTTGTAGTAGTTTGGATCTGTTGTATTGACTTCACGATCCCAGTCATAAGAAAATCCAAGCGCATTGATTTGACGTTTGAAGTTGGCAATGTTTTCAGCCGTAAATTCCGCTGGGTCATTACCAGTATCCATAGCGTATTGCTCTGCAGGCAAACCAAAAGCATCCCAACCCATTGGGTGAAGGACATTGTATCCTTGCGCACGTTTGTAACGGCTGAGGATATCGGTTGCTGTGTAACCTTCTGGGTGTCCTACGTGCAGACCCGCTCCAGACGGATAAGGGAACATATCGAGAGCATAAAACTTCGGTTTTGAGGCATCTGTTCCAGTCTTAAATGTATGATGTTCTGCCCAGTAGCCCTGCCACTTAGGCTCAATTTCTTTATGATTGTAAAAACTCATGGTCTCTCTCCAATTTTGTGATGTTACTATTATACCATTTTTGAGGGAATTTGGTCTCGTTCTATTCTATACTTTTCTATTTTACCTTGCTCTAGAATTTTTAAACTGCTATACTTATAACAGAAAACCCTTCCAAGGAGGTAGCGGATGTCTCATTCCTTTAAAAAATCTCTCCAAAAAGAAATTCTCCATAGAAGCTCTATCGCAGCCTTTATGACCTCTCTTTTACTACTCATTTTACTTTTTGGTTTTTCCTATGTTTTACAAAAGCAACAACTCTCCAAAGATACGAGACAGATTGTCAAACAGGTTCAAGAAATGAAAGAAGCAAATAATGAACTCCTGACTACTATGAACCATAAAATGATTCCTGGATTTTTGGATGGCAAACACACAGAGAGAGAAGTCTTTAGCTTATTTTACGAGACAAAAGCTAGATTGAAGCTTAGTTCTGACCTCATTATTCTAAACGATACAGGTGAATTACTATTTAGTACCAATCGAAATCATCAAGAAAGTATTTTATCACCCTACTATCTAAAACTGCTCATTCAAAATCCTTCTCAAGAAAAAGTTACAGAAAAAATTGCACTCTCTTCAGACAAGCAACACTACACACTCTTTATCAAACCACTACTTCAAAACCAACGAGTTAAGGCCTATACTATTGCTTTCGTAAATGAGAATGATTTCATCTCAAGTTTCCCAATGATCAATTCCAAATACATCATTACCGATAGCTTTGGAAATATGTTTTCCAACAATACAAATCAGTTTACTCGTTCCACTCTTGAAAAATTGGATGAAAAACTCCTACACTCTCGCACCCACTGGTATGCGAATGAACCGCTTATTGTTCAAAAAGAAAAAGTCGGTGCTATTTTTTCAATCTATACTTTTCAATCCTTTTTCCCCATTCCTAGCTTACTTGGTCTAGCCTCCATTCTCACCTTATGTATATTCTTCCTCTACTTCTGGCAAGCAAGGCGAATTGCTCATAAGATTGCCACACACAACGCTGTTCCTATTGAAAGTTTGGTTTACCAACTTCAAGAAATTCCTAAACAAGCAGAAAAAAGGCTTTCTCTACAAACAGGTGATGAGTTTGAGTTTATGGCAGAAAAAATAAACAATATGTTGTACGAATTAGATCAACTTCATCAAAAAATGTTGACCATAGAAAAAGAAAAGTGGATTTTTGAAAGAAAAATGCTGGAAGCTCAGTTCAATCCTCATTTTCTCTACAATACACTTGAGACGATTAAAATCACTTCTTTAATGGATGCAGCTCTCACACAAGACCTAATTCAAAATCTCACGCGCATTCTTCGCTACAGCATCACGGATTTAGAAAAAGAAACAACCATTTGTCAGGATTTAAAGATTATAGAGGATTACCTGATGATTCATAAGATTCGTTTCGAGCACTTTTCCTATGATATTGTCTGCCCAGAAACTGTTGATAATCAGCCTATTCCTAAACTTTTCTTGCTTCCTCTCGTAGAAAATGCTATAAAATACGGGATGCAATACCGTATTGATCTTCATATTGATATCCAAATTACCTTGGAATCAGATTCTCTAACTTTTTTAGTCAAGGATAATGCTGGAGGACTCACCAAACAAGAGCAACTCGCTATTTTAGACTCTTTAGAGAGTCCTCATACCCAGCATGGCATCGTGAACAGCTACAAACGATTGAGCAATTTCTTTTCTGATGTCCAGCTAGATTTAGGAGTCAATCGCCAAGGAGAAACTTGGGTCAAATTTGTAACGAAAGGACTAACTCATGTTTAAGCTCATTATTGTAGAAGATGAACACCTCATCCGAAAATGGCTAGAGATTGCCGTAGACTACTCTGCCTTGGGTATCCAAGTCGTAGGAACTGCCAGTCACGGTCAAGAGGGAATGAAACTCATCCAAGAAAAAGAACCTCATATTGTCTTAACAGACATCACCATGCCAATTATGGATGCTTTTATGATGTTTGAAGCCACTCGTACCCTTTCCTATGAAAAAGTTATCTTATCAGGTTATAACGATTTTCAAAATGCCAAAAAAGCCATGCAATATGGAGCAGTTGATTTCTTATCCAAGCCAATTGATACCAAGGAATTGACAGAATGTCTTCAAAACATTGTTTTGCGATTACAAGGTAGCACCTATCAAGAAACTCCTTTTTTAGAAGAATATCAAACTTTACTCACCTCTATCCAACAAGTTGATACACAAAACCAAATCATTCAGCAAATTATTTCCTTTGTCCACAAGCATTATGCAGAGCATTTTACGATTGCGACTATTGCTGAAGCTTTAAACTATAGCGAAAGCTATCTATATAAGGTTATCAAAGAAGACTTCCCCATGACGCTAAATGAATATATCTTACAATATCGCCTGAAACAAGCTATAGATAAGATGGCTGAATCTCCCAACTCCCCTCTAAGCGACATCTCTGATCAAGTTGGATTTTCAGACTATAAATATTTTGCCAAAGTATTTAAAAAGTATCTCCATATTTCCCCAAAGGAATTGAAATCACTCGGAAGAATAGTAAAATAAGCTATTCTTCTTTTTGTAGAGAATTTTACTCTAATAGAATAGAATTGTCGGTTTTAAAAACGCTTACACTGTTTTAAAATAAACTCAAATAACACAACGGAGGTATCCATCATGAAAAAGAAATGGATGTATTATGCTGCTTGCGGACTAGCTCTTTTTGGTCTTGCTGCTTGTTCTTCTAATGAATCTGCCGATGGCGCTTCATCTGATAAAGGAGACGGCGGTTCGCTAGTCGTTTATTCACCAAACTCAGAGGGCTTAATCGGAGCAACTATTCCTGCCTTTGAAGAAAAATATGGTATCAAAGTAGAACTGATTCAAGCTGGTACTGGAGAACTTTTCAAAAAACTAGAGTCAGAAAAAGAAGCTCCTGTAGCTGATGTCATCTTTGGTGGTTCTTATACACAATATGCTACCCACGGAGAACTCTTTGAAAACTATACTTCAAAAGAAAATGATAATGTTATCAAAGAATATCAAAACACAACTGGCTACTCTACTCCTTATACACTAGATGGTAGTGTTTTAATCGTCAATCCTGATTTAACGAAAGGCATGAACATCGAAGGATATAGCGACCTTCTCAAACCTGAACTAAAAGGAAAAATTGCAACTGCTGACCCAGCAAACTCTTCTAGTGCCTTTGCTCAATTAACAAATATGCTACAAGCTCAAGGTGGTTACAAAGACGATAAAGCTTGGTCTTATGTAAAAGATCTCTTCACACTTATTGATGGTAAAATCGGTTCAAGCTCATCTGGTGTCTATAAAGCAGTCGCTGACGGAGAAATGGCTGTTGGTCTCTCTTATGAAGATCCAGCAGTTAAACTCTTAAATGACGGAGCTAATATCAAGGTAGTCTATCCAAAAGAAGGAACCGTCTTCCTACCTGCTAGTGCTGCTATCGTTAAAAAAGCGAAAAATATGGAAAATGCCAAGAAATTTATCGATTTCATTATCTCTCAAGAAGTACAAGATACACTTGGTACAACCACTACTAACCGTCCTGTTCGTAAAAATGCTAAAACAAGCGAAAATATGAAACCAATTGACAAAATCAAAACACTCACTGAAGATTATGATTATGTCATCAAGAATAAATCAGATATCGTTAAGAAATACAACGAAGTCTTTACAGATATCCAATCTAAACAGTAAAAGAGGTTCACTATGAGTGAGATCAAAATTATTAACGCCAAAAAAATCTACCACGATGTCCCTGTTATTGAGAATTTGAACATTACAATTCCAAAAGGAAGTCTCTTTACCCTTCTTGGGCCTTCAGGGTGTGGGAAAACGACCCTTCTTCGTATGATTGCAGGTTTCAACAGTATCGAAGGCGGAGAATTTTACTTCGATGATACAAAAATCAATAATATGGAACCCAGCAAACGCAATATTGGCATGGTTTTCCAAAACTACGCTATTTTCCCACATTTGACTGTCCGAGATAATGTCGCTTTTGGTCTCAAGCAAAAGAAAGTTCCTAAAGAAGAATTGATCCAACAGACCAACAAGTATCTTGAACTCATGCAAATTGCTCAATATGCGGATCGGAAGCCCGATAAACTCAGTGGTGGACAACAACAACGTGTCGCCTTGGCACGCGCCTTAGCTGTTAATCCAAGTGTTCTCCTCATGGACGAGCCGCTTAGTAACCTAGATGCCAAACTTCGCTTGGATATGCGTCAAGCCATTCGAGAAATCCAACACGAAGTGGGAATTACAACTGTTTATGTGACCCACGACCAAGAAGAAGCTATGGCTATTTCAGACCAAATTGCTGTTATGAAAGACGGAGTCATCCAACAAATCGGTCGGCCAAAAGAACTCTATCATAAACCAGCTAATGAGTTTGTAGCAACCTTTATCGGACGAACAAATATTATCCCTGCCAATCTTGAAAAACGAAGCGACGGCGCTTATATCGTCTTTTCAGATGGCTATGCTCTTCGAATGCCAGCTCTTGATCAGGCTGAGGAACAAGCTATTCATGTAAGCATTCGTCCTGAAGAGTTTATCAAAGATGAATCTGGAGATATTGAAGGAACTATTAGCGATAGCGTCTATCTTGGACTAAATACGGAGTATTTCATTGAGACAGGTTTTGCCTCAAAAATTCAAGTTAGCGAAGAATCAACTTTTGAAGAAGATCTACAAAAAGGCGATCGTATTCGTCTACGAATCAATACTCAAAAATTAAACGTCTTTTCTGCAGATGGTTCCCAAAACCTGATAAAAGGAGTCAACCATGGAACGTAAAAAACTAAATATTTGGACAGCCTCCTCTTTCTTCATCTTTCTTACCTATCTTGTCTTTCTGGTTTATCCTATCGTTACCGTGCTCAAGCAAGCACTCATACATGAAGGACAATTTTCACTAGCTAATTTTGTTACTTTCTTTAGTAAAGCTTACTACTCTGAGACACTTGTCAACAGTTTCAAGGTCTCCATTACCGCTACTGTCACTTCCTTAGTCGTAGGAACCTTATTAGCTTATCTCTTCTCTATGTATGACTTCAAGGGAAAGAAATTTCTACAAATATTGATTATCATTGCTTCTATGTCAGCTCCTTTCGTGGGAGCCTACTCCTGGATTCTCTTGCTGGGACGAAATGGGGTCATTACTAAATTCCTGACAAATACCCTTCATCTTCCAGCTATCGATATTTATGGATTCAAAGGAATTGTACTTGTCTTTACACTGCAACTATTCCCACTGGTATTTCTATACGTTGCTGGGACAATGAAGAGTATTGACAATTCTCTACTTGAAGCAGCTGAAAGCATGGGGTCCTTCGGATTTAAGCGTATCGTAACGGTTGTTTTACCTCTCCTAGTTCCAACCTTACTAGCTGCTGCCCTGCTTGTATTTATGAGAGCATTCTCAGACTTTGGAACGCCTATGTTGATTGGTGAAGGATATCGGACTTTCCCCGTCTTGATTTATACTCAATTCATTAGCGAGGTTGGAGGAAATTCTGCTTTTGCATCTGCTTTAGCAATTATGGCGATTATCATTGCCTTGGCAATTTTCCTTATCCAAAAACACATTGCAAACCGCTACAGTTTCAGCATGAATTCGCTCCATCCAATTGAGCCTAAAAAAACGACAAAAGGAAAAATGGCTGCCATTTATGCAACAGTCTACGGAATTATCTTTATCTCTGTTTTACCTCAAATCTACTTGATTTATACTTCTTTCCTAAAAACATCAGGTATGGTATTTGTCAAAGGTTATTCTCTAAACAGTTACAAGGTAGCTTTCAATCGTATGGGGTCTGCTATTTTTAATACCATTCGTATCCCTTTGATTGCCTTAGTTCTAGTTGTCCTATTCGCAACATTTATCTCCTACCTAGCCGTTAGAAAACGTAATTTGTTTACAAACTTAATTGACAGCCTCAGTATGGTCCCTTATATTGTACCAGGAACCGTTCTAGGGATTGCCTTCATTTCTTCCTTCAATACTGGTCTATTTGGAAGTGGATTTCTTATGATTACAGGAACTGCTTTCATCTTGATTATGTCTCTATCTGTCAGAAGATTACCTTATACTATTCGCTCATCTGTTGCTAGTTTGCAACAAATAGCACCAAGTATTGAAGAAGCTGCTGAGAGCTTAGGAAGTAGTCGTCTCAATACCTTTACCAAGATTACAACTCCAATGATGCTATCTGGTATTATTTCTGGAGCTATCCTATCTTGGGTTACAATGATTTCAGAGCTCTCTACTTCTATCCTCCTCTACAATGTCAAAACAAGAACAATGACTGTAGCTATTTATACAGAGGTTCTCAGAGGAAATTACGGTGTAGCCGCAGCCTTGTCAACTATCCTCACTGTTCTAACAGTAGGTTCCTTGCTCTTATTTATGAAAATCTCTAAAAGCAACAGCATTACACTTTAGTTTTCCCCATCAAAAACAGCCGCAAGGATTACTCTCGGCTGTTTTTTCTTATCTTGATATTCCTATCAAATTCCTAGTTTATGGCAAGCAAGTCTAGACTGATTAAATAGAGGCTTCCTCCATCCTCTCACGTCCTAGTTCTCGGTAACTACTGTCGCCGACAACTTCTACGCTAAACTGGCCATCCTCATATTCAAGAATCGTCACGCTACCATTATCTAGACCATGCGGATGCATGCCATTAATCAAATAAACAATGGTTCCAATGGTCATTCCGTGGCTGACAACAAGGGCATTGCCCCCACCTTGTTCTTCCATTTCTTTGGCAATCGCTTCAAAACCTTCCTTGATTCGGCCACTGAGTTTTTCCCAGCCTTCAGCCCAACCAGCTGTATCGACCTCTACCAAACCCTCAGCCAGTTCAGCATAAGACAATTGGTGAACGTGGTCCACATTAAAGATACGAGGAATAATGCCCATGAAAAGATCGCCATCGTAGGCTCCGTCAAAGCTACCAAAACACCATTCTCTGATACGCTTGTCCATGCGATAAGGGATTTTTCCCTGCAAGCCAAGTTCTTCAAGAATGATTCCCATGGTCTGAATGGTGCGACCAGAATCACTCGAATAAGCGCGCTCAAACTGCAAACCAGATTCTCTCAAACCGATTCCTAATTCTTGAATCCCTCTCTCACCTTCAGCTGTTAAGGGAGTATCGCTCCAACCTTGCGCGCGACCAATCGTGTTAAACATAGTCTTTCCATGACGTACCAAATACAATCGTACTTTTACCATTTTCCGTCCTCCGTTTGCTTCTATTATATCATGGATGATAAAACAAAAGCCACCCATACAGGCGACTTTTGCAGGAGATTATTATGAAAAAGTTTAGGAGTTCATTAAATAAAGATATTAGATGAAAATCAAATTCAAACTAAATCAGTATTATCTGTTTCAAATAATATTAGGAGGTCTTTATTTAATGATTATAGTATATACATCCAACCTTAAATAGAACTTAAAAAATTATACCCATTCACCTTTTTCATTTACTTTATAGCCGTTAATGGTCATATTTTTTGCCAATTTCCCATCAGCTAACAAGTAATACCACTTATCTCCATCCTTAATCCATTGGTTGCGAGCGTACTTGCCGTCTTGGTTCAGATAATACCAGCTATCATACTGAGAATCAAATACCCACTCGCTCTTAGCCATGTAACCGCCACGTTTTAGATAGTATTCGCCCTGCCAAGCTTTCTCCACATAACTACCAGTTGAATCTACATAAAACCAGCTCTTATAATCTTCATCATAAATCCATTCACTTGCAGCCATTGAAGCATCTGATTTTAGATAATAACGGCCTACCCAACGGTTTCTTACAAGATTGCCAGAAAGGTCATTGTAGTACCATTTGCCAGACTCTTTAAACCACTTACTTGCTTGATAATCCTTCTTAGTCTCTCCATTAGCAGTAACGGTAGCTTGAGATGAAGATGAAACTGTGGCTGATGTAACAGTAGAAACTGCTTGAATAGCCTCTTCTTTTGTCACCTTTGGCTTAGCTTTGCCTTGGTAAACATCTTCGATACGCTTAGTAAAGACAGATAACTCTTCTGGGGATAGCATTCGACTATTTTTGTAATTACTATTCTCACTTATATCCGCTTCTGTTTTTATCTTTCTAACAGCTTCTTCTACTATGTCATCAATCTTACTAAACATAGAAACTTTATCTGCTTTTGAAAGTGTATCATCATTACTAATGGCTGTCTTCTCCATAAAGGCAACAGCATTAACTTCTCTGATATTCTTTTCAGTAGGTGCTAATGAAAATGCTTGAAAATCATCTGATAGAAAAGTTGGTAACCTTTTTAAAAATTCAGTTAATTGCTCTTTACCATTATATACTTCATATTGATCTAACCAATTAGGTCCACCTGGTCCTCCCCAACTATAATTTGGATTGATATATTGCAACATTTTTTCTCTTTCAAGATTTGTATAATGCGGATTTTTCTTAATTTGAGCAGCCACAAGTTCTTTCTTCATCTCTACTATTGCACTAAAAATATAACTTTTTAGTTCACTGTCATAATTTCTATTATCATTTCGAGGTTCATGAAATTCAAATCTTTCTTTTCTATACTTCCAATCCTCAATATTTGCTATTAGGTTCTTTTCTTCTTTATCAATGTAGTCTATAAAATCTTGAAGTCTTTTATTAAAGTGTTCAGAAATACTATTATTAAGAAATTTGATATCATTTTGTGAGAAAGAAAGTACACTCCAGTCTATTTGCTTCACTAAATTAAGAAAGTGTTTCTCATCCTTCCTCATAAAATCTATCTGTGCTTTTTTATATTCTGCAATTACTTTCTTAATCTCTTCTGTAGTCGTACTAGTAGCAGTTTCATGGCTTTCTTCCTGCGCATAAACTACTTGATTGGCAAAAGTTGGGACTAGTAAAGTCGACAGTCCTAAAGCTACTAAAGCATGTTTCATTTCTTTTTTCATCATTTTCTCCTATTTTCTTAATTTTTAAAACTATGAATTGGTGCTGGGATTTGTCCTCCACGAGAGATAAAATCAACAGACGAAGCCCCATTGACCTTCATAACAGGTGCAGTTCCTAGCAGGCCTCCAAACTCAATCATATCTCCTTCTTTTCCTTTTGGAATGATACGAACAGCCGTTGTCTTCATGTTAATGACACCAATTGCCGCTTCATCTGCAATCATGGCCGCAATGGTTTCAGCTGGTGTATCCTCTGGAATGGCAATCATATCCAAACCAACAGAACAGATAGCCGTCATAGCTTCTAGTTTTTCCAGATTAAGAGAGCCATTTTGCACTGCAGCAATCATCCCTTCATCCTCAGAAACAGGGATAAAGGCACCAGACAAACCACCCACTTGGTTGCAGGCCATCACTCCGCCCTTCTTAACTTGGTCGTTCAAGAGAGCCAAGGCAGCCGTCGTTCCATGCGTTCCAACTGTCTCTAGCCCCATTTCCTCAAGGACACGTGCAACAGAATCTCCAACCGCAGGAGTTGGCGCCAAACTCAAGTCCACAATACCAAATTCCACACCCAGTCTCTCACTGGCCATTTGACCAACCAATTGACCGATACGAGTGATTTTAAAGGCAGTTTTCTTAACTGTTTCGGCTACTACATCAAAGCTCTGTCCACGAACTTTTTCCAAGGCACGCTTGACCACACCAGGACCGGAAACTCCGACATTGATGATAACATCTGCCTCCCCAACACCATGGAAGGCACCTGCCATAAATGGATTGTCCTCAACAGCATTAGCGAATACAACCAACTTAGCTGCCCCCATATCAGATAGAGTTGCCGTTTCCTTGATAACGCGTCCCATATCTGCAACAGCCGTCATATTGATACCAGACTTGGTTGAGCCAATATTGACTGACGAGCAGACCTTGTCCGTTTCGGCTAAAGCACGAGGAATAGAATTGATGAGAATCTCATCTCCCTTTTGGTACCCCTTTTGTACCAAGGCAGAGAAACCACCAATAAAGTCCACTCCAATCTCTTTCGCAGCCTTATCAAGCGCTTTTGCCAAAACTACATAGTCTGCGGCATCTGTCGCTGCTCCAATCAGAGAAATAGGTGTCACCGATACACGCTTATTAACGATAGGAATTCCCAACTCAGCTGCAATTTCATCGCCAACAGCCACTAAATTAGCCGCCTTGGTCGTAATCTTTTGATAAATTTTCTCCGCAGCACGATTGATATCCGGATCAATACAGTCTAATAGGGAAATCCCCATGGTAATAGTTCTGATATCGAAGTTTTGCTCCTCAATCATGGCAATGGTTTCAGTAACTTGTCTAATATCCATAATAACCTCCTAGATATTATACATAGCTTCGAAAATCGCTGCACTCTGAATATTGATTTTTACATTCAAAGTTTGCCCAAAAGCTTCAAATTCATTACGAAGATAGGTAAAATCTTGCTTTTCATCGCTAGAGACGACAGCCATCATCGTGAAATATTCATCCAAGACAGTTTGAGAGATATCGTCAATATTCAATCCTAATTCTGCAATTTTGCCAGAAACACCTGCCACAATTCCAGATTTATCTTTACCAACAACAGTTATAATCGCTTTCATAATCAAACTCCAATTCTTCTTAAAATAAGAAACCTGAACATTAAACAGGATTCTTTTCAAATAGTATAGCATAATTCTAACGAAAATACTCAAAAACGCCTGCTTACGAAGTTGTTCTTGAGAAAAAAACAATTTCGTAAACAAGCGTCTACTATCCCAACTTATGATGAGTGTTCCCGCTAGGACCGAAATCCTAGCGGTAGACCAGAGCTAGACTAAGAGCACAAGACTCCATCATCATAACACTCAACAAAATTGATGATTTTATACTAATTCGATGATTGCCATTGGCGCTGCATCACCACGACGTGGTTCAGTTTTAAGGATACGAGTGTATCCACCGTTACGTTCAGCATAACGAGGTGCGATTTCTGAGAACAATTTTTGAAGTGCTGTAGTAGAAGTGTACTTGTCAGTTGCTTCATCATAGTTTTCAGATGCGATTTCATTACGTACGAAAGCAGCTGCTTGACGACGTGCATGCAAATCACCACGTTTACCTAGAGTAATCATTTTTTCAACAGTTTTACGGATTTCTTTAGCACGAGCTTCAGTTGTCACGATTGATTCGTTGATCAAAAGGTCAGTTGTCAAATCGCGAAGCATTGCTTTACGTTGTGAGCTAGTGCGTCCTAGTTTACGGTAAGCCATGTATTCCTCCTTTATTTATCTTTTAATCCAAGACCCAAATCAATGAGTTTGAGTTTCACTTCTTCCAAACTCTTGCGTCCAAGATTTCGTACTTTCATCATCTCTGCTTCAGATTTTTCTGTCAAATCATGCACAGTATTGATACCGGCACGTTTCAAACAGTTGTATGAACGCACAGACAAGTCCAGTTCCTCAATCGTACGATCCAAAATACGATCGTCAGATTCAGTATCAGCTTCTTTCATCACTTCAGTTGACTTAGCAATCTCAGTAAGATTTGTAAACAAATCAAGATGTTCTGTCAAAATACGTGCTGAAAGCCCTAAAGCATCTTCTGGAATAATTGTTCCATTTGTCAAGATTTCAAGGGTTAGTTTGTCAAATCCATCATTGCTACCTACACGAGCAGGTTCCACTTGATAGTTGACTTTTGTAACTGGTGTATAAATAGAATCTACAGCAAGTGTTCCAACTGGTGCATTATCCTTTTTATTTTCATCAGCAGGTACATATCCACGACCACTGTTAACAGTCATAGTCGCTTTTAGGGAAGAACCTTCACCGATTGTAAAGAGATAATGATCTGGATTTACAATTTCAATATCGCTATCTGTCAAAATGTCACCAGCTGTTACTTCAGCAGGACCTTCAACATCTAGTTCGATGATTTTTTCGTCTTCAACGTACGATTTCACTGCAATTCCTTTAATGTTCAGAATGATTTGCATCACGTCTTCACGAACACCTGGAACTGTGTCAAACTCATGTAACACACCATCAATGTTGATAGATGTCACAGCTGCTCCTGGTAGAGAAGCTAGAAGTACACGACGAAGAGAGTTACCAAGAGTTGTACCGTAGCCACGTTCAAGTGGTTCAATTACAAACTTGCCATAATCTTTATTTTCATCAATTTTTGTTATATTTGGTTTTTCAAACTCGATCATTTAGTTACTCCCTCTTAAACGAAAAGCAGTGTAATGCGATGATTATACACGGCGACGTTTTGGAGGACGAGCACCATTGTGTGGCACTGGAGTCACATCACGAATTGCTGTTACTTCAAGACCAGCGGCAGCAAGCGCACGAATAGCTGACTCACGACCAGAACCTGGACCTTTTACAGTAACTTCAACTGATTTAAGACCGTGTTCTTGTGCAGATTTAGCAGCAGCTTCAGAAGCCATTTGAGCAGCGAATGGTGTAGATTTACGAGAACCTTTGAAACCAAGAGCACCAGCTGATGACCAAGCAATTGCATTACCATGCACATCAGTAATCATAACAATAGTGTTATTAAATGTAGCGTGAATATGAGCAATACCAGATTCGATATTCTTTTTCACACGACGTTTACGTGTTGGTTTAGCCAAGACTTTTACCTCCTATATTATTTTTTCTTACCAGCAATCGCAACAGCTTTACCTTTACGAGTGCGAGCGTTGTTTTTAGTGTTTTGTCCACGGACAGGAAGTCCACGACGGTGACGGATACCACGGTATGAACCGATTTCCATCAAACGTTTGATGTTCAAGTTTACTTCACGACGAAGGTCACCTTCAACTTTGATTGCATCCACTTCACGACGGATAGCATCTTCTTGATCTGATGTAAGATCACGTACACGAACATCTTCTGAGATTCCAGCAGCAGCCAAAATTTTCTTAGATGTTGCAAGTCCGATACCATAAACATAAGTCAATGAGATTACTACGCGTTTGTCATTTGGAATGTCAACTCCAGCAATACGAGCCATGTTTTCTCCTTTCTATCTTATCCTTGACGTTGTTTGTGTTTTGGATTTGCTGGGCAAATTACCATAACACGACCATTACGACGAATAACTTTACAGTATTCGCAAATTGGTTTGACCGATGGTCTTACTTTCATTTCTTATCCCTCCAAGTTTTTCGATTATTTAAAGCGGTAAGTGATACGTCCACGTGTCAAGTCATATGGACTCATTTCGACAGTAACACGATCTCCCGCTAAAATACGAATATAGTTTTTACGAATTTTACCAGAAACTGTTGCTAAAATCTGATGTCCATTTTCAAGTTCAACCGTAAACATTGCATTCGGCATTGTATCAACTACTTTGCCTTCAACTTCAATCACATCGTCTTTTGCCACGCAAAAGCACCTCCATAAATTTCGATTCGATGCCTCTAAACACAGAGACAACAATTATAAGTCAGACTATCTCAGTATAACATTTGTAGCGGATTTTTGCAAGTGTGAAAAACGCTTTATTTCAAATTTGTCAATACTTTTTCGATATCTGAGAAGACATCATTGATATCTTGATTACCTTCGATGTCATGAACCAAACCTTTGGCACGATAGTGAGCAATGATTGGTTCCCCTTGAGCAATATTCACATCCAAACGACGTTTGACTGTCTCAGGCTTATCATCTTCACGTTGGTAGTAATCTTCTTCTTTATAGTCAACTGGTGGGTTAAAGACCTTGTGGAAAGTTTCTCCAGTTACGCGGTGGATGATACGGCCACTCAAACGTTCCAAGAGGCTATCTGGATTCACTTCGATGTTGATAACACCTTCTAGTTCGATGCCAAGTTCAGCCAATGTTTTATCCAAGGCATGAGCTTGTTCGATTGTACGTGGGTAACCATCCAACAAGAATCCTGTTTCTTTAATATCATCTTGTGAAAGGCGTTCTTTTACGATTCCATTTGTAACTTCGTCAGGAACCAATTCACCCTTGTCAATGTATGACTTAGCAAGAACACCCATTTCAGTTTGATTTGCCATAGCAGCACGGAACATATCACCTGTTGAGATATGTGCAACATGGAATTGTTCTACGATTTTTGCTGCTTGAGTTCCCTTACCTGCACCAGGTAAGCCCATAATCAAAAGATTCATGATCTGATCTCCTTATTTTATTTTTAAATAGAAGCAAAAAGTCTTTTCACCCCTATTTAAAAACAAAATAGAAGAGGGGAGATCCAACTCTTACAAATGTCAGAGTTTAAACCTCCACTCCCTCAGCATTTACTGATTCATACTCAATGAAAATCAAAGAGCAAACTAGGAAGCTAGCCGCAGGTTGCTCAAAGCACTGCTTTGAGGTTGCAGATAAAGCTGACGTGGTTTGAAGAGATTTTCGAAGAGTATCAGTAAATACTTTTATTCTGTTCTATCCATGAAACCAACATACTTACGTTTCAATAGGTAACCTTCCAATTGTTTGATTCCTTCGATACCTGTAGAGATAATGATCAAGAGACTTGTTCCACCAAAGGCAACAACATCAGAAAGACCAAATACATCTTTAGCTGCAATCGGCAAAATGGAAATCACACCAAGGAAGAGGGAACCAACAGTTGCAAGACGACGAAGAAGTTTAGACATATATTCTTCTGTACCTTTACCAGGACGAACTCCATGGATATAGGCACCACTCTTTTGTAGGTTCTCTGCCGCTTTTTCAGGATTAATCTGTACAAACGTATAGAAGAATGTAAAGAGAATAATCAACAAAGCATACATGGCAATACCAGTTGGAGAAGTGGTTGCCAACATCTCTTGTGCTACCCTTACCCAAGCCCAATCATGACCTGTAGCGCTCAAAAACTGAAGAATAGCTGCAGGCGCTGCAGTAATCGAACTGGCAAAGATAACAGGGATAACTCCAGCAGGGTTTACCTTCAAAGGTAGGTAAGAGCTAGATGGAGCACCTTGTGCAACCTTAGTATATTGGATTGGAATTTTGTATTCTGCTTGTTGAACATAAGTTGTAAAGTAAATAATCAACAATATAGTAATAATCAAAATGATTACGAAAATGATAGATGAAGTGATACGGCTACTTGGCACGTTCACAAAGTAGTCCACATAGATGCCTTGAATCATCTCTGGAATTGAGGCAACAATCCCGGCAAAGATAATCATGGAAACACCATTTCCGTATCCCTTATCTGTAATTTGCTCACCCAACCAAGTGACAATCATACTACCAGCTGTTAAGATGATACCAATCGTCAGAAAAACTTGTGGAGTTAAAGCAGTTTTAATCAATTGAGCTCCAGCCAAGGTATTAAAACCAGCTGTAATCCCGATAGATTGCACAAAAGCGAGAACTAGAGCAATATAACGAGTAGCTTGATTCAATTTTCTTCGGCCTACTTCCCCTTGTTTCCCCCACTCTACAAACTTGGGTAAAATATCCATTTGCAAGAGTTGGACAACGATAGAAGCAGTGATATAGGGACTAACTCCTAGGGCAAAAATCGAAAAGTTTTTTAGGGCATTCCCCGACACCAAGCTCAACATGTTTAAGAAGGATAATCCACTTAAAGCATTCAAGCTATTGGCATTCACACCAGGAACTGTAATGCTAGTTCCGATACGAAAGACCAAAACGATAAAAATTGTAAATAAAATTTTTGATCGAACTTGCTTGACTTTAAGAGCTTCTCTTAATAATTTAAAAAACATAGGTCACCTCTCTTAGATGACTTCTACTGAACCACCTTTAGCAGTGATAGCTTCTTCAGCTGATTTAGAGAATTTAGCTGCTTTCACAGTCAATTTCTTAGTCAACTCACCGTTACCAAGAATTTTAATACCTGATTTTTCAGCTTTAACAATTCCTGTTTCGATAAGAACAACTGGAGTAACTTCAGCACCATCGTCAAAGACGTTCAATTGGTCAAGGTTCACAATTGCGTATTCTTTAGCGTTGATGTTAGTGAATCCACGTTTTGGAAGACGACGGAACAATGGAGTTTGTCCACCTTCAAAACCAAGGCGAACTCCGCCACCGCTACGAGCTTTTTGACCTTTTTGACCACGACCAGATGTTTTACCGTTACCTGATGAAGTACCACGACCAACGCGGTTACGTACTTTACGAGAACCTTCTGCAGGTTTCAATTCATGAAGTTTCATTTTTATTTTCTCCTCTTTTGTAAAATGCTAGCGCCGATAAGGGAGAAAAGGTTGTCTCCCCCATCAACTCGCCTATACGACGTCATCATAGATGACTATATCTAGTTTTAGGGGATGGTATAGTGCACATCCCCTAAAAATTCATTAGTTTACTTCTTCAACTGTTACCAAGTGAGATACTGCTGTGATCATACCACGGATAGCAGCGTTATCTTCTTTAATAACAGAGCTGTTCAATTTGCCAAGTCCAAGTGCTACAACAGTTTTACGTTGTGATGGAATGCGTCCGATTGGAGACTTAGTCAAAGTAATTTTAATTTGAGCCATTTTATCCCCTTTCTTATGCCAAATCAGAAACTGAAATACCACGAAGGGCAGCAACTTCTTCAGCGCGTTTCAATTGTTTCAAACCTTCAACAGTTGCACGAACAATGTTGATTGGAGTGTTAGAACCAAGTGATTTAGATGTAATATCTGCCACACCTGCCAATTCCACAACGGCACGAACTGCACCACCAGCGGCAACTCCAGAACCTTCTACAGCAGGTTTCAACAATACTTTAGCTCCACCGAATTCTGAAAGAACTTCGTGTGGGATTGTTGTTCCAACCATAGGAACTTCGATCAAGTTTTTCTTAGCATCATCTACTGCTTTACGGATTGCTTCTGGAACTTCTTGAGCTTTACCAGTACCAAATCCTACGCGACCGTTGTGGTCACCAACAACAACAAGAGCTGCGAAACGAAGACGACGTCCACCTTTAACAACTTTTGTAACACGGTTGACAGCAACTACGCGTTCTTCTAATTCAACTGCATTGTCTTTAAATGCCATTTTCTAGTGTCCTCCTATTAGAATTTCAATCCGTTTTCACGAGCTGCATCAGCCAAAGCTTTCACACGTCCGTGATATAGATATCCACCGCGGTCGAACACCACTTCTGAAATACCTTTAGCGTTTGCACGTTCTGCAACGAGTTTACCGACAGCAACGGCTTGTTCAGTTTTAGTTCCTTTTGAAACTTCTTTGTCAAGAGTTGAAGCACTTGCGAGCGTTACACCCGCTACGTCATCAATCACTTGAGCGTAGATGCCTGTATTAGAACGGAATACGTTCAAACGTGGGCGATCAGCAGTTCCAGAGAGTTTTCCGCGAACGCGACGGTGGCGTTTTTGGCGGAGTTTGTTTTTATCTGGTTTTGAAATCACAGTTTTCACCTCTTTAGTTTTAAATCGTGTGCTATGCACAAAGTTGGAAAATAGGTTGGTGGTTGAGAATCAACCACTCAACATTATTTACCTGTTTTACCTTCTTTACGGCGAACGAATTCACCAACGTAACGGATACCTTTACCTTTATATGGTTCTGGTGAACGAAGGCTACGTACGTAAGCAGCTGTTTGACCAACTACTTCTTTTGAAATTCCGCTAACAACGATTGTTGTTGGATTTGGAAGTTCAAAAGTAATTCCTTCTGGAGCTTCAACTTCGTCTGGATGAGATTTACCAACAGCCAAAACAAGTTTAGATCCTTGAAGTTGTGCACGGTAACCAACCCCGCGCATTTCAAGTTCTTTCTTGAATCCTTCTGATACACCAACAACCATGTTGTTCAAAAGGGCACGAGTAGTTCCGTGGATAGTTTTCATTTCTTTTGAATCGTTTGGACGGTGAAGAGTTACTTCAGTACCTTCCACACGGATTTCAATATCTTTTGAGAACTCACGAGTAAGTTCTCCTTTAGGTCCTTTTACAGTTACAAGGTTGTCATTGTTAGTGAGTTCAACACCAGCAGGCAACACGATAACTTTATTACCAATACGTGACATGTTTATTTTCTCCTGTTAAATTGTCAGGCCAGAACGGCCAGTTTTCACGGGGGCTAAATCGATTTCTCGATTTGAAGGAACATTTAGATTTCAATTTCAAAGTGAATCTAGGCATCGTCTCGCAGGCATAACTTTGGGTTAGGCAAGAGACGATAACGAAGAGTCACAAAGAAATTGGGAGCTAAATATTACCAAACGTAAGCGATAACCTCACCACCAACATTCTTTTGGCGTGCTTCTTTATCAGTAAGCAAACCTTCAGAAGTTGAAAGGATAGCAATTCCAAGTCCGTTAAGAACTTTTGGAAGGTCTTCACGTTTTTTGTAGACACGAAGTCCTGGTTTAGAAACACGTTTCAAGTTAGTGATAACTTTTTCACCGTTTGGTCCGTATTTAAGGAATACACGGATGATGCCTTGTTTATCATCTTCGATGATTTCAACGTTTTTTACAAAACCTTCGCGTTTAAGGATTTCAGCAATCCCTTTTTTGATGTTTGATGCAGGTACTTCAAGTACTTCGTGTTTCGCTTGGTTAGCGTTACGAATACGAGTTAGGAAGTCTGCGATTGGGTCAGTCATAACCATTTTGTTTTTCTCCTCTTACTAGTAGTTTGCAAGTTGCACTTGCTAGTTAATACATGATACAAAGAGCGTAACAGCAAGAGCAAAAATAGGCAATTTGATACAGGAGCGATGCTCCAAAGAAAATTGGTCTTTTTTGCCAAAGCTGTAGCTCGTGTTCAAATTGGCAAGGCCAACTGAACCCGAGCTAAACTCTGTGTGAAAAAGATAAACTTTCCTAGAAACTTCAGTTTCTTCGTCAAGTTTCCTATTTTCACTTAGAGTTTTGACGCCCTTGATATCTTAAATTACCAAGATGCTTTTGTTACACCAGGAATTTGTCCTTTATAAGCTAATTCACGGAAGCAAACACGGCAAAGTTTAAATTTGCGGTAAACTGAATGTGGACGACCACATTTTTCACAACGAGTATAAGCTTGAGTAGAGAACTTCGCTGGACGTTTGTTCTTAGCAATCATTGATTTTTTAGCCATTAGATTTACCTCCTATATTATTTTGCAAAAGGCATTCCAAGGCCTGTAAGCAATGCACGTGACTCTTCGTCAGTGTTAGCAGTTGTTACGATAACGATGTCAAGACCACGAGTTTTGTCAACGTCATCGAAGTTGATTTCTGGGAAGATCAATTGTTCTTTCACACCAAGTGTGTAGTTTCCGCGTCCGTCAAATGATTTTGTTGGAACACCGTGGAAGTCACGTACACGTGGAAGTGAAACTGAAACCAATTTATCCAAGAATTCGTACATACGTTCACCACGAAGGGTAACTTTTGCACCGATCGCAACACCTTCACGAAGACGGAAGCCGGCGATTGATTTTTTAGCTTTAGTGATAAGTGGTTTTTGACCTGAGATAAGTGCCAATTCTTCAGCAGCTTTTTCAAGGCTTTTAGCGTTTGATACAGCTTCACCAACACCCATGTTCAAAACGATCTTATCTACTTTAGGCACAGCCATCACTGATGAGTAGTTGAATTGTTCTGTCAAAGCAGGAACTACTTCATTAAGATATTTTTCTTTTAAACGATTTGCCATTATACTTCTCCTTTCCTTCGTGATTAATCAAGCACTTCGCCTGATTTTTTGTTGTAGCGAACTTTTTTACCGTCTACAAATTTGTAACCAACACGGCCAGCTACACCATTTTTGTCCAAAACTTGAACGTTTGATACGTGGATAGCTGCTTCTTTCTCGATGATACCACCTTGAGGAAGCTCGTTAGTTGGACGTTGGTGTTTCTTAACGATGTTAACACCTTCAACGATAACTTTGTTTACTTTTGGAAGGGCAGTAAGGACAACAGCTTCTGTTCCCTTATCTTTACCAGCGATTACGCGAACTTTGTCGCCTTTTTTTACAAACATTAGGTTTCTCCTTGATTTTTCTTACGCCCATAAGGGCACCCTAGCTTGAAGCTAGGGGACTAGTTTGTTTCTAAAAATTAAAGTACTTCTGGAGCAAGTGACACGATCTTCATGAAGCCACCTTCACGCAATTCACGTGCAACTGGGCCAAAGATACGTGTTCCGCGAGGAGTTTTGTCTTCACGGATGATAACTGCTGCGTTTTCGTCAAATTTGATGTATGAACCATCAGCACGACGAGCACCTGATTTAGTACGAACGATAACTGCTTTAACAACGTCACCTTTTTTAACCGCACCACCAGGAGTAGCTTGTTTTACAGATGCCACGATAACATCACCGATGTTTGCAAATTTACGTCCTGAACCACCAAGAACTTTGATAGTCAAGATTTCGCGAGCACCGCTGTTGTCTGCGACTTTCAAACGAGTTTCTGTTTGAATCATTTCAGTTTTCTCCTTTCAGGTTTGATTAGATGATGACCGCTTCTTCAACAACTTCTACAAGACGGAAACGTTTTGTAGCTGAAAGCGGACGAGTTTCCATGATACGTACGATATCGCCTTCTTTGGCAACATTGTTTTCATCATGAGCTTTGTATTTTTTAGAGTAGTTAATACGTTTACCATAGACTGGGTGGTTACGTTTTGTTTCAACTACAACTGTGATTGTCTTGTCCATTTTGTCAGATACAACACGTCCAACAAGAACTTTACGATTATTGCGTTCCATTGAAATTTCTCCTTCCCTAGTCTATTATTTCGCTTCAGATTGAACTGTTTTGATACGAGCGATTTGTTTTTTAACTTCTTTCAAGCGAGCTGTTTGTTCCAATTGACCAGTAGCAGCTTGGAAACGAAGTTCAAACAATTCTTTTTTCAATTCGTTTTCGCGCTTCGCGAGTTCTTCTTGAGAAAGACCACGAAGTTCTTTAACAAATTCTTTTACTTCATTAAGTTTCATGCCTTCTCCTTATTCTGCTTCACGTTTTACGAATTTACATTTAACTGGCAATTTGTGGCTAGCAAGACGAAGTGCTTCGCGTGCAATCTCTTCAGATACACCAGCGATTTCGAACATCACTTTACCACGTTTAACTGGTGCTACCCAACCTTCAGGTGCCCCTTTACCAGATCCCATACGCACACCGATAGCTTTAGCAGTGTATGATTTGTGTGGGAAGATTTTAATCCAAACTTTACCACCACGTTTCATGTAACGAGTCATGGCGATACGAGCAGCTTCGATTTGGCGGTTAGTGATCCAGTGGCTAGTTGTAGCTTGAAGACCGTATTCACCGAATGCTACTTCTTTTCCACCTTTTGCTTCACCACGCATTTTTCCACGGAATTCACGACGGTGTTTAACACGTTTAGGTACTAACATTGGTTATTTACCTCCTTTAGTGTTTTTGCGAGCTGGAAGAACTTCACCACGGTAGATCCATACTTTAACACCAAGTTTACCGTATGTAGTATCTGCTTCTTCCCAAGCGTAATCGATATCTGCACGAAGTGTGTGAAGTGGAACAGTTCCTTCAGAGTATCCTTCAGCACGGGCGATATCTGCACCGTTCAAACGACCTGATACTTGAGTTTTGATTCCTTTAGCTCCAGCACGCATTGCACGTTGGATTGCTTGTTTTTGTGCACGACGGAAAGCAACACGTTGCTCCAATTGACGAGCAATTCCTTCACCTACAAGGTGAGCATCCAAATCAGGTTGTTTGATTTCGATGATGTTGATGTGTACTTGTTTTCCAGTCAATTTGTTAAGTTTTGCACGGAGTGCATCAACGTTAGCACCACCTTTACCGATAACCATACCTGGTTTAGCAGTGTGAAGTGAAACGTTAACTTTGTTTACTGCGCGTTCGATTTCGATAGTTGAAACTGCTGCGTCAGCAAGTTCTTTTTGAACGAATTTACGGATTGCAAGATCTTCATGAAGGTAATCCGCGTATTCTTTTTCAGCATACCATTTGGCATCCCAATCACGGATGATGCCGACACGCATACCAATTGGATGTACTTTTTGACCCACGATTTTACCTCCTTATTTTTCTGCAACAGCTACAGTAATGTGAGCTGTACGTTTGTTGATTGGTGAAGCTGAACCTTTCGCACGTGGACGGAAACGTTTCATAGTTGGTCCTTCGTTTGCGAATGCTTCAGATACTACCAAGTTAGCTTTATCCAAACCAAAGTTGTTTTCAGCGTTAGCTACAGCTGAGTTCAAAACTTTCAAGATGATTTCAGCAGCTTTGTTTGGAGTGAATGTCAAGATTGCGATTGCATCGGCTACGCTTTTACCACGGATGTTATCAAGAACAAGACGTGATTTACGAGGTGAAACACGTACTGTACGAGCCATTGCTTTAGCTGAAGTAATTTCTGCCATTTATGTTCTCCTTATTTTCTACGTGTTTTCTTGTCGTCTGCAGCGTGACCTTTGTAAGTACGAGTTGGTGCAAATTCACCAAGTTTGTGACCTACCATGTCTTCTTGGATATAAACAGGTACGTGTTTACGTCCGTCATAAACTGCAATAGTGTAACCAATGAAACTTGGGAAGATCGTTGAACGACGTGACCAAGTTTTAATAACTTTTTTCTTTTCGTCGTTAGCTTGAGCTTCAACTTTTTTCATCAAATGCTCATCGACGAAAGGTCCTTTTTTAAGACTGCGTCCCATTTTTATATTTTCTCCTTTAAATGTTGTACCACAGCGGCTTGCGCTCACATGGAGCGCTACCGAGCTGGCGGATTTACTAGTTACTTAAGCGACTAGTTTAATATTATTTCTCGTTGCGACGACGAACGATAAGTTTGTCAGATTTCGCTTTCTTGTTACGAGTTTTAAGACCAAGAGCAGGTTTGCCCCATGGAGTAGATGGTGCTTTACGACCAACTGGTGCTTTACCTTCACCACCACCGTGTGGGTGATCGTTAGGGTTCATTACAGAACCACGAACTGTTGGGCGGATACCTTTCCAACGGCTACGTCCTGCTTTACCAAGGTTTACAAGTCCATGTTGTTCGTTTCCGACAACACCAACTGTAGCACGGCAAGTTCCAAGAATCATACGAACTTCACCTGATTGAAGACGAACAAGAACGTATTTACCTTCAGAACCCAATACTTGAGCAGATGCTCCAGCAGCACGTACCAATTCACCACCACGACCTGGTTTCAACTCGATGTTGTGGATCAAAGTACCAACTGGGATGTTAGCAAGTGGAAGAGCGTTTCCGACTTTGATATCTGCTTCTGGACCTGAAACGATACGTTGACCTACTTCAAGACCTTTTGGAGCGATGATGTATGCTTTCACACCGTCAGTGTAGTGTACAAGAGCGATGTTTGCAGAACGGTTTGGATCGTACTCGATTGTTTTAACAACTGCTTCAACGTTGTCTTTGTTACGTTTGAAGTCAACCAAACGGTAGAAACGTTTGTGTCCACCACCTTGGTGACGAACTGTGATACGACCGTTGTTGTTACGACCAGCCTTGCTCTTCAATGCAACAAGCAATGATTTTTCAGGAGTGCTTGTTGTGATTTCAGCGAAATCCAAAGAAGTCATATTACGGCGACCGTTTGTTGTTGGTTTATAAACACGAATTCCCACGATATTTCCTCCTTAGATTATTCAGCTTCAGCAGCAAACAACTCGATTGCTTTAGAATCAGCTGTAAGTGTGATGATAGCTTTTTTAGTTTTGTTAGTAAAACCAGTGTAACGTCCAACACGTTTAGCTTTTGGTTTTACGTTGATTGTGTTAACGTTGGCAACTTTAACACCTTCGAAAGCAGCTTCAACAGCTTGCTTGATCAAAAGTTTGTGTGCACGAGTGTCAACTTCAAATACATATTTTCCTGCTTCAAGTTGAGCCATTGAGCTTTCAGTGATGACAGGTTTTTTGATAACATCATACAAATTCATTATGCAAGAACCTCCTCGATTTTAGAGATAGCTGCTTGTGTGACAAGAAGTTTGTCGCTATTTGCGATGTCAAGAACACTTGCAGTTGTAGCAGTTGCAACTTTCACGTTTGGAAGGTTACGAGCTGAAAGAGCTGCGAATTCATTTCCTTCTTCAAGGATAACAAGAACTTTAGAATCGATGCTCAATGCTGCAAGAACTTTTGCAAATTCAGCAGTTTTTGGAGCTGTAAATTCAAGAGAATCAACGGCTACAAATTTATTTTCAGCAACTTTTTCTGAGTAAACAGAT
Source organism: Streptococcus pneumoniae (assembly GCF_001171885.1). Lineage (GTDB taxonomy): Bacteria > Bacillota > Bacilli > Lactobacillales > Streptococcaceae > Streptococcus > Streptococcus pneumoniae_A. The sequence goes on from NZ_CKQD01000006.1 coordinate 114,311, forward strand.
TTAAGCGCAAGGCGACGAACTTTTTGTGGAAGTTTGTAGCCGTATGAACGTGGAGTTGGTCCGAAGACAACACCACCACCACGCCATTGTGGTGAGCGGATAGAACCTTGACGAGCACGTCCAGTTCCTTTTTGACGCCATGGTTTGCGTCCACCACCTGATACTGCAGAGCGGTTTTTAACAGCGTGTGTTCCTTGACGAAGGCTTGCGCGTTGGCTGATGATTACATCAAACACAACTGATTCATTTGGTTCAATACCAAATACTGCATCGTTAAGAATAACTTGACCAGCTTCTTTACCAGTTTGGTCAAATAATGTTACGTTTGCCATTGTGACTGATTTCCCCTTTCTTTATTATTTACCAGCTTTAACTGCTGATTTGATAGTGATAAGAGATTTCTTAGCACCTGGTACGTTACCTTTGATAAGGATAACGTTCTTTTCTGGAACAACTTGTACAACTTCAAGGTTTTGAATTGTTACGCGGTCGCCACCCATACGTCCTGCAAGGTTTTTACCTTTAAATACGCGGTTAGGTGCAACAGGTCCCATTGAACCTGGACGACGGTGGTAGCGAGAACCGTGAGCCATTGGTCCACGTGATTGTCCGTGGCGTTTGATAACACCTTGGAAACCTTTACCTTTAGAAGTACCAGTTACGTCAACAACGTCTCCAGCTGCGAATGTTTCAACTGTGATTTCAGCACCAACTTCCAAGCCTTCAACGTTTTTGAATTCACGAATGAAGCGCTTAGGAGCCGTGTTAGCTTTCGCTACATGTCCTTTAGCAGGTTTGTTGCTCAATACTTCACGTTTGTCATCGAAACCAACTTGGATAGCGTTGTATCCGTCTGTTTCAACAGTTTTAACTTGAAGAACAACGTTTGGAGTTGCTTCAATAACTGTTACAGGGATCAATTCGCCAGCTTCAGTGAAGATTTGAGTCATTCCCACTTTTTTCCCTAAGATTCCTTTTGTCATGAGAAAATAGTTCCTTTTCTATATGTTTTATTCAAAAAGTTTTTAACGAGCGTTTTTCATGCTCAAGTCTAAGATACAAAGGGCGTCAAACTTAAAGTGAAAATAGGAAACTGACGCAGTGTCTAGCAGACACTAGGAAGTTTGTCTTTTTCACACCGAGTTTAGCCCGTGTTCAATTAGATTGAAACACCAGCCTCTGCTCTTTTATATTTTAGATTAAAGTTTGATTTCTACGTTTACACCACTTGGAAGATCCAATTTCATCAAAGCATCAACTGTTTTTTGAGTTGGGTTAACGATATCGATCAAACGTTTGTGGGTACGCATTTCAAATTGTTCGCGAGAGTCTTTGTATTTGTGAGTCGCACGAATAATTGTGTAGAGGCTACGTTCAGTTGGAAGTGGGATTGGACCCGCAACTTGTGCACCTGTACGAGTAGCTGATTCTACGATTTTTGCAGCCGCTGTGTCAAGCGTACGGTGTTCGTAAGCTTTCAAACGGATACGGATTTTTTTGTTTGCCATCTTTTTCTCCTTTTCGTCTATTTAAGATAATAGGCTAGCTCCACAAGAAAACCGACGCGGTGTTGCGTGGCAATGCAACCGAGCGTGTCGCAACCTCTTGCATCAAAGCTAAGGCTGTAATTTACAGCACCATAATAGAATAACACAAAGCCCCTGCGATTGCAAGGGATTTGTTGCTGTTTTTTCGTTTTTTTGCGATGAAACTGTTTTCCTATTTTTTCTTTTTAAAATTAGGGATTTTCTTCTATATAAGTTAAGTCCTCTTGACATCAAATTTACCTTCTGATTGGTCCACTAGAATGTTCGCCCTTGACTCAGTTTCTTTATAGTATCGCAGATACTGCTCCCGTCTCATCTGATGAGTAGCCAATATAACGGATGCATCGCGATTTCTCACAGTCGTATCTCTAGCTAGGCGCCGCTTTAATTCGGTCTCCTCATCCGTGTAGAAACAGATGGTTTTGTCAAAGAGTTCCTTGGGTAGAAAACCCACAGACATCCCTTCGACAATCAGAATTGGTTTTGCTCCAGACAAGACCTCACTAGCCTTCCATGGTTCTTCAATTGTTAAGACATCCATACCCGCCTGTAAGGCTAGGATATCTCTCTGTAAACTCGCCAGTTCATGCGCCACTGGCAGACAGGCTGTCACCTTTTGATTTGGCGCGTCCTTGGGTACTACCAGATGGCGTCTGGAGGTGATATAAGGATCTGTTTCTAGCAAATTTACCGTAGTAGAATCTAAGGCTTGGTATAATTCCTGTGCAAAGGTTGATTTACCTGAAGCTCCATGACCATATATACCCAGTGTCCTGACTTTCCCCGTTTCGATCTCTGAGACTAGTTGGTCTACTAAGTCTTTTTTCTTCATTCTCTCTTCACCTGTTCATAGCTTTCTTTTCCGTCATTGAGCTTGTGCCAAATCACTACTTGCCCACTTTGGAGGGATTTTTGCACATCGATAATTCGTTGATTGGACGAACCTCGAAACTGGAGCATGAGATTTCTCTTAGTTCGGTCATACCGTCCATCGACAAGAATGTCAATCAGTGACAAGAGTTCCAGTTTATCTTGTGTCTCCAACATCATTTCTTCCCATGTATAGCCCGTCCAAGACCAGATATCTTTATCTGGTAATTCCTTCCGAATCCGCTTAACGAGTGGCAAGAGAATACCCGTATTAAGAAAGGGCTCCCCTCCCAGCAAGGTCAATCCTTGAACATAGGGCTGGGTAAGGTCTGCCATGATTTGTTCTTCTAATTCTGCTGTATAGGGAATGCCAGCATTGAAGGACCAGGTAGCTACATTATAGCACCCCTCGCAATGAAACATACAGCCTGATACATAGAGAGAGTTACGCACACCTTCTCCATCCACAAAGTTAAAGGCCTTGTAGTCAATGATACGCCCTTGACTGAGCTCCTCACTTTTCCATTCTTGTGGTTTTGGATTATTCATTCGCTACCTCTATCCAATAACGTTCGACTCCATTACGAACATCCTCAAGGAGCCCACCATTTGCTAAAATGACTGCTCTGCTAGCAGAGTTATTCACACTACAGGTTATCAGGGCTTTCTTGATATTCTTTTCCTTAGCAACTTGCAAACCCTGACGGAGAGTTTCCTTAGCATAACTTTTCCCTCTTTCAGATGGACGAATGGAGTAGCCAATGTGGCCAGCATAATTCAGCAACCCCTCATTCAGTATCAATCGCAGATTCAAAAATCCTAGAGCACGACCTACATCATCAAATGATACAAATTGAATAGAAGGAACACGATTTTCAGGCAAGTTTATTCCCATCTCTTTTTGCATATTTGTTTCCAACCACTCTTCATACACAAAGTTCTCTGTATCCCAAAATCCTCCATCATGGGCTGATTGGCTCTTTTCAAACTCTGCCATCATCTCTAAAACTGTTTCTTTATCTGCTAATCTTGGTCTGCGTAGTTCCATCCTTACCTCCCACTATGAGAAAAGCGAGAGCTGACTCTCACTTTTATTTTTTCTTATTCTTGTTTAAAAATTGTTCTCTTAGGCTAAGCAAACGTTCTTTCTTACCAGCTCCACCTTTAGAGTGTTTCTCGTGATAACGGGTCACTTGTGCACGCCCCTTATCATCTAATTGATATTTTCCCATTTCATTTCTTTCTAATTTGTTACTTGATGTCCAGCTATTTTAATCGTTGAGCCATTCATGTGTTTGACACGCGCAGCGATTTCCTTGTGACGCCCATTAACCATAGGTCGCGCTTGAGGATTACCTAGATAGCCACAAGTTCGCTTCACCACATCTACGGTTTTAGGGTCGCTATTGCCACAGTTTGGACAAGCAAAGCCCCTCTCAGTTGGTTCAAAATCCCCTTCAAAGTCACACTTATAGCAACGGTCAATTGGAGTATTGGTTCCCAGATAACCCACACGGTCATAGGCATAGTCCCAGACAGCTTCCAAGGCCTTTGGATTTTGCTGAAGGACTGGATACTCACAATAATGGATGAAACCACCCGACGCACCTGCTTCTGGATAGACTTTCTCAAAGTCTAATTTTTCAAACGGTGTTGGATTTTTACGAACATCGTAGTGGAAAGAATTGGTGTAGTATTCCTTGTCTGTGATATCAGGAATAGAACCAAACTTCTCTGTATCTAGTCGGCAGAAACGGTCTGTCAAACTTTCAGACGGTGTTGAGTAGATAGAGAAATGATAGCCATATTGGTCAGACCACTCTTCTACACGGCGTTTCATATCTCGAATAATGTCTAGCGTGAATTTCTTAGCATCTGGATTACTTTCCCAGCTGTTACCAAAGAAGACGGTAGCCACTTCGTACAAACCGATATAGCCCAGCGAAACGGTCGCTCGACGATTCTTAAAGAGCTGGTCAACACTTTCTTCTTTACCTAGACGATGGCCAAAAGCACCGTATTGATAAAGGATAGGAGCATTGGCTGGTGTCGCCTCTTTAGTGCGTTCGACACGGTAAACCAGAGCATCTTCAGCGATATTCATCCGCTCATTGAAGATTTCCCAGAACTTATTCATGTCGCCCTCAGACTCAAGAGCAATACGAGGAAGGTTGACCGTCACAACACCTAAATTCATCCGACCTGAATTGACTTCTACGCCATTCTCGTCTTTCCATCCTTGAAGAAACGAACGACAACCCATAGGAACTTTGAAAGAACCTGTCAACTCAACAATTTTATCATAGGACAAAACATCTGGGTACATCCGTTTGGTTGCGCACTCTAGAGCCAACTGCTTGATGTCGTAGTTGGGTGTCCCTTCCTCTAAGTTGAGTCCTCTTTTCAGAGTAAAAATCAGTTTAGGGAAGATAGCTGTACGGTGTTCCGAACCCAGACCCTTGATACGAATGTTTAAAATTGCCTTTTGAATTTCTCGCTCAAAACGACTAGTTCCTAGACCAAAACCTAGTGAAGTAAAGGGTGTTTGGCCATTTGAAGTGAAGAGAGTATTGATTTCATACTCGAGAGATTGCATAGCATCATAGATGTCTTTTTGCGTTTTCTTCCAGGCATAATCTTCCCGCTTTTCAGGCAAGACCCACTCTTCTGCATCTTTGAGATGTTTTTGATAGTTCTTCTCTGCATAAGGCGCCAAAACTTCATCGATACGGTCAGCTGAACAGCCCCCATACTGGCTAGAAGCAACGTTGGCGATAATTTGGGAAATCTGAGCTGTCGCAGTCTGGATAGACTTGGGACTTTCTACCTCTGCATTTCCAATCTTAAAACCATTTTCCAACATACCTTTAAAATCAATCAAACAGCAGTTGGTCATAGGTGTATAGGGACTGTAGTCCAAATCGTGATAGTGGATATCCCCCTTTTGGTGGGCATTGGCTACGTGCTTAGGAAGCATTTGCAGTCCGATTGATTTCCCAACAATGCCTGCTGTCAAATCACGCTGGGTATTAAAGACATCACTGTCTTTATTAGCATTTTCATTGACAACTGCCTGGTCCTTGTTGAGAAGTTTATGGATACTAAAGTTAATATCTGTCGCTTTTGAACGCTCAAAATCCCTCTGTGTCCGATAAGTGATATACTCCTCAGCCAAGGCATATTCTTTGGCTTCAAGGAGTTCATGTTCTACGATATTTTGAATTTCATAAATCTTAACCCCCTTTGGAAAGCGACTATGAATTTCTGTGACAATTCGCTCGGTCAGAGCATTTAGGCGCTTTTCGACTAAGGGTGTCACATCCATAACCTTGTCTGCCGCCTTGTGGAGAGCCTTGTCAATCTTATCCACATCAAATACAACACGTCTCCCATCTCGTTTTTCAACGAAGAGAGTTGGCAAAATTGTAATTTTTTCTTCTAGTGCAATCATATGCATGCTCTTTTCTAAAATGTTCTTTCTAAAAAGTATTATACCACTCTAAAAAGAAAAATCAATATCTTGTGGTAAAAATCCTAAAATTTTTAAAAATACACAAGATATTGATTTAGCTATTTAATTTTATAGACTTTAAACTCTGAGTAATCTGTCTTTACTGGTTGGTAATTTTCTTTTAAGAGTGTTTCCACTTCAGACCAGACTGGCACCTTGTCATTCACCACAATCACCTTGGGTTGTTTTTCTTTCAAGTCATTGAGTAGCTTATTCCGGTTTTCCTCAGTTGCGGTATAGTGCACGGGAGACAAAATCGCCGATGGCGACAAGCGCTCACTCTTACGATAAAGAGTCGTAGTATCATCCCATGCATAGATAGCATCTTCCGTATTTGTCTCCTCTTTTACCAAATCAGCAAGACGCTCACGTTCTTGATAAGGGACCGGATAAAGGACAAACCTCATCAAAAAAGGAACAGCCAAAAGATAGACAAGCCCTAAAACTGGCAGATATAGATTTCCTTTGAAGAAACGACTCCATAGGCTAACTGGCGTTTCTCTTCGTCTTCGTCTAACACTACGCCCCCTCTGTTGACTCTTAATATTGGTTACCAATAAAAGTAGGAAAACAGGAAAGACGACCATCAAATAAGAAGCGTGCAGAGGCTCTTGTGAAAAGAAAAGCAAAATCAAACCTAAAATTGTCACAAGACTTGCAGGAACCGAAATGACGTATAGTTTAGAGGGTTTGGATTGAAAGAGACCTAAAAAGATACAAACCACAAATCCCAAACCAAGGGACAACAAGCCATAAAAAGCCATATTCTCTAAAATTTTCGAAGTGAAATCAAAGCGAATACTGTCAATAGGATAACGAATACCACTAATGGCATCCCCAAAACTTCCTGTTGCAACACTATAGTAGGCAGTTGGATAAAAGACCAGTGAGAAACCTAAAACCACTGCAAGAAACTGATAAAATCCATGTGCAAAACGTCTATGCCCAAGGTTAAAGACCAACAAGCCTAAACTCACTACAGCAATAAACAGGAGCGATGCCAAGGGAGCAAAGAAAAATCCGCCTGCCAAAGCCAGCCCAATCCGTACAAAGCCCTTATCATGGCTTGGATTGCTTAGGTAAGCCGCAACTAAACTAAAGGCCGCGAATAAGAAAGGAAGCGCTAAAAGAGTCGCATATCCTCCACCAAACGCAAGACCTGTAACTAGCATGTAAAAAATAGTCACCACTTGTCCAGCTTGGTCTCCTTGCTCTGTCAAGGTGTCCGCTGATCTAAAAAGGAAAAAGCCGCCTGCTACCAAGGCTAACCACTCAAAGATGGCAAAGAAAAATCCGCCCTGAGTCACGTAAGTCAGCAAATAATAAAGCAAACCTTGACTTCCATAATAGTCGCTGTAAATTTTCCCTGCCTGATGAAGGGCCCAACCTGCATAAAAATCCTGCACTTCTTGTGCACTCATTAAATCGAGTAATAGCGGTACTCCTAGAGTTATCCCCGTTACAAGCGTACTCCATAGTAAAATTTTCACCAAAGGAAGACGACTTGATTCACGATGATGCGTTTCTTGTTCGATTTGGTATTCTAGAGGTTCACGATTCTCCTGATGAACTTCTTCTACTCTACCATACACACTCATATCGTTTCTCCTATTCAATTTATCTGTCTTAGTATATCAAAAAGTCCTAGGATTGTCAGCTTGCGATGGCTGTTTGAGTGATTTTTTGCATAGTTTCACAAAGGTTTCAATTTCCCGAAAGCGGTGTAAATGTGTCTGTTTAAATGACATGATATAATCCAATTCTTTCTGAGTCAGCATCGTCCCTCCCTATATCTTTCTATTCGTAAAAAGCAAGAAAAAGAGGACTCGGTCATTTCCTAAGTCCTAGATTTCTTATAAGATAGGGGCGAATAACTGGGCAATTTCTTTTACAAGCTTTTGATACCAGCTCGTTTTGATAGAATGAGGATAGACTTCCTGAGAATCTGCAAATATATTTTGAAAATCTCGGGCGATTTCCATTATAGAAGGAGTTTTATAGAGTAAGACTGCATTTTCATAATGGTGTACCAAGCTCCGGTAGTCGAGATTGATTGTCCCCACCACCGCAAAATCTTCGTCTACCAACATCTGCTTACTATGAATAAAACCTGGGCTATACTCATAAATTCGAACCCCAGCAGAAAGAAGATCTGGATAAGCCCCTCTCGTGACTAACTGAATGAACTTCTTATCTGGTATGTAAGGGGTGACAATCCGAACATCGACCCCTCTCATAGCAGCATTTTTGATTGTCTCCGTTAAATCATAGTCTATGATCAAATAAGGTGTCGTAATATAAACCGATTCCGTTGCTTGATTGATCAAACTCTGGTAAACCTTTTTCCCTACCTGCGTTCGAAAAATTGGCTTGGGCCCACTCCCGTATGGAATGGTTAAACCGTCACTTGGGATAGAATGATTTTCTAAATGATATTGATCAAAATCACTAATCTCTCCTCGATTGATGTACCAAGTGGTTAAAAACAAGCGTGTCAGGGCTTTTACTGCTAGCCCGTCCAAGCGAATTCCACTATCCTTCCAATAACCAAATCTCTCGACGTGGTTAATGTACTCATCTGCCAGATTGACCCCACCAGTATAGGCTATCTGACCATCAACAATCAATATTTTTCTATGATCTCTGTTATTATAGGCCACTGTCAAACGGGGAATAACTTTATTGAATTTATGGGCCTCGATGCCCAGCTGACGAAGTCGATGAGCATAATCTCCTGTTAAGGTCGCCATACAGCCAATATCATCATAGAGCAGTTTAACCTCAACTCCTTGAGAGACCTTTTGCTCCAAGATTTCTAGAATACTATTCCACATCAAACCTTCTTCTATAATGTAATATTCCAAGAAGATAAATTTCTCAGCCTTTTTGAGATCTTCTACCATCTTTTCCCACATATCCTCTCCGCTAGAAAAAAATGTAGAGGCAGTTTGATCATAGATGTCAGCATTGGTATCCATACTCAATAAGGACTTGATGACGCCATATGCTGCCTTATCACTTTCTTTTAATTCCTCTTTTAGTAGCTGGCTATTTGCTTCTTGAAAATGCATGGAGCCTAGCTTCTTCAGTTGTTTGATTTCTTTTTTGGACAATCGCCTCTCACCAAACATCAGATAGAGCAAGGGGCCAAATACTGGCACAAAGGCTACTAATAACCAGGTTACCTTATTCTCAGGAGTCGTATTACGGTTGACTATCGAAATGATTGTGATGATACTCAGTAGAATGAGGACAGTAATCCATAAAATGGGAGCCATACGTCCTAAATAAAGAAAGAGACCAAAAACCAGACAAAGTTCAAGTAGCATAATCGAAAGACTAAAGCCATACTTGGACATCAATAATTGAAATTTTCTATATTTCATATCCCCTCCTTGATAGTTTGAATGCTAAAAACAGATAATTGATACTAGTATAACGCAGGTATTCACTAAAAGGCAAGTACTTATTATCATTTTTCTAAGTGAAAGCAAAAAGACTGGAAAATCCAGCCCTTTCTACTTGCATAGTCTTATTTAGTTAAAACGATTTGGTCCGATGGGTCTCTATCCATATCGTCTACGACGATTTGATTACCGTTTACAGTGTAAATTTTGACATCATCTCCAATAATCATGCGTTGATTTGCTGCATCAAATGTGACCTGTTTGACTTTCTGATCCCCGTCAGATTCGAGCTCAGTCCATGTACCAGTCGTTCCAGTGACCACTAAAGTGATACGGTCTCCGTCATCTTGGCCTGTATAAGTCCCATCAATATCGGTCGGTTGAGCAACAGGTTGGTTCTGTACTGGAGCCGCTTGATTTTGGTTAGTCCCTGCATTTGCAGTATTGGTATTCTGTTGAGCAGGTTGTTGAGCAGGTTGTTGGACCTGCTGCTGAGCCACAGGCTGTTGAACTGGTTGTGTTCTTTGGGAACAAGCAACTAGCAAAGATACACTCGCTAAAGAAACAATAGAAAGTGCTGCTGTTTTGAATGTCATAATAAATGTCCTTTCTCTTGCCATGCTAGAAAAATAGATTTTCCTTAGCCAGCAATTTGTCTAGTATAACAAAGACAAAAGAAGAGGTCAATTTATCTGCTCATGCCCCAGTAGATAGCCCCGTACTTCTGAGATAAAATAGAGAGACCCTGTAATGAATAACAAATCCTGAGCATCTGCTCTTTCTTCAAAAGCGCTGATAAATTCTCTGTAAGAAGGAATGACATCGTAACCTGTTATATCTGTCTCATCTAAAGAACCCTGATAATCAAAGCCAGTTACCTTGAGTTCCACCTGAGGCAAATTCTCAGTCAGATAACCTAACATCCCTTGATAATCCTTCCGTTTCAAGGCTCCAAATAGGATTTGAGGACGATAACCTTCCTGCTCTTTTTCTTTGATAAACTCAACCAAGCGAGTCAAGGCAGGGAGGTTATGAGCACCATCCAAGTAAATCTGAGGACGAATACGCTCCAAACGCCCAGCCCAATGGGTCTTCTCCAAAGCCTGTCTTACAACCTGCTCATCAACAACTTCCTTTCTTTCTCCCATAAAAAGAAGAAACGTTTGCAACGCCAAGGCCGCATTTTCCTGCTGATAAGCTCCTTCTAAGCCTATTTTCAACTGTGAAAGATTTAGTAAAGAGCTTGAAAAATCACTATTCAACATTGAAAAATCCTGACCTGCCTGATAAAGGTCAACAGCTAAAGAGTCGGCTTTTTTCTGACATACAAGCCTAGCTTCTGGAGCCAATTTCGCAATCACTGCCTTTTTACCAGCCTTGAAAATACCTGCTTTCTGCTCTGCAATTGCTGCTATACTGTCACCCAGAGTCTCCTGATGATCAAATCCGATGGAGGTGATGACAGCAATCTCTCCAGTTACCACATTGGTTGTGTCAAGTAAGCCACCAATTCCCACTTCTAGTAGAACCAAATCCACCTCTTGCTCCCTAAAATAGAGAAAAGCAATCAAGGTCAGTAATTCAAAAAAGGACAACTGGTCATGGGTTTGCAAAAGTGTCTTTTCCATCTCCTTGACCTGCTCAGCCAAACGGATGAAGTCTACGTCAGCTATTGGTTGCCCGTTAATGCAGATTCGGTCATTGATGGAGATGATATGAGGAGAGGTAAAGGTCGCGACTTTTTTACCATGACCCATAAATAACTCCCTCATAAAAGCAATGGTAGATCCTTTCCCATTAGTCCCTGTTACGTGGATAATAGGGTAAGACTTCTCGGGATTCCTTAACAAATCCACCGCTTCTTGCATTCGATCCAAACCTGATCGAAAATTCAAACCAATCCGACTATGGAGCCATTCTTCTACTTCAAACATATACATCTCCTTAATTACAGGTTCAATCAACTGCCTCAATAAAGTCTCATAACTAATCATGACCACCCGTCTAACGGGTGGTTTGAACCAGGGCTATAAGCCCAAATTACCAGCCAGCGCCTAAAGACGCT
>NZ_CKQD01000007.1 GCF_001171885.1 Streptococcus pneumoniae
CACCCGCATAGCGGGTGGTTTTTTTGTCTCGCACCTAGCGGAGCGAGACGGACTGAAAGTCACATAATAAAAGGCATATTATCAAGTGTTTTTGACACCTGATAACATGCACTTTTCTGATTTTAAAGATTTTGCCAGTTTTATTAGCAATTAAGATAAGACATTTTCATTATGCTCTGCATTATCATCAACAAACTGTTCTTTTACCAAATCCTTGATATCACTTTTGATACTCTTAGTATCTATAATAGAATCTTCACCGAGTTGGTGAAATGTCGCTTTATCTCTAATAGTATATTCTTGTTCATTGTCATATTTTTTGGTTATCAATCGAATCATCTTTCGTCTTAAAGATTTTTCCCCTTTGATGTTTCCTCTTTCTTTTATCCATGCCACCGCTAAAATGACTAGCATTAGACAACCGACATAACCTAAAAGAGGATACATAATGGAGACTAATTCTTTAAATCCCATAAAAGATAAACCATATCCTATAGCGACCGTAGCAATTAGAATAGGGTAAAAGCGCTTAGGTTTGTTTGAAGAGAAACGTTTTGCCAAGGCATAAAATAAACTGAAAGCTGTATTAAAAATGAGTCCAAAAATAATTAGAGCATACAGTAAAGAAAATAGAGGATGAATTTGCTCCGCAATTGTTAACATAGGAATATCAACAGTTGAAACAAGTTTTATATTGGCGTATAAAATACCAGTTGCTACGGTAATAATCAAACTAACTACAAGTCCACCTAAGAGACCACTTTTTTCCGCAACACCAATTCTCATGACAGAACCTCCTAAGACAAATGCCATGGATACACCAGTCATAACAGTTAGTGCGAAATAATTTAGTAAAGAAACCCAGACATTGGGCATAGGGGAAGAAAGTGTAGCTGTGATTGCTTCTAACTCTTCAAAATCAAAACTTTTCCCTACGAACGTATGGACTGCCATAATGATAATCATGACAAAGACCAAAGGAGTAAATATCCCAAGAACGCTGGTAATCTTTTCAAAATTAAGAAAACTGACAATAATGACCAAGATAGCACAAATCAATCCTCCCAACCAAAATGGCAAACCAAATTGTTGGTTAAGGTTTGAGCCAGCCCCAGCAATCATAACAAAACCAACTACAAAGCAGGAAACAATTAAAGCAAAATCAAGAATCTTATTAGTAATAGGCCCGGCAATTTGGGAAAGAACTTCAAAATGATCATTTGAACGGAAATAGCTTCCTAAGGTAATGATAATTTTACCAAAAATAATACTTATGATTCCAAGAACAATCGTTCCAATGATACCCCATTTACCAAAACTAACAAAGTATTGCATTAAATCTTGGCCTGAAGATAGTCCAGCACCAATAACAACACCGACATAAGCTAATGCTATATTTAAAATACGTTTTAACACTATTTTCTCCTAACCGTTATCACTACAATAAATGACTGTCTATTTAGCATACTATTTTCTTATATTATTATTAAAAATATAAGAATTAGAACCTTGTACATAGAAATATTTCTGCATGATATAGCAAGATAACACAAGGACTAGTCAGTTACTAATCAAACTTTTATAGTTCTCAATTGTTTGGAGATATTGGCTAGTCTTATGTTAGATAAATATCACAAAGATAGCAATACATTAGACATCCATACAACATTCAACCGATACATTCCAGATGATGACGGTACTAAGACTTTTGCAAACTTTCGAACTACCCACTTAACTAAAAGAGAAATTGAGATACTAGACAAAATGATTGAACTGAACCAGCTCAGTGAAAATACTGACCCAAATTGGTACAAGAGCACTCGTATATTCGTCACAAACACTGGTAAGTTAATCCATAGTTCAATTCTAAGCAAATCTCTCCAGCGAGCAAACGAACGCCTTAAAAAACCAATTCCCAAACATCTGTCCCCTCACATCTTCAGACACACCACTATTAGCATTTTAGCTGAAAATAAAATTCCGCTAAAAACAATCATGGATAGGGTTGGACATTCTGATTCTGATGTTACTAATTCCATCTATACCCACGTCACGAAGAACATGAAAGATGAAGCAATCAATGTACTGGATAAAGTTATGAAAAAGATTTTTTAAAAAGTTTTGCCCTTTTTTTGCCCCCTAAATATAAAGGCTCTATAATATTTGTAGTGGGTAAATTCCCTATGGATATTATGGAGCCTATTTTTGTGTAGAAAAAAAGTCCCATATGACCTATAATGAAAAGCGACAAAACAACTCATTAGAAAGATTCATATGGAACAATTACATTTTATCACAAAATTACTAGACATTAAAGACCCTAATATTCAGATTTTAGACATCATCAATAAGGGTACACACAAGGAAATCATCGCCAAACTGGACTACGACGCCCCATCTTGCCCTGAGTGCGGAAACCAATTGAAGAAATATGACTTTCAAAAACCTTCTAAAATTCCTTATCTTGAAACGACTGGTATGCCTACTAAAATTCTCCTTAGAAAGCGTCGATTCAAGTGCTATCACTGTTCAAAAATGATGGTCTCTGAAACTTCTATCGTCAAGAAAAATCACCAAATTCCTCGTATTATCAACCAAAAAATTGCGCAAAAGTTGATTGAGAAGATTTCTATGACCGATATTGCCCATCAGCTAGCCATTTCAACTTCAACTGTCATTCGAAAGCTCAATGATTTCCACTTTGAATGTAATTTTAGAAATCTGCCTGAGATTATGTCTTGGGACAAGTATGCCTTTACAAAAGGAAAGATGAGCTTTATTGCGCAAGATTTTGAAAAGCTCGATATCATCACTGTTCTTGAGGGTAGAACACAAGCTGTCATCCGAGATCATTTTCTTAAATATGATAGAGCCGTCCGATGTCGCGTCAAAATCATTACTATGGATATGTTTAGCCCTTACTATGACTTGGCTAAACAGCTTTTTCCATGTGCTAAAATCGTTCTTGATTGCTTTCACATTGTACAACATCTTAGCCGTGCTATGAGTCGTGTGCGTGTCCAAATCATGAATCAGTTTCATCGAAAATCCCATGAATACAAGGCTATCAAGCGCTACTGGAAACTCATTCAACAGGATAGCCGTAAACTGAGTGATAAGCGATTTTATCGTCCTACTTTTCGTATGCACTTAACCAATAAAGAGATTTTAAACAAGCTTTTGAGCTATTCGGAAGACTTGAAATACCACTATCAGCTCTATCAGCTCTTGCTTTTTCACTTCCAGAATAAGGAACCAGAGAAATTTTTCGGACTCATTGAGGACAATCTTAAGCAGATTCATCCTATTTTTCAGACTGTCTTTAAAACCTTCCTCAAAGATAAAGAAAAGATTATCAACGCCCTTCAACTACACTATTCTAACGCCAAACTGGAAGCAACCAATAATCTCATCAAACTTATCAAGCGCAATGCCTTTGGTTTTCGAAACTTTGAAAACTTCAAAAAACGGATTTTCATCGCTCTGAACATCAAAAAAGAAAGGATGAAATTTGTCCTTTCTCGAACTTAGCTTTTCTTCAACCCACTACAGTTGACAAAGAGCCAATATAAAAATAGCCCTTCGGATAAAATCCGAGGGGCTAGAAACGTTGTTAAATCAACGGCCGAACTTTTGAATTTCAAGGTTCGGGATAAAATAGTTCACTGAACTATTTTATTTTTTAAGGTTGTAGAATGATTTCAATCCACGGTATTCTGCTACTTCACCAAGTTGGTCTTCGATGCGAAGCAATTGGTTGTATTTAGCGATACGGTCTGTACGTGAAAGTGAACCAGTCTTGATTTGTCCTGCGTTAGTTGCAACTGCGATGTCAGCGATTGTTGAATCTTCTGTTTCACCTGAACGGTGTGATACAACGGCAGTGTAACCAGCTTCTTTCGCCATTTCGATAGCGTCGAATGTTTCAGTAAGAGTACCGATTTGGTTAACTTTGATAAGGATTGAGTTAGCAGCACCTTCTGCAATACCTTTTTCAAGGTAAGAAGTGTTTGTTACGAAGAAGTCGTCACCAACCAATTGAACTTTACCACCAAGACGTTCAGTAAGAGCTTTCCAACCGTCCCAGTCATTTTCATCCATACCATCTTCGATAGTGATGATTGGGTATTTGTTTACCAATTCTTCAAGGTAGTCGATTTGTTCTGCAGCAGTACGTACAGCTGCTCCTTCACCTTCGAATTTAGTGTAGTCGTAAACTTTACGTTCTTTATCGTAAAATTCTGATGAAGCACAGTCAAATCCGATAAATACGTCTTTACCAGGAACATATCCTGCAGCTTCGATCGCAGCAAGGATAGTTTCAACTCCGTCTTCAGTTCCTTCAAAACGAGGAGCAAATCCACCTTCGTCACCTACGGCTGTTTCCAAACCACGAGATTTAAGGATTTTCTTAAGAGCATGGAAGATTTCAGCACCCCAACGAAGAGCTTCTTTGAATGATGGCGCACCAGCAGGTACGATCATGAATTCTTGGAAAGCGATTGGAGCGTCAGAGTGAGAACCACCGTTGATGATGTTCATCATTGGAGTTGGAAGAACTTTAGTGTTGAATCCACCAAGGTAGCTGTAAAGTGGGATTTCAAGGTAGTCAGCAGCAGCACGAGCTACAGCGATAGACACACCAAGGATTGCGTTCGCACCCAATTTACCTTTGTTAGGAGTACCGTCAAGAGCGATCATAGCACGGTCGATAGCTTGTTGATCACGTACATCGTAGCCAATGATAGCTTCAGCAATGATGTTGTTTACGTTGTCAACAGCTTTTTGTGTACCAAGACCACCGTAACGAGATTTGTCACCGTCGCGAAGTTCAACTGCTTCGTGTTCACCAGTAGAAGCTCCTGATGGGACCATACCACGTCCGAAAGCACCTGATTCAGTGTAAACTTCTACTTCAAGTGTTGGGTTACCGCGTGAGTCTAGGACTTCGCGAGCGTAAACATCAGTAATAATTGACATTTTTTACTCTCCTTATGAGTTAAATTTTTTACACCTCTATAATACCTTAAAAGCCCTCCTTTTTCAAGAAAAAACGTTATCTTTGTGCAAATTTTCCTTAACTTTATAAAGTAATCGCTTTCTTTTGTCTGTTTTATTCTAACTTTTATGATATACTATTTTCATGACAGATTTATCAAAACAATTACTTGAAAAAGCTCATGGTGGGCCAAAATTAAATCCGGATGAGCAAAGACGCTATCTTGGTACTTTTGAGGAAAGAGTTCTTGGATATGCAGATATTGACACAGCAAATAGCCCTCAGTTAGAAAAAGGCTTTTTATCTATTTTAGAAAACCTTCAGGAAAAGGCTGAGCCACTATTTGTGAAGATTTCACCAACTATCGAATTTGATAAGCAAGTTTTCTACTTGAAGGAAGCCAAAGAAACTAATAGTCAAGCTACCATAGTATCTGAAGAGCATACTTCTTCTCCTTTTGGCCTGATTATCCACACCAATTCACCCGTTCAAGTAGAAGAAAAAGACCTTCGACTTGCTTTTGCAAAACTTTGGGAAAGTAAAAAGGAAGAGCCAGCCAAAACATCCATCTGGAAGAAATGGTTCGGCTAAATCTTACTCAGACTTAATAAACGCCCAATATTGGCAGCCGTGTGCTCCAGATAGAGACTGGCATTTTTTAGACTATCTTCTAAAGGTTCACTTTTCTCCAAAATTGAAAAAGCCGCTTGTATATTTTCAAATGGTAAGGGAGGTAAATCTTCAGCAAGACTACCACAAATAGCAATAACAGGAACTCCGACAGGGGTTCTTTTTGCAACACCTATTGGAGCTTTCCCAGCAAAGCTTTGACTGTCCAGTCTTCCTTCTCCAACAATAACCAAGTCAGCATCTGAAACTTTCTTATCAAAGTTGATTAGATTCAAGCAGGTATCAATTCCCGACACGATACTTGCCTGAGCAAAGACACACAAACCAGCAGCAAGGCCTCCACCAGCTCCTGCTCCTTTAATTTGCAATGTTGCAGGTGAGAATTTTTTATAAAAATCTTGGATCGCCCGATCTAGTACTGGAAACATAGTAGAATCTAAGCCTTTGTGTTTGCCAAAAGTGTAAGTCGCACCTTGATGACCACATAAGGGACTCACGACATCTGCTAAAATACGAATTTGAACATCTTCTGGAATTTCATAGCGATTTTCTATTGAAACAGAAGCTAATTTTAGTAAGGATTGACCGCAAGCCGGCAAGACCTTTCCATTCACGTCATAAAATTGATAACCTAAACCAGCAGCAATCCCAATACCTCCATCATTACTGGCCGTACCACCAACACCGATATAGATATCGTTAATCCCTTGAGCAATGAGATGGCGAATCAATTCCCCTATTCCACAAGTTTGGATTTGCAGTGGATTTCGTTTCTCTAGCGGAATCTTTCCAAGACCAACCAAGTCGGCAACTTCAAAGAGTGCCAGTTGACCTTTTTGAAAATAGCGAATGGCTTCTTTTTGTCCAAAAGGCCCTGTCACTTGAAACCATTTTTCTTCAAGGTCGAGAGAATGTCGGATAGCATCTACAGTACCTTCGCCACCATCACCAACAGGGCAGAGGAGGAATTCTACATCTGCTATCGATTGTTGGAAGCCTCTTTTAATAGCTTCAGCCACCTCTTCAGACGTCAAGCTTTCCTTAAACGAATCTGGTGAAATTACAATCTTCATATTTTCCCTCATTCTAAAAAATCAATCAAAGGAAGAACTTCTAAAAAATCCCTCTTGTCAACATGATTCGGTATTTCTTTTTTGAGCACTTCTTTGGCACAAAAGGCAATTCCAAGTCCCGCCGACTTCAACATCAATAAATCATTGGCCCCATCACCGATTGCAATTGTTCTTTCTTGAGGAAGTTGCAGTTCCCTTCTCCATTGTTCCAGAGTCTCTTTTTTTACCTCAGGACTGATAATTTGTCCAACTAATTTTCCTGTTAGATGATCGTCTTTGACTTCAAGTTGATTGGCAGAAAAATAGGCAATACCAAGTGATTTCGCTAATCTCGCAACTATTGGTGTAAAACCACCAGACACCAGACCGACAACGATGCTATTCATTTGGAGAATAGAGATGAATTCTTGAACATTTGGAGATAGATGAATAGAGTCGAAAACTTTATCAAAGACTGAAACAGGAAGACCTGCCAACAAGGAAACTCTTTTTCTTAAACTGCTTTCAAAGTCCAACTCTCCTCGCATTGCCTGACTTGTAATCTGCGAAATTTCCTCCTCACGACCTTCCTCTCTACCCAAAAGATCAATCACTTCTTCTAGGATTAAGGTTCCATCAACATCCATAACACACAAACCTTTTACTTGAGACATCAGTTCTCCTCTCTAAACAGCCCAAAAATCGTATGAAGTCATCATACGATTTTATCTATTAATTAACTAAACTATGGTACAAGTCAAGGTATGACTTGCAGGCTGTATCCCATGAGAAGTCACACTCCATAGCTTGTTTTTGTAGGTTTCTCCAAATGTCTGGATGGTTTCTATACAAGTCCAAAGCGGTTTGGAAAGTCCAATTTAACCAATAAGGTGATAGATTGTCAAAGCTAAAACCAGTACCGCTTCCTTCGATTGGATTGAAAGCGCGAACGGTATCTCGCAAGCCTCCAACTTCATGGACCAATGGCAAGGTTCCGTAACGCATAGCCATCATCTGAGACAAGCCACACGGTTCGAAACGACTTGGCATGAGGAAGAGGTCACAAGCGGCGTAGATTTCTTGAGCTAGTTTGACATCAAAAGTGATATTTGCTGATAGCTTGTCTGGGTAAATCTGAGCAAACCACGAGAAAGCTCCTTCAAAGGCTGGATCGCCAGTTCCCAAAAGAACAATCTGAACATCATTTTGCAAGATATGGTGAAGACTCTCCACCACGACATCAAAACCTTTTTGACGTGTCAAACGAGAAACAATTCCCACCAGTGGAACGTCAGCTCTAACAGGCAAGCCAACTCTCTCTTGTAATTTTGCCTTATTCTGGGCTTTCCCAGACAAATCTTCCTGATTGAAATGATAGTCTAAAAGGGAATCCGTCTGAGGATTATAAAGATCAGCATCAATCCCATTCACGATACCAGATACTTTACCAGACTCCATTCGAAGAATCTGATCCAAGTTACATCCGAACTGACTGGTCATAATTTCATGAGCATAACTAGGTGAAACGGTTGAAACACGGTCTGCATAAAGAATACCAGCCTTCATCCAGTTCAGACAGTTGTTCCAGCGAAGGGTACCATCAGCATAACGTTCAAAACCGACTCCAAACAAATCCCATAACATTCCTTCTGAAAATTGTCCTTGAAATTCCAAATTATGAATGGTTAAAACAGTTTTAATTCCTTGGTAGGCTTGAATCCAACGGTATTTTTCCTTTAACAAGAAAGGAATCATAGCTGTATGGTAGTCATGAGCATGGAGAAGATCAGGGATAAAGTCAATCCTTTCCATAGCCTCAATGGCAGCAAGTTGGAAAAAGGCAAAGCGCTCTCCGTCATCAAAATCACCGTAAACATGACCACGGAAGAAATAATATTGGCTGTCAATAAAGTAGAAGGTTACACCGTTTAAGACGGTTTTCTTAATCCCACAGTACTGTCTGCGCCAACCAACACTCACCTCAAAATGAAGAACATCTTCAATCTGATTTCCAAATTTAGCCTCTACCATGTCATAGTAGGGTAAAATTACTGCAACTTCATGTCCCGCTTTTACTAGTGATTTAGGAAGAGCGCCAATGACGTCTCCCAGACCACCTGTTTTTGAAAAGGGTGCACCCTCTGCTGCTACAAATAAAATTTTCATGAATGAATATCCTCTGTTACTTTGCTACCTTTCTTAACGACAACTGGATGTTCTGCAGTTCCTCGAATCACAACACCATCCGCAACTTCCACACCCTTGTCCAAGATAGCATATTCTACCTGAGCACCTTCTCCAATCACAACACGAGGGAAGAGTAGGCTATCTTTAACCAGGCTATCCTTGTGTACATGAATATTACGTGATAGAACAGAATTAGCCACTTGACCTTCAATGATACTACCAGAGGCAAACTGAGAAGTGCTGACTTTAGATGTATTAGAGTAGTAGGTCGGTTCTTCATTCTTAACTTTTGTATAAATCTTTTGATTTGGTGAGAAGAGAGAGTAGAATTTTTGCGATTCAAGCATATCTTTATTAGCTTTGTAATAAGACTCTACAGAGTGAATATTTGCAAGGTATCCTGTATACTCGTAGGCAAAAGCTCCTTCTTTAGCAGCTAAATCACGTAAAACATAGCGCAACTTCTCTGGATGTTCTTTTTTAGCCTCTTCTTCCAAGCGTTCAATCAACCACGGTGTATCAACGACAAAGATATCTGTAGACATATTGAACGTTTCAGCTGTTGACTTGCTATCAAAGAGTTTATGAGAAAGAACGTGGTCTGTTTCATCCACTTCTAAGATTGCATTTACTTCTGAAATATCTTTCTTAGCTAGTTTTTTATAAACTACAGTGATAGGCCCTTTTGTTGTACTATGTAGATGGAAAACTTGGTTCAAATCAATGTTAATCAAGACATCGCAGTTGAGGGCAACCGTTTGGTTTGAGCCAGAACGTTTCAAATAAGTAAGAAGCTGTTGGTAATATTCTTTTCCAACTGTACTACTCTCAACGCGTGTATTATAAATTCCTAGATAATAGTGACTAAGAAGGGTTGATAAGCCCCACTCGCGTCCTGAACGAATATGGTCAAAGACTGAGCTGATATTATCCTGCTGGAAAATACCAAAGACACTACGAACACCTGCATTAGCAAGGCTTGAAAGCGGGAAGTCAATCAAACGATATTTCCCACCAAACGGCAAACTTGCTACTGGACGGTGGTCCGTCAATGTCGACATATCATGAAAACCAACTGTATTTCCTAAAATGGCAGAATATTTATCAATCTTCATCTGTTGCTACCCCCACTACTTCATCATATCCTACAACTTGTACTTCTTCTGTTCCATCAATTTCGACACCGTCAGAAATAATCGCACCTTCACCAATAATGGCACGTTTAATCTTAGCTCCTTGACCAATGATAGCTCCACTCATGATAACTGAATCAACAACTTCCGCTCCTTCGCGAACTTGCGCGCCTGTTGAAAGGATAGAATGTTTAACAGTTCCATCAACGAAACATCCGTCTACAACTAATGAGTCTTCCACATCAGCATTTGCCCCGAGGAAGTTTGGTGGTGAAATCAAGTTTCTTGAGTAAATCTTCCATTGACGGTTACGACTATCCAAGGCATTTTCCGGGGAAATATACTCCATGTTGGCTTCCCAAAGTGACTCAATCGTACCAACATCTTTCCAGTAACCGCTAAATTCGTAAGCATAAACACTTTCACCTGACTCAAGGTAATTTGGAATGACATTTTTACCAAAGTCTGACATGTCAACCTTGCTCTTTTCAGCAGCAACGAGCATATTACGAAGGCGTTGCCAATCAAAAATGTAGATTCCCATAGAAGCTTTTGTAGATTTAGGTTGAGCTGGTTTTTCTTCAAATTCAACAATACGATTGTTGGCATCAGTATTCATAATACCAAAACGGCTCGCTTCTTTAAGAGGGACGTCTAAAACTGCTACTGTCAAGCTGGCATTATTATCCTTGTGAGACTGGAGCATATCATCATAGTCCATTTTGTAGATGTGGTCCCCAGACAAAATCAAGACATACTCAGGATTGACACTGTCGATATAGTCGATATTTTGGTAAATAGCGTGACTAGTCCCTTCGAACCAACGATTTCCTTCACTGGCAGAATAAGGTTGAAGAATAGAGACACCAGAATTGATACCGTCTAGTCCCCAGCTTGAACCGTTCCCAATATGATTGTTGAGAGCAAGTGGTTGATACTGTGTAATGACTCCAACATTGTGAATCCCTGAGTTGGCACAGTTTGATAGGGCAAAGTCAATGATACGGTAGCGCCCACCAAATTGCACAGCTGGTTTTGCAATACTTTGAGTGAGTTTACCGAGACGAGTTCCTTGCCCACCAGCAAGAATCAAAGCTAACATTTCATTCTTCATTTTCTACTCCTTTTTGGTTTTTACTTGTGACGGTTTTAGTAGGTTTCAAGCGGCGTTTGATTTTCCATACACTAGCTCCCATAGCCGGTAGGGTAAAGGTTAAGGTATGCTCATAATCTTTCCATAGTCCTTCTTGCGTTTGAACAGTTTGATTATGTTCTTTCCAAACGCCTCCCCACTCTTCCAACTCAGTATTCCATACTTCTTCGTAAATTCCTGCGACAGGTAGTCCGATTGTAAAATCTTTCCGTTCAACAGGTGCCATATTAAAGACGCAGACTAGCATGTCGCCCTTCTTACCCTTACGGATGAAGGAAAGAACACTCTGGTCTCGATTATCCGCATCAATGATTTCAATACCATCATAGCTAGTATCAATTTCCCACAGACAGCGGTTGTCTTTGTAAAACTGATTTAGCTGAGAAGTGAAATACTTCATCTTAGCATTCATTGGGTCTTCTAGGTTAGACCATTCCAACTGTTCTTCGGATTTCCATTCTAGGAATTGACCGTATTCGCTACCCATGAAGAGCAATTTCTTACCAGGGTGACAAATTTGGTACGTATAGAGATTGCGCAAGCCTGCGAATTGATTGTAACGATCTCCCCACATCTTATGCATCATACTCTTCTTACCATGAACCACTTCATCGTGCGAGAATGGCAAGAGATAGTTTTCATTGAAAACATACATAAAGCTGAACGTCACCAAATTAAAGTCATATTTACGATAAATCGGATCTTCTTCGTAGAAACGGAGGATATCATTCATCCAGCCCATGTTCCATTTGTAGTCAAATCCTAGACCACCAAGCTCTTTCATTCCCGTAATCTTGGTTGCAGACGAACTTTCTTCTGCAATCATCATCACATCTGGATATTCTAACTTAATAATATCATTCAAGCGTTGAAGGAAATAATAACCTTCATAGTTGAGATTTCCCCCATCTTTGTTAGGTGTCCATGGAGCATTATCATAGTCCAAATAGAGCATGTTGCTAACTGCATCCACACGAATACCATCCAAATGATAGACATCGATCCAATGCTTAATGCAAGAAATCAAGAAGGACTGGACTTCATTTTTTCCAAGGTCAAAATTAAGGGCACCCCAACCATAGTTATGAGCCTTATTATGGTCTTGGTATTCAAAAGTCGGTGTCCCGTCATAATAGGCTAAGGCATCATCATTGATGGTAAAGTGACCGGGTACCCAGTCTACGATAACCCCAATATTATGGATATGACACTCCTCGACAAAATCTTGAAACTCCTCTGGTCGACCATAAGCATGCTCTAAAGCGAAGTAACCCATAAGCTGGTACCCCCAACTCAAACCTAGTGGGTGGGACATCAAGGGCATAAACTCAATATGAGTATAGTTCATTTCAACGAGATAAGGAATGAGTTCATCCTTGAGCTGGGCAAAACTATAAGGACTGCCATCAGAATTTCTTTTCCATGATCCAGCGTGAACTTCATAGATATTGACAGGACGTTCAGCAAAGCCCCAACGTTTTCTTCGTGCCAGCCAAAGTCCATCCTTCCATTTCTTCTCAGGAAGCTCTGTTACGATTGCCCCTGTTCCTGGACGAGCCTCATATCTGATAGCAAAAGGGTCAATCTTCATCAGTTGATGACCATTTTGACGTGTGACATGATATTTGTAAATATGCCCTTCTTGAGCCATATTGGTAAAGACTTCCCAGACCCCAAAGTCATTTCTTACCATTGGAATCTGACCCTCAATCCAGTTGGTGAAATCCCCTACCAAGTGGACAGCCTGAGCATTGGGAGCCCATACACGAAATGTATAACCATACTCTCCATTCACTTGCTCTTTATGTGCTCCTAGATAATGCTGAAGGTGAAAATTCTCTCCTGTCATAAAGGTGCGCAAAGCTTCTCTTTTATCCATAATACCCCCCTCTTTTCTGTAAGCGTTTTCTATGTTTTTATTATACTACCTTTTTAGAGAAGATTCAAGTAAATTACTATACTTCTTTAAAATTATTTTGAAAATCTACAAAAAGTTCACTTTCTCGTTCAATTGTAAAGCAATATTTTTTCAAAAAAATTGCGAAAACACTTTTCTTTTCTCTACTATAATACCAAAAAGTTCGTATTTTTTCTATGATTATTATTGTTTTATAGCAAAAAAATAAAACCAGGAAAACAATTTCCTGATTTTACACGTTTGATGAAAATATTTATCAAATTTTCTATACAAGTGAGTTGTTAGCTAAGCTCTTTCTATTCGTTCACTTCCAATGATGTGTTAAGATAGTGAGATGGATGGTCTTTATAAAACACTCAAGACAGCTAGACTAATATCATCTAACACATTGTCTTCTTTTGAACGACTATTAGTTACCAACATAGCTAAATTTCCTGCATTTTCAAATTGATAGGGTTCTGATTTAGCATTCACAACCACCAAGAGGTGTTCTTTCCCATGAACTTCATAGATAAGGTAGCCGCTATGTTCAATCGCAGAATGCACAAAGACATGATGGTAAATTTCATCATAGCTAGAGTAAGAAAAGGCACCAGTTTTTGTCTTCAATCGGATGACTTGACGAATAAATTCAATACTGTCTTGACGCTCATTGATCAAATCCCAGTTGACTTGGTTCACACTGTCAGGAGCATTATAGCTATTCATCGCACGCTCTCTATCATCATGTGTCAACTCACCAGTCGCAACCAGTTTGGTACGACCAAATTCTTGACCGATTTCCATAAAGGACATCCCTTGCATGAGTAGGTTCATAGCTGTGGCTGTCTCAACCTTGCGCATGATTTGTTCTGAACTTTGGTCTGGATGAAGAGTTGCCAATAAATCGTGAAGATTGTAATTGTCATGGGCTTCCACATAGTTAAGTACTTGATTTGGATGTGTATAGGTTCCTAATTCACGACTGCCTAGGATTGCTTTGGCAAGAATTGGCTCTGTCGCAGCACCGCTGACAAAACCTGACTTGATTGCACCGTAAACTTCTCCACCTTTGACAGCATCGCGCTGATTGTCATTAAAGAAACCAATATTTGGCATTTCGTAGGCGTTGTCTTTCTTAGCCTTATCATAAGGGGCAAGACCTGTTCCCATATCCCATCCTTCTCCATAGAGGATAATGTTAGGGTCGATTTCATCCAAGCTCTGACGAATCATCTGCATGGTCTTGACATCATGAATCCCCATTAAGTCAAAACGGAAGCCGTCAATATTGTATTCCTGCACCCAGTATAGAAGAGAATCAATCATATACTTGCGGAACATTTCGTGTTCACTGGCTGTTTCATTTCCAACACCCGTTCCATTCTGGAAGGTACCGTCTGGATTCATACGATAATAGTAATCAGGGACTGTTGTTTGGAAAGGTGCATCAACGACTGAGAAGGTATGATTATAGACCACATCCATAATGACACCAATACCCGCATCGTGATAAGCTTGAACCATGGTCTTCAAATCACGAATGACCTGAGCTGGATCATCTGGATTAGTTGAAAAACTAGTTTCTGGCGCGTTATAGTTTTGTGGGTCATAACCCCAGTTGTAGGTTACATTTCCATCCTCATCGTATTCTTTATGACGGTCTGCAATTGGTTGCAACTGAACATAATTGTAGCCCAGCTTCTTGATGTGATCAAAAGCAGTTGACTGACCGTACTGGTTAACCGTTCCAGTCTGAGCAGCACCTAAGAACGTTCCTCGAAGATGTTCATCCACACCTGAGGTCGGTGATTGGGTCAAATCACGAATATGCATTTCACAAATAACTGCCTTACATGGATTTTCCAAACGCCAAGTAGCCTCAGAACCATGCTTGACCTCGAAATTTTCAACCTGCTTTTCTGCATGGCTCAGGATAGCTGAACGTTTGCCGTCAGGACTGGTCGCAATGGTGTAAGGATCACGTGTCAAGGTTTGGTGATGAGGGAATTGGACTTGATACTGATAGGCCTTACCAGTCAAATCTTCCTCAACATCCAAACTCCAGACACCAATAGTATTGTCCTTATGGTTATAAGAGTAGCGATTGCCTCTCTCCATATCAAAAGTCTTCCAAACAGGTGCATCATTAGTAGCTGATTCATAAACCACAACCTGCACTGCTGTCGCTGTTGGTGACCAAAGGGAAAAATGAGCCTGATTGTCCTCTACACGGCAACCCAATTCCCCTTGGTAGCCCCAGTGGTGGTCGAAACTAGCGCTATTGATAGCCTTGTCAAAGGCAAAAGGATTTTGATTTTTATAGAAAGGACTGGCAATAGCAGGATTTTCAGAGTAATAAATCCTATCATCGCCTTCTAAAATCCAGACCTCTGTTAAGAGAGGATAGTGATTAAAACGGATAGCATATTCTTTACTAGTTTGGCCGGTATGAACCACAAAATTCAAGCTTTCTAAGGGATGAACGCTTGGGTGTTCAAAACTAAATAAGGCACCAAAATAATCTTCTTTATAAGTCAGTAAATCAATTCGTTGATCCTTACTCTTTACAAAAGAGCAAGTGTCGTATTCACCATTCTTGCGATGGTAATGAATGCGCATAGGGTAGTTATACATTTTTATTTTTCCTTTTTATTTTTAATTTATTTCTGTTTCACTAATAAATTTTTGACTAATTTTGTCCCGATTAACAAACATTGTCATTCTATCCAAACTCTGTTTTTAAACGATCATTACAGACTTTCTAGCCATGCCTCGTCTCGAACCTCAATACCAAGTTCTTGTGCTTTTTGCAGTTTACTTCCAGCATCTGCACCAGCAACGACGAGGTCGGTCTTTTTAGAAACACTACCTGTTACCTTGGCACCTAGACTTTCGAGTTTACTTTTAGCTTCTGAGCGCTTGAGACGTTCTAATTTTCCAGTCAATACCACGGTCAAACCTGACAAGGCCGCATCTGCCACTACAGTCTGACCTTTATAGTCCAGATTGACCCCAGCTTCTTTCAATTCTCTGAGGAGAATTTCAGAGCCTTCTGTCGCAAAATAAGTTTGAAGACTCTTGGCAATCACACCACCCAGACTTTCAATACTAGCCACTTCCTCTGGATCTGCCTGAGCCAGATTTTCAATTGAATGGAAATGTTGAAGTAACAGCTGGCTGGCCTTACTGCCGACATGGCGAATGCCTAGACCAAACAAGAGCTTCTCGGCAGAATTTTCCTTAGATGCTTGGATGACCTGATATAGTTTAGAAGCGGACTTTTCCTTGACCCCTTCTAAAAGGAGGAAATCCTCTTCTTGCAAACGGTAAATATCCGCCACATCCTTGACTAAATTGGCAGCAAAGAGTTTTTCAACTACTGATGGACCAAGGCCTGTAATATTCATAGCATCACGAGAAGCAAAATGAATCAAACCTTCCATGATTTGGGCAGGACAACGCGGATTGATACAACGGAGAGCCACTTCATCTTCAAAGTGCAACAAATCAGAGTCACAACTTGGACAGTTTGTAGGGATATCTAGTTTTTCTTCAGAAACCCGTTTGGACTCTACGACACGTAAAACGGCAGGGATGATATCTCCAGCCTTATAGACGATGACCGTGTCGTCTTTGCGGATATCTTTTTCAGCAATATAATCCACATTGTGCAGAGTTGCACGGCTAACGGTTGTACCAGCTAGCTTAACAGGAGTCAGATTTGCAGTTGGAGTCACAACACCCGTTCGGCCAACTGTCCAATCAACTGATAAGAGTTGGGCTTCTTTTTCCTCAGCAGGAAACTTGTAGGCTACAGCCCACTTTGGAGCCTTAACGGTAAAACCAAGTTCTTCTTGGTCTGCTAGGTCGTTGACCTTGATCACCACCCCATCGATATCATAAGGCAGATTGTCCCGTTCCTCTCCTACTTCTTGGATAAAATTCCAGATTTCATCTATGGTTTCAGCCAAGATTCGCTTAGGATTGACCACAAAACCTAGTTGTTCAAGGTGCTTCAACACTTTTTCTTGACTATCTCGAGTTGAAGGGCTGGCTTCTTGATAGAGAAACGTTGCAAGATTACGCTTGGCAACTACTGCTGTATCCAACTGACGCAAGGTTCCTGCCGCCGCATTACGAGGATTAGCAAATTCAGGCTCTCCATTTTCTTGGCGAGCTTGGTTAACCTGGTCAAAAGAAGCGCGTGGCATATAACATTCCCCACGAACTGTAATATCAAGTTCTTCTGGCAAGGTCAAAGGAATGTCCTTAACACGTTTGAGATTTTCTGTGATATTTTCACCAATAGAACCATCTCCACGCGTTGCCCCAGCAACTAAAATCCCCTTTTCATAAGTCAGCGAGATAGATAAGCCATCGATTTTCAGCTCACAAATATAGGTTGGATGAGCCACTTCCTTACGAACACGCGCATCAAAAGCTTCAAGCTCCTCACGTGAAAAAGCATCCTGCAAACTATAAAGAGGATACTGATGACTGTATTTTTCAAAACCATCTAAAACCTTGCCACCAACACGATGGGTCGGACTGTCTGCTAATACTTGATCTGGATAGGCAGCTTCTAACTCAACCAACTCTCGGTAAAGGCGGTCATACTCACTGTCAGAAACCGAGGGATTATCGCTGGTATAGTATTCAGCCGCATAGCGATTGAGCAAAGCGACTAACTCATTCATTCTTTTATTCATAAGACCATTTTACCATAAACTAAGCCCTCCTCACAAACGAGAAGGGCGGAAAAAACACTTAGTTTGAAATTATTTTTGAAACTCAAGCAGCCTTATATCAATTTTTCAAAATGAGTTCGAACATAAATAAACGATATACCAGACAAGATGATAACACCACTTCCAATTATCAGGAAAGAAGAGAGATGTACACTTGGCAAGACTGTCATAAATCCTTTTGCAATAGGCATAAATAGAATAGCTAAGGTAAAAATTGTACTCAGTACTCTCCCAAGAAATTCGCTCTCAACCTTGGTTTGTACTTGAGTAAAAAAGTGAATATTAAAAATCGTCATAAACAATTCACAAACTAAATTTCCTGAAAAGGAAAGAAAAGTTGGAAGTGGTAATCCCATCATAAAAACTCCGACACCTGTCAAAGCCAGTAAAAGCAAAAGATTATAAACATTAGCTTTAATTTTACTAGCTAGAAGAGCCCCAATGATGGAACCAATAGCCCCCATAGTTAAAATACTTGCATAGGCTCCTTCTGACCCGTAAAGCTGATTCGAAAAGGGGAGAAGAAATTCAAAAGCTGCAAAAAAGAAATTAACGCTGGAAGCTACCAGCAAAAGGAAGAAAATTTCTTGCTGATGCCAGATATAGTGTAACCCATCCTTGATATCTACAAACATATCTCTCCCAGTAAAAGCCTTTTTCTCTTGAACTTTTGCTTCCTCTTTTGGAAGGAAAGCCACTAGAACAAAAGCAATGAAAAAAGTCAGCGAGTCTAGCAGTAGCGTCATATGGAGACTTGCAAACTATAAAACAAGGAAGGAAAGAACAGGAGAGCTAACACCTACAACCTGCAAAATCAGCTCTAAGCGAGAGTTATAGATCACAATCTCATCTTTCTCCACCACTTCAGTTATGATAGCTTTATTGGCTGTACGAGAAAATGCGAAAGCAATAGCCTGCACAATGTTAGCAACAATCAAAGCTCCAATCATCCAGCTGTCATTCCTTATGAAAGAAATAGCCAGACAAAGAATCCTACAAACAAGGTCTGTCGTCATCAAAATCTTACGACGAGAAAAACGGTCTGAAATGACTCCGCCAAAGGGATTTACGAGAATAGATGTGACGAGCTCAGAAATCTGATACATTCCTAAAACTGTCTGTCCGATACTCCCCATAGAAGCCAACCAGACACTATTTCCATAATCATAGAGCATATTCCCTATCTTGTTAACAGTTCCACGACTAATCAACTGTACGGCATAGCGATTCATATAAAAACTCCTCTCAAATTTTGAAACTATTGTATCAAAACCGAAAGGAGCTTTTGATTTTTTCCCTTATTTGGGAAAATTAATCTTTGACAAATTTTTCGTAGTGTTCCTGATAATAGGCTACTTGCTCTGGAAGACCTAACACATCAAAAATATGCATGGCCTCTTGCATCTGGCTACAACCTTCTTTACACTTTCCTTTTTGGTACAAGGCAAAACCTTTTAAATAATGGAAAACATTACGCTCATAAAGCTTAATACCTTTACCAATAATCTTCTCTGTATAAGTCTCAAAATAGCTTGCATTGTCAAAAGAAGCATGCTCTAAACAATGCTGGTAACAATTGAGGGCCAAAATCAACACTAATCTCTTATGGCGACCAATCTCTTGGTAAAATTCCTCCCTCTCCATAACTTCTCTACCAATCCGAGTGACATAGTCCACATCGTAGAAACTATAGAGGTTCCCGAAAAGAATCAACTCATACATGGTCCATTCTTCTGTTTTGAAGAGATAATCTGCCACCTTATCCAAATCATCCTGCTTCATATCATAACTCGAATCTCTTTGACAAATCAAACCTTGTAGCAAAATCCAATTCAGCTCAAAATAGAGTGGATTTGTCGAACTCTTAGCCTTTTCAAGCTGTTACCTTTGCAGCTTTTGAAAACCTGCAATATCATTTGAATAGTAAAGGGGTACAATTTGTCCCATCATGGCAACATGTTCATGATTGTGAAAATTTCTTGCCTTATCCATGAAATTTTCAATGGTCACATGAATATTATCCAAAATCTCAAAGAAACGAGAAACTGCTAGGTCAGACTCCCCAAGCTCAAAGCGAGATAACTGAGAGGTAGAGCAAGACTCTCCTGCAGCCTCCTTTAAAGAATAATTTCCACTTGTCCGAAATTCACGAAATACTTTTCCAAGATGTTCCATGTTTACACCTGCTCTGATAATTCTTCCCATTCAAGCATAGCTTCTTCCTGACGATGACTGATTTTGTCCAGCTCAGACTGTAATTCCATGAGTTCGCCGGCATCGTTTGTCTCCAACATTTGTTCAGAAATGGCTTGGCTTTGACTTTCTAACTCTTCGATTTCAGCTTCTAGACTTTCAATTTGCCGCATGAGTTTGCGAACTTCTTTTTGACTTTCTTTCTGAGCCTGATAGTCGTTGACTGGACTTGCTTCTTTTACTTGATTGTTAGTTGAACCTTCCTCAGTCTGAGTCATTTCTACTTCTGCTTTCTTTTCAACATAGTAGTCGTAATCTCCAAGGTAGAGAGTTGATCCATTCTCAGACAATTCCAGTACATGAGTTGCCACACGATTGATAAAGTAGCGGTCGTGGCTGACGAATAGAAGAGTTCCATCAAAGTCAATCAAAGCATTTTCCAACACTTCCTTGCTATCAATATCCAAGTGGTTGGTCGGCTCGTCAAGGATCAGGAAGTTGTTGTTTTCCATAGACAATTTAGCTAAAAGCAAACGAGCTTTTTCGCCACCAGACAGCATGCCGACTGATTTTTTAACATCATCTCCTGAGAAAAGGAAAGCACCTAGACGGTTACGAATTTCAACTTCTGGTGTCAGTTTAAAATCATTCCAGAGTTCATCCAGCACCGTATTACTTGGTGTCAGCTTGCTTTGAGTCTGATCATAGTAGCCAACCTCAACATTGGCGCCAAAGCGCTTCTCACCCTTGATAAAAGGAATCTGGTCTACTATAGACTTGATAAAGGTTGATTTCCCAATACCATTTGGACCAACGATGGCAACAGCATTCATCTTACGAAGGTCTAGGTTGATAGGCTCTGACAGCACTTCCCCATCATAACCAATGGCCGCATTTTCAACAGTCAATACAACATTACCAGAGTTTTTTTCCGACTGGAAGGTCATATTGGCTGATTTCTTGCCAGCTTCAGGCTTGTCTAAGCGGTCCATTTTTTCTAGTTGTTTACGACGGGATTGGGCACGTTTGGTCGTCGAAGCACGGACTAAATTGCGGTTGACAAAGTCTTCCAGAGCTGCAATTTCCTTCTGTTGCTTTTCATAATTTTTTGCTTCAGTTGCTAGTTTTTGCTCCTTCAACTCGACAAAACGAGAGTAATTGCCCACATAGCGATCCAAAGAATGCTTGGTCAAATCTAGCGTAATTGTCGCAACCTTATCCAAGAAATAACGGTCGTGGCTGACGATAATGAGGGCACCGCTATAGTTTACCAAGTAATTCTCTAGCCAGGCAATAGTTTCAATATCCAAGTGGTTGGTTGGCTCGTCCAAGACCAAGAGATTGGGCTTTTCAAGGAGCATTTTGGCAAGTGCCAAACGAGTATTTTGACCACCTGAAAGTTCAGCAATTTTCATCTGCCACGTAGACTCGTCAAACTTGAAACCATTCAAAATCGCTCGAATATCAGCTTCATAGGTAAAGCCACCTGCTTGGCGAAAATTCTCAGATAAGCGGTCGTAATCTGACATCAGCTTATTCAAGTCCTCACCAGACTTTTCTCCCATCTCCAGCTCCATCTGACGAAGTTGTTTCTCAGTCCGACGCAAGTCATCAAAGACATGAAGCATTTCATCGTAGATGGTATTTTCAGACTCAAAACGGCTATCTTGGGCTAGGTAAGATAGAGAAATATCTTTTTTCTTATTGATTTCTCCGCTAGTTGGCTCCTCTTCTCCAACCAAAATCTTCAAAAGAGTAGACTTACCCGCCCCGTTTTTCCCAACAAGAGCAATCCGATCTCGTTCATCAACTTGCAGGTTAATATTATCGAAAAGAACCTCTCCTGCAAAAGAACGTTCAATTTTATTAGCTTGTAAAATAATCATACAAGTAGTATAGCATGTTTCCCTAAGGCATTCAAGATAATGGTAAGTATTTTAGCGAAGGGTTTGTAACATAAAATAAATTATGTATATTTTATGTTAGATTCCTTCGCTATCTTGTTGGATTTTCTAACAAGCTAATCTTTCTTCAAATAGTTATCGCACAATTCTATTATTTAATTCTTTTCATTATATACGTACGTATAGCAGATTGAAATAAGATGAGAACAAATCGATTGAGGAAGTAAAATTAATTTCTATAAATGTTTTAGAAATTGTTTCGTACTATTTTAGATTCAACTACTATAATATACAATATTTTCGGAGCATTCAACTTTTTAATTCTATTTATTACTAGATTTCATAATTAAAAAGCCTACTGACCAAGCTAGAAAGCTTGATACAATAGGCTTTTTAAAGGCTGATTATTTAACAGCGTCTTTAAGAGCTTTACCAGCTTTGAATGCTGGAACTTTAGAAGCTGCAATTGTCATTTCTTTACCAGTTTGTGGGTTGCGACCTTTACGTTCTGCACGCTCACGAACTTCAAAGTTACCAAAACCGATCAATTGAACTTTTTCACCAGCTGCAAGATAGTCAGCTACTGCTGCAAATACAGCTTCAACTGCTGCTGCTGAGTCTTTCTTAGTCAATTCTGTAGCTTCTGCTACTTTAGCGATCAAATCTTGTTTGTTTGCCATGTTAACGATTCCTCCAAATAATTTCTAATTAACAAATATAATCATATCCTAAAATCCCTTTTAGGTCAAGTTAAAAACGCTATTTCTTCCCATTTTATTTATTTTTTTAGGAGTGGTAACGTACCAAAATAGCCCAAGCGTTCTCACCCGTGTGAGTTTGAATAATGGAACCCGTTTCCAAAACAGAAATTGGCTGTTCAACATAAGCTTGTAAGCTTTCTTTCATCTCTTTTGCCCAATCAGCACTACCAGAATATGAAATTCCAATCTCTGCTACAGAACGTTCAGAAAGCGATGTTATCAACTCATCTAACCATTTTTTAAAAGTTTTAGCTCCACGACCTTTAACCATTGGCTGCAATTCATGGTCTTTCATTTGCATGACAACACGGATATTGAGAAGTGAGCTCAACAATCCAGTTACACGGCCAATTCGTCCACCTTTTACTAGATTTTCTAGAGTTGAAACACCAATATAAAGCTCTGTATGGTTTTTAACCTCTTCTACATGAGATAAAATTTCCTCTAACTCTTTACCTTCTTGTGCTAACTTCGCAGCCTCAACAACTTGGAATTTCAAGGCTTGGTCAGTGAAAGAACTGTCAATAACTGTTACGTCGGCTGTAGATAGGCTAGCACCTTGACGCGCTGCTTCTACAGTACCCGAAAGCGCATGGGACATATGAATAGCAAGAATCTGGCTACCATCCTTGCATAGGTCTTCAAACACTTCAGCAAAGACACCTACAGGCGGCTGACTTGTTTTCGGAAGATTCTTAGCTTCTTGCATCAAGTGAAGAAATTTACCTTCTTCTTTCAAATCAGCATCAGAATAAACAACATTATCAATCATTACTGATAATGGAACAATTGTAATATCTAATTGTTGTACTAGTTCTGGTTCAATAGTAACAGATGAATCGGTTACAATCTTAATTTTTGTCATAGTATCAATCTTTCTATTTTAGGATTCAGATTGGTTTTCTTACTTTTAATTATATCAAAAAAAGATTAAAAATCCTAATGGAGTCACTCAAATTTTCCGTAAAAATTTGATATAATCAACTTATAAGAAAAGAGGTGTCCTATGATTAAAAAAATTTACCCCATTTTTACCATTTTACTAGGTGCTGCTATTTATGCTTTTGGCCTGACTTATTTTGTAGTTCCTCATCATCTCTTTGAAGGAGGGGCGACAGGTATTACCCTCATCACCTTTTATCTTTTTAAAATCCCTGTTTCGCTCATGAACTTGCTGATTAACATTCCCCTTTTCATCCTAGCTTGGAAAATATTTGGAGCAAAATCCCTCTACTCTAGTTTGCTTGGAACCTTATCTTTGTCCGCCTGGTTGGCTTTTTTTGAGCGTATTCCCCTTCATATTGATCTTCAAGGTGATTTACTGATCACAGCCCTTATAGCGGGAATCCTATTGGGAATTGGCCTTGGAATTATTTTTAATGCTGGAGGTACAACTGGCGGAACTGATATTCTAGCTCGTATTCTCAACAAATACACTCATATATCAATGGGGAAACTACTTTTTATCTTAGATTTTTGTATTCTCATGCTCATTCTCCTTATCTTCAAGGATTTGAGATTGGTTTCCTACACACTCTTATTTGATTTTATCGTTTCGCGTGTTATTGATTTGATTGGCGAAGGTGGCTACGCAGGTAAAGGCTTTATGATTATCACAAAACGTCCTGACCAACTTGCTAAGGCGATCAATGATGACCTAGGAAGAGGTGTTACTTTCATCTCAGGTCAAGGCTACTATAGTCAAAAAAATTTGAAGATTATCTACTGTATTGTCGGTAGAAATGAGATTGTGAAAATGAAGGAAATGATTCATCGAATCGATCCTCAAGCCTTTATAACCATTACAGAAGCCCATGAAATCCTTGGAGAAGGATTTACCTTTGAAAAAGAATAAAAAGAGGTAGTGTAGTGACCTCAAAAGTTAGACTAAATCATCTATCTTTTGGGTTACAGACAACCTCTTTTTTCTTTACCCAATCTCTTAAGACCAATTCCGTGCAACTTCTTCATCTGCCTTTAACTGATCCACTAATTGGTCAACTGAGTCAAATTTGGTCATATCTCGAATGCGATCAAGCCAATAAACCATGACGGTTTCCCCATAAATATCTTGATTAAAATCAAAAATATTGACTTCAAAACGTGCTTCTTCTCCATCAAAGGTCACATTTTTCCCGACACTAGCCATAGCACGATACTTCTGTCTTTGAATCTCAACATCAACAACATAAACGCCATCTGCTGGCATATAAGTACGGTCTAAAAGCACTAAATTAGCTGTTGGATAACCAATCGTACGACCACGAGCGTTACCATGAACCACCATACCTCTGGATGGAAGCGGTGCCCCCAAAAGTTCTCCTGCTTCTTTCACATTTCCGTCTAAAATAGCTTGACGGATACGTGTTGAACTAATCTTTCCTTTCTCATCTTCTACAGGTGGAACAATGATAACTTCTCCATCAAAGTAATCCTTTAAATCTTCTGCTGTTTTTTTGTCAGAACCAAATGTATAATCAAAACCTGCAACAATAATTTTGGCATTCATAGCCTTGATATAAGTTGCAAAAAATTCTTCTGCCGTGAGACTAGCGAATTGACTACTAAAATCAAGGAGATATAATTCTTCTACGCCTTCACGCTTTAATTTCCTCTCACGTTCAGCAGGGTTCAAAATATGTAAAAACAGATCAGGATGATAAGGCTCTAAAGCAATCTTTGGAGATTCATTAAAGGTCATAACGACGATAGGCAATAAATCTTTTCTCGCAGCCTTATTGGCAACACGAAATAATTCTTGATGCCCTTTATGTATACCATCAAAATATCCGAGAACAACGACTGAATCAGATGGTGTGCCAATATCTTTTTGGTTTTTTATAGGAATAGTAATAATCATAAAATAATTATATCATAGCGATAGCTATTTCTGGAACAGAAAATCTGAAATGTCGTTTTTTTAACCTGAAGTGTACCTGTTTTCAAAAAGCACTTCACTCTATCATTGCTTAACTATGAATTTTGCAATATTCTTCTCAAAAACTTGTAGGACATCTTCAAAAGTTTGAAAGGAGTGATTAGACTTGTTCAGTAACCATAAAGTGTCATACTATGCTTATGTATGAAAAAGCAATGCAACTAACTCCTGAGAACTTTAAATTACTAATTGGTGTCGAAAAGGTAGAATTTAGAATCGAGGTACACCTATGGCTGTAAAATTTACAAAACGAGACAACTTGGGCAAGATATTTGAAGAGTTTCCTAAACTCCCTGATTTGAAGCAAGTCACTTTCCCTGATGACAAAGAAAAAAAGCCAAAGCAGTAAAGAAAAACTAGATGACTGATTTTCAACAACTCCCATCCAGTGTGCTTCAGATCGGAGCTATTTTTCTCTCCGTCTGTTAGCTTGGATTCTCAGACAGTTTCAGCTAAAGAATATCATTTTCCCTTATCAGAAGGAACGAATCAAGCCATTCAGACAAGTGAAGGGATGACAAGCCAATATTTGAAACCAGATACCAGTTCTTATAGTCAATTGAAATAAAATCTGAAGAAATCGAGTAGGAAACTCAAATCAATTTTTAACAGTGTTCTATTCCAGATTCAATCCACTATACATATTAAAAAGTATGGGTATCAAAACAAAAAAATAGGCTCTCCGAAAACTCGGAAAGCCTTATTTAATGCTACTTCTAGCTTCCTCGCCTTTACAGTTCAAGGCTCGGGATAAAAAGGTTCACTGGACCTTTTTATTTAGCGATTGGGTAAACAGAAACTTGTTTTTTATCGCGTCCTTTACGTTCAAAGCGTACTACGCCTTCAACTTTAGCGAACAAAGTATCGTCTCCACCACGTCCAACGTTTACACCTGGATAGATGTGTGTACCACGTTGACGGTAAAGGATTGATCCACCTGTTACAGTTTGTCCGTCAGCTGCTTTAGCTCCAAGACGTTTTGCTTGTGAATCACGTCCGTTTGATGTAGAACCTCCACCTTTTTTGTGGGCGAAGAGTTGCAAGTTGTTAAGAGTCATTTTTAACATAATGTTTTCCTCCGTGTTAGTTTTCTGTGATAACTCTGGTTTGGACGAACTCTGAAGAGTTCTCCGATAAGTTTGCCATACCTAAGAAAAATGATTCAAAGAATAACTGGGTCATTTCTCTCTGGTGTGAAGGAAGATCTTTTGGAATTTCAACCATCAGATAGCCACCTTCATCTTCGTTTAATTCTAGGATTGGTTCATAGCCTGCAAATTTTTCAATGGAATTGATAAAGTTAATGGCAAGCGTAGAAACAGATGCACACACGACATCAAAGCCGTATTCGCCACTCTCGGCGTGTCCAGTAATTTCCGCACTCCTCAGCTCGCCATCTTCGGCTCTCTCAAAGACTGCTTGTATCATGTGTTCTCCTTAAAATTAAGCGTTGATTGCGTTGATGACAACTTTAGTATATGGTTGACGGTGACCTTGCTTACGGTGGCTACCTTTTTTAGGTTTGTACTTGTAAGTAACAACTTTCTTTTGTTTTCCTTGTTTTTCAACAGTTCCAACTACAGTAGCTCCAGCAACAAGTGGAGTTCCGACAACAGTGTTTTCACCACCAACAAGAACAACTTCGTTAAAAGTAACTTCTTGACCAGCTTCAACGTTCAATTTTTCAACGTAAACTGCTTGACCAACTTCAACTTTAACTTGTTTTCCGCCAGTTTTGATAATTGCGTATGTGCTCATTATGCACCTCCTATGATTTTTATGGGTTCCCCCGATTTTTTTGTGAAGACTCGCCTAGCATCGTGGGACGAACCACTTAAACTTGAATAATCAAGCAACGATGTTCGTGCGGTTGCACAGGATCGTGCATAGTCAACTCTTCAAGTATAGCATATCTCCTATTTTCTTACAAGTAATAACACCTAAAATGAAGCTTTTTCTTTTACTTTTTTCTGCCACGAGGCAAAAAGCATACTGAGGTAAAAAATACTCATCATAATAGGAACACCAAGAATGGTCTTTTCCTGATAGAAAATCGTCAAATAGGCTGAAAAGACGACGCCAAGGACAAAACTACTAAGCAGGCTAACAAATATGAACCCTTCACGCAAAAAAGGAGTGTGCTTGGTTCGGAAATAATCTCCAAAAGCCAGCATGGTCCGTTTGATATTCCCTGTCATAAAAGCGTTATTATAGGCAATACCCGACACTTCTCCAAAAGCAGTTGTCACCAGTCCCATACAGAAGGCCAAGGGCGGTACTAGATAGATATTATCTACAGTCTGCGGAACAAAACCAATAACTATTGATAGGATTGCCAAAGGAATCAGTGACAGAATCGGTTTTTTTACAATTCTCAATTTTTCCTTATAAACAGTTAATAAAAAGACCCCCATCATAAAAGCTAGCAAGGTGAGAACCTTGTCCCTAACATCTGAAACATTATTTTGGATTAATTCTACTGAAAGAAAGACAACATTTCCAGTTTGTCCAGCTACAAGGGTATTCCCGCGAACAATAAAAGTGTAAGCATCTACATATCCAGCACAAAACGTCAAAAAAAGTGCTAACCTCTTAGACTGACGTGATATTTTTCTTATAGGTAATAACCTCATTTTACCTCCCATTGTATTTTCTCTTAGACATATTGTACCATTTTCTTTCTAAAAAATCGTAGACTATCATTTAGATTTTACTATTAGCATAAAAAATAATAATATACAACTATTTATCCAAAAATAGATAGAGGTAACATATTTGTAAACAAAGCATACGAACCTTTAGTAAAATCATTTCCATGAAACTAGAATAGAGCCCCGCTTAGTAAAAATCATTATTTTAATTTATTTCTAATCACTCCTTGGCATAAATAACTCTCACCAATAAAAGACTATGTCTTAAAAAAATGGTATAATAAAATCAATACTTGGGCTTGATGGCTATGCTACTAATAACAATTAGGAGAGAAAATCAGGCACTTGTTAACAACAAGGATTATCCCCTTGAGATGAAAGGAACTTTAGAAATCTTATGATGAACATGCAAAACATGATGCGTCAAGCACAAAAACTTCAAAAACAAATGGAACAAAGCCAGGCCGAACTTGCTGCTATGCAATTTGTTGGCAAATCTGCTCAAGACCTTGTCCAAGCGATCTTAACTGGAGATAAGAAAGTTGTCAGCATTGATTTCAATCCAGCTATCGTTGACCCAGAGGACCTTGAAACTCTTTCTGATATGACCGTTCAAGCCATCAACTCTGCTCTTGAACAAATCGATAAAACTACCAAGAAAAAACTGGGTGCTTTCGCTGGGAAATTGCCATTCTAAAAACAAGGAGCTAGAAAACAATACTTGTCGATAACAAAGGCTAAGAAAGGTGCAAAAATTATAAAAAACGCATAATAGCGGGTGTAAACACTCAATATTATGCGTTTTCTCATGAAAAAATTCTCTTTTCATACTCATTTAAAATCAAAAAGGGAATTTATCGTTTTACGGACATGTATATTACAGATTTCTATAGGTCGTATATAGACAGGATATCATCGCTTGGAAGTTGTCCTTTTTGATACCAATCAGTAATTTAGTTCTCAGGAGTTAATGGCAGTGCTTTTCGTACATAGTTTCATAACTACAGTATAGCATAGTATATCGCTTTATAGTTTTCACTATTGATGAACAGCTTGAGCTGCTGTTATAAGGGTTAAATTGTAAACATCTTCTGCACTACATCCACGTGAAAGGTCATTAACTGGCTTATTCAAACCTTGTAAAACAGGTCCTACAGCAGAGAAACCACCGAGACGTTCTGCAATCTTGTAACCGATATTTCCAGCTTCGATACTTGGGAAGATGAATACAGTTGCTTGTCCAGCCACTTTACTTCCTGGAGCTTTTAAAGCTGCTGTTTCAGGGTGGAAGGCAGCGTCAAATTGCAATTCTCCATCTATTTCAAGGTCTGGGCGTAGTTCGTGCGCACGTTGTGTAGCTGCTACTACCTTATCAACGTTCTCACCAAAACCAGAACCTTTACTTGAGTAGCTCAACATAGCAATTTTTGGTTCTATACCAAACATTTTCGCAGTGATTGCTGAATTAATCGCAATTTCAGCCAAGGCCTCTGCATCAGGATTGATATTGATAGCACAGTCACCAAATAGGTAACGTTCTGAACCACGAGTCATTAGGAAGGCACCTGAAGTACGAGTAACATTAGGACGAGTTTTGATGATTTGAAGAGCTGGACGAACTGTTGCAGCAGTTGAGTGAAGTGCACCTGAAACCATACCGTCAACCAAGCCCATATATACTAACATTACACCAAAGTAGTTAACGTCTTCACGTAAGAGTCTAGCAGCTTCTTCTTCTGATATCTTACCGTTTCGACGTTCAACGAGCGCAGCAACCATTTCGTCAAACTTAACGTAGTGGTCAGGATCGATGACTTCATAACCCTCGTGAATCCCTTCAATTTCAAGGTAAATTTTAATTTTTTCTGGTTTACCAAGCAAGACTGGAATAACATCTGTTTCTTTTACCAAGCGTTTCGTAGCTTGAAGAATACGAGGTTCTTTTCCTTCAGGTAGAACGATGCGGACATTTTTACCAACTAGGTTGGCTCTTAGACTTTCAAAAACTTCCATGAGTTTTCTCCTTTAAAATAATAAATTATACTCTAATATATTTTATTGAGTATTAGTTGATAACTGTTTAATAAGGTTACTGAAATCATCCGGCAAGGGACTTTCTAACTGCAAATCTTGCTCTAAAAATGGATGATAAAAGGATAGGTAATGGCAATGCAGAGCCTGACGTTGAATGCCATCGTCCAGACTACCACCATACAAATCATCTCCCAACAAAGGGAAACCAATATGAGAAAAATGGACTCGGATTTGGTGAGTTCGACCAGTGTGCAGACGAATATCTACCAAGTAAATATTCCCATAGGAAGCGACAATCTTGTATGAAGTATGGGCATATTTTCCACCTTTTGCCACTCGTCTGGTAATAATGGAGTTTTCATCACGCGCAATCGGAGCAATAATTTCTCCTTCCGACTCCAAATATTCATCTCCCTTAACCAAAGCAAAGTAGCGTTTCTCGATAGATTTCTTCTGCAACTGCTTGTCTAATCGTGCATGGGCATAGCCGTGCTTGGCAAAGAGCATCAAGCCAGAAGTATCCCTATCAAGTCTGGTCACAATGTGAACCTGCTGATTTTCATAGTTTTGCTTGACATAGTAACCCTTAATAAAATTGGCAATGGTATTAGAGTGATTAACACTAGGAATAGAAGCCACTCCATAGGGTTTATTCAAGACTAGAAAATGGTCATCCTCATAAAGAATATCCAGTGGGCGCTCGATAGCTTCTAGAGTTTCAAAGCCTTCCTCAGCAGGAATATCAATGACAACTCGGTCTCCAATATCCAATAGATAAGTTGCATTTTGCGGTTGGTCATTGACTAGAATAGCTCCACCTCGAAACTTAATCTTGGCCAGAAGCCCCTTAGAAACCTCGTGCTTTTTTAAGAAAGTCTTAACCTTGACATGTTCATCTGCGATAAATTCAAACCTCATTCGTCCACCTCGCCGATAAAAGCATCCTTAACGCGGTTCCAGAAACTGGTATGGCTAGGAGTCGCGACAAAGTGAATCTTATGATGATCAATTTGATACTCGATTCGCTCGATACTACGAAAAGAATAGACACTATTGTCAACCGAAATAGTATGATAATCGTTTCTTGTTGGAATGAGTTCAATCTTATCCTTCTTAGGCACAATAATGGAAGAGCCCAGCGTTCGATAAACACGATTGTTAAGGCTGGCAATTTCCGTCAATTGCAGAGCTTCAATGGTAGGGTGTAAAACAGCTCCACCAAGTGATTTGTTATAGGCTGTACTACCAGTCGGCGTTGAAACTGTTAGCCCGTCTCCACGAAAACGTTCAAAGGGAACACCATTGATGACAATATCTGCCACCATGGTTCGATCAGACCTGCGGATGCTGGCTTCATTAAGGGCACGAAAAGTCTTGACCTCTCCATTTCCAAGAAAAACCTTCACATTTAGAACAGGGTAAGAAACCCTTGCTCCAGTATCTAGCTGCAAATTGGTCATTAACTTATCCAACTCAAAATCACGATAATCGGTATAAAAGCCCAGATGTCCTGTATGAAGACCGATAAAGCGGACCTTATCAAGTTGATTTTCATACTTATGAAAAGCCGACAAGAGCATGCCATCTCCACCAATGGAAATGACAATGTCCGGACTGCTATCATTGAGTATAAACTGATTTCTCTTCAAACGATCTCGTAATTCATACAAAACCCTTTGACTCTGCGGTTTTCTATTGGCTATCAGGTCAATTCGTTTACCTGTATTCTTCATCTGTATCGTCACTATTTCCTACACCGTCATTTAATTTTCTGCTCAAGGGATCAAAAAGTGCCTGGGCTTCTTGGATATCATCACGAATTTTACCCATTTCTTCATCCAACTGATGGGCGATTCTAGCTGTAATTTCTAGTCGCTTCTTAATCTCCTCTGGGAAATCCCCTTGGTACTTGTAGTTGAGAGAATGTTCTATCGTTGCCCAGAAATTCATGGCCAAGGTACGAATTTGAATTTCTGCCAAAATAGTCTTGGCACCATTGATTGTATCAACCGTATATTCTACTACCACGTGATAGGAACGATAGCCTGATGCTTTTCTATGAGTAATGTAATCTCGCTCCTGTATGATTCGCATATCCTGACGCTTGTGCAAAATCTCCACTACTTCCTTAACGTCATCTACAAACTGAACCATCACACGTAAGCCAGCAATATCCTGCAAATCGTGTTCCAAGGTCGCATAAGTAATGCCACGACGAGCCATCTTTTCTTTGATGCTCTCAATTGGCTTGACTCGACCGGTCACAAACTCAATCGGAGAATGCTTATTTTGCTTACGATATTGCTTACGAATACCACGAAGTTTAATCTTTAACTCACCAACAGCTTGAATGTAAGGATCTAGAAATTCTTCCCATTCTAAGGTCATATATTCTCCCTTGTTCTCATATTATCCTTCAAAAATATCTTTGATTTTTTCTCCAGATTCATATACAATAAATACAATGCTTA
The DNA here is from genome assembly GCF_001171885.1 of Streptococcus pneumoniae. GTDB lineage: Bacteria > Bacillota > Bacilli > Lactobacillales > Streptococcaceae > Streptococcus > Streptococcus pneumoniae_A. Next base: position 32,755 of record NZ_CKQD01000007.1, read on the forward strand.
TTATACCATAAGTGAAAAACGTTTACAAATAGTTGTCATTGCTTTTCAATAGTTGAGTTTTTGGCTTATTTTTCTGTAAAATCATTTCCGTTAATTCCTATCGTTTTTTTAAATCGTATTCATCTTCGTATTCATTTTCATAATCATCTTTGCCCGTATAGTTGAGAAGGTTTCAATTTACTTCTAATAGTTTACAAAAGGATCAGTGACTCATTTCACTGTTTTTATTTTTGACAAAACACCTCTCTATTCTTCAAGAAAACGTTTTTTTGAACAATAGGACTTCTATTTTGGTTTCTAATCGTTCAAAATGCGTCTTTTTGTAAAATAAAAAAACCGCATGCCTGAGCCTGCGGTGGGGATAATCTTTTTTGAAATTTTAAATAAAAAAAGGAGCATTTAAGCCCCTCCTTTGAAATAACGGACACTTGGCTGGTCGGTGTACCCAGCATCTCAGATACCTTTTCCAAGGTGCGGCAGGAACCTTTCTGCCCTCAAATGTCTTTCGTTAATGTTATTCTAGCACTATCTGCTTTTTTTGTCAAGTTTTCTCAATCTACCAGACTTAATACGATTTTGTAATTTGAAATCTTGTAAGCGATACATGGTCGGAACATAAAAGAAATCGCCACTTTTATGTAACTTGATGGCAACGAGAACATTATCATCAAATCTTTTTACATATTCAAAACTAGCGTCTTTCTCTCGCGGATTGACTCCAACAAAATCTGGATTTCTTAGTATGAATTCCAAATCTTCAATATGATGGATCACATCATTATGATTGCGTTTCAACATATGGCTTCTCAAACCTTCTTTGTTGACCTTGATTTCACTTGCTTCAAGAACAATATTAAAAATTTCTTTTACTTCATCGGTAACCTGACCGATTTTTTCATGTTCCATAATTTCCTCCGTTACTTCATAACTATTATATCACATTTTATTTTGTCGTAATGAGCCCGTCTGGCTCAACTGTGAACTCTGGCTTGTCTGCCATTGTTCCGTCTGATTTAATGTAGTACCAGCCTTGACCTGCTCTGACGAATTCATTAGATACCATGTTTCCGCCCTTACTATCAAGGTAGTACCATGCATCCTTATACTTGACCCAACCTGTCTTCATAGCGCCCTCTGTGTCAAAATAGTACCACTTCTCAGCGATTTTCTTCCATCCTGTGGCCATTTCGCCTGATTGATCAAACCAGTACCAATTACCGTCTGAGTGCTTCTTCCAACGGTCTGCAAGCATATAGCCTGACCCGTCGAAGTAATACCAAGTGCCGTTGATCTTCTCAAACTTATCTTTTGGATAAGAGCCGTCTGAGTGTACATACCAATAGCCTGTATCGTTCTTCTTCCAGCCTACTTCAATTGTCAAGCCACTTTCAATATCCTGCTTGAACTGTTCACGGCTAATGCCCCATTTGGCTAGATATGGATAAGGGTCAACGTGGTCTGAGTTGTTATTAGGTTGGTTATTGGTACAGTATTCATGCGTTTTGATACCTGCCAAGTCGTCTGTATCAAGCGTTTTAGGTAAACCTGCTTCATCAGCTAGATTGCGTAAGAGTTCGATATAAAGGCGATAGTCTGTCATGAACTCTTCTTTAGTTGAATGGCTTTCAATCAATTCAACTGCTGCATAGCTTTCCGCATTCCAACCGCCCCCAACATCCCAAGATCCATTGTTTACAGGCCCTACCTGCATAACACGGCCATTTCCAACGACATGAGAGAAGAAACCAAGCTCAGGGTTCTTTCTATAGTGGTAGTCCGCCTCATTCTGAGCGGTTGAGTTGCGGTTGCCTGTTGAGTGGGAATGGACTTGTCGGTAAGGCTGTACCCCAACCTGTGGCAAGTCCGTACGTAATCTGCTTGTATCGATATCCATTACTCTTGTCCTTTCCAAGCGTCATTCATCTGCTTCACGGCTGACTCTACAAAGGTATCCAAGCCCTTGTCGGTCATGCTGATGTTGTATTTGAGCAGCTCTGCACGGATTTTAGCGCGAGCCTGTGCCAGTTTTTTATCACCTTTATAACCTGTTTCAGAGGCGACTTGCTCAACTGCGTGTACTGCATTTTTAGCTAGGATTTCAGCGATAACCACCGCTTTCTCTCCCCCTTTTCGCAAAAGATAATCTTTTACTGTTTTTACCATGCTGCCTGCGACTACCGCTAAAAAGCCTGTCGCAAAGGCAATGATGATTTCATTAAATTGTGTCATGTGTTTTTCCTTTCTATTCAACAAAAAATATAATATTCATAGGCTTGAAATCGCTACTACTAGCTCCATTTTCAGAGAAATATCTCTTAATATCTTCGTTGATATTATTGATGTACATTGAACTTCCTGATAATTGTGGCGTTTGGGAATTTGAAGGTATTCTTAGAACCTCTTTAGCGCCGTCGATATGGATTTTTTTAATAACCTTACCATTAAATTTTGAAGAATGATCATTAACACGAAACGCAATGAATCTACCATATAATTTCGTTTCAATACCAACGATCGTGATTTTTTGTAGCGGATCCAATTTCCACACCAACCTATCTCCAATATATCTCTTGCAAATCTCTCTACTTCCTAACATGATTCTTACTCTATCTCTCATAGCTTCACCTACTTAAAAATATCGTAAATCGTGTGAGGGTCTTTGGTAGTAATAGTATCGTACTGCTCTTGCGTACCTGCCCAATAGTTGAGTGCCTGCGAACCATTCTGATTGACAATGTTCTGACCAGGCGCCCCCGTTGCTCCTCGTTCACCATCGTTGACATTATCCAAATGGGTAAAAGCAGAGGCTCTCAATCCTCTGTAATTCACTTCAATGCGGACTTCAAACCAACCACCAGAGCGCTGAGTGGCTGCCCATATCGAAAACCTACCATTTGCATCAGGCGTCTGATTTCTCAAAATACCCCAGCTGTTATTGCCAAAACCTCTGTAGTAGTAATCAAGAGTATAGCCACTTGTGACCTTCTCTCCGTCGTAATAAACATCAGCGTAAATATGAAGTTGGCTAGTAGAGCCATTCTTATAAGAACCCTCAATACGAACGCTGGCATTCAAACTATGCCCATTTTCCCCTTTTAAGCTTTCTCTCTGGCTGGAGGTCAGATTGTCAAATGACGGGCGATTTTCCAAGGCGGAAATCCTAGCCTTGATGGGAATATCATTGTATAACTCCCACTTTTGGGCATAAGTAGACAAGTCTTGGTGGGAGGTCAAGTAGCCTTTCTCTTCCAGATCCGCTTTTGTAACGAGGGTTTCTGGATTGACTCTCGGTCTACTCTCAAGAGAGTCCAGTCTTTCCTGGACTTCCCTATCCTTTAACTCTGAATCTTCTTTGATTGCCTTGACATCCTCACCGATTGCTCTTGCTAGATTTTCAAGGTTACTCATAGCACTCACGCTTTCGCTGCGTTGTAAGTCGCTACCAAATCAACATTGGCAATCTGGTCTACACGTCCGCTGACTTCAGTTACTTTGCCAAGAAGTGCGCTATTTTCATCTTGTCCCATACTTGTGATTTTTTCCGCGATTTCTTTCAAGGTATCAAGGTTCTCAGGCGTCCCCTCACCCAAGATTTCAGCCTTAACCTCGGATTTAGCACGGGTAATTGCTTGGTTCATGTCAGACGTGCTGACTTTCGTTTTCAGCTCTTCGTTTACCTTTTTGTTATCTTCTCCCACTGCCTGCGCAAATGCTGTTAATTTTGTAGTATCCATTTTGTTTTACACCTTTCCTAAATTGTAATAAAAGAGTAGGTCTGGCAATTCCTGACCTACTGGGCTCTCGCCTACAGTTCTACCTGCAAGCTGTTTTTCGACTTCTTTTGCAATATCCAGCTCTTTTAAAGCATGGACTTCTTCTGTGACCAATTCCTTATCTGAGGCGACTATCTTGATATGGACAGATTTATCGCTGGGGAAAACATAGCCTCCAGCCGTGATTTCCAAGCGATAACTCCCAATCGGTAAGATAGCGTCCAGATGAAAACTCACGCCTTGACTGGTAACAGCTACCTGCTTCTTCCACTGGTAGCCCTCCTTGGTCAGACTGATCAGTGCCTCCTCCCCTTCCAGAGAGGAAATCACTTGGTAGTCTTCGTCTAAGAGGGCAAAACCAAAGGTGGAAGCCAAGTCCCCTTGCTTAATCAGGTGCCCACCGTCAATCTGTGCCAGATTGGTCATATTGAGATTACAGACCATTCTGCACCTCTTTCTATCTAATCATCTACTAAGATGTCTTCCTTAATCTCCAATTTTCCAAAATCGTTGAATAAGCGGTCTATGTAGCCATTACCTCCTAAAGCCTTGTAGCTTTTGTGCAGACTTTCCACTAGTGAAAATTCGTCTTTTGAAGTGAACCCTCTACGAATAGCCCGTCGCATATCACGATCAAGGCGCAACTTCATAGTATTTAGATGCGCCTCGTCGTGCACTTTTAGCTTTTCCTGTACTTCATCGATTTTGGAATTGCTATCTTTAGCGGTAGTCTGGACATCTTTGATCTGTTTCTTGACATCGGTTAGTTCCGAGACGATTTTATCTGTTTCTTCTTTTGTTTTCTTCGGCATTTTATAGCCCAACCAAGCCACGACAATTGGCGTGGCAACTGGTAGCACATTCATGAAGAAATGTTCTGTTTGTTGTAAGACGTCCATAAACACCTCGCTAGTTTTCCAGATGGCTCAAACCACGGCGCTTCAATTCCTTGCGCACACGGTCTTTCCAGCGTTTATGTACCCATGAAAAGTCAACTGCTTCACGTTCCAGTAGGTTGATGTACATATCGATTTTTGCCTGGTCTAGTGTAATCTTACTCATTGCTGCTACCTCCATTGTCTTCACTAGGGCTCTCTTGGTTTGTCGTTTCAGAAATGTCATCTTCTTTCTCGCTTTCTTTCTTTTCTTCTACTGCTGGTGCAGGTTGTGTAGGTGCTTCTGCTACTGCTTGTTCAGTAGTTGGTTGCGCTGGGGCTGGGTCATCAGCTAGGTTTTCTGTTGCCGTAACCTGAGGGATGTCCTCGTCTGCCTCCTCTTTCTCCTCCTGGTCAGGCTCTCCTTGAGTTTCCAGCTCTTCCAATCGCGCTAAGATATCCTCAATATCCTGAGCATTCTGGAGATTGACCTTCTGCACGCTATCCATGAGTTGGTTGGCTCTCTCCAGCGCTTCCGTTGTTTTAGCCAACTGTTCTTGGTTCTTGACAATGGCGCTAGTCGGGTCAAGTTCGGTGCGTAGAATCTCTTTGACTGCTTCAATGAGCGTTTCGTCCGTGTCACCCAAACGGTCACCCTCCAACTCACGAGTGAAAAAAGTAAACGGCTTGTCACATTGAATAGAGACTTCCGTCTTGCCAACTCTAAAAAATTTATTTACTAATACAAATTCCATGTTTAATTACCTCTTTCTATCTTTTTTTACCGTAATATAAAACATAATTTCCTTTGTTCGCTAACATTATAAATTTATCGCTATCAGTCGAATTTTTAAACGTAATCACTTCATATTGGTAATCATCCACACGAGTAGTCCATCCCTCATCATGAGTGGTATGCGATTTTTTTTGAACCATTGTCACTTTTGACGGGAAAAATGTTTCATTTCCAACTTTAATCATGACTATTTTTTCTAATGTTTGTACTCCGTAATCTTGATCTCTATTTCTACGGATAGATTGTTTAACGGTCGTATAACCATCATTGTTCCAATCACCATAAACATTAGTACCCAATAGTATATATCTATTTTTTTCCCACACCAATCTATTACCTACATATCTTTGGACAATTTCATGTCCTCTAACATAAATTCCTTCTCTTGTAGCCATAATATCACCTACTCATACACATCATAGATAGTATTGGGGTCTTTGGTTGAGAGTGCATCATATTGATATTTAGACCCATACCAATACTTCATCTGTTGATTCCCGTTTTGGTTAATCAGCTTGTTAGCAACTACTTCAGACGGTGTACTTGGAATCCCAAGCGCAGACCTGTTTACTCGTAAAACACCCGAGCTATCGATTGTAATCGTTGAGTTATCAGGTCTAACCACACCAGCCTGCCCACTAGTTGCAGTCTTTGCCTTCAGCACACCATTTGATACCTCTGTTGTCTGATTATCTGGTCTGACGATACCGTTTGAGTTTGATGTAGCTACCGATATAGCTGATTGTGGTGTTGTAAATGTTCGTTTCAAAGTGGACACAGGAACTTTCTTTAACCCTGCTCCACTATGAATTAGCACCACATCTCCGTCCGATACGTTGGATAACGTTGGCAAATCAGTAGCTTTTCTAACTTGGTTACTCATAATTACCATTCACCTATTCCTCCCTTTCTACTATTTGGTATTTCCAATCAGCTACGACTAAATTGTTGTTTTCATCTCCTAGCAAAACATTAGCATTATCTTCGGCCTTGATTGGTATATAGAATGCATTCTGCAATACCATTTCTTCTAGCAATGACAATCGTTGTTCTTGCTCATTAACTTCTCTTTTAGTCGCTTCATGATCTGTGTAACTGGCTTGCCTTACATTGTCCACATTCCCCAATCCTACCTGCGCCTTGGTCACATTGTGTGGGTTGTTGCGGTTGTTGATGTGACCAGTTAGGTCAACTTTCTCAGCCTTGCTTCTGGTGAACTCGTCAATCTTTTCAGGCAGACCGTCGATGTCTGCAACCTTGTGCCTGTGACTTAAGTCGGCTTTCCCATTCCAGCGTGTCCGTTCCTGGTCAGAAATGTGACGGGCAGCATCTCTAATATGATTATCGATATTAGTCTGCAACTTCCTTTCTGTCGCCTTCAGTTCAGGGACAGTCGCATAAACCAAGTCAGTCGCATTGTATTGAATGGTAATCTGACTATTCTTGCTGATAGTCGTATTGAAATCATAATCTCGATATACATAAGCAGATGTTTTGGGAGGAATCACATCTCCCTGCTCTGCCCAAGTATACATGTACATGAATTCTTCATGATTCCCACGTTTTGCAAACACACCGATTTCATTGATAATCATTTCACGCTCAATCCGTGAATTATCAAACCGTGCTGTGATACGGATTGTATCGGAAACATCAGTAGACATAGACTGCGTGACTTGCAAAGAATGAACTACTTGAGCTACATCGTTTTTCTTGCCAGCGTCTGTCCGATGCCGACCACTCCCCAGAGCTATGCGAGTGAAAACCAGTGGTTCTCGATTTTGAATCGCTAAGGCTGTTTCGCTGATTGCTTTATCAGTCACAATAGGTTGGATAAAATATCCCATTTATTTCCTCCTATTCAAATCGAACTGAGCGAATGTCTCTGAATGTGTGAACTCCAATATAAATCGCGTTCATCATTGGCGCTTCAACTGAGAATTGGATTCCTAAGTGAGCAGGAATCAATTCACGCACATACTTTAAAAAACGGTTCAAATATCCAGTTGGCAGTTCTCCTAAAAATCGGATATGTACCGCTGAACCCTTGACCGTTACTAAGTTGTTGACATTCGTAAAGCTCTTTGTTATTTTTTGTAAACTCACTGAGTTAATTTTGATTTTGGAAGAAATTAAAGTGATTAAATACCGCCTTCGTTCTTCCAAGTCTATTGTTTTCGGCTTTACCTGAAGGGCCTTTTCCCAACGGGTAATCCAGTCTTCGGTCGCTTCTGGCAATAACATCGACCGTCTGGTATCAAAGATTAAGTCTGTAATCAATTCCAGCTCTGGAATCTCAGTTTCAAACAAATCGTTGATGGTTGAATCTAAGACCTCTGGCAAAGCCGATAACATACGATATCTAACTTGTGACATTGATAGTTACCTCCGCTAGTTTCGGAAGCATGTTGGTAGAAAGCTCAATGCTTTGTTCCCTGTCATTCAACAAAATACGGTCCACATCTCGAACCCCATTAATTCTGTCAATGATCGTGGCAACTTTATAATTTCGAACCTCTTTCTCTTCAAATGCTTCTTCACGTAAGTATTTAATGAGTTGGACTTTCGCCTCGTGCTTGATGGTTTCGATATCTACATCTTCATCAATCTTAATCGTTGCGGTAATACGCACGTCGTAGCCACTTACAGACTGCACAGTCACATAAGCACCAATCGGAGCTACGCCTAAACCGTGGCCACTTGGTTCAGGATCTAAGTAATTCTTGAACTTATTTACAAGTTCCGAACTAGCTTCGTTACCGTCAGCATCCGTAATAGATACACGTACTGTATTTTCACCCTTCCAAAGTGGCTCTACCAAGGCCGAACCAACACCAACGAACTCACTTGCCCATTTTTTATATTGAGCAATATTCCCGTTCAAAGTCGGTGTTTTCAAGTACTCAATGGTACGCTTACGGAGTTGTTTATCCGTCTCTTCATCTTCTCCTACAACGATAACAGAGCCGATTTCTGCACCTTTGAAACCATTCAATACATCAATATTGATGAGTTGACCTCTTACATAGTTAGGTGCATTTCCGACTTGTTCAGCTACTACGCTATACTCGAATCCAGAGCGGCGTTCCAAAACACGGAAATTATACTCACTATTAACCACGCTGAAACGGGTTCCGAGTGGGATTTCCTCTTTGAATTGAACCAATCGAACTGATGCCGTGGCTGGCAAGCGTTCAACTCCGAACTGCCTACACAAACGAGTCAAGAAAATTCCTGTACTCGTATCTAAAAAATTGACTTCCTCATACGATTTTAAGACCGTATACTGAATGGCAACTTCTCGAGCCGCAGGCGCAACTAGATTGTACAAGACAGATCCTTGTCTTTTGTCATACTTATCATCAAACAAGGCCAGCATATCCTCTAAAATTTCTGGATATGTTTTTACCTTTATCATCGTTTCACCTCCAAATCCATCTCAAATGTTCCAAAATCGCTATCAACCATGAACTGCACATAAAACTCATCTTTCTTCACCTTAGTAGAAAAAGAGTGAACCTCATGAATCCTGTCGTCTTCATACAAGGCTTCTTTTATACGACGTGCGATATCCATCTGGGCATAATCCATATCCCCACCAAATAAAGCGTCTAACTCTACACCGTACCGATGGTCATAAATCGTATAGATGAACCGTTCAGTCGTCAGCATGCGTCTGATAGATTGCTTCAAAGCGTGGACACCATCTGTTTCTAGCAAGATATTAGTTTCATCTAGTGTTAAGCTAGGCTGTTTCTTAGCTTCAACAACATTTTTTGCGATGTTTAAAAAGTTTGTTTTAGGAGTACTCATTCATCAGAACCTCCTTTCGCTTTGCGCTTGTAGTGGAAAATTTTCTTGTACAAGACATAATAAAACCCTCCACCATCTTGTCTGATGAGATGAAGGGTTTGACCAACATACTCAGGATCCAATGTTTCATCGGTCCATGTGACAGCAAGCATAGAATCATCTAAAATCAACTCATTGGTCAATTGGATTTTGAGTGGAGAAACCGATAAAACAACACCAGTTGTTATCTTGGCAAACTGACGATTTTCAATGAAATTACTAATCAATTTCTTTAGATTTTCTATTACTTCCATCTACTCACTTCCTGCCATGAATAATTTAATTTCCATCGTGTGCTTTTCTGCACTGAAGGAATGAGTTGCCTCTTCAATGACATACCACCCCTTCTTCTCAATATCCTTAACATCCACATAGACTGCATGGCCTGCTAAAAAGTCAATACTTCCAATATCGGCTTTCAGACTGAAAGTTTCTTTGGGACGGTTTTTCATCTTCAAGAGCATTTCGCCCCATTGCTTTATTTGCCCCTCAGTTGCCTTCTCGTCCACTTTTTTCATATACTGGAGTTTTCCCCAAGCGCCGATGTTGTAGCTGTCCTGATAGATGTAGACTTCTCTCTTTTTGGTTTCTTTGTTCTCTTGGATCAAGCGGACAATATTAGCACTATCCTCAATCGAACCTTCAAACTCAAAACTAGACATAAAGGATTCATTTCCGATAATGTACTGGATTGGTAAGTTTTTCGGAGTCGTTAGTGTCAACTCTCCGAACTTATCATACAAAACTAGCAATTCTCCACTTTGCACCAAGGTCTCATCCATGGCCTCCTGGATAATATCCAAAGCCTTCTTATCTTCCTTTAGTTGAGGGGATAAGGTCACGGCTGGAGCCTTTAGTTCCCCAATCTTCAAATCAAAATCTCCTGCGATTGCCGAGACGATTTGATTGACGTTTTTGTCTTTGGCAACAAAGTTGATATTGCGTAGTAAGTACTTTATCTGGTCGTGGAAGGTCAAGGTTGTTTTGGTATCTTTTTCGTACTTGACTTTGGTCAAATAACCAAAGAATACCTCTTTATCATCTAGCTTGAAAGCGAGTGGAGAACCATATTCAAAGGCTACTTTTGTAGAGTTGTACAAGGTAATCTCCACGCTCCAAGCCGACCCTTTTCTAGTTGTCTTGAACTCAACTTTTTCAGACACAGTTGCTAAATCCCATGTATCTCCAGTTTTATTGTTCTGATAGAATAATTGCATCATGGTATCACAAACTCCTGTCCAGGATAAATCCAATGAGGGTCTTTGATTTTGTCTTTGTTAGCTTCGTAAATTTCAGTATATCGGCTGCCGTCTCCGTAAAAAGTCTGAGCAATTCCCCAAAGAGTATCACCGCTCACAACCGTATGGCTTTTTTGAGCAGGTTTCTCAGTTGTAGGGCTACGTTCTTCCGTAGCTTTCGCCTGCGGCTTCTTTTTAGTTGCCTCAAGTGCTTGCTTATCTTTGATGGTGACCTTTCGCGGTTTGTGAGATCGATATTGTAAGAACTTAATCTTATAAATCAGGTCATCTTCATATCCTGTCTTGGTAGAGACATCGAACTGTTCCACTAGAAATTTCCCGTTAATAGCAGAACCAAAAGCACCCCCAATCATGAGTTGAATAGGAGTGCCTTCCGTCTTAAATTTACGAATAGAGGAGACAAAGGATTCTGGAGAAACACGGCTATTCCGTTGGTAGTTTCCATCGTATCTTCCACTAGGAATAAAGGATTCAAACTCAATCGATTGAAGCTCTGGATTTCCGACAAGCGGAACGTTACCAGTATCGATGATAGCGACTGTCTCAATTCCTTGTTTGTCCTCCAATTTGATTTCTTCTGGATTCACTGGCAATTTAATGCCTTCAATAAATATAAACATCTGCTACCTCCTTCCTAGTAAGCCATGAGTCCGTCAGCGCCATTATTTAAAGCGTCTACAATGGTTGCATTCAAATCATCCAATACGTTGGCATACTGGCCAGCGTTGTTAATGGAGTCAATATTGGTGACAATCTCTGGCTTCAAGGTAATAAAGTTCTGTTGCCACTTCATGGTCGCAACGTCCTTAATCAGCTTGATGTATTCATCGTCCAGTTTGATTTCATCTTCAATCTTGCCGACTTTATCTAATTTACCACCAGTTGGATTGTGACCGCCACCTTTTCCTCCATCGCCTTGTCCAGGTACTGAACTTGCTGGGCTGAGTTCGTAAGGTGTAGTGCCTTGGTCGCCCAAGAAATTATTTCCTGCACCATTGGCATCGCCAGCTCCTTTGAAGAAACCACCGACAGCCTTATCAATTCCTTGACCGAATTTATAGCCGTTATTAAAGGCCCCACCGACGCTACCAAATTCAAGATACCCCAGTTGTGGAGCCTCTAGTTCGGGAGTTTTTAAGTTAGCTTGGTGGCTAATAAGACCATCTGCCAAATGCAGACCTTCAAAAGTCTTCTTGACTGGTTTTTCCATGCTGTCAATGGCGTTAGCGATATCACCGGCAAAGTTCGTCCGACCAAGAGAAACCGTTCCAACAGCGCTCAGATTTAGACCAAATCCATTCAAGAATCCAATCATCTTATTAAAGCCACCAAGAACAGAGTTAATCATGCCCTCGACTGCACCGATAACACTATTGACCATGCTATCTACAAATCCAGCGATAGCGACTGCCATCCCTCTACCACCTTGGGCAATATCGTACCAGGCCATTTGACAGTTATAAGTCAATTCATTCCATAGATTTATAGCTCCTGTAATAAACCAGTCGATAAATTGCAAGATTCCTATTATAATCGTTAGAATGAAACTATAAATCCCCATACCTATCATCATGATGCCGTTAGCAACACCAAAAACAAGTTGTAGGACCATATTTATCACCCATATAATGATATTGATAATCCCGAGAATCACATTCCAAATTATCATTCCAAGGGCAAATATCGCTCCCATAATAATTCCTGTAGCTGATACGGCTGCACCAGTAAGATTGTTAAACCATGCGACCAAGGCATAGAAGAGGCCGATAAGGATAATGACTGCCATCACAATCAACATGATTGGATTCATTGCCATAACTGCATTAAAACCAGCCATTGCTGTTTTAGCCACGTTGGTAGCAATACTAAATAGTTTAGTGGCGATTTCCGCTGCGTTCATCGCAACTACATAAGTCCCTATAGCGAATGCCACAGCAATAATAATCGGTTGAATCACAGACCAGTTATCAGCCACAAATTGAGCAATAGGGGCCAACATACTCCAAACAGCCCCAATCATATCCATAGCAAAGATAACCGCTTGAACGACATATTGAAGGACCGTGGCTACAATCTGGGCAAATTGTTGGAAGGCGGACGAGTTCACTATCTGATTAACCTTAATCGATATTGGCTCAATCGCCTTGGTCACAAAGTTCAGGAAGTTCTGCCATGCCCTGCCCCAGGTTAGAGGCATATTGCGAAACTGCTTGTCAATCGTATCGCTTGCTTCCAGCATGGCAGTTTTGACAATGTCGGCCGTAATCTTCCCGTCTGCTCCAAGTTTCTTAACCTCGCCACGGCTAACGCCTAACTTGTTTGCAATAGCTTGGATTAAGGCTGGTGAAGTTTCAGCTAGAGAACGTAACTCATCACCTTGCAACTTACCACTAGCCATAGCCTGATTAAGCTGAAGCATGGCGTTTTTTTGCTCTTCAATACTTGCCCCACCAACAACAAAGGATTTGTTCATAGTTTCCAAAAAGGCAATTGTCTCACCGTTGTTTTGGAAAACATCGCCAGCCTGCATCCGCATCTTAGCGACACCGTTAGCCATGGTTGTATAGGCTGAACCTGTACGTTGTGCGGATGTATAGATAGACTTTTGAAGTTCCTCTGTCGTCTGCATGCCGTCACGAATCATATCTAAACGGGCATGCATGTTGGCATATTCGTCTGACATGCCTATAGCTTGTTTGGTAATCGCACCGACTGCAATACCAGCTAAAGCGGTCTTCAACAATCCTTTCAAAGATACTAACCTACTTAATTTGTTAGAAGCGTTATTCGAAGCATTCCCTAAATCTCTTAGAGCCAGTTCTTCTTTTTTTAGTCCTGCAGCTGCTAGCGTTGCACTGCTGACAAATCTACCATTGATATCAATGACTCGCCCAGCTTTATTGACAAAATATTGACCAGAATCGCCAGCTTTTTTCATAGCAGACTCTTGAGCCTTCATAGCTTTATCTATGCCAGAACCTGCATTTTTGACACGCTCCATAGTCGCATAGATTTTATTTAAAGTGCCTGTGACTCTATCGGTCAAAGACATGGTTGTTTGTATATTTGCCAATAGAATCACCTCACTTCTTCATTCTTTTACGTTGTTTCGCCTCTTCGTGCATGACTGCAGCGAAAAAGGCTTTTTCTTCTACATCCATATTCACAAATTCACTAGGGCGAATGTAATAGTTTACGAGGGCGAAGTAGGCAAGTTGTGCCTCCGCGTCCTCTTTTATTAGTTTTTTGCCTCGTCAACCTTGTCTTGGAATGTTTGGTTGATACCGCTGAGTTCGGTCACAGCTTCCAAAATCAAGGCGCTTTCGCCCCAATTGAACATGGTACCGAATAGCTCAGAAGCTCCCATTGCTCCATAAGAATCTTGCAATTCTTTATCGTTAAGGTCAGGAACCACGATAGACGCAATACAGATTTCACGGTTATATTTAACACCGTCAAAGACACGCTCTTGACGTCCGTTACGACCAGGCTTATTGACAAAGCAACGGTCATTGATTAAGTCCGCTTCACGAGCGCTCAGCACTCGAATTTTAACTGGTTCCTCAAAAGAAGGAAGCAAGACATCTTTAGTCTCTTCCCCTTTTTTGTTTTGTTTCAAAAACGCTTGTAATCCACTCACCACTATTTCCTCCTTGTGTTAGTATGTAATTTCTTGGAATTCTGATAGGATATCAAAATCTTGGAATGTAAAGTCCGTTTCTTCGTCAATAACTTCATCCGCTGATCCATCTAGTTTAAAGATAAGTGATTCTTTGAACAGAACCCCTTTCAAAACGATGGTATAGCGACCTGCACGAGATGTACGGTCTTCGTTGGTACACTTAATATCGATACGAGGCAACAAGCCGTTTTTAACGTATTCCAAAGCCATTTTCTTCAATTCAGGACGATGGTAATACATCTTCACAGTTCCTGTACCTTCTGCACCGACAATCTTACCACCCTTCATACGAGAGTTGAGAGGGGTAACATCAGCTTTTGTGTATTCAATTTTCGCTTCTAGAGAGATAAGCTCTGCTAGTTCGTACTGCTTGTCATTGATTGTAAAGAAGACCGTTCCTTCTTTAGCAGACAAAGCATCCAATTGGTTCATAATAGCCATTAGCTAGATTCTCCTTTCTTAATCACAGATAACCGTCATGTACAAGATTTCCATAGCGTCCGTCAAGACAACTGGCAAGTTAACAACAACTGATTCTTTAGTGATACCTTGTGAAATCTCGATATCTTTGGCTTTATACTCCAAGGCTTGCTTTTGAGCAAGTGGGTCAAGGACCATTGTGATGATTCGTTGTTTAAACAACTCACGACCATTCACGTTGTTTGGTACTTTACCAATGAAGTAGTTTTCAAAGATATATTTGACATTGGTGTTGATATTATCCATAGTGCGGACAAGTTTGTTCTTACCGAAGATACGGCTGTGTTCTGCCGTATAGCTGGTAAATGAGTTCACATCTGACAAGATAATAACTTTTTCATTTCGATAAGCAAAGATAAGCTGACCTTTATTGATGAGCTTTTCAGCCTCCGCTTCATTCTTACGCTCACAGTCGATAGCTCCTGGATACGACTTGAATGTATTGGATTGCAAGCCAGCCCCTGCGTACTTACCAGCTACGAAGTATACACAGTCCTTAGCGCTTAGTTTGGTACCATCACTTAATGTAACCCCGTTACCGACTGATACAACACCTTCATCGTCAGCGTCCGTGTAATCATTCAAGACTGCAATAACTGAACGACCAGCGTCACGCCATTTCTTGATATGAGCCGTAACAAGTGCTTTTGTTGCACTTTCATCTGTACCCAGAGCCAAGACACGGAAGTCTTGAGTATCGAGTGCATTTAGGAAATCTTCAACCTCTGAATTAGTTGTAGCTCCATCGGTACCACCTTCTAGCAAGATTGTTTTATCTTCTGTTGTTAGAGTACCCGTTACATTCACATAGTCATTTTTAAACGGCAAGGCTGTGATGATTTGTTTATCAACTTCTTTTCCAAAGAAAACCGTTGTCACTTCAAAGCCAGTCTCGACTTGTTTCTTGAAGATAACATGAATATGGTTACCAGCCAATCCTTTGTATTTAGCTGTAACGACCATGTCACTCTCTGTTTTCGTTGCCTGTACCCCAGTGTTGTTCACACCATTATAGACAAGGACCTTACCAGTTCCTTTCAAGGCTTCACGAATCGGAAGAAGCTCATCAATCGGTTTACCAAATAGGCGACGGAAGTTGCTTGTACCATCAACAAGTGTGAAAGCACCAGGTTCTCCCCAAGATCCAGCAATCATAACTGCTGCAATCGTATTGTCTTCCAAAGGAATAATCACATCATCTCTTGATACGAAATTGATGTAGGCCTTTGGAACTCGTTTATTCTGTACTGTCCATTGTGCCATTAGTTAGCCACACCCTTTCTCCAATCTTCTAAAATGCGTCTTACTTCTGCTAGTGAGTATGACTGGTCGTCTTCCAGCAAAATGTTTAACAAAGTTGCATCCTCTTCAAAATACTTGAGCAATGCCTCTTTGCCAAATTTATCTTCAGTGGTTGGTACCACTGGTTCGGTTACATAACCTACTTCTTCATTCATTTCCATGAGAAGTTTCACCTATCCTTTCTAATATTTGCATTCTTGGTTCTTCTTCAACCCATCGAACGTATCGAGTGATTGTAAATGTGCATATCAAGTCATTGGCATTGTATTCCACCTTCAAATCATTGATAGGGTACTTATCCCCTAAATAACGAAAGGAAGGCGAATTAAACACCGTTTCAATCTCTTCAAACTTTTGGTATAAGTCTGTTGTTTTTTCGGTGTAGTAATGCAGCAAGACAATAAAAACCTGCTTATCGTTTTGGTTTGCCAACCGCTTCCGAGTCACAGGCTTCACATCTACAATAAAACAAGGTGTTTTCAATCCTTGCTGGATTTGTTCATCATACACCTTACACCCAAACACATCTTTGAGTTGCTTGATGACGAGTGGTCTAATACTATAATCCACCTAATTCCTCCTTCAGCCTCTCTTCGATTTGTTGCGTGATTTGTGGGATTTTCTGTTTAATCTGTTCTTCTGTCAGCCTCATCATGAAGCGCCCTTCTACCCAAGGATTGACCAAACGCTTACCAATCGCAGGGACATAACGCCCCACTTGTTGGCGGTGTCCACTTTCAACGAAAGAAGCATACTCCATAGGGTTAAATGCGATAACTTCGTACACATTCCCATTTTTGCTTACTTCCATCTTCCATGATTGATTGAGCTTACCAGTTAGGCCCTTTGGCGTTCGCTCCTTAACCTCTTTCAAAAAGGCTAGGCCGATATCTTTAGCGGCCTGCATAAACTCAGAATCAATGATTGCCTGAGCCCGTTCAAGTCGTTTCAAGAACTCTTGAACATCACTATCATCATAACCACTCATGCCGTCTCACCACAATTTCTTGATGTGTGACATAAACCATTGGATCTTCACTGGTCAGGTATTTAACACCGTCCACGATCAATTTACTGCCAGCTTTGATAGCAAATTTAGGAGAACAGAAAATCTTGTGTTCTGTCTTGAGTTGGTGCGCTTCGTTCTGCTCAGTATTCACTAAGTTACGAACAGAGACACGACAGGGAACTTTCTTGTAGATTTCTTTGAATTCTACAAAATCAGCTCCGTTGGGCTTTGTCCCCTCGACAGTAGCAAACACATCCATCTTTTTATCATAGGTCCATTCAATACTTGGTCTTGCCTGAGATAAGACATCATTGATATTCATCCTACCACCTCAACTTTCTGAACCGCTGTAGCTGACTGTTAAAGTCCAGCAAGACACGTTCAGCCCGTCTAGCAAGGTCTGACTTCCCCAATTCGACACGAGTATCTCCAACGGAAATAGTCTTGCCTTGGACAGCTTGGTCAGGATTACAAACAACATAAACCATCTGAATGGCCACAAATCGCAACTCTAAAGGAAAATCCTCACGATTACAGTAGTTAAGAATGTTCTGCATGATTTCATCGACTACTAACTCTTCTGGATAGCCTAAATAACGTTGTTCGTACAAGTCAATTAAGGCTTGTCTAGCATCTTCGTTATGCTGTTGAATTTCTTCAAGTGTCATCTTCTCCATCAGCAGAAACACCCTCCTTATTTCTCTTCTTCGTCTTTCTTGCTCGTTTTCTTAGCTTTCACTTTTTCAAGTTCTGCAAGAGCCTTGTCACGTTCTGCCACCACTGCTTGATACTCCTGAATGGTATAGGTACGTCCGCTGGTTGCTGGCTCTACGACGACATATTCGCCATCTTTGATTTTTACCACATCGTAGCCATCTTCCAGGAAGGTTGCTTTTTCTAGTTCATCGATATCTAGGACACGATTTTCTTTCTTTACTGTTATCATTTTCTATCCTCCTCTTTAAGGTGCGACGACAAAGGCTAGACCTTCGTGTTTAGTCTGGAATAGCAATACATCATCGTAAGATTGTTCGTAGTACAAGTAGTTACCGCTTGAAGAAGCGCTTGGTGCGTCAAGTCCTACAAATTCATATTTTTGTGGCGCTGCCATACATGGAATATGAATCAAGAAGAAATGGATTTGTTTAGCAGTTGGGTCAACCTTAGCGCCATTTGTGAAGTTGTACAAGGTCTTCATGCGGTCAGATGGAATAGCTGGTTCAATCGTCACATCGTCCAAACGACCGATAGAACGGTCAATCACTGTACCTTGGCCGTGGATATTGACTGTACGACCAAATTGCTTGATGTTCTTGATCATACGTTTAACTGCTGGTGTACAGAAAATAACACGACCTTCTGCTGGTACTCCAGCTTCGTCCATTTGTTCCATCAGTTCATCGAATGTTGCGAGGAAGTTTTCCTCAGTCAAATTCAAGGACTTAATTTGTTTACTTTCTGTATCCAGTGCTTTCTTACGCGAGAACAATTTAGATACCATAAATTTATCCATTTCTGGAACTTTTTCAGTATCATTGAATGTTTTAGTGATGTTAGCAATGGAAGTAACATAATTAGTTTCATCAACATCTGACGGGTCGACTAGTGTTGACCAGTAACGCTCATTGGTCAATGTGTATGTTTCCCATTGGTTTTCATAGTTGGAGTCAATATTCGTAATGGTACGACGTGTACGGTCCTTACGTCCTTCTTTAATCAAAAGACGGGGCACTTTCACTTCTTTAGCTCCTGTGAACTTCAAAAGTTTGTTGGATGGAGAGTTCCAAAGCTTCTGAGTGAATAACAGTCCGTTTTCACTATAGCGTTTTTGCAAACCTTGTTGATAAGATTGTGCATAGTTCAATGTTGCTGGCATATCTGTTCCTCTTTTCTATTTTTGATTATAAATCTGACGTAAACGCATGAATCATCTGCGTTGTCAGGTCGTTAGCAACTGTTTCTTCTTGTGTTGCCCCTTGTGGCTTAGCACCAGCGATATGTGGTTCTACAGCCTTTTCTGGAGCAAATAAAAAGCCTTTAGATTCCTTCAAAGCTGTCAACTGTTCATCTAATCCAGTCACTGCTCCGTTGTCACCTAATCCCAATTTAGACTTATCTAGTAGACTAGACACGATTCCAGCGTCATGAACCTTACCGCTCAAGTGCATTTCAATAGCATGATCTAGTTGCATTGTCTTGAGTTGTTGTTCATGTTCCTTCTGTTGTGTCTTGTACTTACTGTCCAAGTCTGAGTATTTTTGTTGTAGGTTAGCATTGCCCTCAGCGTCTTGTCTGAGCTGTTTCATGTCCTTATCACGCTCTCTCAACTGGTACTGTAAGCCCTTGGCGTTGTCTTCTGCAGCAGATACCTTCGCTTGTAAGTCCTGTGTTGATTTCCCATGTTCGGTCATTACTGCTTCAACTTGTTCTTCAGTCAATCCTAACTGTTCCAAAAATTTACGATTCATTTCTTTTCCTCCTGTACGTTTGTTTAACGTGGCAACGACCACGACATCTTGGTAAAGTAAAAAAGCCTTTTAACGCCATGCCCAGGGCGAAAGAAAACCGCCTCGATTTCGATGCGGTTAGAGCATAATTAAATAAATAGTAGTCTAAAGGTTTCACGGCCTTTAGGTGTGATGAGGGTCTGTGTACCAGACCATTGTGTTTTTTCGTTGAGTGTTTCCTTGACCTCAAACAAACCATCGTTTTTATTGGCTGTTGGTTGGAGCTTGCCTTTCTTATCTCGATAGATGTATTTTTTCTCCATCAAGAAGTCAATAAACTTACGCTCTTTGATTTTTAATTGTTTTGCTGTTTCTCTGAAGCTGGTCAGTAAGTTTCTATCTACCAGTTCATCGAAATAGTCTGCTTTCGGCTTCATTATGGTATTTTCAACGGAAAGTACAGCTTTTTCAGCTTCCAAGTGTTTAATGACTGCTTCTTTTTCTTTCAGTTGATTACCAGCCATAAGGAGCAAGTCTGCTAAGGCTTGTTTGTTGTGCGTGATATTATAAGCCACTTGGTCGGTCATATAAGCGCCATGCTTACGAATAGAGGGCAGAACCTCGCTAGTGACCCAATCAGCAAATTTCTCTGCTTCTGGTTTGCGAGATTGAAAAACAAGTTTATAGAAATTCGCTTCGTTGATGAAGTTGGCTTGTTGGACTCCTCCATTTGTAAGGAGGTCGGTAGTAACTACCCCCTTTGAATTTAGCCTTTTTACTACATCTTTACTGTTTTTTATATCCAAAATCTGACAACAATCTTTTAAGTTGAAATAAATTTCTTGATTAACTTCTGTCGTTCTTACTTCTCCGAATTGTTCATTTTTAAAAATTTGTAGTTCCATTTTTATGCTCCTAGTTTAAAATTTTACTTCCTAAGATTTCTGCTTTATCTGTTGAGTTCATCAAAATAAAAGCAATTTCATCTAGTGTTGAATGAAGTAAACCGAATTGTTCATTAAAAGTATCAAAGAATTTTTTAGACAGCTCTTTAAAAGCTGTCTCATCCTTAAGTTGAACCCAAGCCAAGGTTTCTGTCATATTGGTTGCCATTTTAACCGTTCTACGAATATCTGAAAGTTCGTATCCTAGCTGAGTCAATTGTTCTTCTGTTAATTCAATTTTTGCCATAATAAAAACTCCTTTGCGGTATGACAAAGAAGCTCTTTTCTGATATAATGATTTCAGAAAGAGTTTCTTTCGAGCGATAGCTTAGAACCATCTGATTGGCGTTAGTGGGTTCTAGGCTATTTTTTTATTTCGTTGTAGACCTTTTCTAGTCCCAGCATTAAAATTTCCGTCTTCGTCTTTCCTGTTTGTTCAGCACAATACTCTAACATTGCTACTTCTTCATCAGTCATACGAAGTCTTGTATTATTTCTGCGAGGATTTTCACTTTTCGGTCTTCCGACTTTTGCTACCATGTCATCACCTCTTTTCTTGGTAACACAATTATTATATAACCGTGTTACCAAAAAGTCAAGAGGTTTTTTGAAAAAAATTAAAAATAAGAAAAGCACTTAGATTTCTCTAGGTGCTTTGGCACGTTATACTGCATAATCAAAACCGATTTTTAATTTAATAGTGTCAAATAAATCTAAAACAGACTTAGGAGTGTTCTTCTTAAAAGATACACGAGGCATATCTTTGTCTGGATAAACTTGGTCAACCCATTCATCGATTTGATTATAAAAAATTAACAACTCTTTACTTGGGACAGCCATTACTTCCATTTCAATACCTCCTTCACTTTTTTCAACAACACTTTATCAGTTACGTTGTCACCTATTACCCCGATTTCTGCTACAAGTTCATTGATATTATTATGATACAAAAACGCATTATAAGCATTCAAACTAATATCTTTCAAATAGCTTCGGTCAAGAGATTGCTGTTGTTTGACATATGTAATTAGCCCTGAATTCAATTCCATCATTGCTTGTTCAATACTATTATAACGCTTTTTATTTGCTTTGTAAAACGCTTTTGCAGAATCCCAGTGTTGTTTGTGAGTCAACTCATGAACTATTGCATCTTTAATGTCTTTTGCAGCAAAGAATCCGTCTGATAAAATATTTTTGAATTCTTTTTCTGAATTAAAAGTGTCACTCACAAATAAAATATCTTGTTTATAGTCATATCCTGCTAAACCAGGTAATTCTGATTTTTTTAAGAAAACAACTGTCGGTTTTGAGTAGTCAGGTAATTCACGGAAAACTTCTTGAACATTTGCTACAGCATCTCTAATTTTCTTAGTACGATCCTGAACCCAAAAATCAAACTCGGTTCCGCTAAGTTTTTTGGCATTCAGTCGAATATCATCTCCAACAACGAAAGACCGTTGTTTTGCCATTAAATCAATTGAACTCATAGCCTGATTATACATCTTTTCCCCGTCTTTCGCAAACAGTTTTTCTTTAATGGCTTCCCCTTCACGCTCCCAACCTGCAAAGATTTCATCCAGAGAACGTTTCTCTTTTGCCATTTTTACAGGGGCATTATTTAGCAATATATCGAGATACGGACTAATCTGTTCTGCTTCTTCTGTCCTGTCAGTCTTATCAGTCTTGCCTTTCTTATCAGACTTAACTGCAGGCCTGATGGTAGAACGGCAACGGACATGGAAAGGCGGTGCGGTTCGACCTGGTTCGTATTCCTTAACAGAATAAACCTCGTGATTTTCTAACCTGCAAATCTCACTTGTACGACTGTCTAATACCGCTACGATTTCGTAGTGGTCACCACCTAATTCCTTGATAGTATCTAGCGTAGCGAGGTTATTATAAAAGGTCGTCTCGGTTCTGACAAGCGTATCTGCTCGATGATAGGCGACTCCTGTACGATCAGAAAGAGCACTAGCCATTCTATCAATAGACCAGCCACCTGTTAGGCCTTTATTCAAGATGTCACTGATTGCCTTATAAGCAACTTCTTTATGCACCCACACATTTTCAGAAAAGGTTTTACCACTCCAGTTACTAGCCATCTTATGCTTAACTGCATCGATACCTAATATTGGTTTCTCTATGATTCCAAAATGCGCCAAGTTCTTAGCTTGATGGATTTTACCTTTGATGTAGACGTCGCTCAGAGCCTCTGTGACCTTGTCATGTATGCCGTCTGGCTTTCCATATAGTTCAGCTGTTAGGCGCTCAATTTCGGCAAGCAAAGCCTCCTTGCGACTAATACGATGGCGATAGCTCAAAGCGTCCAACAGTGGGGTCGGAGTATCAGGATTCAAGGCCATTTCACGGAACCTTTCAAGGGTTACATGCTTAAACTCTCTACGCTCTTTATCCGTTAGATATTGTTTGGCCTCCGCATGAGTCATTTTATTATCAACTGCATACCTGGCATAGAACTTCTCGATTTCAGAAACCAGCTGGTGTTTATAGTCAGCTAAGGATTGACCAATCTGTGCCATGTACCTATCGGCAACTATCTGGGCGTTTTGTTCCTGTTGCAAAGCACGCTCAGTCCAATACTCATCTATCTTTTTCTTGTTCTCGGTCGTCATGATCTTCATCTACCTTTTTGAAATTAGTTTCAGAGTATGGATCTTGTCCTTGTTCCTGTTGTTCTTTCAATCGTTCCTCAACTTCGGGTTGATACCATGGGTGTTGTTCACGAACACTTAGGTCGTCTAAGATACCGATTGAGTTCACACAATCTTGAATGGCTTCAGACTCATTTGAAATGATGTCACGGTTAAAGACATAAGTAAATTTAGATGAATCAAACGCTACTCCTTTGTTAGCTGCATACTGTTCTACAAACCAAAGGAATTGCTTGATACCTTTTTGAAACTCGTTTTCTAGCTCATTACAGTCCAAATCAAGGTCTGTATAGCGCCATTTAAGAGCTTGGCCACTTGCATTGCCTAGATTATCATCTTGGGTATCAATAGCTCGTGCGGCCTCATACAAGAACTTACGAGAGCGTTCGATATCTGCTTCAACTCCGCTAGTATCATTGTCTGCTTGTAGGGTATCTACACCACCATCACTAGAAACCTTGATAGAGCGAAACTTATTCAGATTATTCATGAACTCGCCCAAGTCTGCGCCCTGATAGTTTTTCAAAACGTAAATCAACTTCGGCATATCTGCCAGCATATCAGCATTAGTAGACATTTGAAGTTGAATATTATCAATCAGAGACTTGGTTTGGACTAAAAGACCGTCCTCATACTCGTTGTAGCGGAATGGAATCAGAGGGACTTTCTCCCAGGTGTAAGGAATCCGTGTGCCGTCTGCATTGACATAATAAAAATTCCCCTTGGTCTCCTTGGATAGTGGATTGAGTTCAAGGTGTGAACCTGTCCAGATATAATCTGTAATTCCTTTCTCGTCGTAATATTCTACAAAGGTTTTGGTCTTCTTCACTCCGCTTTCGTAGACTGCTTGTTTATAGACACGTACAAAGGCAGATAGTTCCAAATGACGCTCATCTTTCCAAAAAGGGATAATCTGTTCACTCGGGATTTTAAACAAGCGTAGACGGCCTTTCTCATCGTAATAAGGCAAGCCATAAGCTATCCCTTTCATCACTGCTTCTTTACCGAGTGACTTAATCGTAGATAAAAGGTCCTCGTCAAACACGCTGTCTAAAAAGTCTTGTGATTTTTCTCCTTCAAGAGAGATTGTCGGTTGTTTAGAAAACAAATACCCGACCTTCTGGTCTACCAGCTTCTTAAACAAACCCAATTCAATCCTTGAGTTCGTACGCCAGTCCACATCTACCTTCTTATTTCGAATATCCGTGCGATTTCGATAGTAGTTGTAAGCCTCTTTCATCGTGCTTACTTTCTCAGAATTTTGGTGTTCTCTTATCTCAATCTCTAGTATTTCATTTTGGGTTGTATTCTTAATCAACAACCGCCTGATTAACCATTTAAACCAATTACTCAACATTTCTCCTTCTCCTACCAGAATGATATTCCTGGCTGTCTCATATCATCTTCAAACGCATATCTAGTAGCGTCGATTGTGTGGTCATTTACTTCTTCTAGTTTAGGCTTGGGATTTCCATCACGGTCAACTGCATAGTCGGCACTTTCGAACTCTCGTGCAATATTCGGTGTGCGTTCTGGATCTATCACAATTGCATCCAAATCATCCAACCAGCGCTCTCCATACTCACGACTATCAGGACCTTTCTTAGCACCTTGAACAAGCGGAATATTCAGCTGCAGTTTTAACTCATCAATCGACTTAGGTTCTGCGCTATCACAGGTTATCATCTGAGATTGATAGCCTTTCTCACGGATTCTTTCAGCCAATTCACGGTTGCTAATCTTCACGCCGTAAATCTCATCGATAGCGTAGATAACTCGTTTCTTCTTGTCGTAATGCCATCTTACAAAGGCCAGAGGGTCGTTGGCGTAACCAAAGTCGTTACCTTGTCGAATGTTATCAAACCTTGCTATCTCCTCGTCTGTAATCTTTCGGAATACCAGATTTTCAAAAGGTGCTACACCCGAACCGATAGCCTCGCCCAGATACTCCCAACGATAACGCTTCTCTGAACGCTCTCTCGTGGCTTCTGCTTCTTCTATAAACTCTTTGGCGATAAAAGGGTTATCTTTGTATGTCGAAGCGTGTACAAATGTATTCTCAGGCTGAAATCGACTTTCATATTTCTTGTTCACCCAAGAATGTTTTCTTTTTGGTGGATTGTAAGAGTAAAAGAACTTATAAAAAAGACCGTCAGCCAATTCTCCACGAAGAAGGGAGTTGGTGATTGTCTTTACTTCATCTTCAGTTTTAAACTCAGCTAACTCCTCAATCCAGCCAATCGCAAACGGAAATCGACTATCTTTCAAGGATTTGATACGCTCTGGATTTTGAGCACCACGGAAAACAATATAATTGCCTCTTGGAACGTAAGTAATTCTCAAAGGCGACTTGTTAAATTTAAACTCACTTGTCAAACCTAACTCTGAAATTGCCCACTTCAATTGCTCGTAAACCGATTGTTCCAACGTATTATCTGTTTTACGAATACAAACCGCATTTACTGGAAAAGCCTTTATTAAAATTGTAAGCAAAATAGC
Source organism: Streptococcus pneumoniae (assembly GCF_001171885.1). Classification (GTDB taxonomy): domain Bacteria; phylum Bacillota; class Bacilli; order Lactobacillales; family Streptococcaceae; genus Streptococcus; species Streptococcus pneumoniae_A. Next base: position 58,345 of record NZ_CKQD01000007.1, read on the forward strand.
GATATCAGATGATTTTCCTGAACCACGGCCACCTTTACAAGCAATGTGCAGTACTTCAGGATTCATCGTTGCTCTTGCTACGCTATAAAAACTAGGCTTTATTTTTTCTCTCATGCCGACAGTTCTAATCTTCTTCATCCGGAATATCCCATACAATCTGTGTAACAGTATTCGATGTAAGTTCTTGTTTTTCCACAAATAATCCGTAGCGCTTACCTAAGTCAACTGCTGCACTTTTTCTTGTTAAAACATTCGGTTTAGCTTCAACAACCTTTTGAGTACCCTCGCCATCCAAAACTAACAACGGTTCAGTCACCTCGCCACGCATGACCGCTGTTAAAAACTCAAGCACTTCTTGTTGATCTGCGATACGTTCAGACTTCAATTCTTCTAGTCGTTCATCTATATATGCTTTTATGATAGCATTTGATAGCAAGCGACTGCCATTCACTTGAGCAACTTTATCTCGTTTTACGTTCGGATAAGCCTTTTTATAAGCCTGAGTAGCATTCAAGCTGACGATGTACTCATCGGCAAATTTCTGTTGTTTTTCAGTCATCCCATTTTCCATCACCACCTTTCAAAAATCAAAAAAAGCCACACGATGTGCGACCTTTCCTGCAAGACGACTACAACCTTGCGTGTGTATTAAATTTTGACTTCATTTTTATTTTTTGTAGTCTTTACAACCTCTGAGGGAATCAAACCCTCTAGCTTATAACTTACCTAGGATATAAGTAGCTACGCAACCATGCGAGGTTCAGTCGCTCCTGCAACCATTTTTAAGTTAATGAGTGATATATGAATGCTAAGCCTACTGCCTACCCCATTCTGGGACACAAACACTCAAACGGCGATGCCCGGAATCGAACCGAAGGAAACATAGGAGAGAAACCACTTACCTGTCACCGCCAAAACGAGGCCGAAACCTCGGAAAAATATAATAAAGATAAAGGAATTATCAGTGCGCTTACCGCCTTTAGCTGATAATACTATTTTAGCATTTCAAGGTTTCAATTTTGTTTAATCTGTTTACTTCTTTTAGAAATATTTTCGAAGGCTGATTTTCTAATATTATAGATAGTCCCTCGACTGCATCCCAACTTATTCTCTACCTCACTCCACGTTAATCCATCAATAAAGAATAGTCGCATCACGATATTTTCTAACGGATCATCAAGAGATTCAATCAACTGAACTAACTCATCTCGTTCACGATATAGTTTTTTAATCTCTTCGTATAATTGTTCAGACCTATCAATGATAGATATATTCAATTCCTCAGACTGGTTCTTATTGCTTTTTGACTTCGGCATACTATCGAACGTCTGCCCTTTTAAAATGCCTGAACGTAGACTGATATATTCTTGATGTTTCGACTTAGCTTTTATATCGATATATGGCAAAGCCTTCAACCTCTGTTTAATATCTACTGTCAATCATACACCTCGATTCCAAAGAATTGACAGATATCTTCTGCCTCACATTCAGAAATTTCCACACCTCTCTCCCAGCTGCTTAGGATTGTTTCAGAACACCCCAAATGCTTTGCTAATTCTGTGCGAGTAAGTCCTTGCTCCAAACGTTTTTCTTTCAAGAGCGCATTGATATTCCCTACCTCACACTTCTTGAACAAGACATCCTTATCCAAACCTAACTCTTTTGACAGACTTTCCTTCTGACGATCGCTTGGTATCATCCCTCGTCCCCAATTTGAAAATGTCCTTGGACTAACACCAAATCTCTTTGAAGCTTTTCTTAAAGATAGACCTTTACCAATTCTCCATAATCTAATTTGTTCTGAGAAAAATTTCCTATTCTTCATGCTCCATCTCCTCGATAAGCCAGTCAAGATTCTTTCTGGCTTTCTTCAGGTCTTCGATACCATTCTTTTCTTTGTATCGAAGTAAATACTCGACTGCACTACACCAGTGATGTGCTTCCATCTCTGACTTACCTTTGATGAAATTTCTCGTAACATCCTTCACTTCGAGACCATAAGTCCCGATGTAGTGATTTGGTTTGTTTATGTTGTCAATTATTTCCGGGTTCATTTGATAGCCTCCAAAAACTCTCTGTTTTCATATACATTTCCCACGACCTCGCAATCAGTATGTCGTAGCCACAATTCACATCCGTGTTGTTTGGATTCAAGACGATACGCTCCACCGTAATGCCTTACAACCTCGTAATAAGTGGGTTCAGAATAGACATCCTTAGACATTTTGACTATATCTCCCTTAAAGATTTCCTTATCGTTCTTATCCTTGAGTCCTGTTGATTGCATGAGTTCAAGGTCATTGTTCACAATCCATTCACCAACAACTGAATCCTCATCAATAATCCAGATATTGCCATCACCAACCAACACTTCGTCCGGTTGATACATACGATTTAATGAGCCACCATCATACGCTCTAAATTTTGGTATCATCCTAAATCCTCCTCTTTGACGAACGTGCCGTCAATCCAACGACCTTTTCGGTCTTTGATTTCTTGGTAAGCCAGTTCAAAACATTCATCAAAATCATATCCAAGTGCGGTACTGATTGATTTTAACCAGTAGATTGTACGTGACAGATATAATTCAAGAATGCCATCGTCACCAAAATCTTGACATAACTGAAATTCGCTTATATTTTGATTTAAAAATCCAAAACATGTCATTACATCTCTATCATTTCCTGATGTTTTAAAAATCTTATGCACATCCTCTTTAATCAGCAAGGCCAGCCCGACAATCACGACTGCGCAATCTCCGATACTGTCCTTGGTCAGCTTCTCATTCTTCTTGAGATAGCCTGCGCACAACTCACCGAACTCTTCACTGAGCTTCAAAGACTGCTTGTCTAGTCGTCCACCGTTTTCTAAATCACGGTCAATAAACCATTGTTTGACTTTTTCTAGTGTGTTCATGGTAACTCCTATCTATTTGTCAGTTTTGGTAGAACTTCATTCAAAAGAAATGAATAGTTAGGTGCTAGAAGATGCTTAGATATATTGAATACTATTGCCAATACCACAGATGCTGAGATACTTGCATACAACATTTTAAAGATCTTACTAGCATTTTTAACATTCTCCCTTGTAAGCAATCTTGCATATTGTACTCTAGTCATCATATCTGGAACTTCTTTTTGGTCTACAAAGTCATAGTCCACCTCAAGGTTAAACCTCACAATACCTGTAACTATGACAAGAAGGAATCCAATAAGTAGCACAGAAACAGTAGCTTTACTTAGTACAGTGTAGTAAGTCCACTCTCTCACAAGCTGTTCATATAGCTGTGGTGCATTCCCTTTAAATGTTGTAAGCAAAGAACTTATTTCATCAACAGTCATATTTAGCATTTTTGCTAAAGCTTGTAAAATATCGTCCATTATAATAACACCTCATCTCCAACTTTCACTTTATCGTACACGTCCTTCGTAACAACGAACACACCGTAATCACGAATAGTCAGCGTGTATAGCTTGCCATGTCGTCCTTTCTCGACGACCTTACCGAATATCTCAGCGCCTGCGTTATCCGTCTTGTAGATAACCATCGGCTTCTTTTCTTCCAAATCTCGAATCCTGTCCATCTGCCAGATGTTCAATCCAGCAGATAGCAGAATCAAAATTGCTATGAATCGTTTCAATCTGTTGCCTCCTTTTCAATCGTGATAGTAAAATCATGATCGTTTATATTTAAAGGCAAAACTACCCCTGTTTTTGAGTCGTTTTTTAGCAAATCCAAGACAATCTCTAAAACTTGCTTACCTAAAATCAATTGTGTCTCTAAAATATTTTGCTCATCTTCCATCACTCCACCTCCTCAATCTCAATACCTGGGCAATCGAATACCCAGCCGAATCCAGCTTCTTCAAGTTCTTTGCGGGTGTGGTGTGCTCTGTGTCCGTCTGAATTATTTTTATCTGTGACCGTCCATATATCAGCATTTTTGTGATAGCTCAAAAAGCTCAGTGCGTTTACGATACCTTTCATCTTTACCCGATACCGCTTCTCTTCCTCGACCTCGTAGCCGAATTGGTGCATGTTGACGAGGGTTTGAATAGGATTGTTAGCTTCATCGCCTAACCATATTCCGAACCTTTCTGACCTGTCTATGTTTTCCTCGTCGAATTCTGTCAAAAATAACCAAAGATTTAGTTCAAATTCATCTTTGTGTTCCTCATACCAATCCGCCACAAACTTCTTAACTTTGACTTTTCGCGGTTCATCTAGTTGTTTCAAGTCTTCTAGAAAAATTTGACGAGCTAGTTCTCCTGTTTTACCATTCCACTTTCCATCATATCTTTTGTATTTCTCAATCAATTCCTGCTTATTCATCTTCTAACTCCTCAACTCACCTTGTGGCTTTCCAGATTTCCAAATTCTTGGCCATGATTTACAAAATATGAACCAATCAGGATAGCATCAGCTTCATCGTCTTTAACGTTAAGGTCGAATTTATCCGCAACCTTAGCAACGGCCTGCAGCTTCATCGACTTTTTACTTCGGTCCTTGTAACTAAACTTCCAGTACTTGCGCCAGGTCGACACGTTCACGAAGTACACATTGTCAGCAATCAGTCGGCCAAGGATAATGCCTGTCACAATTCCAATACTGATCATAGACTGCTGATTTGGTCCCATGACTGAATTCTTCTCGACCACAATCGATTCAAAATGGCAGTCGTACTTCTGGAGCACCCTCGATTGAATAGCTCGCAATTCACTAGCCATGAAACGGCCACGCTCAAAGAAAGACTTGCTTTTATGTTTTAAGACACCACTCTGAACAAGGTCAGAGCCGTGAAATACGGCCCAGCCTGTCGCAGTAGTTGAAATGTCCAACGATAATGTCAGAGATTTCATTGCAGTTCTCCCTTGAATCCACAGAGATCAAATAGGTTTCGTTTATTACTCTCATCTGTATTTCTAAAATGCATCTGCATATCATATTCAATTTTATTGGTGATCGTGATGGTCTTGTCCACGATTTCAAGTGTGATATCTGTTCCTGGTATATCGATTTTGTTTAGCATTTATTTCCTCAAAAAAATGCGACTGCCTTTGTGAGAATTGGCTAAATACGGGCAGTCGCTCGTCCAAGGTCACATGACCTTTACTGACGTTTTCTAGTTCGCAGTTTTACAAGAATGCCCGGCTTGTTGGTTTTTGAGTTGTTTCCAAAATGGAAATAATTGGTTTTGGTTATTTTGATTCTTCAACAGCAAACATATCCTCGAATTCATCTGTCTGCTCTTTAAATTTCATCGGACTGTCTGCTCTGAAATAAAATCCATTTTCATCCAATTCATCTTTAACCCCTGTCGCCCAAGACAAGAAAACTGAGCCTTGGCAGTCAGGACAATTCATGAATTTAAAGTAAGACGGAACTTTCCACCGCTTCGCACATCCGCAAAATGGGCATTGTAGATCGACATCTACCTTCTCGCTTGGCTTCTGCGAAACCGCTGGACTTCCGCTAAATTTTGCAGATAACTTGTCCGTGGCTTCTTTGATATTAACAGAATCGATTTCAGCTATTTTTTCAGCATCATTTTTTAAAACGGTCTTTGTATTCTCGGGCTCTTTCTGACTTAAATCCTCAAGAATTTCATCAGACCCTGTAACCATTTGATAGGCTTTGAATAAGGTTTGATAGTCAAGTTCCTGCGCTCGCTCAAAGCTCAATTTTACGTCATCTTGTTCAATATAAATTTTCATTCTTTCCTCGCTTTTTTAAACTTAATAATCACTTTCAATCAAGTCATTCAAGCTAACTACTGCATTCAGTTTTTTCTGACTTCTGCAATAATCGCAATGACCACATTTTTTAGGCTCTTTCTGACCTTGGATAACATCCCAAACTTCGACAATTTCAGACTTGATTTTGTCTAAACCTTCTTCAAGCCATTCATAATCGATTTTCAAAATGTCACGATCTGGAACGTTTTCCTTGCTGACCGCTACAATATATGGTCTAAAATCATTCCCAGTCATTTGTTTCAGCAATTCACGATATAGACCAAGCTGGCCATGATATCCAAAGTTAAGAATATTATTAACTGCTGCAGGAACTTTCTTTTTAAGTTCTGCGCTCCATTCTTCAGCGTAGATGGACTTCATGGTTTTCAAATCCACGAAATAACCACGGCTTAGATTCACGCTATCCAGCTTTCCTTTGACTGGTACGCCCTCGATTTCGCCATAGACGATCAACTCTTTTTGAACCTTATCCGACGGATAACCATGATACAAATGATTAAATCCATCATCATCCTTTAGGCTTGCAATCATCTTATCACCGATCACAAAATCAGATTTTAGGTTTCCTTTGTTCTTTCCAGTTTTAGCTAGTAACTTGTCACCATTTTCATTCATGAACTGCTGATGTGCTTCTGGACTTTCAAAGTAGCTATGGACATAGTTACCGAGGAGAAGAGGGGTTTCGTCTCTCTCCTCAATCCATTGCCCACTGTCCAAAGCAAAAGCCTTAGCCTGGCATTGCTGATACCGCTTAAAGCGTGAGTTGGTCAACCAGCTCGTGTCCTGGTAGTAGTTCTCTTGTGTTAGTTCTTCCATGGCCTACTCCTTGATGTTAGTCGTATTGCCTTCAAAGAAACTGAACTCTTCTAAAACTTCGCCCGTTTCTTCGTTAAAATTTGGAATTTCATCTGCTGAGTATTCGGTAGAAGCTAACTCGTCAGGATTTGCCGTTTTTTTGCCCGTTTTTGGGGGTGTTTTGGTTTCTTCGGTAAATTCTCCATCTACAACGTTCTCGCTCTCTGTAGGCGTGCTATGAGCTCCTAGGATACCGTCCAAAGTTTCAGTGACTGGCTCTTGAGTAACATCTTTGATTTCATTCTTGTTTGAAACTGTACTATCTTCGTTATCTGCAACGATTGCTTCCTGCAATTCGGTAGAAAGAGGGGCATAGGTTGAAAGCATGTGCTTCAATACAGTTTTACGAGCCATGGCATCAAAGTCAGACTGCCATGGGCTATATTTACTAGAGAATGATTGACTGTACTTCTTGCCGTGTGCCTGAACTCGTTCCTTAGTCCAAAAAACTGTTTTTTCAAATCCATTGGCCAATCGCATGAATGCAAAGTAACCAACGACTTTTTCTTTCTCTTTTGGAATAGCAGTCATGTCCACTTCAAGATCTTCAGTAAGTGGGTTAAACCCTTTATATTGGCTTTCATAGACCTCGCCAGCGTTCAATCGTGTGACTTGTCCACTTCGTTGTGCAAGTTGAATCAATCCCTTGTAACCCACTTGGAACTGCGCCTGGTTCTTGTAAGGTACGATATACGCATAACCAAGACTCGGCTCAATTGGTAGGTTTAGGACTGCTGCCTTCATAGCAGCGGTCATGATGCTTTCATTTGTAGCCTTAGCAAGTAGATTGTTGTTTGTTACGACACTCAGCAAACTCGCAACAAATTGCTGACCATTCCCGTTTACTACTTCTGAGAATTTCTGTTTTACTGCTGGTGAGTTAAAAAATTGTTTATGTGTTAGTTCGTTTGTCATTTTCTTCTTCCTTTCGTCTTCTTCAAATTCCAATTTTCACGCTTTAAGCGTCTATTTTCGTTTTGCAATTTCAAAATAATATCCTGTTGTTCGTTGATGATTTCTCCGAGTTCTCGACCGAGATGCATATATTCAGCTCGCCAGTTATCGATTTCTTCGTGTAGCTCCTGAATCATACTTCATCACCCACATATCGATACTGTCCACATCCAACATAGATGTACTCGCTTGGGTCAAGTTCTTCTCGTTCTTCAGGCGGTTGCATTATATCTCTGTCATAATCAAACATCAGCGTCTCCTTTGCTCTATCCCAAATACTTTTCATAGCGTGCTCTTCGTGGTTCTGGTAAGGCTAATGGTTCAGGACGCAATCCTTGAGGCGGTTCGTTGTCGTATGTGAAGCCTTTGAACTCCCGACGGATATTCTTGCGAATCTCTTGCCATTTGTCCTCTCTACCACGTTCGAATGCGTGATTATAGCCTTGGATAATCATAGACGCAAATTCTTGCTCTTCTCGTCTCTCTTCTTCCTTACGCTCCTCTTGTAGTTTGATATGACGATAAGCCCCTGCAAATCCAATCAGCAAGGCTCCAACACCCATCAACTGGTCTAAAATCGGTGGTTCAAACATTTTTATCTCCTTATACTCTTAATTTTCGTACTTCTTTCTCTAGTTCCAAAATTTCATAAACATCATTGACATCGTACATAATATCTTTCCCTTGCTTACGAAATCTTAATCCTTTGCGTTCTAACTTTTTGATATAGCCATGAGTGAAGCCGAATTTCTTCATCAAAGCTTGTTGATTGATTGGCATGCGATCATTCTCTAACTGCTCCTTGACTTGCTTTTCAGCAAAGGCCAGTAATTGATTTGTGAATAATTCAGCACTTTCGCCGTCCAATCGTAATTGTAACGTGATACCTTCCATTTTCTACATCCTCTCAACTATGCGGGCAAGCATTTTTGTGATATAATGGTTTAAATTGTTTTAGTATGCGCCTGATTGCCGTCAGGTGCTTTCTTTGTTTTACATTAGACAGAAAGTCTAATCCTTGACAGGCTTGGCTTTTAATTCAATTTCAATAATACTAAGTCGATCGATTGCTTCTTGCAATTCTTCGGCTTTTTTTGATACTTCTTTACAGGCTTCCTTTAGTTCTTCAATACCCGAAACTTCAACATTAAGCCGATATCCTATTGGTCTCATTTCTTTCTCCTTTTTGATATAATGTTTAATAAAAACGAGGTTTGCTATGTTAAGTATTGATACACAATTTGTAGATACAATCAGTAAAATACTATCTGATTATGTTTCACATTCTGAAATCACAAGGATGGGAGAAGTTTTAGGATATCCCCAAAACGACCAGAACTCTGGGCTCAATAAACACTGTAGAGTTCACAATATCATGTCTGATATACTCAACAAAACACAAGATAAATCGAATATCAAACTTGTAATTGAGTATATCTGCAATCCTTTGAGATACATCAATAAGGTTTCAGATTTTGAAAACTTAAGATTAAAACTAAATGTCGTTCTTTCCCTAAAAGGTCTTACTATATCAGATAGCGGACATGTAGTTATTACTACTGCTTCAAAAACTTTAGTTGAGGCAAAGAAACGATTTGAATCACTTGATCATATGTTGAGAACATTAAATGTTCATCCAAATGTTTTAAAATTCTGCACCCAGGAACTCTTACAAGAAAATTATTTTCATGCTGTATTTGAAGCAAGTAAAGGAATCTTTCACCGCATTCGTTTACTAACCGGTTCGTCTCTGGACTCAGCAAGTCTAATAGACCAATGTTTTAAAACCAAAGAACCCGTTATGATTATCAACGGAAATAAATTACAGACTCTTGACGAACAAAGTGAATATAAAGGATTGAAGAATTTACTTCTGACAATCGCACATCTTTATCGTAATTCCAAAGCACATAAACTTAAATACTACAATCCAGATAGTGTTAATGATGCCTTAACCGCTTTAACTCTTATGTCCCTCGCTCACAATCTCCTTGACAACTGCACTAATACTAGGAGACTTGATTAGTAGATTATAAAATTCTATAGTCACCTCAGCTAATCTAATTGTTTCTTCATCTATGGGGCTATTGTAGTCCTCAAGGTGATGAAACCTTTCAGTCAACTGCTCTGATAAGTATTCTGTTTGCCTAAAGATAGATTTATGAAGATGAGTAATTGGTTTTAGTAATTCGATTTCATCGTAACTTAATATTTTTTCAGTCTCCTCTTGAGTTACTTCTGCTAACTTTTCCACACCAGAAATATCAACATTAACATGTGGCTGTTCCATTATCGTTCCCCTTGTTTTACTTTCCAGCGCCCTGAGTTCAATCTCATGGCTGACTTGTTTCAATAGCTTCTCACATGCTATTTTAGCTTCTCTGTACGTTGTGTTCTCGCTGATGAAGTAATCAGCAAGTTCGATGACTTTATCTTCCATTCAACCTCCTATATCGGTCTCAAGACTGATGTAACCTCTTCAAAAATTGTTTATAGTTATATTATCCTTAACAAGAAAGGAGCTGATGCAAATTGGCAAAATTTTTGAAGGGGACTGTGCTTCAGTGATTCAGTTTGGCTAGGTAACTAACATGTTTTTACTGCGAGTGTGACTGCACGGAGCCTGTCGCTGACTATAAGAGGGACTGCAGCTCTGCTTATAGCGGGACTGACAGATAACTACCGAGCGGCACTCAAAGACTAGCCAAACCACGTTGATTGCAGTGCTGGACGCATGACCAGCGAAGTTTCAACCAGTTGCTTTACACCGACTGTGAAACCTTATCAAAGTATGCAAGTCTTGACCTAGTGTAAAGTAGGTTAAGACTTTTTTATTGCTCAGGAACTTGTGAATCGTTCAAAGAAATCTTAGAATCTAGTTCATCCACTTTCTCAGCAATATATGTCACGGTCCTCAATATCTCATTGAGGGCTGTTCTTTCTAATTCGTTCATTTTTCTTCTCATTCCAAACCAAAGTCCTAAATTAGAATTTTGAAATTTCTCTCTTTTATTTATTTAGAGAAGTAGGACTGGTTGTCTTTTAATATTTATTGTTATTTAATACTTGTTGTTAGTTAGTATTTATTAGTGCCCAAAATCTGACATCTCACTTTCTGACATCTCACTTTTTGACATCTCACTTTTTGGAATGTCAGAATTATAATTCATAGACGCCCTTTTGATAGATAGGTTCAATCTCTGTTTCATAATATCGAATTGGAAATCAGATATTTTTACATCTGAAAAGAATCTGAATATATGACTCCCTCCATTTCCAGGAGGTTTTTTTCTTATTTTTCGTAAATATCCAGCCTCTTCAAAGATTTTGAAATACTTATCGATTGTCTTTCGGTTAACACCTTTTCGTTTAGCTATTTCATCTGGATAGACTTGCCAGTTAGGGTGGTTAGCTAGAACAACCATCATAATACCAACAGCTGTAAAGTCCAGTTTTGGGTCATTGATAAAGTTATTACTAACAGCAGTATAATTTTCAGTCGCGTTCTTGAAAGATAAATTGACAATCTAAATTTTTAAAGTCTGTCATACGCTCTCCTTTCTTTTTTGTTTAATTTGTTAAACATTTTCTTTAAAAAAAATCTTTCACTTGCTTATTAAAAACTACTGCTAATTTTTGAAGTGTTCGAATTTTCACTGTTGACGACTGACCTGATTCAATTAAGTGTATTGTTGTTCGAGAAACATTTGACTTCTCTGCAAGTTCCTCTTGAGACATTTTCTCTTTTTCACGCCATTTTCTTAAACGTTCTCCTTGCACGCACTCACCCCCTTGTGTTAATAGTTACCCTCTATTTTTGTGATATAATGAAATCAAAAACGAGGTAATTCTTATGTTTAGTTTGATTGATATTTTGAATATTTCTGCTGCTTGGATTGGAGCTATTACTGGTGTCACAGGTCTGTTCTACTCAATTTTTATAAATAGAGCTCGGTTATTGATTGCAGATGCCTATGTAATTGAAGTGTCAAATAAAGCACCTTACAAATATTCTTTTGACCTTGTTAACCCAAGCAATAGCACATACACAATTAAAAGTATCCAATTATTCGATGGTGACGGAAATGAAATGAAAGATAATAATTTTGAACCATACGAAAGTCTCCCTTTACACAAGTTTGCTTTTAGAAAAGACGATTTACATTCCTATCCCTTTGAAGGTGATGGAATTATTTTTCCCCATAGCAGTATTACTTATTCTTATTACCTGGATAGTTTACCATGTAAAATCAAAGTCAAGACTGATAAGAGAATTCGTTTCATTTTCAAACACAAATCATTCCATCCTGTCTTTTATAAAGCAAAATAGATTTATTAAAGCAGAAACTACATTTACAATTGTTACTATGATTAGTCCTAGTCCGTTCACTATATTGTCCTCCTTTCATACCCTCGTCCTACTTTCCAACGCCCTGAGTTCAATCTCATGGCTGACTTGTTCCAATAGCTTCTCACACGCTATTTTAGCTTCTCTGTACGTTGTGTTTTCACTGATAAAGTAATCAGCAAGTTCGATGATTTTGTCTTCCATGATTGTCTCCAAAAATCAGTCTCAAGACCGATGCGTTGTTTTATATAAACTGCTACATTAGCAGTAATTTTAAGAAACGAGGAATTCCTAATGGATGATTTATTACCAACAATATTAACTTCTTTTGCAACTACTATGGCTACAAAAGGGGCGGAAGCTCCCGCTCACACTTTTAATGAAGCGTGGAAGTATTTTTTTGGTGGAGTAAATAGCTTCTTGATGAGAGCTAATTTAAAACGTGAAGTCAATGACGTGAAATACGCACAATCCTTTATAGATAAAGCTTTCAAAATCCCTGATGAACAACTACAAGAACCAAAGCTTAGTATAATCGGTCCTGCTCTAGAAGCTTCAAAGTTTTATATTGATGAAGAAGAAATCAGAGAAATGTTCGCGTCTTTATTAGCTGCATCATTTGATAGTTCAAAAAATGATATTTTACACCATTCGTATATTGAGATCATTAAACAATTATCCCCACTAGATGCTAAAAACCTCAGGTTTATTTTTGATAATAAAAAATATCCTATAGCTAAGTATTCAAGCAACACTCCTGGAACATATTCTTACAAAGATTTAAAGACAAATGTATTTTTACCAGAACACGATGTTTTATCAAATGAGTTAATCAAAATTATAGATAATAACTCATCTTCAATTTCAAATTTAGAACGCCTAGGTTTAATATTTGTTGATCGCATCAATCCATTAGCAGATGATTCTTTATATCACAATTTAGAACACAATCAATTGGTAGATTTTTATAAAGAATTACTCCACGAAAAAAACTTGGAATTAGATATTACAAAACAAAGCGTTTCGATGACACCTTTTGGTAAAAACTTTTGCTCTATTTGTATTTATTAGCAATTCTATCCATTGTATCTAAAGTAAGTTTTTGTATCTCTTTTCGTGCTTGCAATTCATTGTCAAAGAAATTCTCAAGCATTTCGGTCAATCTATTCGAATATCCTCGCAATAGCATTACCGTCACCAAAAATGAAGTAATTACTGATACGAGAACCGATGAAAAAACACTTTCCATTTTCCTACTCCTTATCTTTTTTATCACATCGGTATTCCACTATCTTACGAATAGTGAAAGATACAATCACAAATCCTGCTAGGATTATCAATCCTGTATTTTCATCCATTGCTTTTCACGGCAAATGATGGTACACTATCAAGTAGAGGTTGGGGCTTCTGCCCCTTTCTCTACTTTTTCTTAAGCTCTTTGTCTTTGAGCTTGTAAGCTAAGTACTGCTTATGCCAAAGACGAGCTTCGTTTACTAAGCCTAGTACCAAGATGACGGTTGTGGTGTCCTTGGTTGCTAGGCTTTTTATGATGTGTTCCATCATTCGCCTTACCTCCTTTTTTATTTTGCTCTTGGAGCAACAACCTGCCAAGGATTCGAACCTTGGTGATACCAATCAGGCTACATTTAATTTATCAAGCATTCCTGCAAATGCTGCATCAAAACGAATGTCATCGATTTCCTCTTGAGTGAAACCAGAATCGAGAAGGTAACGCTCTTGGCGTTCAATCTCCTCTGCTAACTCTGTCCATCCAAAAGCGAATTGACGGCAGTTAGTACAGAATGCTTCAAGCTGGCTGTAAAGGAAGTTTTCCTCGTAAGTACCTTGGATTAAAGTTTCCTTAGCTACTGCTTTAAAGATGTTGATTGCTTTCTCGTTTAATGTGTTCATGGTGTTTCCCTCCGGTTTGTTTTTGTTATTTCCTTAAGCTTGATTATAGTTTAACACGTTAAACACAAAATGTCAAGTGTGTTAAACAAAAAAATTTACTTTTTTTATTTAAAGATGTATAATGGATTAAACAATATATAGAAAGGGGTTTTAAATGAAGTTAGGAGAATTGCTAAAATCATATAGAACAGAGCATAAATTATCAATGGATGCTTTTTGTGAATTATCTGATTTAACAAAAGGATATATTTCTATGCTTGAAAAAAATGAACATCCGAAATCGAAAAAGCCCATTGTCCCATCTTATGACACAATAGAAAAAATTGCTAAAGGAATGCAAATTTCTACAGAAGATTTAATTGATATGCTTGATGATGATCAAGAAATTCAAATCAACGCTACTCCAGCTCTTCTTTCAAAATCCCCAATCCAAACCATCTACGACGAACTAGAACCACCTAGACAGGGCAAAGTCCTAACCTATGCCGAGAGGCAACTGAACGAGCAGAAAAACGAAGAAGAAACGAAGATAAACGAAGTATCGGAGAACATCATCAGACTGGACGACTACAGACAGACTACTTACCGACGTGTTACTGGGGTTGTCTCTGCTGGTAGTGGTTCGATACAGGACGACGATTTAGATATGGAGGTTTCGTTCTATGAGGATGAAATCCCAGACGACTACGACGCTATCGCTTATGTCGTCGGCAACTCTATGGAGCCAAAGATAAAGAATGGTGACTATCTTTTTATAAAGAATACCCAACAGGTTGATTATAACACTATCGGCATCTTCCAAGTAGACGGCGCTAACTATGTTAAGAAACTGCGTCAGGGATATCTGGAAAGCTTGAATCCAGATTATGAGGATATACACCTAGACGAAAGCAACGACATCCGAACTATTGGGAAAGTCGTTAGCATTTATAGAGAGAAATAAAAAAGGAGATTGAAATGTCTCACAAAAATCAAATTGAAATCTATCAATTTAACAGTCGTGCAAAATACTGGCTAGTTCGAGCAGATGGTGGAAAGTATTACGATGATTTTAAATACAACCACTTCATTTCTATTCATCACAACCAAGTCACGCTGGCAGATTTACAGACTACTGACTTACTCCTCACAACAGAAAAAACTATAGAGCACTACAAGCAACAAATAGCAAGAGTGTATCAAGACAAAAGTCTATCAAAACACCAAATTACATTTACTGCTAAACGACTCTATAGCTTTGTAGAAGATATGAGTGTAGGGGATTACGTCATAGTTCCATCATTTAAGTCTAACTATTTCTTGATTGGACAAATCACAAGTGATGTCTATGAAAAAGATATGCCGAAAGAACAACTAACCCTAAACCATGGCTACGAACAGTCTACGGATATCAAACGTCGAGAAGTCAAGTGGATTAACGAAGTGCCACGAAGAAAAGTAAATCCAAAATTTCTATACAGTACACTGACAGTCCATCACACTATTTTTAATATCACAGATTTATCAAAATACATCAACGGTCTCATATCTCCACTTTACTTCAAAGATGGGAAATTACACCTTCAGTTGAGAGTTAATACTAATGAACCTATCACATCAAGTATGTGGAAAAATCTTTATTCTATTATCGATGAGTATAAGAACCCTGAAATTGATGAAGAAATTATTGCTACATCTAACGTAGAGAGTCCAGGGGAAATAACTCTACAATCCATAAGTCAATTCATATCGGACAATCATTGGATGCTGAACTCGGGCTTAATAGGACTCGGGCTTTTGTTTGGAGATATTGATATCAAAGGTATTAAAGTAAAAGGGCTTTTTCCTTATTTACAGCAAAGAAAAACAGCCAGATTGGAAGAACGCAAACTGACTGTAGAAGTTGAAACGATGGAAAAAGATGCTACCCTGAAAGATATGCAGCGTGAACTAGAAATAGAAAAAACTCGTCAAGAATTAGAATTACTAAAAAATGTAAGAGCCTTTGAAATAACTGTCGACTCTCCTAATGTCTCTTACGAAAACGTAGCCCAAACGCAAATGGGTTTCGATGAGAATCAGGGTGAGGGATGATTTTTACAACTAGAATAAAAATCACAAAAGTTATTAAAATAATACCCCTGTCTAAAAAGAAAAGAGTGAGGGAAAAAATAGAATATAACAATAAATATCCCCAAAGGATTTGAATGTTTTTCATACCAACTCCTCCTCTTTGCTTTCTTAATTTGATTTTAGCAAAAACAAACTGTTTAGTAAAGGTAGACAAGGCTGACCACCTAGTAAGACCTATTGCTATTTATTTCGAGGACTAAATAGATGTCCATAGCGCTGATTAAAATACTCTCTTTTTAAATCGAGTTCTTTCTCGCCTGTTTTAATATCCATGCGGACTCTATCAGCAAATTCATTGTGGCGCAATTCCATTTCTTTTTTAGATTGCTCCATCTTTTGACGCTTTTGATTGATGTGAGTAAAAAAAGAAAACATATCATCGCACCACCTTTCATCACTATTTTACAACGAACAATAGTAAAAATCAACTGTTTCCAAAATGGAAATAGTTGGCATGTAGTAGAAAGGAGAAAAGAGTGGAAAAACCTAAATCCAATTTTGAAGATTTGTACGAAAAAATTTTAGATAAAAATATTACTATTGACAACTATTCTAAAGACCAACTTATTGATTACCTTAAAACTAGAAGTTACTACTATAAAATCACTAGTTACAGAAAAAATTTCCCTAAAAATCCCAAAGGAAAGTACGATAACTTAGATTTCTTAGATTTAACGATTTGCGCTTCTTTAGATGTTCGGTTACGTGAACTATTATTACTAATGTGTTTAGATGTAGAACATTCGTTAAAAACAAGGTTTATGACACTTCTTACAGAGGACGACAAAGAAGACGGTTACTCTATAATTGAAGAATTTAAAAATGAATACCCTGAAAAATTTTCAAATATAATTGAACAATTTCGCTTAAATAAATATAAAAAAGATATGTTTCAAAAAAGAACAGATTTATCTATTTGGGTATTTTTAGAAATTGTAAGTTATGGTGATTTTACTACGCTTGCTGATTTATATATAAAAAAGTCAGAGCTGAAAACAGACCCTCTGTATACTACTCAACACAAATTGATTAAAAATATTAGAAATTCTTGCGCTCATAATAATGTTTTTTTAATAAATCTTTTTGACGGTGCTGATCACATAAAGCAACCAGACCCTAAAACAAAATCTTATGCAAATACAATGAAGATAAATCTTGCCTTAGTTCATTATCCAAAAATCATTGACATCATCAATTTATTTTATCTTCATAAAAAATTATGTTCCGATGAACTAAACCAGAGACGACTGATTGAGGCTGATTTAATTGTTGAGAAATATTCACAGAACGCTCCTACATTTAATAAGTCCGAATTTAGAATAAAAAAATTTTTTGAATCTATTTTTATAAAATGCATTGACTTTTTGAAGTAATAATGATATTATCGTTATACAGAAACAAGGTTCGCCCTTGGCTCACACAATTGGGTTTATAGAAAAAGTCAGCAATTCTCTATTGTTGACTTTTTCTTTTTTAATCAAGAATAAGTTGACGTTTGACAGAAATTAAAAAAAGAAATACACTAAGAATGTAAAAAAGCCTTGTTCGTCAAGGATAAAATCGTCTGGTGTACTTCTAAGAGGTACGCCTTATTTTATTATCTGACGAGATAGCAACTGTTTCCATTTTGGAAACAACTCAAAAAATCCCCACACTCGCAAAGTTTGGCGACTCTGAGTGTGAGGATTCAACTTTCCATCAAGCAAGCAATGGAAAGGATGATAAAAAAATACAACTATAGTTTATCATAAGTTCTACACCTTTTCAACTATGCGGGCAAGCAATAGAAAAGAAAGGACTTTTTATGATAAAAAAATACCTTACAAAAAAAGGAGAGACTAGATATCTCTTTCAAACATATCTGGGTATAGACCCTGCTACTGGAAAAGAAAAACGCACCACAAGACGTGGTTTTAAAACCATTAAAGAGGCCAAGGCTGCCGAACGTGACCTTCTCTTAGACGTTGAAGAGAACGGTTTTTCAAATAATGGAGATTTCCAGAATCCTACTTTCGCTGAAGTCGCTGAGTTGTGGCTTGATAGCTATAAAAACACTGTAAAACCAACAACCTATCAGAACGTTAAGAAAAAACTTGATGTTATGATTGACTTGTATTTTACAGATATGAAAATCCATCAGATCAGTGTAGCTTATTGTCAAAAGGTTGCTATCAAGTTAAGTAATCGCTATATCCTCTATGCCAATTACTACTCTGTCATCAGCCGTATTTTCAAGTATGCCACTTCTATTGACATTATTAAGTCAAATCCCTTAGACAAGATTATCAAGCCTAAAAACAAGCCTTTAAAGGCTAAGGAGAACTATTATACAAAGCAGGAACTAACGGAGTTTCTTAAAGTTTGCAAAGTAGATTGTAAGCCTGTAGAGTATACCTTTTATCACTTACTAGCTTTTACTGGTTTGAGATGTGGTGAGGCTCTTGGGCTCATGTGGTCAGATGTTGACTTTGAAAATAAACGACTAAGCATTTCTCGAACAGCTGTCGTTGTGAATAAAAAACAAACTGTTCAGGACCCTAAAACCAAAAGGAGTAAGAGGGTTATTACTTTGGATGATGAAACTCTAAATGTATTGAAACTCTGGAAACGTCAGCAAATAAAAGAATATTTTCGGGCTAGTGTGCCTTATAAACATGATTCAAATTATATTTTTACGAATAGTTTCGGAGGTTGGATCTCTCCTTCAGCTGTGAAAGAGAGACTTAGAAGGTTCTTTTGTGAACACAATGATATCAAGAAAATTACTCCTCACGGGTTCAGACACACACATGCTTCTCTTCTCTTTGAAGCTGGTGTTACAGCAAAAATCATTTCAGATAGATTAGGTCACAATAATGTTCAAACCACTCTTGATATGTATACCCACATCAATGACAATCAACGTGTTGAAATCGTGGATCAGCTCATGACTTTTATCCGTTCAAGCTAAAAATAAAGTCGTATTCAATCTCGTATTCACTTTTAGATATATACTATAAAACCAATGATTTCAAGGGTATAGGAAACCGTGAGCAGTTTATACCATAAATCCGCTTTCAACGATAAAGAAAAGGTAAGAAAAATGAAACATTTAGAAATTGAATTGAAAACACTATTGAAAAAAGATGAATACAGTCGTCTAAAAGACCAGTTCACAGACGTCACTCCTGTTCTGCAAAAAAATTACTACATCGACACGCCTGATTTTGAACTGCGAGAAAAGAAAGTCGCTATGCGTATTCGAACCTTTGAAGACTGGGCAGAATTGACACTCAAAGTCCCACAAAGTGTTGGAAACATGGAGTATAACCAAAAATTGCAACTAAAAGATGCTGAGAACTATCTGAATAAGGAAGAACTTCCTCAAGGGCTGGTTCTTGAGGAATTGGTGAAACAGGGTATCCAAACTAGTGAGTGGCATGTGCTTGGTTGTCTCACAACGCTTCGCTATGAAATGAAGACAGCTATTGGCCTCATGGCGCTGGATGAGAGTCAGTACTTCGATATGACAGATTACGAATTAGAGCTTGAAGTTGAAAATCACGAGCAAGGCAAACAAGATTTCCAACAATTTTTAGAGAAAAATCAGATTTCCTACCAAAAAGCCCCTTCAAAATTGGTTCGATTTGTCAAAAGTATGAAAAATAGCTGAAATAATCTCCATTTTTTGGTAAAATAGAAAAGATAAAAATACACAAATCCCAGTTCATATAGGTAAGGCAAATATCACTAGGATTTAAAAAGTTTACAGAGGACGGTCTATAATGTCAGATAGAAAAAACATGAAACTTTTCGCACTCAACTCTAACCAAGAGATTGCACAGAAAATTGCCCAAGCTGTTGGTGTCCCACTCGGAAAACTATCGTCACGTCAATTTTCAGACGGAGAAATCCAAGTGAATATCGAAGAAAGTGTCCGTGGTTATGATGTTTACATCATCCAATCAACAAGTTTCCCTGTTAACAACCACCTAATGGAATTGTTGATCATGGTTGATGCTTGTGTGCGCGCAAGTGCCCACAGTATCAACGTTGTCCTTCCATATTTTGGCTATGCACGTCAAGACCGCATTGCTTCACCACGTGAGCCACTTACAGCTAAACTAGTTGCCAATATGCTGGTTAAAGCTGGTGTTGACCGTGTCCTTACGCTTGATTTGCATGCTGTTCAGGTGCAAGGCTTCTTTGATATTCCTGTTGACAACCTCTACACAGTTCCCCTATTTGCAAAACATTACTGCGATAAGGGCCTACTTGGTTCAGATGTTGTTGTCGTTAGCCCTAAAAATTCAGGTGTAAAACGTGCTCGTAGCTTGGCTGAGTATCTTGATGCTCCTATCGCCATTATCGATTACCCTCAAGACGATGCAACTCGTAACGAAGGTTACATTATTGGTGATGTTGAAGGTAAGAAAGCCATCTTAATTGACGATATTCTGAATACAGGACGTACCTTCTCTGAAGCTGCTAAAATCGTTGAACGTGAAGGGGCTACAGAAATTTATGCTGTTTCTAGCCACGGTCTCTTCGTCGAAGGAGCTGCTGAACTTCTTGACAATACTAAGATTAAAGAAATTCTTGTGACTGATTCAGTAGCAACAAAAGAAAAAACTCCTAAAAACGTATGCTACATCACTGCTAGTGAGTTAATTGGTGATGCTATCGTCCGTATCCACGAAAGAAAACCAGTCAGCCCACTCTTTGCCTACAACAAAAAGAAATAAGGTGATTCTTTGATTTATTTGGACAATGCTGCAACGACTCCCATGTCAGCAGTTGCTATTTCAGCTATGACCAAAGTTATGCAAGAAACTCATGGCAATCCTTCTAGTATTCATGGTCATGGTCGTCAAGCTGGTAAACTCTTGCGAGAAACCCGTCAGGAACTAGCTCAGTTACTGGGGACAAAACCTCAACATATCTTTTTCACTTCTGGTGGGACAGAAGGCAACAATACTGCCATCATTGGCTACTGCCTTCGTCACCAAGAACGAGGAAAACATATCATCACAACTGCCATTGAGCACCATGCTGTCCTTGAAACCATTGATTACTTGGTTCAACACTTTGGGTTTGAAGCAACCATTATCCAGCCAGAAAATCAAGAAATCACCGCCCAGCAAATTCAAGAGGCCTTACGTGACGATACGATTTTGGTTTCTACCATGTTTGCCAATAATGAGACTGGAAACCTACTTCCCATTGCTGAAATTGGCCAAATACTTAAGCAACACCCTGCTGCCTATCATGTCGATGCAGTTCAGGCTATTGGTAAAATACCAGTTCATCCCGAAGAATTGGGCATTGATTTTCTCACTGCTTCTGCCCATAAATTCCATGGTCCTAAGGGAATCGGTTTTCTCTACGCATCTAGCATGAACTTTGATTCCTATATCCATGGCGGAGACCAAGAACAGAAAAAACGTGCAGGAACTGAAAATTTAGCTGCCATCGTAGGCATGGTTGCAGCCCTAAAAGAAGACCTAGAAAAGCAAGAAGAACATTTTCAACATGTACAAAATCTAGAGACTTCCTTTCTTGCAGAGCTAGAGGGAATTCAGTATTACTTGAATAGAGGACAACACCATCTCCCTTATGTTCTCAATATTGGATTTCCTGGTCAAAAAAACGACCTCTTACTTCTTCGTCTAGATTTAGCTGGAATTTCTATCTCTACTGGATCAGCCTGTACTGCAGGTATTGTCCAATCTAGCCATGTTCTTGAAGCCATGTACGGGGCAAATTCAGAACGTCTGAAGGAATCCGTTCGCATCAGTTTGTCGCCACAAAATACTGTTGAAGATCTACAAACCCTCGCAAAAACTTTAAAAGAAATTATCGGAGGTTAGCCATATGGCATTTGAAAAAACCATTCAGTTAAAAAATTGTCGTTACGACTACACTCTTAGCCCTTCTGTTAAAAAATTCACCCTCAAGGACAACACCTTTTTTGAGACAAAGGTTGGTAACTACGAATTGACTCGCCTTTTGGAAAAAGTTCCGAACAGTGGTGAAGGCTTCCAACTCAAAATCATCATTAACAAGGAACTTACAGGGGTTAAAATCAATATCACTGACAAGTTTGGCCTTCGTCTAGTTGATATTTTCAAATCAGAAGACCACCACATTCATCAGGAAAAATTCTACTTCCTCATGGATAGCTTGGTAGAACGTGGTGTCTTTACAAAATCTGAAAGATAGGTCCCATATGTTTGAATTGACCTATAAGGATAGCTATCATGTAGAGCGTACACTCAAGTATGAGGATTATGAAGCTCTCATGTTAGCTCTGTCAGGATGTGTGACCCTACCAGATACACTTTATGTGACTTCTCTGACTTTTAATGGCCAGAAAGTTTATCAGGGTCTGGTCGGAGACCTCTACCGTTTTCTATCACATGCAGATTTTTTACATCAAAACTAAGATTTTTCTTAGTTTTTTCTTGTTTTTGTTGATTTTTTCACAATGTTTCTATAAAATAGAAGAATAGAAAGGTTGTGATTTTGTGAAAGATAAACAGTCTGCTATTCCAAAAGCTACAGCAAAAAGACTCTCTCTCTACTATCGAATTTTTAAAAGATTTCATGCAGAAAAGATTGAACGTGCCAACTCTAAGCAAATTGCAGAGGCTATCGGTATTGATTCAGCGACCGTACGTCGTGATTTTTCCTATTTTGGTGAACTAGGTCGGCGTGGATTTGGCTATGATGTCAAAAAACTGATGACATTTTTTGCCGATTTGCTCAATGATAACTCTATTACCAATGTCATGCTGGTAGGTATTGGAAATATGGGCCATGCCCTTCTCCACTACCGCTTCCATGAGCGCAACAAGATGAAGATTATCATGGCCTTTGACCTAGATGACCATCCCGAAGTCGGTAGCCAAACTCCTGACGGGATTCCCATTTACGGAATTTCTCAAATCAAGGATAAAATCAAGGATGCTGATGTGAAGACTGCTATCCTGACGGTTCCCAGCGTCAAGTCACAAGAAGTTGCCAATCTCTTGGTGGATGCTGGCGTGAAAGGAATTCTCAGTTTTTCACCAGTCCATCTGCATTTACCAAAAGACGTGGTCGTTCAGTATGTCGATTTAACAAGTGAACTCCAAACCCTCCTCTACTTCATGCGAAAAGAGGATTAGAAAGCGAACATCATTTTATGAAAAAACCAGTTATAGGGATTACAGGAAACGAAAAAACTCATCCAGATGATGACATCATGATGAGCTACGCAGCAAAAGGCTTTGTTGAAGGCGTTAAAGACGCTGGAGGGATTCCCATCATCCTACCGATTGGTGATCAAGAAATGGCCTGCCACTATATCAGTATGATTGACAAGCTCATCTTGACAGGTGGGCAAAATGTTGATCCAAAATTCTATGGTGAACCAAAAACTATTGATAGCGATGACTACCACCTTCAAAGAGATATATTCGAACTAGCCCTCATCAAGGAAGCTATCAAACAGCAAAAGCCGATTTTCTCTGTCTGTCGTGGGACTCAGCTTTTTAACGTTGCCATGGGCGGAACTCTGTACCAAGATATCGAAGACCACTGGCAGGATTGTTCTGCCGAATACACAACTCAACGCTTGGTGACAGAACCAGATACTGTTCTCCGAGAAATCTATGGAGAAATTTCCCATATCAACTCCTTCCACCATCAGAGCATCAAGGATTTAGCGCCAAATTTAAAGATTGCGGCTCATGATCCTAAAGATGGCATTATTGAAGCTGTTATGAGTACGGATGATGTCGCCTTTCTCGGTGTCCAATGGCATCCAGAATTTCTATTTGAAAATCGTCCCAAGGATAAAAACCTCTTTGACTATGTCGTTAATGAACTTTAGATTAAATCTGTCTTTTCACGGTAACTAAAGTAACTAGATTGTGAGACAATCAAATGGTCCAAGAGGACAATCCCCATCAGGTCGCAGGCTTCTTTGACAAGCTTAGTGACATGATCATCATTTCGGCTAGGCGCTACCGCTCCTGAAGGATGATTGTGGACCAAGATGAGAGAGGTCGCCATATGCTTGATAGCATAGTGAAGAATCTCTCGCGGCTCAGCGATACTACGAGTGGCAGAACCGATAAAAATGGTCTGTTGATGAATGATTTGATTTTGAGTATTGAGATAGAGCGCCACCAGGTGCTCTTGTTTTTTGTCCCCTAATTCCTGTTGCATCTTCTTGGCCAGCTTTTGGCTACTGAGAATACTTTCCATCTCAAGGGTCTCATGTTTATGAATACGATGGCCCAGTTCAATCATTGCTTGTAATTCTATGGCCTTAACACGGCCAATACCAGATAGACTCTGCAATTCCTGCAGGGTCATTTTTTTCAAATCCGTTAGGCTTGAAAGATTGCTCAAGACTTTCTGAGCAATTTCAAAAACGCTAGCTTGCCGTGTTCCTGTTCTGAGTAGAATAGCTAGTAACTCTTGATTACTGAGCGCTTCCACTCCTTCTTGGGTCAGTCTCTCTCTTGGTAATAATGAATCTTCTTGGAATGAAATACTGTACATAAAAATCCTCCTCACTTTATTATTCGTGAGAAGGATGAAAAATTAGATTTTTTTCTCAATTGGGGCTACACTAGCTAAAAGTTTTTTCAAACCTACTTCTGGGAAATTGATTTTTAATTCCTGCGTAGCACCGCTACCTGAAACTTCCAGAACAGTTCCCTCTCCCCATTTCTTGTGGAGGGCAATATCACCAATGGACCAACTTGCCTCACTAGAAGCTGATTTTGTGCCAGCTGTAAATTGACCAAATGGAAGACCGCTTGACTGGATAGTTTTTGGAGCCGCACCGCGTTTACGGTCTTGGAGGGCCTGCGCCAAACTCATACCTTGACCGAAGGCAAGGCCACCACTACTATATGATGCTTTAAAGCTTGTATTTGCTGGACGAGCTAGACCTTGATACTCAAGTAAGTCTGAACTGATTTCGTTAATAAAACGAGTCGGACGGTTGTAGTTGGTACGACCGAAAAGCAGGCGCGAGTTGGCATTGGTCAGATAGAGGATTTTCTCTGCACGCGTGATACCTACATAAGCCAGACGGCGCTCTTCCTCTAATTCATCTTGATCTTCAGCTGCACGACTAAGTGGGAAGACATTTTCTTCCATCCCAATCAAAAAGACAACTGGAAACTCGAGACCTTTGGCAGCATGCAGGGTCATCAAGGTCACTTCTGATGTCTCCTGACTACCTGAATCTGTGTCGGCAATCAAGGCCAAGTCATTTAAGAAACGACTCAGTTTGTCCAGACCAGTTTCCTCTTCTGGCCCATCAGAGGTGTCATCAAAGTTTTTCGTTACAGAAAGGAACTCTTCGATATTTTCAACCCTAGCCTTGCTTTCTAAGGTCGCTTGAGCATTTAGAATATCGACGTAACCTGTTTTTTCTAAAACAGCCTCAACCAACTCTGTAATATTTAATTGATCTAGCTGCTCTCGTAAATCTAGAATCATATTGGCAAAATCCCAGATAGACTGGGCTGCTTTACCCTTGATACCAGATAACATGATATTGGTTGAAGCATCTAGCATGGACATGTCTTGCATATTCGCAAAGTCACGAATTTTCTCAACTGTACCTGGCCCAATTCCACGTTTCGGTTCGTTGATAATACGTTCAAAACTGATATTGTCACTCAAATTGGCAATAAGATTGAGGTAAGCGATAATATCGCGGATTTCCTTACGGCTGTAGAACTTGGTTCCACCAACCATTGTATAAGGGATATTTGACTTGAGCAAGGCTTCCTCAATAGTACGGGACTGGGCATTAGTCCGATAGAGAACTGCAAAATCCTTGTGAAGAAAGTTTTGACTGCGACTAAGTTCATCTATAGTTCTAGCTACAAATACAGCCTCATCCAGCTCATCATCGGCACGATAGTAAACGATTTGTTCCCCATCAGCATTTTGAGTCCAGAGATTCTTAGGACGGCGGTTTTTATTGTTTTTAATGACCTCGTTGGCCGCTTGGAGAATAGTTTTAGTTGAGCGGTAATTCTCCTCCAACAAAACAACCTTGGCTTGGGGATAATCTTTCTCAAAATCCAAAATATTCTGCATATCAGCACCACGCCAACCGTAAATAGACTGGTCCGCATCCCCAACCACACAGATGTTTTTAAAGCGCGAAGCCAAGAGTTTGACCAGTTGGTACTGAGCATGGTTGGTATCTTGGTACTCATCAACATGGATGTATTGGAATTTCTGTTGATAGTAGGTCAAGACATCAGGATTTTGATCAAAGAGACGCAGGGTCAGCATAATCAAATCATCAAAGTCAACCGACTCCGACTGACGCAATTCTTTTTGGTAAGCAGTGTAACACTGGGCCACGATTTGCGTATACATATCGCCAGCTTGGGCAGCATAGGCAACATCATCAATCAAATCATTCTTAGCATTGGAAATAGTCCCTAAGATGCTCCGTTCATTCCATTTTTTAGGATCCAAGTTCAACTGCTTGAGAATGCGTTTCATAAGCGTTCGTTGTTCACCAGGATCGACAATAGTAAAATTGCGGTTGTAGCCAATATGGTCCGCATCGCGACGCAAAATACGAACACACATGGAGTGGAAGGTCGCAATCAGACAGTCCTGAGTGGCTGGATTGAGGCTATAAGCACGCTCCTTCATCTCACGCGCAGCCTTGTTGGTAAAGGTAATGGCCAAAATATTCCAAGGATTGACCATCTTTTCATCAATCAAATAAGCGATACGGTGGGTCAAAACTCGGGTCTTCCCAGAACCAGCCCCCGCCATGATTAACAAGGGCCCTTCTGTCGTTTGTACCGCCTCAGCCTGACGGTCATTCATTCCATTCAATAATGCGTTCATCTTCTCTTCCTTACTCTTGAAGTCAATATTTCTATTATATCAGAATTCAGGGAAAATAGAAACTTTATGGGGAGTAGCAAAATATAGCGGATTTAAAGGCTAACTTCTCAAAGTAACTTCCACTTGGCTAGCCGAAGTGGAAATTAGTCTAAAACGGACTTTTATGGTGGAATTAAGTATGAGACGTTTGAATTAGAAATGAGGTCTACTATGACAAAACATAAACACCTTACCCTTTCAGACCGTAATGATATCCAACTGGGTTTAGAGCGCGGTGAAACCTTCAAAGCTATTGGACAATCCATTCTAAAAGACCCAACTACTGTTTCCAAAGAAGTCAAACGAAACAGACAAGTTAGAGAATCTACATGCCATAACCTTCCTTGCCCTCTACTCGACAAAGCTCCCCTTTGTCTGTAATGGATGCCCTAAAAGAAGACAAAATTGTGGCTATAAGAAGATCTTCTACCTCGCTAAGCAAGCTCAAAAGCAGTACGAACTAACTCTTGTCGAAACTCGTGAAGGAACTCCTCTCAACTCTCAGACTTTCTGGGACATAGATAAAGTCATTTCTGATGGAGTTAAAAAGGGACAACACATCTATCATATTCTGAAAACTCACAACCTTAATGTTAGCTCCTCAACTGTCTATCGACACATCCGAAAAGGATACCTATCTATCGCTCCTATTGATCTAGCCAGAGCCGTTAAATTCAAAGAAAGAAGAAAAAGTAATCTCCCCTCCATTCCTAAAGAAGCTAAAAAAGGCCGTTCCTATGAGGATTTCCAAAACTATTTAGTACTGAATCAACTAGACTCTTGGCTGGAAATGGACACCGTTATGGGCAGGTTGGGAGGTAAAGTCCTACTGACCTTCAACCTGTCTTTCTGTAACTTTATCTTCGCTAGACTTCTGGATAATAAAACTTCCCTTGAGGTTACCAAACATCTCTATGACATCAAGAACACTCTTCACCAAGCGGACAAAGATTTCTTCCAACTCTTCCCTGTCATCCTGACAGATAATGGTGGAGAGTTTGCCAGGGTTGATGACATCGAAATGGATGTGCGAGGAGAGAGTAAACTCTTCTTTTGTGACCCTAATCGCTCTGACCAGAAAGGGAGAATTGAGAAAAATCACACGCTGATTCGCGACATTCTACCTAAGGGAACTTCTTTTGACAACTTAACTCAAGAGGACATCAATCTCGTTTGTTCTCATGTCAACAGTGTCAAACGTGCTGCTTTGAATGGAAAGTCAGCCTATGAGCTCTTTGCCTTTACCTATGGAGAAGAGATTTCTAAGCTTCTCGGTATTTCTAAAATACCTGCAGAAGACGTCTGTCAATCTTCTACATTACTCCAACATAAGTTCTAAAAATTAACTTAAAACCCCATTCAAACGTCTCACACTAACTTCCACCATAGCGGAACTTAATCTGAAACGCTTTCAGATGAGGGGATTTTATGCGCTCTTTTTTTCGATTCATTTTGGCTACAAAAGCGATGAAATCAAGCATGACTAAAACCAGTGGAACTTACCCTGACACGGATTTCCACTGGTTTTTACGATTTTTATCAGACTAACTTCCACTTGGATTAGCAGTAGAACTTAGTTTGGGAATTTACCAGCGGATTTAAAGCGGATTTAAACTAGAATACTACACTGTAGGTTTCTAAAACACTCGACTTTTTCACTTAATTTTTTCATGAACTAGCTCAATACTTCAATATAAAAAAGGTAAATTTAAGATTGGCAATACGAACGTTAAACAGAATTCCATTTCTATTTTTAAAACCAAAACAACGATATCGTAAAACCTCTACACGAACAATAGATTACGACACTAAAATATTCTCCCCTAGTTTTGCTTTACTAATAGTATATAGGAGGAGAGCCCTGAATCCTAGACCCTCTGTTATGATGTGGTTACAAACAGAGTTGAAAAAAATCTTAAAATCAGAAAAACGCATGATATCAGCCCCTAATACTTGATACAATGCGTTTTATTATGAAAAGATCTACTGGATTTTTTATCAAAATAAACTTCCAGTAGTCTTTTCACTTTTTATTAATAAGTTCCTTCTTCACCTTGGCTAGTCAAGATAACAGGACCATCTTTCGTAATCACGAATTGGTGTTCATATTGACAAGATAGTCCACCGTCAATAGTCTTATGCGCCCAACCAGTCTTCATATCTGTATCAATTTCCCAATCGCCTGTATTGATCATTGGTTCAATGGTTAAGACCATTCCTTCACGAAGACGGAGTCCACGACCAGCAATACCATAGTTAGGAACCATTGGTTCTTCATGCATGGTTGGACCAACACCATGACCAACCAAATCACGCACTACACCGTATCCACGACTTTCAGCGTATTCTTGAATAGCCGCACCGATATCACCGATACGATTTCCAACAACAGCTTGTTCAATCCCCTTGTACATAGCTTCTTTGGTTACATCCATCAGATTTTTCACTTCTTCGGACGGTGTACCAACAGCATAAGCCCAACAAGAGTCTGCCAGGCCACCAGAATAGCTCTGAGTGTATTTCTTCATTTGCTCAACATTGTTGAAGTTTAATTTTGAGACATTCAGGTCAGATTTAGCAATAGGACCTCCCAAAACCATATCAACTTTGAGCAAATCACCATCTTTCAAAATATAGTGACGAGGGAAAGCGTGAGCCACTTCATCATTAAGAGAGCAGCAGGTAGCATAAGGATAGTCCATCATGGCACCGTCAACCCCAATCTGAAGCGGAAGGAAATTTTCTTCCTTACAACGACGGCGAACATATTCTTCAACTTCCCACATATCTAGGCCAGGCTTAATCAAATCACGTAAGCCGATATGAATACTTGCTAGAAAATCACCAGCCTTGTCCATAGCTTCGATTTCACGAGCTGATTTTAATGTTATCATCTTTTCTCCTAGTTTCTAATTAATTTTAACGGTCACATTTGCTTTTGAAACAATCTGATGACCATGATAAATATCGTAATCAATAATAGCTGACCGTCTAGTATGGTGGATAATGCGTGCTTGAATGCGCAGTATATCATCTATCTGAACCGCTTGCAAAAAATAGATTAGCATTTGTTCGATGATGAGATTGCGACCACTATTAACAACTAAATCTTGAGTCATATGAGTCAAGATTTCTGCCAATACACCATTAGCCAAAACACCGTTCTTCTCTAGCATAAAGGGTTCCACTGTAATGACGACTTCATCATGGTGATAAGAAAGTTTTTGTCCAATCTGCTCAGAAAAAGTCGGTAGAGCCGAAACTTGGGAACGGCTCATCTTTTCCATGACATCTCGTCGTGTCACAACTCCAAGCAAGGTTTGATTATTCCGAACAACCGGTACCATTTCAAAGTCTTCAGCAATCATCCGTTGACTCACATTGGCAATATTTGTCGATAATCCAACCAAAAATAGACTACGAGACATGACCTTGTCAATTGTGGTACTTGGTGACTTATCACCAGCGTCTCTCATGGTTACAACTCCAACAACGACCTGATGTTGATTAATAACAGGGAAACGACTGCTACGATTCTTGCGTACCAAGTCCAAATAATCTTTAACAGTGTCTGTCTCTCTCAGAAAACCATATTCATGACTCGGACGATAAAGCTTCTCAACTGTCAAAATATCAGTCTTGATTTGGACATTTGACAAGGCTTTATTGATCATAGTCGCGACAGTGAAAGTATCATGCTTGCTTCTCAGAACAGGAATCCCTTTTTGATTGGCCAGTTTAAGTACATCATCATGAACCTGAAATCCCCCTGTAACCAGAACGGCATTTTCATTTTCCAAGGCTAGCAACTGAATACGGGTTCGGTCTCCGACAATCAAGAGCCCCCCATCGTGAAGGTAAGACAAAATATTTTGTTCAGTCATAGCACCGATTGAAAACTTACTAAATTCTCTCTCTAAACCTTCTTGTCCAGCCAGAACCTCAGAAGAAGTCACTTCTGCAATTTCAGCAAAAGTTAATCTCTCTATAGCAACTTTCTGGGATTTAACGCGGATAGTACCACTTCTAGGACGGGTCTCCACAATTCCACGGTTTTCAGCTTCTTTGATAGCGCGATAAGCCGTTCCATCACTGACTCCCAGATGGTTGGAAATACTACGAACACTAACCCTCTTTCCGACAGGTAATTCTTCCAAATAGCTTAGAATTTCCTGATGCTTACTCATTGAATTCTCCTTTTACATACCGAAATTCAAGATAATCCCGCATTTTTCTTGTGTAGCGATCACTTCCCTTAAACTGACGAAACAAACGGAATCCAGACTTAAGAGCAACCCGTTGGCTAGCTTCATTTTCAAGGTGGGTAATGATGGATAATTGTTTTAAGCCAAATTCTTCAAAAGAAAGTTGACAAATTTTTCTAACAACCTCTGTCATAAATCCTTGCGACCAAGCATCTTTTCTCAAAAAATAGCCAAGTTCTGCTTCTTTTTTGATTTCATCTAACTTTTCAAACTTAACAGAACCAATCATTTTTTCAGTTTTCTTGTCACAAATAGCCCATACTCCCAAAGGGGACTTCATAAAGTAATTGGCCAACGCATATTGGCTCTCTTCCAGACTTGCCTGAGTCGGGAAAATAAATTGAAGATTTTCTGGATTCGAAGCTATCTCATGGAAGTCCTGACTATCACTAAAAAAGAAAGGACGCAAATACAAGCGATCCGTTTCAAAAAAAGAAAACATTGCTAATTTGGTCCAAATATTCATAAACACCTCTACGGCTTAATCCTCAACAAGTGTAATATCCGCTCCTAGATTACGTAATTTTTCGATAATATCAGAATAACCACGTAAGATAAACTCGATATTGGTAATTTCAGTTTGTCCCTCGGCCATCAAACCAGCAATAACCAAAGCTGCACCAGCTCTTAAGTCGGTCGCTTTAACACTGGCTCCACGCAAATTACGTCCACCCGTGTACAAAATATGACCATTTGTTGTCGAAATATCCGCATCCATCTTTGCTAGTTCAAAAACATGATTTACACGTTTTTCGTAAATCGTATCGACAATTGTACCACGACCATTAGCTCTTAGTAAAAGAGGGGTAAGCGGTTGTTGCAAATCAGTAGCAAAGCCTGGGTAAGGAGCTGTCTTAATATTGATTGCTTTCAACTTAGACTGCTCTTCGACAAAAATGCTGTCTTCAGATACAGTCATTCTCACTCCCATTTCTTCCAGCTTAGCAATAAATCCTTCCAGGTGTTCGTAAAGAACATTATTGATACGAATCCCCTTGCCGACTGCAGCAGCTAAAGAAATATATGTTCCAGCTTCAATACGATCTGGAATCACCTGATGACGGGTTCCATGTAATCTTTCAACACCATCAATAATGATGATATTAGTTCCTGCCCCACGGATATGGGCACCCATATTATTCAAGAGAGTAGCTACATCAATAATCTCAGGTTCACGGGCTGCATTTTCAATAATAGTACGACCATTCGCTTTAACCGCAGCAATCATCGTATTGATCGTTGCCCCTACACTAACCGTATCCATGTAAATACTTGCACCATGAAGTCCTGTATTTTTAGCAGATAACTTCATGTTCTCTCCCTCGTAGCTAACAGTGGCACCCATAGCTTCAAAAGCCTTAAGGTGTAAGTCAATCGGACGAGGACCAAGATCACATCCTCCCGGTAGACCAACTGTCGCTTCACCAAAACGACCCAAAAGGCTCCCATAAAAATAGTAAGATGCACGAAGACTGTTGATTTTTCCATAAGGCATTGGAATATTTTGAACACCTCTTGGATCAATCTCCAATACATCCTCATAACGCTTAACAGTAGCTCCCATCAATTCCATGATTTCGATAAGACTGGCTACATCCGAAATATCTGGAACGCAATCCAAAGTCACCACATCATCAGCCAAGATAATAGCCGGAATTAAGGCCACAACACTATTTTTAGCACCACTAATAGTGATTTCACCTTGCAGTGGTAATCCACCATTGATAACAATTTTTCTCATTCTAAGTTTTCAATACTCTTTCAAGATTTCTAATAAGGTCTTTAAAATAAATTATATCATAAATGCAACCTTTTTTCCATCCTTTTCAATTTTATTGGATAAATCAAAGTTGACGAGTTAGTAACTGAATTACTAATATTCAATGAAAATCAAAGAGCAAACTAGGAAGCTAGCCGCAGGCTGCTCAAAACACTGTTTTGAGGTTGTAGATAGAACTGACGAAGTCAGCTCAAAACACTGTTTTGAGGTTGTGGATAGAACTGACGAAGTCAGTTACCTATACCTACGGCAAGGCGACGCTGACGTGGTTTGAAGAGATTTTCGAAGAGTATAATTTTTCTCGAAGCGCTATTACCCCCTTTTTGCCCCCTGAAACCAAGTAGGAGCTAAGACTAGCTCCCTTATCTAAGTATCGGAATACGGCTGTTCAACTAAATTTTAGCAAGAACTTCTCCCCCTTCTCTCAGTTCACAGAAGCGTTTTATACATACCGTCCTATATTTCATGAACAAGACGTTTTCAGGCTAGCATCCTATCAGACAATCTATTTTAAAGATAACCGTGACTCAGGATCACTTCTATCTGTCATTTTCTCTTTATAGTGATAGACCTCACGGGATAAGTCGTACATCTTTCCTCGTTTACTCTCGTGATTTACGCATATAGGTTACGACTACCTTTTTGGACTTTAGAGTTTTGAGCCCCCCTTATCCACTATATACGCCTTACTATCACGTTCCTGTTCGTAGAGCCACGATTTCGATATCCTTTCCTCTGACAATTCTTATTTCCTGCGTCAGACTTAAAACGATCTATCCCCAGATCATTTTAATCCACTACCTCACGATAGTCAGGCTTGGGAATCGCTATTTGACTCGCCGAGAACTTTGACATCAGATATACTATAACAAAGTGAAATAAGAATTAAACAATTTAATTTTGAAATTCAAATCAATTTATAACAATATTTTAGAAGATATGCTGTGCTATTCCAGATTCAGTTTGCTATACATCCCGTCGTACCACAAAATCCCGTGTCTGATGAGGCACGGAATTTTTTTATCTTATTTACTGAGATGGATTGTCTTTTTTAGTTCGTGCCAATCTCAGAGCACGATTTGGATTGAGACGATTAAACAGTTCTTCCAATTTCTTTTCATTCCAAACGTCTGCGGCGGAAACAAAATTGCCATCCGCATCTCGGAAAGATATCGGTTTATCTCCCATATCAGTCTCCTAGTCTACAAATTCAAACTCAAATTTACCAATGCGGACTAAATCTCCATCCTTAGCACCACGCGCACGAAGAGCTTCATCAACCCCCATACCACGAAGTTGGCGGGCAAATTTCATGACTGATTCGTCACGATCAAAGTTGGTCATATTAAAGAGTTTCATCAGTTTTTCACCAGAAAGCACCCATGTTGCATCGTCATCACGACTAATTTCAAAGGCTTTTTCTTCCTCGTCAAAGCCGTAGTATGCTTCTTCTTCCATATCTGACTCATCGTAGAGCAAGAATTCTGGTGTCTTATCTAACAATTCAGCTGTAGCATCCAATAACCTTGCCAGACCTTGCTTAGTCAAACCAGAAATTGGGAAGATAACTGGTAACTCTTCAAATTCATCGTAGTTTTCAGCCAATTTTTTCTTAAATTCTTTAAGATTTTCTTGACTCTCAGGCATGTCCATTTTGTTGGCTACGATAATCTGTGGACGCTCTATGAGACGGAGGTTATAAGACTCTAACTCCTTATTGATAGCTAAGTAGTCCTCATAAGGATCACGTCCTTCACTAGCTGACATATCAATGATGTGAAGAATGACACGTGTACGCTCGATGTGACGGAGGAACTGAGTTCCCAAACCAACACCTTGACTAGCGCCTTCAATCAAACCTGGCAGATCGGCTACTGCAAAGGATTCACCTGATTGGGTGCGAACCATACCTAAATTTGGCACAATAGTGGTAAAGTGATAGGCACCAATTTTAGGTTTAGCTGAGGTAATAACACTTAAAAGTGTTGATTTCCCTACTGATGGGAAACCCACTAAACCAACATCCGCAAGGATTTTAAGTTCCAATTGTAACTCACGCTCCTGACCTGGTTCTCCATTTTCAGAGATTTCCGGTGCAGGATTTTTTGGTGTCGCGAAACGAATATTTCCACGTCCACCACGACCACCGTGGGCAACGATAAATTCTTGGCCATGTTCAATCAAATCTGTCAAAACCTTGCCAGTCTCTGCATCACGAACAGTCGTTCCTTGTGGTACTCGAACTCTAAGATCCTCAGCACCACGACCATGCATCCCTTTGGTCATTCCTTTCTCACCAGAATCAGCCTTGAAATGGCGATTGTAGCGGAAATCCATCAAGGTACGCAAACCTTCGTCTACAACGAAGACCACATTTCCTCCACGACCTCCGTCACCACCCCAAGGACCACCATTAGGGACATATTTTTCACGGCGAAAGGCAACCATGCCATCACCACCATTACCAGCCTTAACCTTAATCTTGGCTGTATCTAAAAACATACTCATTTTTTCTTCTCACTTTAAAAAAGGGCTGGGAAATCCCAGTCACTAAATTTTCTTGAATCTATTTTATAGATTACTGAGGGCACCAATTGCAGTTGCAAAAATTCCCAATAAACTTGCTACTAGCATGATAATCACGATAAACAAGGTTATTTTCTCAAACATCGTTTTTTTACGTTTTCCATTATCTCCAAATGCCATTTTTCTCTCCTTCGTTACATTCTATTTTCTATTATCTTAGCATGAATTGAGCTAGTTTTCAATAGTCAGTTGCTACTGGCGCAATCATCCATAAAATGATATAAGCTACAATTCCTGCTCCGTAACAGCAAGCAAGGACGCCCCATATTACGCGAACGATAGTTGGATCCATATCTAGA
Organism: Streptococcus pneumoniae; assembly: GCF_001171885.1. Lineage (GTDB taxonomy): Bacteria > Bacillota > Bacilli > Lactobacillales > Streptococcaceae > Streptococcus > Streptococcus pneumoniae_A. Next base: position 94,115 of record NZ_CKQD01000007.1, read on the forward strand.
TAATGGGCCACTCCAGCACAAACACCCGCAATCTTTTTGTCACGCCCACTTCTCATTAATTGTTTTTTCATAGCTGTTCCTCTTTCTATTCTTCATGGTCTTTCCAATAATCTCTTATGCTGATTAACTGTGTTTTTGAAGCCTTCAGCATACGTCTAGAGCCTTTTACGGGCACAGCAACCACCTGTTGCGGTAGATACAAAACTGTCTTAAAGATACGCTGACTGACCGTATCATCTTTGGCTAAATCTTTCTGGAAGTTATTTGAAATGATGACATCCAGATAAAACTCATACACCCGTTTTCCAAAGTTTTCAGCTGAAATCTCGTACAATTTCTCTGATAAGGTATGCTCATTCATATCTGGCGTTGCAATCAGGGCCTCCAGAATAGCTCCAGCCAAATCATGTTCACCGTAATACAAGGTTCCAAACATTTTATCACTGATCAGATTGTCCAGATAAGGATTTCCATGAGCAATGACAGGCGTTCCACTGGCTAAGCTTTCCAAGTAGGTCAAGCCTTGGGTTTCACTTGTCGATGCCGAGATGAAGAAATCCGCCGCCTTATAGTAAAGAGCTGTCTCACTAGGAGCAATCATCCCTGTAAAGACAACGGAGTCTTGAATCTCTAGTTTCTGGGCTTGCTCTTTGAGGTCATCCAGATAAGGACCATCCCCAGCTACCACCAGTTTGACTTTGTCTTCTTCTTTCAGAACTTCTGCAAAGGCTGCTAATACTGCCTGAATATTTTTTTCATAGGAAATTCTGGAAAGGCTAAGCAACATCTTTTCATTATCTTGAATCCCTAGTTTACTACGTAGTTCTTTCAGATTTTCTTGCTTGATTTCTGGACGCTCAAACTTGGCTAATTCAATCCCAGTTGGAATGACACGTTTTTCAACCTTGACCTTGTAGTCAGATAACAAGTCACGAACAATCTCACTAGGGCAAATAACCCCATCCACGTCATGCAGGAAACCTCTGACCAGATACTTGACCATGCTAGGACGAATCAACATCCCCTTGGCAATATAATGGACATAGTCTTCATACTGGGTGTGATAGGTATGGATGACTGGAATCTTCAATTCACGCGCAATCCAAATCCCCAACAAACCAAGAGAAAATTCTGTCTGGGTATGAATAATATCCAGCTGATACTGCTTGGCAATTTCAAGCGCCTTGCTAAAGCCTCGATAGGCAAAGCGACGATCTTTAAAAGCAAAGAAGGGAACACTTGGAATGCGGATAATTTGCCAATCTTCATAACGATTGACATCCTTATCTGTTGTCGTAAAGATAAAAACAGCATGCCCCTGCTTTTCAAGTTCTGTTTTCAAGGTTCGAATACTGGTCGCAACACCAGAAACCTGAGGAAAATAGGTATCTGTAAATAAACCAATTCGCATAGATTACCTCACTTTTTACTTTCTCCCTAAAGCGGCTTGTTTGTCATAAAAGTCCAACCAGATTTGTAACAGATGCTCTTCTGAATACTCTCTGGAAATATTCTTAGCCTTTTCTTTGAGGTCTTTTAGGGCGGCAGGATTCGCTTGATATTCCAAAATAGCTTCTTTCATCTCTTCTCTATCTGCTGTCGCCCGATAATTCCCCTCTAAAATCACCTTATAAAGATCCAAATCACGCAACATAATAGGAGCTTCACAACTGGCAGCTTCTAGGATAGTCATAGGAAAGAGCTCATTGTAACTAGGTAACAAGAAAAGATCCGCTAGGGCATACAATTCGCGCATTCGCTCTGGTGAGACAATTCCTGGAAAAATCAAATTTTGAGGGGGATTTTCCATAATTTTCTTATAGCGTTCATAACCATCTGTCATACCACCAAAAGAGAAACCACCGGCCCAGATAAAGATAATCTGAGGCAATTCCTCAGCCAGACGGATAAAATCGTCAATCCCTTTGCGCTTCTGAACTTGACCAGCACCTACTACGATAAACTGATTGTCACTAAGACCTAAATCTGTTCGTAGTCTCATTACCTCTTCTTGCGGAAGAGGATGCCATTTTTCCTTGTTGACAAAGTTAGGAATATAGGTCACTTTTTCACGTGGAATACCAGCTGCCACCAAATCCTCGATAAACATAGGATTGACCACCACCAAGTGCTCCATCCGGTTGTAAAAAGAAAATACATAGCGTTTCACAATTCCCTTTAAGAAAAATGGAATTTTTAAACTTCCCTCAAGTGTATCAGGTAAGAAATGCACATAGCCAATTTTCCTCCCTGAGCGTTTCTTTTGGAATGTTGATAAATAATAGGGGAAATCAATGGTATGAAAGTGAGTCACATCTGCCTCAATTGGTAGATTTTCAGTAACAATCAATTGGTCCTTGGCATCACGGTGAAGAAGACGAACTAATTCACGGTAAGCACCTGAAACTCCTTGTCCTGCTACTTTCTCACTTGAACTCAACATATTGATGCGTAATTTCTTTTTTTCCATAACTACCATTATATCATTTTCTTTGAATAAAATCAGCAAAAGAAAGAGAGACTAGAGGAAAAGAAGGGAAATTTCCTCGCTTTTCCAATGGTCTCTCACATACTTTTATTTTTTTACTTAATGCCTAGGGCAATGCGTGCATAGCGACTCATTTTTTCAACAGTCCAGGCTGGATACCAGACTAATTTAACCTCAGTATCCGTTACTTCTGGCACCTCTGTCATGGCATCATAAATCTGGTCTGTCAAAAGGTCTGCCAAGGGACAACCCATAGTTGTCAACGTCATATCAATCTCTGTTTGTCCTGTGTCGCCGTCAAAACGGATCTCATAAATCAAACCAAGATTAACAATATCGATTCCCAACTCAGGGTCGATGACTTCTTCCAAGGCTGATAAAATTCGTGTTTTGATATTTTCAATTTGCTCTTCTGTATAAGCCATATTCATCCTCACTCTTAGTCTTCAATAAAATCACGAAGCGGTTTGCTACGACTTGGTTGGCGTAGTTTTCTCAAAGCTTTAGCTTCAATCTGACGGATACGCTCGCGAGTCACGTTAAAGACTTTACCCACATCTTCAAGGGTGCGCATTTTTCCATCATCTAGTCCAAAACGTAGACGCAGAACATTTTCTTCACGGTCTGTAAGAGTATCCAAGACCTCATCCAACTGCTCACGCAAGACGATACGAGTTGTGTAATCAACTGGATTTTCAATCACTTCATCTTCGATAAAATCCCCAAGGTGGCTATCATCCTCTTCACCGATAGGAGTTTCAAGGGATACTGGTTCTTGGGCAATCTTCAAGATTTCACGAACCTTGTCTGGAGTCATATCCATACGTTCAGCGATTTGTTCTGGCGTTGGGTCTTGTCCCAATTCTTGAAGAAGATTACGCTGTTCACGAACCAATTTATTGATGGTTTCAACCATGTGAACAGGGATACGGATGGTACGAGCTTGATCCGCAATAGCACGAGTAATAGCCTGACGAATCCACCAAGTTGCGTAAGTTGAGAACTTGAACCCTTTAGAATAGTCAAACTTGTCAACCGCCTTCATCAAGCCCATGTTCCCCTCCTGAATCAAGTCAAGGAACTGCATACCGCGTCCAACATAGCGTTTGGCAATAGAAACAACCAAACGAAGGTTGGCTTCCGCAAGACGTTGTTTGGCTTCGATATCACCAGCTTCAACAGCCAGTGCCAATTCTTTTTCCTCTTCATTGGTCAAGAGAGGCACGACCCCGATTTCTTTCAAGTACATACGAACAGGATCGTTGACCTTAGCCGAAGTTGAACCAATCAAGTCCTCATCGCTGAGTTCTGGCTCTTCTTCAGTGCTAAGAACACGCGCACTTGGATTTCCTTCGTTATCTGTGATAGAAATCCCTGCATCTTGAATCCGTTGCAAGAGATCTTCAATCCCATCAGCGTCCAAGGTAAAAGGAACGACAAGACTAGCATTGATTTCATCATCTGTTGCTGTCCCTTTTTGCTTATGATTACGGATAAATTCTGCTACTTGTACGTCAAATGTTGTTACTTCTTTTTGTTTTGTTGCCATTATTACTCCATTCTTCTCTTTTGGGAAATTAAACGTTCCAATTCTTCTAGGGCTGTATCTGTATCTCCTACATGGCTAGCTTCCTGCACCTTCTTTTTGATTCTCATATTGTCCTGATTCAAGAGAGCCTTGTTTCGAGTCATTTCTACTTCACTAAGTTCCTGCGGTGACATCTCAGCAGGCAAATCCTGAGCTAAAACCTGATACCAGGCTCTTTCAACTTCCTCTGCCTGTTCTGCTAAAACTTCTGGAGGAAGATTGCCATACTGACCAAGCAAGTCATATAAGACCTGAAATTCAGGTGTAGCAAATGCAAAGTCTTCTCGCAAACGGTAATCATTCAAAATAAGGGGAGATTCCATCATTCGATAAAGTAGATGAGCTTCTGCCCTCATAACAGCCGATAACTGCTTGGTAACAGGCATAGTGATTGGCGTCGGTCTGGAAATTCCTTCCATGCGATTCTGCCTCTGCGCCTGACGACTCTCATTAACAATCTGCTCAATCTGAGCATAATCAAAGGATGCCAGACTGTCAGCTAAAATATGAATATAGCTGTTTTGAGCAGTGATAGACTTTTCTTGAACAATCAAGGGAGCTATTTTTTCAATAAACTCAATCTGGGCCTGCAGATTTTCACTATTTTCAGGTTTGTACTGGTGAATGTAAAACTCAATCGGACTAATACGAGTTTTCGTTAACAGATAGGCCAAATCTTCTGGACCATTTTTTTGTAGATACTCATCTGGATCCAAGTTGTCAGGCATGCTGACAATTTGCACAGGTATATCACCAATTTCGTCCAGCGCTTTCAAAGTCGCGGCTTGCCCAGCCTTATCGCCATCGTAAACAAGAACCAACTTCTTGGTTAACCTTTTCAGATGCTCAACATGCTCACGACTCAAGGCTGTTCCCATAGACGCTACAGCATTTTCGATTCCAGCCCGATAGGCTGCGATGACATCCATAAACCCTTCCATCAGGTAAATCTCACTAGTTTTTCCAGAAGATTTTTTTGCCCTATCCATATGATATAATTCGTAACTTTTGTTAAAAATTGCAGTCGATCGGCTATTTTTATACTTAGAAGTTTGTGAATCCGTTTTCTGCCAGATACGACCTGAGAAGGCAATGACCTTTCCTTGGTCATTTGTCAGGGGAAACATAATGCGATTGTGAAAGGTGTCTACAAATTGATTGGCATCCGAGAGATAAAACAGTCCTGAATCTAGAAAATCCTCATCACGATACTGACCAGACAAACGTTGATAGAGATAGTTTCGTTCTGGAGGTGCTAAACCAATCCGAAAATGCTTGAGCACTTCATCTGTCAAACCACGCTGATAAAGGTAGTTTCTGACTTCCTCCCCCATGGTCGTTGTCATGAGAATAGCATGATAAAATTTGGCTGCATCTTCGTGCATATCATAAAGAGCTTGGTGAGGCGAGGCTGGCTTCTGTTCACTATAAAGCGGTTTTTCCACCTCTATCCCAACACGCTGACCTAAGATTTGGACAGCCTCCATAAAGGGAACCCCTTGGTACTCCTCGATGAACTTAAAGACATCACCAGAGCGACCACAACCAAAACAGTGGTAAAACTGCTTTTCCTCTACAACGTTAAAAGAAGGTGTTTTTTCACCATGAAAAGGACAGAGCCCTAGATAGTTCCGTCCTGCCTTTTGTAAAGAAATCACATCTCCTATGACTTCCACAATGTTGGCATTGTTTTTGATTTCTTCAATGACTTTTTTGTCAACCATACACAATACCTCCATGTTATCATAGTTTACTTTATATAGTATACTTTATTTCAGAAAAAAAGTAAACCATTTCACTCATTTTCCCTACTTTATTCAAAGAGCTGATAATAATCAGAGATTTTCATTTTTGCTTTTTCTTCTTGGTTCAAATCTTGAATAATTCGTCCTTCTTTCATGACAATTAAGCGATTGCCATACTTAAGAGCATCTTCCATATGGTGGGTAATCATAAGCGCTGTCAACTGGTCTTTCTTGACAAATTCATCTGTCAATTCCATGAGGGAAACACTGGTCTTTGGATCAAGGGCTGCAGTATGCTCGTCTAACAAGAGTAATTCAGGACGCTTCAAGGTTGCCATCAAGAGACTCAAAGCTTGTCTTTGTCCGCCTGATAAGAACTCAATCGGTGTATTCAAGTGTTTCTCAAGACCGTTTCCCACTTTTTCAATGGTTGACTGAAATTCATCCTTATAGCTAGCCAGACGTCTCGGAAACAGTCCACGCTTTTCACCACGAAACTTGGCAATCAAGAGATTCTCTGCCACTGTCATACGAGGAGCTGTCCCCATCTTGGGATCTTGGAAGACTCGAGACAGATACTTAGCCCGCTTTTCTGGTGAAAACTTGGTAACATCTTCACCCAAAATACGGATGGTTCCACTGGTTAATGACAAGGTTCCTGCAATAGTGTTAAAGAGAGTTGATTTCCCAGCACCATTTCCACCTAAAATCGTGATAAAGTCCTGTTCAAAAATTTCTAATGAAACATCATTTAAAATAATCTTTTCTTCATCAAAGCCATTTTTAACGACTTTGGTTGCATTTTTTAATTCTACAATTGCTGTCATTTGCTTAACTTGGCTCCTTTCAAGATGGTTTGCTTAAATGTTGGAATCATGAGGCAAACTGCTAAAATCACGGCGCTGTACAAACGAAGGTAACTTGTATTAAAGCCAAGCGCGATAACTGCCCACACTAAGAATTGATAAGCGATAGAACCTACAACGATGGTAACCAGACGTTCTGCCAAGCTCAAACTCTTGAAGATAACTTCCCCAATAATCAAACTTGCAAGCCCCACAACGATAACCCCGATTCCTCGAGATACATCAGCATACCCTTCTTGCTGAGCAATAAGAGCACCTGCAAGGGCAATCACACCATTTGATAAAACCAAGCCCATAAGCTCCATGCGTCCAGTATGAATCCCGAAACTTCTAGCCATATCAGGATTATCCCCTGTAGCAATATAGGCTTGTCCAAGTTTAGTGTCCAAGAAAAAAAGCATGAGGACAATAACAAGGCTGACAAAGATAAGGCCTGTCAAAAGTTGATTCAAATCCGAATCAAAAGGCAAGGCATCCTGAATTTGCTTGGTTCCAAGCAAGCCTAAATTTGCACGCCCCATAATCAAGAGCATGATAGAGTGACAAGAAGTCATCACCAAAATCCCTGAGAGCAAGGTTGGAATCTTCCCTTTTGTATAAAGAAGTCCTGCTACCATTCCAGCCAAACAACCTGCTCCTACAGCAAGCAGTGTCGCTAAAAAAGGGTTCACGCCTTTCGTTATTAGAGTGACAGCAACAGCTCCCCCAAGAGGAAAGGAACCTTCTGTCGTCATATCTGGAAAGTTTAAAATCCTAAATGTCATAAAGATTCCTAGACCTAAAATAGCCCAGACAAATCCTTGAGAAATAATGGAAACAATCATATTTTATTTAATCCTTTCTATATTCATCTTTTTAAAAAATGGGAAGAGTCTCCTCCTCCCTATCTTATTTATTCGATGACTTGTCCTGCTTCTTTGAGAACAGACTCAGGAATCGTAATACCTAGTTCTTGTGCTATTTTTTTATTGATGACTGACTTACCAGTTGAAAAGACATTGACTGGAGTATCAGCTGGTTTCGCACCTTTCAAGACTTGCGCAATCATTTTTCCAGTTGCCACACCAAGGTCATGTTGGTCAACTACAACGGATGCCAAACCACCTACTTCTACCATAGCTGTCGCACTTGGATAAATTGGTTTCTTAGAACTTTGATTGCTAGAGACAACCGTTGGAAATCCTGATGCAATGGTGTTATCAATTGGAACCCAGATAGCATCGACCTTGCTAGTCATAACGTTAACTGTTGAAGCAATTTCATTTGTTGAAGGAACTGCAAATGTTTCGACTGTCAAACCTGCTTTTTCAGCATAAGCCTTAAATTCTTCGACCTGTGTTTTTGAATTGTCTTCGCTACTTGAGTAAAGAGCTCCTATTGTTTTCACATTTGGTGTTAGAGCCTTGATGAGTTCAACTTGTTGTTGAGCTGGATTGTGGTCAGACACCCCTGTAATGTTGCCACCTGGTTTTTTCAAATCTTTAACCAAGTTAGCACCAATTGGGTCTGTAATAGCGGCCATGATAACCGGTAAGTCTTTTGTGGCACTAGCCAAACCTTGAGCAGCTGGTGTTGCAATACCAACAACCAAGTCATTGCCATTTGCAACCAATTGTTTACTCATTGTCGCAACCTTACTTTGGTCGCCTTCTGAGTTCATAAAATCGATTTTAACTTGATCATCTTTATATCCTTCTTCTGCAAGTCCATCTTGGATCCCTTTATAAATCAAATCAAGAGATGGATGGCTCACAAACTGAAGGACACCAACTTTGGCAACTTTCTTCTCATTCTTAGCTTCTGGTTTATTCATCGAAGAGTAAATCAAGCTTCCTACTACTAAGACTGCTAATGCAGCAATAATTCCAATTAAACGTTTATTTTTCATTCTATTTCTCCTTTTTAATTCCTTTAACATATTTCACTTATCTAAACAAGCGACGCCATCGTTTTCTTTCCATACTAACCTCCATCAAAAAAATCCTCACACAAAAAACTTGTGTGAGGACGTCGATGCGCGGTACCACCTCAATTATAGGGAATTTCCCTATCGCTCTGTCTCGCAATAACGAGATGCACTGTAAGGTGTGCTCACCGAATTTTTATGATTTCAAATTCTAAATAACATTCAGCCCAATTTTCATCATCGCCACTTATCTGTTTTCAGCTACCACAGACTCTCTTGAAAGTTTGTACGATTACTTTTCTGAATGGTTAAATTATATCATTTTTAAACTACTTGTCAATAGTCTATTAGAATTTTTTTCATCTTCACTTTTGAAAATGATTAGCCTGAATTACGCAATCCTGTTGCAATTCCGTTGATGGTGATATGAATCAATCGTTCTTGATCACTGGACAATTCTCCACGACGTTGGCGTTTGATCAACTCCAACTGAATATAGTTGAGAATATTAAAGTAAGGCATACGGTAATCCAGACTAGCTTTTAGATATGGATTGTCAGCTAAGAGTTCGTCATGTCCTTCAATAGCCAAGATAACGTTCTTAGTAACTTGCCATTCATTTAAAATAGTCTCATAGATGGCCTTAACTTGCTCGTCTTCACAAAGTTTAGCATATTCAAAAGCAATATTCATATTTGATTTTGACAAAACCATATCAACATTTGAAAGAAGCGATTGAAAGAAAGGCCAATTTTGGTACATATCTCGTAAGATAGCAATATTCTCTGGATTTTTATCGATAAATTCCTTGAAGCTTGAACCAACCCCATACCATCCAGGGAACATAACGCGACTCTGTGACCATGAGAATACCCAAGGGATGGCACGCAAACCACCGATTTCAGTAATCGTCTTACGAGCGGCTGGACGAGAACCAATATTAAAACTTGAAATAGCCTTGATTGGACTTGACTCGAAGAAATAATCATAAAAATGCTCATTACCAAAGACCAAATCACGGTAGATATCGTAACTACGGTCCACTACTTGATCCATAATGGCTTCATAACGATTTGAGGTATTGGTATCGCTCTTCTTCTGAGTAATCATACGGTTAATAGCTGCCGATACTAGCATTTCAAGGTTATAGTAAGCGGCGTCTTTGTTACCGTATTTATTCCCAATTACTTCACCCTGCTCCGTCAAGCGGATACGATCCTTGATAGACTTGAGCGGTTGAGATGTGATGGCTTCATAGGTTGGCCCACCACCACGACCGACAGTCCCACCACGACCATGGAAGAAGGTAACCTTAACGCCAAATTCATCTCCAATAGCAGTCAATTGTTGTTGAGCCTTGTAGAGGGTCCAACATGATGACAAGTAACCGCCATCTTTATTACTGTCAGAGTAGCCCAACATGATTTCTTGGTAGTTATTTCGTGAGGCAATCCATTTTTTGGCAAGAGGAAGAGAAAGATATTTTCTCATTGTTTCCTCTGAATGATCCAAGTCTTCAATTGTTTCAAAAAGGGGAACAATCTGAACACGCGCCCTTTCCGTATCCACCAGTCCTACTTCTTTTAATAGGACAGCTAATTCTAGCATATCAGAAAGGCTGGTAGCATGCGAAATGATGGTTTGGCGGATGACATCATCTCCCAACTTATCTTTCAAAACACGAGCCGTCTTAAAAATAGCTAGTTCTTTTGCTAATAATTCTGATTTTTCTGCGTGAGTCGCAGAAAGAATTCGGGGATCTTCTTCTAACTCCTTCAAGAGAAGGTCACACTTTTCTTCTTCGCTCAACTCGCTATATCGAGAATGAATTCCTGCTGATTTCAAGAGTTCTGCCACACAGGCTTCATAGACGCTAGAGTCTTGTCGCATATCAATTGATGCTAGGTAAAAACCAAATATCTCTACTGCCTGCAATAATTCCACAAAATCACCTGAAATCAAGGACTCTCCCTTATTTTCTAGTAGAGAATCTCGAATGGCAATCAAATCCTTGTAAAAATCATTGGCTGTTTCATAACGAGGCCCAACTTCCTTATCCTCAATCAGATAGGTTTTAGTTGCCTGAATTTTTGATTGAATATCAAACAAGGCACGACGGTAAAGCTCTTTTTCACGGTAAATCGAATTATCCTTAGACTGACGAGCCATTTCTCTGACTTGCTTACTTACATTGACAATGCTAGTTGAAAGAGAAAACTCACGATAAAGTTGGTAAATCTTTTCATCATAATAGTTCATGATGACTTCACACTGAGTGAGTGCAGACTGTTTCAAGGTATCTGCTGTAACAAAGGGATTACCATCACGGTCTCCACCAATCCACATACCCATGGTGATTGGCTTAGCCTGTTTTAAATTCAACCCATGTGCTTGCGCTAAGCGCTTATACTCCGTCGTCAAGTGAGGTACAGCTTTCAAAAAGGAGCTGTTGTAATATTCCATAGCATTCGTGATTTCGTTAGTCACTTTTAATTTTTTCTCACGAATCATGTCTGTCTGCATAATAATTTCGATGTAACGACGCAAATCATTGTGCCATTTTTCTTTATTGATCAACCCCAACTTAACATCACGGTATTTACGCAAAAGACTATGAATATGATTTGTTAAATCCAACATACTTTTGCGTTGCACTTGTGTTGGATGGGCTGTCAAAACAGGGACAACATTCAAGTGTTCAAGAATTTCAACGGCATTTTCTTTTTCAGCAACCATTTTGATCGTTGTAGATAATTTACCTAAATAGTCCTGATCAATATTATTTTGATGATTGATTTCATAAGCTAAATCCACATCCTCTGAAATATTAATCAAAAGAGGTAAGATTGAAAAATAGCGTGAAATATAGACCATTTCATCATTTGATAAGCTAGTCACTAGACGGTTTAGACCTTGATAATCTTCCTGCGTTGATAATTCTTTCAACTGCATGATTTTTTCAAAGGTCTCTGGGGCAAGCATATTTTTAGTAATATCTTCCAGCAATTCTGTTAGAATCAATACTTCTTCTTGCACAACACTTTTATTACTATAATTTTCTAATTTTTGAAGAGACATAGACTATCCTTTCTTTATTCTACTTCACAGAAGGTTCATTGGTTGATTTTCCAATTCTCGGTACAACTTAGCGCGTTTTTCACTGGCATCAATATTTAAGACAAAGGCCACTGCCACTGACAAGACTAGAAGACTGTTTCCACCCTGGGATAAGAAGGGAAAGGTTACTCCTGTAGATGGAATCAAGCCCGAAATCCCTCCGATATTGACAAATACCTGAACCAACATCATCCCTCCGACACCGAGTGCAACCATGGCATTGAAAGGATTCTCCGCTCGGATACCGACCAAGATAATCCGCAAAATCATGAAAAACAAGAGAGCTAAAATAAGACTGGCACCAACAAAGCCAAATTCTTCAATCACGATAGAAAAGACAAAGTCTGTATGAGCTTCTGGTAAATAACCTCGTTTTTCAATCGAGTTTCCAAGACCTAGACCAAACCAACCGCCATTGACCATGGCAAAATAAGAATTAGATAACTGGTGACCCGCATCCGCACGATCGGCAAAAGGATTAAAAAAGGCACTAAAGCGCTTGGCTACATAGCCAAATACTGGAATTTTTGAAAAGGTCTCAACACCGATTAGACTGATAGTGGTCAAGACAAAGACAGAAGCAGTAGATACGAGCGCAAGAATGGTTGAAAACCAGCGATAAGCAATTCCACTAACTGTATACATAATCAAGGAAACCAATACTAAAATAGTCGCATTTCCTAAATCAGGGAAAATTCCCAAACTTCCAATCAGAACTAGGAGAACGAATCGCCAATCATTAAAAGCACGGGGAAGCCATTGATTTTGAGTCAAAACTTGAAAATCATAAATAGCTATTTCTTCTTGCTGTTTGGAGAATCGGTGAGCCAAATACCAAATAATAATGATTTTCAAGTACTCAGCTGGCTGAATAGTTACTCCTGCAACCGAAATCCAACCGTATGCCCCGTTTACGGAAATACCAATAAAACGAGCCAAGAACAATAAAAGCATTTCTATCAATATAACTAAAATGATTAGTCGCTCATTTCTCAAAAAATCTAGTCTCAATTTATAAATTAAGGCAATCAGTATCAAACTAACAATCCAAAAGATTCCTTGGTTTCGAACCAATTGCAAGGCGCTCTTGCCTTCTTCAATTAAAATAGCACTGGTGGTCGAATAGACCACAATCAAGCCCAAAATAGATAAAAGCAAGTAGGGAATCAAGATGGAATAATTTAATAAGTGCCTCTTACTAATCTTCATAGTATCACCACTCTACTAGGATACAGACAAATCTGTTCCAAATTCCGTTTTATTTTCTAGTTTTGATTGCTATTATACCATTTTTTCAGAAAGAAAAAAACTCTTACCTTACAATCCTTCGAATTTTACTGTTTTTACAGAATTAAGGCAGAATTTGAAATCGTAAAACCATTTTGAATAAGAGTTGCTTCAATCCATTGACTCCGACTAATTAAGTTGCTTTCGTGAATGCCAAAATCAGCCGCAATTTGTTCATAAGTGCGCTATTCTCGCATGTATTGAATAGTTACCTTGAAGAGATCGTCTAGGCTTAATTTGGGTTTTCGTCCACCTTTTGCGCGTTTACGTTGATAAGCTATTTTTAACACAGCTAACATCTCTTCAAAAGTCGTGCGCTGAACACCTACAAGGCTCTTGAAACGGCTATCGCTTAATTGTTTACTTGATTCATCATTCATAGTTTTATTGTATTGTATTTTTGTTTCGCAGAAAGTCTATTATCCCTTTCGTTCAAAGGTTTTTACGCTTTTAGCAACAAGCTTACACACTGAGCGTTTCGGACTTACCGTATCATTTCGTCGGTTTCCCTCCTTATTCTACGAGTCCTATCCCATGGGCGGAGCATCTACTTCTACTTCGCTGATGTCTCAGCTCGTACAAGCAGTGATACCGCCTCAACATGATGAGTTTGAGGAAAAAGATCAACCGGCTGGACTTTCTTCAATTCATATCCTAACTCTTGGTAGAGTTTGATATCACGCGCCATGGTTGCGACATTGCATGAGATATAGGCGATGCGGTCTGCTCCTGTTTGGCTACTTGCCTTGATAAAGCTTTCTGTGAGCCCTTTTCTTGGTGGGTCCACTAGAATAAGACTTGGTTGAATTCCATCTTTGAGCCAATTTTTCATAGCATTTTCAGCTGTGTCACAGACATAGTGGGCATTTGAAATATGGTTCAGTTGGGCATTCTTCTTGCTATTCTCAACCGCTTCTGGAATTACCTCAACACCATAAACTTCTTTAACATGTTTCGCAACAGAGAGGCCAATCGTCCCGATACCAGAATAGGCATCAATGACCACATCATCTTCTTTTAATTCAGCAAAGTCAATGGCTGTTTGATAGAGTTTTTCAGCCATTTCAGTATTGACTTGGTAAAATGCTGGTCCAGCGATCTGGTAGTCATTTCCCAACATCTGATCCGTAATATAGTCTTGTCCATAAAGTGTGCGCCATTCCTTACCAAAAATCGCATTGGTATTCTGGTCGTTGATATTTTGCATAACAGACACAATCTCTGGGAACTGCTTAATCAGTTGTTCAATCAATTGGTCAACACGAAAAACTTTGGGACGAGTTGTTACCAAAATAACCATAATTTGCCCTGAATAGTGCCCACGGCGCACCACAAGATTTCGAATCAAGCCAGACTTCTCCTTTTCATCATAAGGTTTCAAATCATAACGACGGAGCAAGTCACGTAGACCTACTACTACCTCATCAATCACAGGATCTTGGATAAAGAAATCTTCTAGAGGCATGAGGTCATGAGAATTCTTACGGAAAAATCCTGTTTCCAAGACACCATTCACTCGACGAACAGGCACCTGCGCCTTGTTGCGGTACTTGACTGGATTTTCCATACCTAAAGTTTCAGCAACCTCTACATCTGCAATTCCAGCAATCTTGTAGAGACTATCCTTGACTTGCTTAGTTTTAAACTTGAGCTGTTCTGGATAAGCAAGGTGACCTAAATCAGCTATTCCTGAACGCAGGTAAGCCAAATCTAGATCTTGATTACGGTGTGGTGATTGGACAAGGTATTCTTCTACTTTTCCAAAACCAATCTTTTTATTGACCTTGAGAACTCGCATGAGAATTTTTTCACTCGGTAAAGCATTCTCTACAAAAAAGACCAAACCATCCACCTTGGCAACTCCTGCCCCTTCATGGGTCAAGTCAACAATTTCAACTTCTACAATATCATTTTTCTTTAACATTCTCTTCTCTTTCTATTGGCCGACAAAAAAGACGGCAACGTTACGGTTACCATCTATTATACCATGAAATTTCTTAAGAACCAAAACTCTTGAAGAAGTTGACAATGGCTTGCCAGAGGGAGCTTAGGAAATTACCGCCGTCCTCTATCGCCTTATCAGCATCAAAGTTAAGGTTGATATTTTTAAAACTGTCACCAGCTTGTGATACGATGCTTTGTTTCAGGTCCTTTAGGGTTTTAGTGAAATCTGCATTGCTGAGGATATCACTCTTTGAGAGATTTAAAGCAAAATTGATGATGATATTGATCTGGTTTCCTGTTATCACCTGATCAAGTTTGTAATTTTTTAAGGTATCTTCAACGATTTTACGAACATCTTCCTCTGTCAGATTTCCCTTGCTTTCTTTAGCTTTGGCAAGTCCTGACTTGATATCGGCTAGGGCAACGTTTAATTTATTAGCATCATAGCCTGTTTTGTCCTTGTTTTCAGCATTGATATCTGACAAAGCCTTCAGTTCTTCTTGAGCCAACTCTTTGTTTGCTTGTGGCACCTTGGCTCCATTAGCTTCCAGCGAATAGTAAATCCCAGCTAAGGCACTCTCACCTGTAACGGGAATAGGGGCTGCTACAGTGATTTTGGCGTGTTCCACACCCAAAGTTACGGCTGCATTTCGGTACATATCCTGGGTTACCTTACTAATGTTTTCTGGTGTTTCAATCTTGACTTCAAGTGGCGATTTGTCACCTAGCTTTTGAATCTTGGCTGATGAATACAACTGTAAACTAGAGTCATTGGCCACATTCATAATCTTAGAATAGACATCAGGTGTCATGGTCTTGAGTTCTTTGGTGTCTGTTGAGGCATTGTAGCCTAGTTTTTTAAGGGTTTGATTTTTTTGGTCTTCAGATAATGAAGAACCTAGGACATATTCAGGTTGAACATAGGTTTCATCGATGACTTTTTGAACATCAGTTGCTGCATGGACGCTACTCATAGCTGTTACCGCCCACAAGACCGCAGCACTGGTCAGAAAGAGTTTCTTTCTCATAGGGAATTCCCTCCTTTACCTTTCTAGAGTAATATATCTATCTTAAAGAAAACTTATAACAAAAACACCTGGGCTAGCCAGATGTCGAAAAGAGAGTGAAACATTTGATGATGTAAAGGTTGAGTTGCACCTGTCTAGAATAGTAATAGTTTCCTCCATTTACATAGAGTTCGGCTCCATGGAAAATGGAAATGGGGTGAATATAACTATAAGTCTTTCCAGTGGTATTGCCAAGCAAGGGAGCAACAGTCTCACGAGAGTACTGTTTGGCCAGAGCCAAGGTATTTTCCTTGCCATTTTGGGCGATAAAATCGATATAGGCAGGTCCAAAATTATAGGCTTGAACAGCCGTCCAGACATCTACACTCTGCTTCTGGGCTAGATAGAGATTGTCTGTCAGAGTTTGAACGCCTTGCCGAATGCTAGAGGCATTATCATTGATGGTGTTGGTTGAACCACTTGCAGACTCACTAGACTGCATAACATCGCCTTCTTTTCCTTTTGTTTCGGTATAAATCATAGCGAGCACGAGCTCTTCGTTTGCTGGGGTGTCTTTTTCACTCAAGATTTCGCGCACCATGGGTTGATAGGTCATGACTTGCTTGACATCTTGATGAACGCGATAAGCTTTATAGCCAGCAAAAAGGAAGACTGCTAGTACAAGCACTCTTCGAATTCGTTTAAACATTATTTACTTTGGATATCCTCGATATTTTTGATTAAGATAGAGTAGGTTCCATTGTCATTTTGGATAAACTCAACAGACTCAGCGTCTTGATAAACATTATTGGGAACGATGAGCTCAATTCCATTTGACAAGGAAAGTTTTTGGTTTTCAAATTTTTTAAGCTGGCGACTGGTATCAATTTCATCAAATTGAACTGGTTCTGGTACAGCTTCCTTGACTTGGTCAATAAAGCTTAGACGAGCCGTCAGATTGTTAGCAAAAAGGTCGTTAGCCAATTTCTCAGGTGACAATTCATTGCTTTCTTCTAGGTTGTTGAAAATCGCTGATTTGACCTTAGATTGAAATTGAAAATCATCTGTATTAAATGTTTCAGCAATTCTCTGGGCCGTTTTTTCCAGTTCCTTGATAGATTTTTTAGGAGAAATCTTAGGGGCGACAGCAAGAAGATTATCTGAAAAATAGTTCAAAAAAGTCCCGTTGTACTTGATTCGTTTTTCAATCAGATGGTACTTGCGACTCTGAAGATTGACCACCAAGGCTTCGTCAGCACCCGTTCCAAATCCAGGCAGGTTATTCTGAGTCAGCTTGATTGGATTATCAACTTCTCCACCGAGGTGAGTCAAGGTCTCACGCAGGGCAATTCGCAAGAAAGCGAAATGTTCTACACCTTCTTTAGAAAATTGCACAAAAATCAAGTCATTTGTCTTTAGATTTTCAGAAATACTGAACTCCTCTTTCCAGAGATTAGCCAGTGTTACTGATGTCTCCAACAAATCGTCTGTGATGTGATTGAAGAAGGGATTTTCTTCCTCGAAAATCCCAGTCTTGGCTTCATCTGAATACACACGTTCAATTTTTTTACGTAGGTATTCTTCGATTTTTGGAGTAATATTGAGAAACTTATCCGCTAGGAACAGCTCGGTATCATCCGGACTGAACTGGTGAATAATAGCTTTCTTAATATAAATGTCCATAAAAGTTTTAGTCCTCGTATAATGGGAAGGCATCTGTTAATTCTTTAACTGCACTTCTCACTTCTTCTAAGACAGCTTCATTTTCTGCATTTTTAAGAGTTTTAATGATGAGTTCAGCCACTTTGCGACTTTCTTCTTCACCAAATCCACGTGCAGTAATGGCTGCTGCTCCAATACGAATACCACTTGTCTTGAATGGTGACAAGGTTTCGTAAGGGATTGAATTTTTATTTAGGGTAATATTGACTTCATCCAGCAAGTTTTGAGCAACTTTTCCGCTTTCTACAATCTTAGTCACATCCACTAGGAAGAGGTGGTTTTCAGTCCCGCCAGAAATGATACGGAAATCAGAATCTTGCAAGAAGACATCTGCCATAGCCTTGCTGTTCTTGATAACATTGGCAGCATATTCCTTGAAAGCTGGATCCAAAACTTCTTTGAAAGAAACAGCTTTAGCAGCAACAACATGCTCCAAAGGACCACCTTGAATACCAGGAAAAATAGCTGAATTGATTTTCTTAGCTAAGTCTTCATCATTGGTCAAAATCAAACCACCACGAGGGCCACGAAGGGTTTTGTGGGTCGTTGTTGTCGTGATATGAGCGTATGGCACTGGGCTAGGATGTAGACCAGCTGCAACCAAACCAGCGATATGAGCCATATCTACCATAAGTTTAGCCCCAATAGCGTCCGCAATTTCACGGAATTTTGAAAAGTCGATAATTTGAGAATAGGCTGAAGCACCTGCTACGATCAATTTTGGTTTTACTTCTTGAGCTTGTTTCAAGATAGCATCAAAATCCAAGAGTTCCGTTTCAGGGTCAACACTGTAAGAAACAAAGTTGTAGGTTTGACCTGAGAAGCTAACAGGAGCTCCGTGGGTCAAGTGACCACCTGCGGCCAAATCCATCCCCATAACGGTATCACCTGGCTCAATCAAGGCCATGTAAGCCGCACAGTTAGCTTGGCTTCCTGAGTGTGGTTGGACATTGGCGAATTTAGCACCGAAAATTTCTTTTGCGCGTTCAATAGCTAGAGATTCTACCACATCTACTACATCCGTTCCACCATAATAACGGTGTCCTGGGTAACCCTCGGCATATTTGTTTGTCAAGATAGACCCTTGAGCTGCCATAACAGCCTTGGAAACTACGTTTTCCGAAGCAATCAACTCGATATTATTCTGTTGGCGTTCTTCTTCTTTGGCAATAGCATTCCAGAGATCAGCATCGTATGCTTTAAAATCATCTTTGTCAAAAATCATAGGTCTTCTCCTTTTATTGTGTGACTAGTCCATTAGTTTAATTTTCTTATTAGAAAATCAAACTAAAAGATGCGAATAAACCGTTTCTGCACTTTATCACAAGTATAACCAACTTTTTCATAAAATGCATGAGCTCCCAGACGATGATCGGCAGAATTTAAGCGGATAAACCCATAACCACGTCTTTTTGCTTCTTCTTCCAACCCTTGTAATAAGCTTTTACCAATACCTTGACCTTGCTCTTGAGGTGAAACTGCTAAGGCTAAAATATTAAATCCTGCTTTAGAATAAAGTGATTCATAGACCTCAGCGTGGACATATCCAAGCAAGGCATGACTAGCTTCATCCTCATAAGCAAGTAGGAAATGATGTGAATCCTGAGACAGTCTAGCTAGTTGGCTAGCCGTTTCCTCTGAACTAAAAGAATAGCTCAAAGCCTCTTGGTTGATGTCACATATAGCTTTCACATCTGTTTCTCTTAAATTTCTTAGCATTTCATGCCTCCTCAAAAGAAATCTCTGGCAACCGAGCAAGAATATCTTCTCGCTTAATGGCCCCTTGGCGTAAGATTTTCACCTTGTCTCCAGACAAATCCAAAATAGTTGAATCCTGTCCAGTTAGAAAAGCATCGTCTTCTAGACCCAAAACCTCTTGGTCAAAATCCTTCAGAATTTGTTCAAAGGTTACACCACTTGCCTGACCTGAGATATTGGCAGACGGTCCAATCAAAGGACCTGTCTCTCCAATCAAATCAAGCGTGATGGGATGACTTGGCATCCGAAATCCAACAGTCGCGAGACCAGAATTGACCCAATAGGGGACTCTGTCATTGGCTTCGAGAATAATGGTCAAGGGACCTGGCAAAAAGGTCTCTACAAGTTTTTGAAGATAAGTTGGCTGATTCTTAGAAAAGTGCAAGATGTCCTCGAGAGAGGCGATATTGAGATTGAGCGCCTTGTCTCTAGGACGACGTTTGAGTTGGTAAACATGGTCAACTGCTTTTTCGTCTAAAGCCTTAGCAAAGAGACCGTAAACTGTCTCTGTAGGTAGAACGACAGCTCCACCATTTTCCAACTCTTGTTTAATCCTGTCCATCATCAACCACAACCATCCTATCTTGACCAAATTGGTCTTTGAGTGTTCGTACTCGCTTTTCAGGAAGATGTTTCCTAAAAAGTTCGGGAACACTTTGACCTTGCTTGTATCCAATTTCAAGGTAAATCTTACCACCATCTTTGAGATAGTCTTTTGCATCTTCCGCAATTCTACGGTAAATAGCTAGGCCATCCTCGTCTGCAAAGAGAGCTAGATGAGGCTCCGAATTCAAAACATTCAAGCCAACCTCTGACTCATCTTCACGAGAGATATAGGGTGGATTGGAAACAATTATATCATATTTTTCAGAAATTTCTGTAAAACAGTCAGATTTTTTTAAAAATATTTGAAGATTTTGCTTTTTAGCATTTTCGCTGGCTACATCTAAAGCCTCTTGGGAAATATCCGCTGCTGTTACTGACCAATTTGGTCTGTTTTTTGCTAAGGCGAGAGCAATAGCTCCACTTCCAGTTCCGATATCCAGAACTGAAAGATTCGTCTCAGAATTTTCAGCCAGGATAAGCTCCACCAACTCCTCTGTTTCTGGACGAGGGATCAATACTCGCTCATCAACTTTTAGCTGCATTCCATAAAAATCTGCCTGTCCAATGATATACTGTGCCGGTTTATGAGCTGCTAACTGCTGGTAGATCTCTTCTACAAATACTTCTTCCTCTTTTGTCACTTCCTGCTGGAGGGCAAAAACAAAGTCCGTAAAAGATAGATTTTTCAGGCTACGATAGACAAAAGAGAGGCTTTCTGCTTCCTCTCCTTGTCTTATCAATTCTTCTTCAAAATCTGAAAATAATTGAGCTAATTTCATTATTTGTTTAATTCTTCTAATTTTTGCGTTTGGTCATAGAGCACCAAGGCATCCACAACTTCGTCCAATTTACCAGACAGAATGGTATCTAGTTTTTGGAGGGTCAAACCAATACGGTGGTCAGTCACACGGTTTTGTGGGAAGTTATAAGTACGAATCCGTTCTGAACGGTCACCAGTACCGATTGTCGACTTACGCTCAGCGTCTTGTTCGTCTTGTGCAATCTGAGCAAAGTGGTCAGCAACACGCGCACGGATGATTTTCATAGCCTTCTCACGGTTCTTCTGCTGAGTACGTTCTTCCTGCATCTCAACCTTGATATTGGTTGGCAAGTGAACGATACGAACGGCAGTCGCAACCTTATTGACGTTCTGTCCACCAGCACCAGAGGCGTGATAGATGTCGACACGAAGGTCTTTGGGATCAATGTCGTATTCAACCTCTTCAACTTCTGGCATAACAAGAACTGTCGCTGTGGAAGTATGAACACGGCCTTGACTTTCTGTCACAGGGACACGTTGCACACGGTGAGCACCTGATTCGTACTTAAGCTTAGAGTATACAGACTGACCTGAAACCATAGCAACCACTTCTTTAAAACCACCGACACCGTTCATAGAAGCTTCCATAACTTCAAAGCGCCAGCCTTGGGCTTCCGCATACTTTTGATACATAGTTAGAAGGTCTCCAGCGAAAAGTGCCGCTTCGTCTCCACCAGCTGCTCCACGGATTTCAAGGATGATATTCTTGTCATCGTTTGGATCTTTAGGAAGGAGCAAGATTTTTAGTTTTTCTTCGTATTCTTCTTTTTCAGCCTTGGCATCTTTCAATTCTTGCTTAGCCATTTCTTCCAAGTCAGCGTCTCCGCCTGATTCCTTAATCATCTCTTCAGCGTCAACGATGTTTTGAAGGACTTGTTTGTATTCTCGGTAAGCCGTCACTGTATCACGGCTTGAGGCCTCTTCTTTTGAGAGCTCCATGAAACGCTTGGTGTCCGAAACCACATCTGGGTCACTGAGCAACTCTCCTAATTCTTCATAACGGTCTTCTACAGCTTGTAGTTGATCATAGATGTTCATTTTTCTTCATTCTCCTTATTGATTTCAGGCGCAAAATAATGTTTACGGCAAACTGAGATATAGGTTTCATTACCACCAATCTGGATCTGTTCTCCATCGTAAACGGGCAGTCCATCCTGTGTACGCAAAACCATAGTTGCCTTTTTCTTACAATACTGACAGATGGTTTTAATCTCATCGATTTTATCTGCTAAAAGCAAGAGATATTTTGAACCTTCGAATAGTTCATTGCGAAAGTCGTTTTTCAAACCAAATGCCATAACGGGTATGTCTAACTCGTCTACAACACGAGCTAGGTCATAAACATGATGACGTTTGAGAAACTGAGCCTCATCGACCAACACACAGTAAGGTGTTTCTGATAAATCACGGATAAATCCAAAGATATCCGTCGTTTCCTCAATAGCAATGGCGGGGCGTTTCATGCCAATTCGACTCGACACATAGCCAACACCGTCACGCGTATCCAGAGCCGAGGTCATAATCACAACACCTTTTC
The DNA here is from genome assembly GCF_001171885.1 of Streptococcus pneumoniae. Taxonomy (GTDB): domain Bacteria; phylum Bacillota; class Bacilli; order Lactobacillales; family Streptococcaceae; genus Streptococcus; species Streptococcus pneumoniae_A. The sequence goes on from NZ_CKQD01000007.1 coordinate 116,506, forward strand.
CTTGCTCCTCATAGTTATAGGCCACCTTGAGAATCTCAATCGTCTTACCAGAGTTCATGGTCCCATAACGATAATACAACTGTGCCATGTTTCTTGTTTTACGTCCATTTCTAAATTTTTGCTACATTCTAGTATATCATAATTTTCTTAAGCTTTAAACGGCAAAATGTGGTAAAATAGAAGAAATCAAAAACTAGTGGAGGAAGCTATTATGCCATTTGTACGCATCGATTTATTTGAAGGACGCACGCTCGAGCAAAAGAAGGCTCTTGCTAAGGAAGTAACGGAAGCTGTTGTCCGCAACACTGGAGCCCCTCAATCAGCTGTTCATGTCATCATCAACGACATGCCAGAAGGAACCTACTTCCCACAAGGGGAAATGCGCACCAAGTAAGCTAGCTTAAGCAGAATTGCTTAGGCTTTTTCAATCTCCAAGTAGCATCCATTGAAGAAATAGCCTAAATTTGTTACAATTTGAAAAGAGACTTGGAAAAATTTCCAAGAAAAGAACTATTTATTAAAGGAAATATTATGATTACACGTGAATTTGATACCATCGCTGCTATCTCTACTCCACTAGGTGAAGGAGCTATTGGTATTGTCCGCTTGAGCGGAACAGACAGTTTTGAAATTGCACAAAAGATTTTCAAAGGGAAAGACTTGAGTCAGGTTGCTAGCCATACTCTCAACTACGGTCACATCGTTGACCCTCAAAATGGTAAGGTCATGGACGAGGTTATGGTTGGAGCCATGAAGTCTCCAAAGACCTTCACTCGTGAGGATATTATCGAGATTAACACCCACGGTGGGATTGCGGTGACCAATGAAATTCTCCAGCTAGTTATCCGTGAAGGAGCTCGATTGGCTGAACCTGGTGAATTTACCAAACGTGCCTTCCTAAATGGACGTGTTGACTTGACTCAGGCTGAGGCAGTAATGGATATCATCCGTGCTAAGACAGACAAGGCCATGAACATTGCGGTCAAACAATTAGACGGCTCTCTTTCTGACCTCATTAACAATACCCGTCAAGAAATCCTCAATACTCTTGCCCAAGTCGAGGTTAATATTGATTATCCTGAGTATGATGATGTTGAGGAAGCCACTACTGCTGTTGTCCGAGAGAAGACAATAGAGTTTGAACAATTACTAACTAATCTCCTTAGGACAGCCCGCCGCGGTAAAATCCTCCGTGAAGGAATTTCCACTGCTATTATCGGACGCCCCAACGTTGGAAAATCTAGCCTGCTCAACAACCTCTTACGTGAAGACAAGGCCATCGTCACAGACATTGCTGGTACAACCCGTGATGTCATCGAAGAATACGTCAACATCAATGGTGTTCCTCTCAAATTGATTGATACAGCTGGTATCCGTGAAACGGATGACATCGTGGAACAAATTGGAGTTGAGCGTTCGAAAAAAGCTCTTAAGGAAGCTGACTTGGTTCTGCTAGTACTAAACGCTAGCGAGCCCTTAACCGCCCAAGATCGCCAACTCTTAGAAATCAGTCAAGAAACTAACCGTATTATTCTTCTTAACAAAACTGATCTGCCTGAAACGATTGAGACTTCGGAACTACCTGAAGACGTTATCCGTATTTCAGTCCTTAAAAACCAAAATATCGATCAGATTGAAGAGAGAATCAACAACCTCTTCTTTGAAAATGCTGGTTTTGTTGAGCAAGACGCAACCTACCTATCAAATGCTCGTCACATTTCCTTAATTGAGAAGGCCGTTGAAAGCCTACAAGCTGTTAATGAAGGTCTTGAACTGGGGATGCCAGTTGACTTGCTTCAAGTTGACTTGACCCGTACTTGGGAAATTCTCGGTGAAATCACTGGAGATGCGGCTCCTGATGAACTCATCACCCAACTCTTTAGCCAATTCTGTTTAGGAAAATAAGAAAAATCCATGATCCTTCATTCGGTCATGGATTTTATTGTCTTATTAGTAATCTGGTCTTAAGACACCTGTTACAGTTGCCTTGGTCGCTTCGTAGTCACCATCTACGACAACCTTGATAATGCGTTTAGCATCTTCTTCTGGTGCTGGAACAAGAGGTAGACGAGTTGGTCCAGCTTCAAATCCCATATAGTTCAGAACTGCCTTAACAGGAGCAGGACTTGGATAAGAGAAGAGGGCATTGACCTTAGGAATGAATTTACGTTGAATAGCCGCTGCTTTCTTCATATCGCTTTCTGCAATGGCCGTAAACATCTCATGCATTTCATCCCCATTTGTATGAGAGGCAACAGAAATAACCCCATCCGCCCCAAGGTTCATGGCATGGAAAGCATCTCCATCCTCACCTGTATAAATCAAGAATTCTTCAGGCTTGTGCTCAATTAAGTAAGCCATATTGGCCAAGCTAGTACATTCTTTGACACCAATAATATTTGGATGGTCAGCCAAACGAAGCATGGTTTCTGGAGTCAATTCGACAACTACACGCCCTGGAATGTTATAGATAATAATTGGTAGGTCCGAAGCATCTGCAATGGCCTTAAAATGCTGATACATTCCTTCTTGAGAAGGTTTGTTGTAGTAAGGTACGATAGCAAGTCCAGCAGCAAAACCACCAAATTCTGCTACTTCTTTGACAAACTCGATAGAGTCACGCGTATCATTAGTACCTACACCCGCAATCAAAGGAACTCGTCCATTGACAATCTTTTGTACAGCCGCAAATAACTCCAACTCCTCATCGTGGGTCAAAGTTGGACTCTCAGCAGTCGTTCCAGCTAGAAGAATTCCATCCGTATGATGGGCCAATAAATGCTCAATTAAGGCTGGAATAGCATCAAAGTTGATAGAACCATCCTCGTGGAAAGGGGTAATAAAGGCTGTGATGATTTTACACTCTTTTAAATCTTGATAAGACATGAAAACACCTCTCTATTTCAAAGAAGGAGTTCATCTGAACTCCTAAATTATATGACTATTTTAATTCAAATTTCAATTCAGCTGTTGGACGAACCAAGCCACGTTCGTGCAAAGTTTCAGCAATCTGAACTGAGTTCCAAGCAGCACCTTTGAGAAGGTTATCTGAAACAACCCACATGTGGATTCCTTTTTCAGCATCCAAGTCTTTACGGATACGACCAACAAAGGTATCACGTGAACCTACTGCATTGATGGCTTGCGGATAGATTTGATGAGCTACATCATCTTCAAGAACAGCGCCTGGGAAGGCTGCGATAGCTGCTTTGACTTCTTCTATTGGAGCCACTTCTTTTGTTTCGATGTAAACAGACTCAGAGTGAGCTGACAAGACTGGAATACGCACACATGTTGCAGATACTGCAATGCTATCATCTTCCATGATTTTCTTAGTTTCCTTAGTCATCTTCATCTCTTCGTAAGTGTAATCATTGTCAGTGAAGACATCAATTTGTGGAAGAGCATTGAAGGCTATAGGATAATGTTTCTTGTCACCACCTGAAGGCAAGATTTCCGCATGCAAATCACGTGGGGTTACACCATCATTCAAGACTTCACGAAGTTCACGTTGTGTCTCAAGAATTGCTCCCATACCAGCACCTGAAACTGCTTGGTAAGTTGAAACAATGATACGGTCCAAGCCCCATTTTTGGCGAACTGGCTCAAGCGCCACCATCATTTGAATTGTTGAACAGTTAGGGCAGGCAATGATACCGTTGTGGGCATCAAGTGCATGAGCATTGACCTCTGGAACAACCAAAGGAACATCTGGATTTTGACGGAAGTAAGATGTATTATCTACTACTACCGCTCCAGCTTTAACTGCGTATGGTGCATATTTAGCTGATGTAGAACCACCTGCTGAAAAGAGAGCAATATCAACTCCTTCAAAAGCAGTTTCAGTTGTTTCTTCAATCGTAATATCTTGATCTTTAAATTTCAATGTCTTGCCTGCTGAACGAGCAGAAGCAAGGTAACGAATTTTATCGATTGGAAGTGTTGATTCTTCCAACATTTTTATCATCTGAGCTCCGACAGCACCTGTCGCGCCGACTACAGCAACTGTATATCCCATAAATAACCTCTTTCGGAATTTTCTAAAAATTTCTATAATAGAAGTATTATACTACTTTTTCCATGAATTGCAAAGCTTTTTCATCATTTTTTGAAAAATAAAAATCCCCAGTCGCTAGACCAAGGACTAAGAGGCATCTCCATGTGATGAGCAGGTTCACACAACTCATCAAGGTCCGCTCCTGCGTTATGACCTCCTTATGCTCAATAGTAGTCCGAAGACTACCTATCGACTCATCGCATCTTCTATTCTACTAAAGAGAATGACTTTTGTCAACAGACGAAACTCTTTATACTCTTCGAAAATCTCTTCAAACTTCGTCAGCGTTGCCTTACCGTATGTAGGTTACTGACTTCGTCAGTTCTATCTACAACCTCAAAACAGTGTTTTGAGCTGACTTCGTCAGTTTCATCTACAACCTCAAAAACATGTTTTGAGCTGACTTCGTCAGTCTTATCTACAACCGCAAAACAATGTTTTGAGCAACCTGCGGCTAGCTTCCTAGTTTGCTCTTTGATTTTCATTGAGTATTAGTTTTATTTACACAGGTGCATAAGAAATATCTTTGAAAAATTTGGGGCATACATAACAAAAACCCTTGTAAATCAAGAGTTTCCCTGTAAATATCATGCTAATTGCCGGGATTGAACCGGCGACCTCATCCTTACCATGGATGCGCTCTGCCAACTGAGCTAAATCAGCTTACCTAGAAAGTATACTACAATTAGAAAAGCTTGTCAAGTTTCCTTAGATATTTTCCATAAGAAAAAGCCAGGTAAGAGCTACCTAGCTTATCTTCTTCTATTTGCTTAAATCGATTCGACGACCAATTTTACCGATAATAATCGCTCCAATAATCAACGAGGCAAATTCACCGATTCCTGTTGTAAACCAAGTAAGGAAAAATGGTAATTGCGCTACGATATTTAACTCGGCAGCAATGGTGAACATGGACATTGAAAAGAGGATTGAAAAGAAGAAATGATCTTTTCGAATCAATCCGTTAAAGAGGTAATCCTTGCTATATTTTGCAAAAAGCCAAACACCTAAACTGAGGAATACTAAGGTTGAACCACCACCAACAAAGACATCTAGCAGTCCGAAGCTAAAGAAATTAGCAATCATACAACCGATGGTAACTCCGATGATGTACTTAGGATTGTAAAAAGCCATAAAGTTCATCATTTCTGAAATACGAAACTGATAAGCACCATAGCTGATGGCATTTAGAGGCGGTGTGACAGTCAAAACGACATAGATAGCAGCGACGATTGCGATATCTGCAACATCACGAATAGTTAATTTTTTCATCTTTTCTCCTTTGGCGGTTGCCCGCGTGTAATATGCTTGGTGAAAGAAGCTAAGCACCAAGGGTTGCTTTATTCAACCTTACTAGTATAGCACAATAGCCTGCTTTATGCTATACTTAAAGCATGAAAAAACCTATTCAAAAAATTTTTAACAATGAAATCTTAGCCTATCTCTTCTTTGGCCTTGCAACAACTCTAGTTTCGATTCTCTCACGACTAGTCATTTATCAACTAAGTCATCAGGAACTCCTTGCTACTGCCTTAGCAAATATTATTGGTATCCTCTTTGCCTTTATCACAAATGATAGGATTGTATTTAAGCAAGCTAGGCAGAATTGGCCAAGCCGTTTAGTGAAATTTTCTCTTGCCCGCCTTTCTACTTTTCTGTTAGACTTGTTTTTAACTTTTCTCTTTGTAACCCAGTTTCCTAATATTATTGGTCAGTTCGTAAACGGGAATCTTGATAGGATAAATGCAATTGAAACAATAATTGCACAAATACTCATTATTATCATCAATTATATCTTGAGCAAGATCTATATTTTTAGAAAATAATGCTCCATTTATGAGCCTTTTAATTGCCTTCTATAATGATTTAGGATACAATGAAACACGAAACATTGAAAGGAAAACAGTATGTTAAAAAATCTAAAATCATTCTTGCTTCGAGGAAATGTTATTGACCTTGCTGTCGGTGTTGTCATTGCCTCTGCTTTTGGTGCTATCGTTACTTCGCTTGTAAATGACATTATCACTCCTCTTATTTTAAATCCCGCTTTGAAAGCTGCTAAAGTCGAACGTATCGCTCAACTTTCTTGGCATGGAGTCGGCTATGGTAACTTTTTAAGTGCTATTATCAATTTTATCTTTGTCGGTACCGCCCTCTTCTTTATTATCAAGGGTATTGAAAAAGCACAGAAACTGACTGGCATAAAGGAAGAAAAAACTGCCGAAAAAAAACCAACTGAATTGGAAGTACTTCAAGAAATCAAAGCCCTTCTTGAGAAAAAATAATCGATTAAAAGTATCTAGCGCAAAGCTAAATCCTTTTTCTTTACTCTTTTGGTAACTTGCCTGCTTTCTCAAGCATTTTCTTGATCAAATAAGGCATCTTAACATTCTCCCGACCTTTTTTCTCAATCAGTTTTTTCACAAATTCCGGCATTTGTAAATCTTGAAATTCGGCCAAAATATTTTTAGTCTCATCTGAAGGAACTAACTCATCAAAGGTTTCTTCTTCTGGGAGAAATTCCTTAAACTCCTGATGTTCATTAGCTCTGACTGTATTGACCAAGGCATCAATCAAACGAGAATCCGTATTTGGCATTGGTGGACGATGGTAGGTCACACCCAATTCTTGACATAACTCATAACATTCCACATCATTGTCAAACAAGACCTCAATGTGCTCACTGATGAAGCTGATAGGAACAAAAATATAATGGTCTGGATGTTCTTTCTGTTCTCTGAGATACTCTAAAACATCTGGCTTAATCCATGGAATACCAATATCACTCTCACTTTGCCAAGTGTTTGTATATTGCTCGGAACTCAAACTTAGTTTTTCAGCGACTAGCTTGCTATTTTCAAAAATTTGGTCAATATAAGGGTCACCAAAATCCAAGGCAAAAATGGGCACACTGTGGGCTGAAAAGATGACTTTGAAGCTATCCTGCTTTACTTCTTCTTTTAAAATCTTATCAATTTCATCTGCCCAATAGTTTAAGAGCGCTTCTTCTTGATACCAGTCTTTAATAACTAAAAATTGAATTTGTTTGCTTTCTAAAAATTTCTCGTATCCCATGACAGAGTAGAACGAATAATGAGGCTCCAAAATCAAACAAATACATTGTTCAATTCCGTCTGCTTCCATCTGACTAATCACATCTGGGATAAAGGGACTGGAAAACTTATTGGCAAAATAGACACTATACTCATTCCCCAGCCTAGCCTCTACCAAGGCAACCTCTTCCCGGGTAATTTTTTGCAGAGGAGTACCTCCAATTCGTACATAATTATCATAGAGAGTTTGAATCTCGTGGTCTTGAGGTCTCACTCCACGACGAATATTTGTGAAAAAATCAGCCACACCTTCAAAGGTAATCTCTTCTGGCGAACCAAAGGTCATCATTAAAATTGCTTTTTTCATAACTGCTTCCTTGTGATATTTTTATCAAGTTTATTTTATCATGAATACACTGATAAGTAAACGCTAACATAGCAGATTGCCCTAACTTCTGTCTTTTGTTTTTCTCTTCTTTCTATGATACAATGGAAAAAATGAATTCAAAAGGAGTTTTTTATGACTTATCCAAATCTCTTGGACCGCTTCTTAACCTACGTTAAGGTCAACACGCGCTCTGATGAACACTCTACTACTACTCCAAGTACACAGAGTCAGGTTGACTTTGCAACCAATGTTCTTATCCCTGAAATGAAACGTGTTGGACTGCAAAACGTCTACTACCTTCCAAATGGTTTTGCAATTGGGACCTTACCAGCCAATGATCCATCTTTAACACGTAAAATTGGTTTCATCTCCCACATGGATACTGCTGATTTTAATGCCGAAGGAGTCAATCCACAGGTAATTGAAAACTACGATGGTGGTGTGATTGAACTTGGAAATTCTGGTTTCAAACTCGATCCAGCTGACTTTAAGAGTCTAGAGAAATATTCAGGACAAACACTCATCACAACAGATGGAACAACCTTGCTAGGTGCTGATGACAAGTCAGGAATTGCTGAAATTATGACTGCTATTGAATATCTAACTGCTCACCCTGAAATTAAACACTGTGAGATTCGTGTTGGTTTTGGTCCAGATGAGGAAATCGGGGTTGGTGCTAATAAATTTGATGCAGAAGATTTTGATGTCGATTTTGCCTACACAGTTGATGGTGGCCCACTAGGTGAACTTCAGTACGAGACCTTTTCAGCAGCAGGTGCTGAATTGCATTTCCAAGGACGCAATGTCCACCCTGGTACTGCCAAAGGTCAGATGGTTAATGCTCTTCAGCTAGCAATTGATTTTCATAATCAACTTCCAGAAAATGACCGACCTGAGTTAACGGATGGCTACCAAGGTTTTTACCATCTAATGGATGTGACAGGTAGTGTCGAGGAGGCGCATGCAAGTTACATCATTCGCGATTTTGAAAAAGATGCCTTTGAAGCGCGTAAATCAGCTATGCAGTCAATCGCCGATAAGATGAATCAAGAACTTGGTAGCGACCGTGTCACCCTAAACTTGACAGACCAGTACTACAATATGAAAGAAGTCATTGAAAAAGATATGACTCCAATTACCATTGCTAAAGCCGTTATGGAAGATTTGGGGATCACTCCTATAATCGAACCAATCCGTGGAGGGACAGACGGCTCTAAGATTTCCTTTATGGGAATCCCAACTCCCAATATCTTTGCAGGTGGCGAGAATATGCATGGACGTTTTGAATACGTCAGTCTTCAGACTATGGAACGTGCAGTTGATACCATCATTGGCATCGTAGCTTATAAAGGCTAAAAAGACGGCTCTATAATATTTGTAGTGGGTAAATCCCCTATAGATATTATGGAGCCTATTTTGTTGTAGAAAAAAAGTC
>NZ_CKQD01000008.1 GCF_001171885.1 Streptococcus pneumoniae
AATAGTTTTACTTTACTAATAGTATACAGGAGGAGCTCCATGAATGATAGATACCTTGTTATGACGCGCTTACGAATAAATAGATAGAAGCATCGAATCTAGCAAACCTAGATTTAAAAATGTGCTATAATGAAAGGAGAGAAAGAATGATTCTCAGACATCCGGGCATTAGCCCGACCAATGATTTGGTTGCTAAGAAAATTTTCAGCAATCCAGAAATCACTTGTCAATTTATCCGCGATATGTTGGACTTGCCAGCCAAAAATGTGACCATTTTGGAAGGAAGTAATATTCACGTCTTGCCTTCCCTGCCCTACTCGGCACAGGATTTCTATACCAGTATAGATGTTTTAGCTGAACTAGATAATGGAACCCAAGTAATCATTGAAATTCAAGTGCATCATCAGAATTTTTTCATCAATCGTTTGTGGGCTTATCTATGTAGTCAGGTCAATCAAAATCTCGAAAAAATTCGCCAACGAGAAGGTGACACACACCAAAGTTACAAACATATCGCACCAGTATATGCCATCGCAATTGTAGATAGCAACTACTTCTCAGATGACTTGGCTTTTCACAGTTTTAGCATGCGAGAGGACACGACAGGTGAGGTTTTAACCAGCACTAATAACGGACAAGAAAACCATCTGGTCAAGATGGCGTTCTTGGAATTAAGAAAATACAGAGAAACCAGCAAAGACGAGGTTCGCAAGCCATGGTTGGAGTTTTTCGGGAATAAACCCTTTACCCAACAACCCGAGCGAGCCATCAGCCAAGCAGACCAACTGCTAGACTATAAGAGCTGGTCCGAGGAGGATAGGGAAATGTTTAGTCAACTACGTATGCGAGAAGAACAAGCCTTGTTAGCACAGGACTATGCCTTGGAACAAGCGGAGGAAAAAGGGTTGGAACGTGGTCGTGCAGAGGGTATTGAACAAGGACTTGAACGTGGAAAACTCTTTGCCTTCCTGGATATGGTTCGCCAGCATCTTTTAACACCTGAGGTTGCCAGCCAGCAGTTAGGCATGACTGTAGCTGAGTTTGAAGTGCTGTTGAAAGAACATAAGTGAGAATTCTGTAAGCGTTATGCAATCTTAAAACAACCTAAAAAAGATAGCTAAATTTCTTGATGTAAAGAGTTTGGCTATCTTTTTTGTTAGGAAAGTTTGAACTTTTCACTTTCTTTTCCGAATAAATAGATAGAAGCATCGAATCTAGTAAATTAGATTAAAAAATGTGGTATAATAAAAGGAGGAAAAGGATGATTCTAAGACATCTGGGCATCAGCCCAACTAATGATTTGGTTGCTAAGAAAATTTTCAGCAACCCAGAAATCACTTGTCAATTTATTCGCGATATGCTGGATTTACCAGCCAAAAATGTGACCATTTTGGAGGGAAGCAATATTCACGTCTTGCCTTCTTTACCCTACTCGGCGCAGGATTTCTATACTAGCATAGATGTCTTGGCGGAGTTGGACAATGGGACACAGGTTATCATTGAGATTCAAGTACATCATCAGAATTTTTTCATCAATCGCCTGTGGGCTTATCTGTGCAGCCAAGTCAATCAAAACCTCGAAAAAATTCGCCAACGAGAAGGCAATACTCATCAAAGTTACAAACACATCGCACCTGTTTATGCTATTGCAATCGTGGACAGCAATTACTTTTCAGATGAGTTGGCTTTCCATAGCTTTAGTATGCGCGAGGACACGACAGGTGAAGTCTTAACTATCACAAATAACGGTCAAGAAAACCATCTAGTCAAAATGGCGTTCTTAGAACTAAAAAAATACAGAGAAACCAGCAAAGACAAGGTTCGCAAGCCGTGGTTGGAGTTTTTCGGGAACAAGCCCTTTACCCAGCACCCCGAGCGAGCCATCAGCCAAGCAGACCAACTGCTGGACTACAAGAGCTGGTCCGAGGAGGACAGAAAAATGTTTAGTCAACTACGTATGCGAGAAGAACAAGCCTTGTTAGCACAGGACTATGCCTTGGAACAAGCTGAGGAGAAAGGGTTGGAGAGAGGGCGTGCAGAAGGCGGTTTCGCGATGTTAGCAAATCTAGTTCGCCAACATGTATTAAGCACTGAATTTGCCAGCCAACAGCTGGGTATGACTGTGGCTGAGTTTGAAGCCTTGCTGGAAGATTATCACCAATAACGGTCAAGAAAACCATCTGGTCAAGATGGCATTCTTAGAACTAAACGTCTAGTCACAGATTATTCCAAACACTGTTTTGAGGTTGTGTATAAAGATGCTGGATAAAAGTCTTCTCATAATAAAACGTTTGGTATCAATGTTTTATTATGAGAAGACTTATTTTTGTTACTGAACTTGAATTTTTCCTAGCCTCAACATCATATAAACCCCAAATTCAATCTGACCTGGTTTGAAGAGATTTTCGAAGCAGATAAGGTTTTACTAAAACTAAAAAAAATGATATAATAAAACTGATTAAATGTTTTAAAAATAAAGGAGAATTTGAATGTCTTACCAAGAAAATTACCAGAAATGGGTTGATTTTGCGGAGCTTCCTGACTACCTTCGTCAAGATTTGGAAAATATGGATGAGAAAACAAAGGAAGATGCCTTCTATACAAATCTTGAATTTGGTACTGCAGGGATGCGTGGCTTGATTGGTGCTGGTACAAACCGCATCAACATCTACGTTGTTCGCCAAGCTACTGAAGGATTGGCTCGTTTGATTGAGTCAAAAGGTGGAAACGAAAAAGAACGCGGTGTAGCAATTGCCTACGATAGCCGTCACTTCTCACCTGAGTTTGCCTTTGAATCTGCGGCAGTTCTTGCTAAACACGGCATCAAATCTTACGTATTTGAAAGCCTCCGTCCAACTCCAGAACTCTCATTTGCAGTTCGTCATCTCAACTGCTTCGCGGGTATCATGGTCACAGCCAGCCACAACCCTGCACCATTTAACGGTTACAAGGTTTACGGTGAAGACGGTGGACAAATGCCTCCACACGACGCAGACGCTTTGACTACTTATATCCGCGCAATCGAAAACCCATTTGCTGTTGAAGTTGCTGATGTGGAAACTGAAAAAGCTTCTGGTTTGATTGAAGTTATCGGAGAAGCTGTCGATGTGGAATACCTCAAAGAAGTCAAAGATGTAAACATCAACCCAGCCTTGATTGAAGAATTTGGTAAAGACATGAAGATTGTCTACACACCACTTCATGGTACTGGGGAAATGTTGGCTCGTCGTGCTCTTGCCCAAGCAGGATTTGACTCTGTTCAAGTCGTTGAAGCGCAAGCAACTGCTGATCCAGACTTCTCAACTGTAAAATCTCCAAACCCAGAAAGCCAAGCAGCCTTTGCTCTTGCTGAAGAACTTGGTCGTCAAGTTGGTGCAGATGTTCTTGTCGCAACTGACCCTGACGCTGACCGTGTTGGTGTTGAAGTTCTTCAAAAAGATGGTAGCTACCTCAACCTTTCAGGTAACCAAATCGGTGCTATCATGGCTAAATACATCTTGGAAGCCCACAAAAATGCTGGAACTCTTCCTGAAAATGCAGCGCTCTGCAAATCTATCGTATCAACTGACTTGGTAACGAAGATTGCTGAAAGCTACGGCGCAACTATGTTCAACGTTTTGACAGGTTTCAAATTTATCGCTGAGAAAATCCAAGAATTCGAAGAAAAACACAATCACACATACATGATGGGATTTGAAGAAAGCTTCGGTTACTTGATTAAACCATTCGTACGTGATAAAGACGCTATCCAAGCTGTTCTTGTCGTTGCTGAACTTGCTGCCTACTACCGTTCACGTGGTTTGACACTTGCTGACGGTATCGAAGAAATCTACAAAGAATACGGCTACTACGCTGAAAAGACTATCTCTGTTACCCTTTCTGGTGTCGATGGTGCTGAACAAATCAAAGCGATTATGGCTAAATTCCGTAACAATGCTCCAAAAGAATGGAATGCAACAGCTATCACTGTCGTAGAAGACTTCAAGGCACAAACTGCTACTGCTGCTGACGGTACTGTTACAAACTTGACAACTCCTCCAAGTGATGTGTTGAAATACACACTTGCTGACGGTTCATGGATTGCCGTTCGCCCTTCAGGTACAGAACCAAAAATCAAGTTCTACATTGCAGTTGTAGGTGAAACTAACGAAGAATCACAAGCTAAGATTGCTAATATCGAAGCAGAAATCAATGCTTTTGTAAAATAAGACCCTATAAAAGATGAGACCAACCAATCTCATCTTTTTTTCGTATCAAATCTAAGCAATTTTAGAAACTTTATGGCATACTAGACTTATCAATGAAAGCGAGGTAATCTCATGGAACAATTTTTAGATAATATCAAAGACCTTGAAGTCACTACAGTAGCACGTGCGCAAGAAGCTCTTGATAAAAAGGAAACTGCAACCTTCTTTATCGGTCGCAAAACTTGCCCTTACTGCCGTAAATTTGCAGGTACATTGTCAGGTGTCGTAGCTGAAACCAAAGCCCACATCTACTTCATCAATAGTGAAGAACCAAGCCAACTCAATGAGTTGCAAGCATTCCGCTCACGCTATGGAATCCCAACTGTACCAGGCTTTGTTCACGTTGCAGATGGACAAATCAACGTCCGTTGCGACTCTTCAATGTCAGCACAAGAAATCAAAGATTTCGCAGGATTGTAAAAAATCAGCTAACAAGTTTTAAAATCACAAAAACGCATAATGCAAGGTGCAAAAACCTTGATATTATGCATTTTATTGTTCCTGAAACAGTTACATCAGCATTTTATTACAGAACATTTTAGTTTTGAAAGTCAAATCAATTTTTAACAATGGTTTAGAAATCACAGTGGGATATTCCATATTCAATTATGCAGATTCAATCGCTATTATCGTTTTCCTAGATTACAAAAAACTGCGTTTTGCTAATCAAAACGCAGTCTCAGCCACTATTTTATATTACTGTCCTTCTTTTACTTCTTTGGTTGCGACATCTTCTCCAAACCATTTTTGGCTGATTTCTTGGAACTTTCCTTCTTGGTATAGTTCGATAAAAGCCTGGTTTAATGCTGTTAATAATCTTTTATCAGCTGGTCTAACTCCGATCGCAAAAGATTCACTTTCAAATCCTGCTGAAAAGACATTGTAGTCATTTAATATCCCTTCAGACTGGAGATAGTAATTAGCATACACTCGGTCAATTAACAGAGCATCAATCCGGTCATTTTTCAAATCAATCAAGGCCTCATTGAAACTCTGGTACTGATTGGCCTTCTGGTCTTTGACTCGATTTTTCAATAAATCTGGCTGGGCTTCAAAATCCAAATAACCAGAGGAACCGGCTTGGGCTCCCAAAGTCTTATCCTTCATATCCTCTACTGAATGAATTTGCTGGCTTTTCTTCGCAACCAGAACTTGCTGATTTTCCATATATGGAATGCTAAAGGCAACCTTCTCTCGGCGTTCATCAGTGGCAGAATAGCCATTCCAGATGGCATCTATGGTTCCATTTTGCAGTTCTGTCTCCTTCATATCCCAGTCGATTGGCTGAAATTGCACCTTAAAACCTAATTTTTCAGAAACTGCTTGTGCTAAGTCAATATCAAAGCCCGTATATTGGCCATTCTTTTCTTCAAAACCCATGGGTACAAAAGTATTGTCAAAACCAATAGTTATACTCCCCTGCTCTTGATATTTATCCCAGTTATCTTGCTTGGGATCACTAGCCTTCTGAGTACAAGCTGTTAAAAAGAGAGTCAGGAGCGAAACCAATACTAAAACAACTTTCTTATTAGTCATCGACACCTCCTACTTAGGCTCAACTTTGAGAATCTGATCTGCGATATTTTCCGCGAACTGCAAATCGTGGGTTACCACAATCTGGGTCATCCCAAGTTCCCTATTTTGCAAGATCAGTTTTTCCACTTCCAAGCGCAATTCTGGATCTAGGGCAGAAGTTGGTTCATCGTAGCCAATGATTTCTGGGTCAATCATCATAGCACGCGCCAAAGCCACCCGTTGCTTTTGTCCACCTGATAATGAGAATGGATAGGCATCTGCGTGTCCTCCTAGTCCTAACTGTTCCAAGAGTCCACTCGCCTTCTTCTCAGCTTCTTCCTGCTTCATCCCCATGGTCTTCACAGGCGATAAAGTCAAATTTTCCAGAACTGATAAATGAGGGAACAGTTGAAAATCTTGGAAGACAAATCCCAGTAGATTCCGCTTCTGCAATTCATCCAGCTCTAAAGGTTGTCCATTATAAAAGATTTGCCCTGAATCAATGGTTTCAAGACCTGCAAGCATACGTAAAAGAGTTGTCTTACCTCCACCAGAAGGTCCAACGATAGCCAGGATTTGCTTTTCAGGAATACTTAGACTGAAATCAGACAGAATTTGTTTGTCTCCAAAGACTTTATTGATATTTCGTAATTCTAACATAGCTGCCTCCTATCTATAATAACTGTACTTCTTCTCAACTTTTTTGGAAATAATTGTCACAATCCCAATTAAAATCAAGTAAATGGCACCTGCCAAGAACATGGGAACCAGACTGGCGTCACGGTTGGCAGCTGTTCGACTAGCCAAGATAAGGTCTGAAATTCCGAGAGCATAGACCAGAGAAGTATCCTTGACCAAACTCATAACTTCGTTAAAGACACTAGGAAGCACGATCTTGGTCACTTGGGGTAAGATAATATAGCGCACTGTGTCAAAAGGGCTAAACTTCAAAACCTTGGCAGCCTCATACTGTCCTCTTGGAATAGTGTCAATTCCCCCACGGAAAATTTCTGCAAAGTAAGCTGCATAGTTGAGAACAAAGGCAATAATGGCAGCAGGAAGGCGATCCAAACGAATCCCAATACTCGGGAGCACATAATAAATAAAAATCAGTTGCAAGAGTAAGGGGGTACCACGCATAACCCAAATGTAAATGTTAATCAGATAATGGAGGGGCTTCCAATGGACTTGCAAGGCAAAGGCAATCAAAACGCCCAAAGGAATCGAAAATAGCAAGACCAGTGCAAAGACCTGTACAGTCGTGCTCGCACCATTCAGTAAACTTGGTAATATCTCAAATAAATAAGACATACTGCACCTCCTAAAAGTAATTGTTCCTATTATAGCATGAATAAACAAAATAACCAACCATTTTTGCAAAAAAATTCTATCATATACAAATAAAAACCGTAGCTATCAAAAGAGATAAACTACAGTTCTATATGTTTAAATATTCTTACAATCTCTCAAACAATTCTTGCATTTGAACATCATCTGGAACCAGTTTTAAGTAAGCGTGAGCATTGACTTTTGCTTCCTCAAAGTAGCCCAATTCACGCAAGAGATAGATATAGTGTTCTAGAAACTCTGGATTGTCCTTCAAATCTCCTGCCAACTCTTGGTAATGCTCATAAGCAGTATCCAAATCGTCCATTTCTTGATAAGAGCGAGCAATCATCCACTTGGTCAAAAGATTTTCTGGCTCCTCACTCTGCAAGTCTAGAATATCCTCATAACGCTCCTGCTCCAGATAAATAGTGGCTAAACGAAGCAAGATTTCTTCTGTATCCTCAGCGTCTGTTTTTGCAGTAAGGAGATAATTTTCTGCCCCACTTGCATCATGCAATTCATAAGAAAATTGTGAAGCAGCCAGCAAGAGACGAGTTTCAAATGGATTTTTCTCCAAGCCTTGCTTAGCGATACGCAGGGCTTCTTGAACTTGATGTTCCTTATGTAAGGCCTGGCTATAACCATACTCATAGCCTTCAAAGTCAGGAGAAATAGTATCAAGTTGCTTAAAATAGAGGACAGCTTTTTGGTATTCTTCTTGATCAAAGTAAAGGCTGGCTAACTCAAAAGCTGTTAGGTCATCGTATTCTAACTCCAAGGCTTTTTCTAAAAACTCTGTGGCCGTTTCAAATTTCCCTAACTGGGCATAGGCAAAGCCAATTCGTTGATAGGTGGAAATGCCTGTTTGCTCATAAATCGAGCGATTATCTAACTGAGCATAGCCTTGAATGGCCTCTTGGTAATTTTCTAACTCACTATCCAATTCTGCCAATCCTAATATCAAGAGAGGATCCTCTGAGTAAGTCAAGGCTTCTAATAATTTTTCACGCGCCACATCTGTCAAACCTTCCATCTGGTAAAGGTCTGCCTTAAGAAGCAAAGCCGAAACATACCAGTCACTGTCAGCTTGGATTTCCTCTAGGTAGGCAAAAGCTTCTTCTATTTGACCATCTTCGCTAGCAATTGCTGCTAGATTAAGATGAACCTCTGGAAAATCCTCTACGATTTTCAGGTAAATTTCCTTGGCCTGAGGATAAAAACCAATTCCTTCAAGATAGGTGGCTAACTCATACAAAAGGTCACTTGAATCATTTTCTAAAGCTTTGGCGAAATAATGCTCAGCCTTGGCTAAATCTTGCTCTTCCAAAGCCTGTAACATCTGTTGACTATTGTTCACTCTTGACTTCCTCGCCCTCTAATTCATATAGACCACTGACTACCTTATACCATTCAAAAATGGCTGAAATGACAACCTTAGCAGAGGCATAAACCGGAATACCGAGCAAGACTCCCCAGATGCCAAACATGGATCCTGAAGTTAACAAGACAAAGAGAACATTAATAGGATGGATGTTTAATTGACTTCCCAAAATCAATGGAGAAACAAAACGTCCTTCAATAGTTTGTTCTACGATAAAGACAATCACCACTTTCAAAAGCATGACTGGACCAGCAATCAAGCCCAGAACTAAGGCAGGAAGCATGGCTAGGAAGCTACCCAGATAAGGAACCAGATTTAAAATACCAGCAGTAACACCCAGCGTAACCGCATAGCGTAGACCAATAATCTTGAAAAAAATCATAAACATTACTGCTACAATAATAGCCACTGTCACTTGCCCTCGAACATAGTTGGACAACTGTTGATTCACATCGGATAAAACTTGTCCAACAGGTTCCTTCAATTTAGTCGGCATGAATTGGGTCAAATAGTGACGTAGGCCTTTCCCATCACGCAAAAGATAAAAGAGCATGAAAGGAACGATAATCAAAGCAACAATCACTTGAGAAGCCCCGCTAATAAAGGCGCTCACCCAGTTGACTGCCTGAGATGAAACCTTACTTGCCCAAACTGTAGCCTGACTTGAGAAGTTGGTCAAAACTTGTTCTAACTGAGGTCTGAAATCATCTGGTAAACGCTTGGTTACCAGATCGTCAATAACTCTGTCTGCATCTTCAAGGTAGATTGGTACATTTCTTGCAAATGTTAAAACTTGACGTTGCAGATTTGGAATAGCTACTGCCAAGCCCCAAATGATAAAGAGAGCGATGATGACAAAGACAATGCTGATGGCTATGACGCGATTGACTTTGTGTTTTTCCATCCAATCAACAATAGGATTCAGTAAATAGTATAGTAAACCAGACAGAATGACTGGCAACATCACAACTGCTAAAAAGTCTAAAACAGGTGAAAATAGAAAACTAATCTTACTTAAAATAAAAAGATTCAGTCCCAATAATAAGGTTACTAAAAATACCGTAATGGCCTTGTTATCTAAAAACCACTTAAAAAACCAAGATAGGCTAAAATGTTTCTCTTTTTGCTCCATAAATACTTCCTTTCTATCATTCTCTCATTATACCATTTTTGAAGTAAAATAACTCTTTTTTTAAGTGCTTATACTCTTCGAAAATCTCTTCAAACCACGTCAGCTTCGCCTTGCCGTACTCAAGTACAGCCTGCGGCTAGCTTCCTAGTTTGCTCTTTGATTTTCATTGAGTATTACATGGAGACAGCGACATAAAAAATCCCCTCAAAAGAGGAGATTTGATTAGTCTTGAATATGACGGTCTAAGTTCTTCTGATAATCAGCATTTGATTTGGCTTTTTCATCAGCAAATTTCTTGCGGAAGTCATCCATTTCTTTAGACGTTACAATCTTGTCTTGTAATTTTTGGTACTTGTAGCTGTTTTCACTTGTCTTATCACCTACCCAACCACCTGCACCGCTACCTGGAACTTTCTTCGTTATTAGCATTTGGGCACCATCTGAGTGTACAGGGATAACCAAGGCACTATCTGTTAACCAAGCTTGTGCTTTAGCATATTTAGAATAACGTTTTTGCAGATCTATTTTCTCACCACTAGCATCAGTAATTAACTCTTTAAACTTATCTAAACCAACAGCTTTGATTGCCGGATTATCTGTACCTGGTGCTACACCAAGTGCTCCTAGAAGAGTTGGGCCAGATGTTGGATCAAATACATCTAAATAGGTTGATGGATCTGCATAATCAGGACTCCAACCACTATTTACATTGATATCCCAATCAGTATTGTTAGTCGATGTTGCAAATACTGTCATATTTCCCAATTCATCATCAGAAACTTGTTGAATGTCAATCACTATATTTTCAGAGCCTAAGGCTTCCTCAATGGATTGTTTATAAGATTGGGCTTGACGAATAAAATCTGTCTGAGTAGAGGAAACTGGAAGGTCTAAATGAACGGGGAACTGTACTCCATCGGCTTGAAGTGTTTTCTTAGCAACTTCAAATTTAGCTTTAGCCTTGTCTACATTATGAAGTGAATCCTGGGCATCATCAAGACTGACGTCTTTCCATACATCATCTAACTTATCCAGTTCTGCCTTAGCTACTTGCCCAAATGACTGCTCTCCAACTTGGACAAATGTTGGAGGGGTAAAACTTGTACGTAATTTACGAGGTGCCACTTCGTCCCCAAATACTTGAGATACTGCAGCGGTACGATCTGCAGCGAAAGCCAAGGATTGACGGAAATCCTTATTCAACAAAGCCTTTTTAGTGGATGATTTTTCCGCATCACTTGTTTTAGCAGTATGGTTATAAGCTACACGATCGATATTAGTTGAGATATAGTAAGTTCCGCCTCTTTGTGGTCCATACACAATATTATCCTTGTATTTTTCTTTTAGACGTTCATAATTGGCAGAATTTTTAAAGAGGGGTGCCGCTGGATAATGTCCTTCATCAAAGCCACGTCCAAGAGAATCGGCGTCCTGACCATCAAAGAAAGACAATTTAATATCATCAATAAAGACATTTTGCTTATCCCAATAGTTTTGATTTTTGGTCATCTCAATAGAAGATTTAGATGTCAATCCCTTGAGGAGATAGGCACCATTATAAAGAATGCTTGTTACATCAGTCGCCTTCCCAAAGTCATCTCCTTTAGAAGCCAAAAAGTCCTCGCTAATTGGGGCAAGAACGCCCATTGTTGTCTTGGAATTCCAGAAAGATTCTGGATGGTTCAAAGTGTAAACAACCGTATAATCATCTGTCGCTTTTACACCAACAGTAGAGAAATCTGTTGTTTTCCCATTGACATAATCATCCAAACCTTGAACTGAGTCTTGAACCAGATAAAGAGCCTGTGATTTCTTATCAGCTGCGTGCTTCAGACCAGTTACAAAGTCCTGAGCTTTGACTTCACCGTACTCTTCGCCCTCATTAGTATACCATTTGACACCCTGACGGATTTTATAGGTATAGGTCAAACCATCTTTAGAAACAGTCCAATCTTCTGCAACTGATGGAATTAGATTTCCATATTGATCATTTTCTAGTAAACCATCAATAACATTACCTGTAATCTGTTTAGTGCTGACATTCCCAGAAACTGTATAATCCAGAGTCGTAGGATCTGTAGAGAAGACATAGGTATAGGTAACAGGTTTAGTAGCATCTTTACCACCTGTTGAACACGCTGCTAGCATAGCCGCCGAGAGTATAGCTACACCAGCTGCTAGAAAAACTCGGTTTTTCATAGTAAGGACTCCTTTAAACATTTTATGAATTCATTATAGCACTTTTAAGAAGAAAAGTAAGGAAAACAATCTCAATATTATTATATTTTTCAAAAAAGCAATCAATTATTTTTTTAAAGTGCTTACATCTAATTGGATGTCTTTAATTGGCTTGTTTTTGTGATATAATAGTCTTATCTTTATATAGAGGTAACGTTATGAAAGAAACTGTTTATTTTGGAACTTATACACGTCGGACTTCCCAAGGGATTTACAAGGCTGACTTTGATACAGAAACTGGTCAGCTTTCAAATCTAGAACTTTTTGCAGCTGAGCCAAGTCCAACCTACCTTGCCTTTGACCAGCACCAACATTTATATACTGTTGGTAGTCAAGACGATAAGGGAGGAATTGCAGCCTATCAAACTGACGGGACTTTATTAAATCATGTCGTTGAAGAAGGAGCTCCCCACTGTTATGTTGCCGTTGATGAAAAGCGTAATTTGGTCTATGCAGCCAACTACCACAAGGGACAGGTACTTGTTTATAAACGTCAGGAAGATGGGAGTCTTTTACTTAGTGATGTAGATCAACACAGTGGCCAAGGTCCACATGAGAATCAAGCATCTCCTCATGTTCACTTTACAGATTTAACACCTGACCACTATCTAGTGACCTGTGATTTGGGTACTGACCAAGTCATCACCTATGACCTTGATCAAGAAGGGAAATTATCTAAGATCTATACCTATCACAGCCAGCCAGGAGCAGGCTCACGCCATATCGTTTTCCATAACCACTATAAAATCGCTTATCTCATTTGTGAACTCAATAGTACTATCGAAGTTTTAATCTACGATGGTGTTGGCGAATTTGAACGCATGCAAGTTATTTCAACTTTACCAGAAGCTTACGAAGGCTTTAATGGGACTGCTGCTATTCGTCTCTCTAAAGACGGTAAATACCTCTACGCTTCTAACCGTGGCCATGATTCTATCGCAGTATATACCATCCTTGCGGACGGTAGCTTAGAGTTATTAGAAATCGTTCCAACACATGGTAAGACTCCGCGAGATTTTGATTTGACACCCGACCAAAAATTTCTCATTGCTGTCCACCAAGACTCTGACAATGCAACTGTCTTTAAACGTAATTGTGACAATGGTCGTCTAGCAGAACTCTCCAACGACTTCCATGTTCCAGAAGCAGTCTGCATCCGTTTTGTTCCTTAAGAAAACATAAAAAATGAACTTGGAATTTTCAAGTTCATTTTTTCTTATAGTCTATTTCCGACATTAATACGGTTAATGGCACGTTGCAGTGCAATCTTCGCACGACGCTCTTGGTCAATCAAGTGTTTGTCTTGTGCTTCTTCAATTGCACGTTCTGCACGAAGCTTGGCACGTTCTGCACGACTGATATCGATATCACGAGCACGTTCTGCAGAGTCAGCGACGATTGTGATCATATCATTGGCAATTTCAATAACACCGCCGTTTACTGCAATCCAGTTCACGTGATCTTCGTCATCAATACGTTTCACCTTTACTTCATCAACTGCTAAAACCGCAATCATATTTTCATGTCGTGGCAAGATCCCCATCTCACCATCCAGAGTTCGAACCGATACATAGCTGGCATGGTGATCATAGACGAGACCATCTGGTGTCACGATCTGGACAGTTAACTGAGCCATAGATCACCTCTTAAAATCCCATTTTTTCAGCTTTTGCAATCACATCTTCGATAGAACCTACACCACGGAAGGCATCTTCTGGCAAGTGGTCATGTTTACCATCAAGGATTTCCTTAAAGCCACGTACCGTTTCAGCAACTGGAACATATGAACCAGGCTGACCAGTAAATTGCTCCGCAACGTTGAAGTTTTGTGACAAGAAGAACTGGATACGACGTGCACGGGCAACCAAGGTCTTTTCTTCATCAGAAAGCTCATCCATACCAAGGATAGCAATGATATCTTGCAATTCATGGTAACGTTGAAGGACACGTTTTACTTCTGCAGCAACTGCATAGTGCTCTTCTCCAACAATTTCAGGTGCCAAGGCACGTGAGCTTGAAGCAAGTGGATCAACGGCTGGGTAGATACCCAATTGTACCAACTTACGTTCCAAGTTTGTTGTAGAATCCAAGTGAGCGAAGGCTGTTGCTGGCGCTGGGTCAGTATAATCATCCGCTGGCACATAGATAGCCTGGATAGAGGTTACAGAACCTTTCTTAGTTGATGTGATACGCTCTTGCAATTGACCCATTTCCGTAGCAAGTGTTGGTTGGTAACCAACGGCTGATGGCATACGACCCAAAAGGGCAGATACTTCTGAACCAGCCTGAGTGAAACGGAAGATATTATCGATAAAGAGAAGCACGTCTTGGCCTTCCACATCGCGGAAGTATTCAGCGATTGTCAAACCAGTAAGGGCAACACGCATACGTGCTCCTGGTGGTTCATTCATCTGACCAAATACCATGGCTGTTTTCTCGATAACGCCTGATTCTTTCATTTCCCAGTAAAGGTCATTCCCCTCACGAGTACGTTCCCCAACACCGGTAAATACTGAAATACCACCGTGTTCTTGGGCAATGTTGTGAATCAATTCTTGGATTAAGACGGTTTTACCAACTCCGGCACCACCGAAAAGTCCAACTTTACCACCTTTAAGGTAAGGGGCAAGAAGGTCGATAACCTTGATCCCTGTTTCAAGGATTTCAGAAGAGGTAGACAACTCATCAAAAGTTGGAGCTTTTTTATGAATTGGCTGACGCTCTGCGTCTTCTGTAAAAGGAGCTTCCAAGTCAATGGTATCTCCCAAAACGTTGAAGACACGTCCCAAAGTCTCTTTACCTACTGGTACAGAAATTGGACGACCTGTGTCCAATACTTCCATTCCACGAGTCAACCCATCTGTTGATTCCATGGCGATAGTACGAACCATACCATCTCCCAACTCTAAGGCTACTTCAAGGACGATTTTTGTTTTTCTTTCGTCATTTTTGTAGACGACAAGTGCATTGTTAATCTCAGGAAGTTTTTCCCCTGCTGCAAACAAGACGTCTACAACGGGACCGATAACCTGAGCAATTTTACCTGAACTCATCTCCTTCTCCTATTCTATATAAGATACTGTCGGTTCCTAGCTCAACTAGGTCCTAAGTTCATTTTCATACGAGCTGGACTAGAGCCTATTCTAAGGCACTAGCACCTGCTACAATTTCTGTAATTTCTTGTGTAATCGCCGCCTGTCTGGCACGGTTATACTGAATTGTCAAATCATTGATGACTTTCTTAGCATTATCTGTCGCTGTTTGCATGGCTGTCATACCTGCAGCATTCTCAGCTGTCTTGGCATCGATAATAGCCCCATAAATCATACTTTCTGCAAATTGAGGCAACAACTGCTCCAAAATTTCTTCTCGGCCTGTCTCCAATTCAAAAGTCAAGCTATAGTCTTCATCCGCTTCATTTGGATCCAAGTCAACAATCGGAAGCATTTGTTCCACACGCATTTGACTGGTTAGCGTATTGACATGGTGGTTGTAGCAAACATAAAGCTCATCAAAGAGTTCATTTTGGTACATTTCAACAGTTTTTGAAATAATCTTACGAACTTCATCAAAGCTAGGCTGATCCGCCAAGCCACGTAGTTCATAAAGTGGTTGAATACCGCGAGCCTTAAAGAAATCAGCTCCCATTCCACCAATACAGATCATTTCAAAACCTGTACCGTCTGGGTGGTATTCTTCTTTCAACTCCATAACGGCTTTCAGAATAGAGGAATTATAACCTCCAACTAAACCACGGTCTGAAGTGATGACGATATAGCCTGTCTTCTTCACGGGACGGCTAATCAACATTGGATTGGTTGAACCACCAGCACCATTACCATGAAGGATATCCGTCAAGAGTTTACGAACCTTCTGAGCGTAAACTTGAAAGTTGCGAGCAGCTTCTTCAGAGCGACCTAGCTTAGCAGCCGATACCATTTGCATGGCATTAGTGATTTGACTCGTATTTTTTGTTGAGGCGATTTTTGTTTTAATATCATTTAGAGATACTGCCATCTGACACCTCTATTCTTATTGGAAGCTGGTTTGATTGAGAAACTCTGTAATCGCAGCATCCAAGACTGCTTCTTCTGGCAAGTCTTTTGTATCACGAATGGTTTCCAAAATCTCTGGATGTTGAGCGTCAAAGAAGGCATGGAACTCTTCCTCGAAACGAACAATGTCATCTACTGGAACAGTATCCAAGAAACCATGTGTCAAAGCATAAAGAATGGTTACTTGTTTCTCAACAGGTAATGGCTTGTGAACAGGTTGTTTCAAAACTTCAACTGTACGACGTCCACGGTTCAACTTAGCCTGTGTTGCCGCATCCAAGTCAGAACCAAACTTAGTGAAGGCTTCCAACTCACGGTATGAAGCAAGGTCGATACGAAGTGTACCAGCAACCTTTTTCATGGCTTTGATTTGTGCAGAACCACCTACACGAGATACAGATGAACCCGCATCGATGGCTGGACGAATACCTGCATTGAAGAGGCCATCGCCAAGGAAGATTTGTCCATCAGTGATAGAAATCACGTTGGTTGCGATATAGGCTGAGATATCTCCTGCTTGTGTCTCGATAAATGGTAGGGCTGTAATTGATCCACCACCAAGTTCATCAGAAACTTTAGCTGAGCGCTCAAGCAAACGGCTGTGAAGATAGAAAACATCCCCTGGGAAGGCTTCACGACCTGGAGGACGACGAAGCAAGAGTGACAGTTCACGATAAGCTACCGCTTGTTTTGATAAATCATCATAAACAATCAAAACATGCTTACCTTGGTACATAAATTCTTCCGCCATGGCAACCCCAGCATAAGGAGCTAGGAAAAGCAATGGAGATGGTTGTGAAGCAGAGGCAGTCACAACGATTGTGTAGTCCAAGGCACCGTATTGACGAAGTGTTTCTACTTGCGTACGAACTGTTGATTCTTTTTGTCCAATCGCTACGTAGATACAGATCATATCTTGACCTTTTTGGTTCAAGATTGTATCAATCGCAATGGTTGTTTTCCCTGTCTGACGGTCACCGATAATCAACTCACGTTGACCACGACCAATCGGTACAAGGGCGTCAATAGCTTTCAAACCAGTTTGCAATGGTTCTGATACAGACTTACGTTGCATAACACCAGGAGCTGGTGCTTCTACAGGACGAGTTTTATCAGTGTGGATTTCTCCAAGACCGTCAACTGGACGACCAAGCGGATCCACAACACGACCAATCAGACTTTCACCTACTGGGACTTCCATGATTTTACCTGTACGGCGGATTGTATCGCCTTCACGGATATCTGTAAAGTTACCTAGGATGATAATACCAACGTCTGTTGACTCCAAGTTTTGAGCCATACCATAAGAGCCGTTTTCAAAGATCAACAACTCTCCACTCATGGCATTTTCAAGGCCGTGAGCACGCGCGATACCGTCCCCGATATAGGTTACAACACCTGTTTCAGTCACATCAAAATTGGGTTTGAAATTTTCAATTTGTTGCTTAATTAAAGCGCTGATTTCTTGTGCGTTAATTGCCAAAAGAACACCACTTTCTATTTCAAATTTTCTTTAACAACTTTAAGTTGTTGTTTAATACTCACATCAATTGTCTTGTGATTGGCAAAAATGACAAAACCACCAATGAGACTTTCATCGATTTGTTCTTTTACACTCCGCACTTTCAGAGACATTTTTTTCTCAATCAAAGGGAGCAAACGAGTCTTCTGTTCATCTGTTAAAGGATGAGCTGACGTAATCGTCACTTCAAATCGATTTGTTTCTTTTTCAAGTCGGTTCAAGCAATCTACAAGCACATCATAAAAAAGATTTGCTCTGTGATTGTAGGCCAGAACCTGGATAAGGTTTTGTATTAAAGGTGACACAGAGTCTTGGAAAAAAGCAATCGTTTTTTTCTTGTCAGACTCATCTACTGTCACTTTTTTTAAAAAAGAAGGTAAACCTGTTTCTTCAGCAACTTGCTTGATTTGAGTCAAGTCTGAAAAGATACGGGCTTCTTCTCCTTTTTCAAGTACCAATTGGACAAAAGGCATGCTGTATTTTTCAATTACCTTTACTGTTTTCTTGTCCATTAAGCTTCTCCTAGCTGATCGATATACTGATCAATGAGTTCTTTATGGGCATGACCGTCAAGGTTTTGTGAGATGATTTTACCAGCTAGGCTGATGGTCAAATCTGCTACCTCACCCTTAACGCTTTGTAAAGCTTCAGCTTTGTTTTGAGCAATTTCTTGGTTTGCTTTTTCTTTTAAGCGTCCTGCTTCTAGTTTAGCATCTGCTAAGATATTAGCCTTACTTTGCTCAGCTGTTTCCTTTGCATTTTCAATGATTGTCTTAGCTTCTTTACGGCTACCAGCCAATTCATCTTCGCGTTTTTGAGCCAATACTTCTGCTTTTTGACGGGCTTCTTCAGCTCTGTCAATATCTGAAGCAATTTTTTCAGCTCTTTCTTCGAAAATGCCTGTAATATTAGACCATGCAAATTTTTTAATCAAGACTAGCAAAAGAATAAAAGAGCCAGTGATTAAAATAAAATTACCAATCAATTCACCTACTGTTACGTGCATCAGTTACTCCTTTCTATTCCTCTTCAATATTAATCTTATTCCCTAAATACACAGATGTCAAAAGAGTAAAGACATAAGCTTGGATGCAGGAAATAAAGACAGAAAATGCAGTCCAAGCCAAATTAGCTCCAAAGGCTACTGGATACCAATAAATAGCTTGGTGGGAAAGAAGAAGTAACAAACTCGTCATGACCTCTCCTGCAAAGATATTCCCAAAAATCCGCAAAGCCAAAGATAAGAAGTTTGTAAATTCTTCCAAGATATTCATCGGTATGACAAAAACAGGACTCATAAAAGATTTTATACTTTTTTTAAATCCACGACGACGAACGCTTTCTATATGTGTCAACAAAATGACAAGAAAAGATAAGGTTAAGTCATACTGTAAATTAGCGGTTGGCGAACTCCACCAGTTAGTCCCATCGATCGTTTGAAGCTTTGTCATTAAGCCAAGGTTATTGGCAATCACCATGAAAAGAAATAAACAAAGGAAAAAGAGTGAGTAATCTTTCATGTAGCGCGAACCAATGTTAGGTTCTGTAAATCCAATAACAAAGTCATAGACATACTCAAGTACATTTTGCTTTCCTTTGGGTTTCAAGGTCATATTGCGGCTTGCCCAATAAATAAAGACAAAAATAACTCCCACAATCAACAAGGTCATGGCTAACATAGTCAGATTGAAGATAACAGGACCAATAGAGATGATTGGATTAATACTTTCTTCCATCTAAAATCCTCCCTTTTCTTCTCGTTCCATGTATTTATTTGATAATAAATGAGAAGACAAGAGTTACAAAGAAAGTTCCTTCAATAAAGGCAACACCTAAAAACATCAAACTACGAAACTCAGAAAGCATATCTGGTTGGCGTGCTACTGATTTAAACAGTCCATTCATCAATAAACCTTCACCGACAGATACGCCCATACAGGCAATACATAAGCCTAAAAATGTTAAATTCATAACGAATTCTCCTTTAAAATAAAATTTACTTACTTAGTGTAGTCCTAAAATTTAAATTTGTCAACTTTTAACCGCTATTGGAAGCGTTTAATAAAAATTATTTCCATTTTCTTTCGGATTTCACTCTATTCTGAAAAACTCGAGAGGGGAATCTCGGATTAATGTCAATTTAAAAAGATAGAGAGTTTTTAGTTTAAATAAATTGTTTTAAGATATCAACCACATCACTTCTTTTCTTAACCCGATAAGCCTTGATTCCCAATTTCTCAGCTGCCATTGCATTGTACCCAATATTGCCCAGAAAGACACAAGTTGTAGGATTTAACTGGTATTTATCGATAGTTACTCATATCCATCAGTCCACCTCCATACTTATGTCAAGAACCCCTCTTTGCCTTATACCTTCATATTCACCTTACAAATCCTTTTGATAATAATATCTTTGCCCAATGTAGGGATAGTCTTGTAAGGTAAAGACTTCTTTGTAGCCATGCCTTTTATAAAAATCAGGAGCTTGAAACTGGTAGGTATTGACAAAAGCAAAACGACAGTTACGATTCTTAGCTTCAGTTTCTGCTTGCTGCAATAGTCTTGAACCGATTCCTTGCCCTCTCAGTTCCTCTTTTACAAATAAATACTCGATTTCTAGCCAATTTCCAAAAGTCTCTGCTATCAAACCTGCCAGGAGATTGCCCTTTTCATCTTCGACATAAAGATTAAGTGGCTCACTTTCAGCCTCTTCTCTTTTTGAACGATTATAAGCACGAATCAGATTCCCTATTTCTTGTGATTTATGGGATTCCTTATTTTCCAATCTAAAGTACATCTAAACCTCCTTAAACACTGTTACAGTTTGATTATAGTCTTATTTCAATAGACTGTCAAACTAGCAAAAACCCACCAAGCTGAGTTGATGAGTCCTTAATCTATTTTCTAAATTTCCACTGGCTGTAAATCCCAAAACCGATAATCCAGATAGCTGATCCAATCGCTCCTACAAATGTAGACTCTTGTAAAAAGAGGGTTACAAAGACAAAGGCAAAGAAGAGCATGGTTAAAGGATTTAGGAAACGATAATGGGGCATGAGATAGCCATCCGCCATAAAGTCTGGTGACTTGCGGTATTTAAGGTGAGCCACCATAATCAAGATATAAATGGCGATATAGACACCGGAGGATGATGCAGTAATCAAGGCAAAGGCATCGGAAACTCCTGGCAAGACGTTGATAAAGGCTGCTAGGGCAATCAAAATCGCTGAGGCAATGATGGCATTTTGTGGTACATTGTGGCGAGAAAGAGTATCTGCTTTAATAGCCTTTAGGAAGCGATTTGGCGAATCATGGGCAATCTGGTACAAATGGCGCCCTGTTGAATAAAGGGTTGAGTTAAGAGCAGATGCTGCTGACGTCAAAACAACGAAGTTAATCAAGGCCGCTGCCCACTTGATACCTGCCAATTCAAATACTGTTACAAAGGGAGAATCAGCTGATGCAAGTTCACGCCACGGAATGATAGCCATGATGGCTAAGAGGGCACCACCGTAGAAAAAGGCGATACGCAAAGGAATTTCCTTAACGGCTTTTGGCAAGACCTGACGTGGATTTTTTGTTTCTGAAGTCGTTACCCCGATAAACTCAATCATGAGGTAGGCAAAGAAAACCATCTGGAAGGCCATGACAAAGTTAACTCCACCATTTGGAAAGAGAGAGAAATTGTCGGCAATATTGGCTAAACTAGCCACTCCATGAGGTGTCTTAAAGCCTGTCAAGACCATAAAGACTCCTGTGGCAATCATAGCTAAAATAGCCACAATCTTGACCATAGCAAACCAAAACTCAACTTCCCCAAAGAGCTTAACCGCAATCAGATTGACCAAGGCTAGAATGGTCAAAAAACCAATCTCAATCATCCAACTTGGCCAGCTAGGGAACCAGAACTGAACATAGTGAGAGATAGCAGTGATTTCCGCCATACCGATAAAGACAACGGATAGCCAGTAAGACCAAACTGAGAAATAACCCCAGCCCTTGCCCAAATGGCGCGTGATAAAGTTGATAAAGGTATGTTGCTCAGGATCTTGGTAAAGCATTTCCCCAACCGCACGCATCATGAGGAACATGAAAGCCCCTGTAATCATATAAATCAGTACAATGGAAGGACCTGTTAGGCTGATAGAGCGACCTGCTCCCAGAAAGAGTCCTGTTCCGATTGTTCCAGCGATGGCCATAACCTGCACATGACGATTGGTCAAACCACGCTCCATCTTATTTTTCTTCTTTGAATTCATATAGTCTCCAATTCAATTTAATTTATACTCAATGAAAATCAAAGAGCAAACTAGGAAGCTAGCCGTAGGTTGCTCAAAACACTGTTTTGAGGCTGTAGATGAAACTGACGAAGTCAGTAACCATACATACGGCAAGGCGACGCTGACGTGGTTTGAATTTGATTTTCGAAGAGTAGCAAAATGGAAAAAGGAGTGAGTGAAGCGCACAGCCTCCCCACTCCTTTTTTCTGTTTTTAGGCTGTTTTTTCAACCTTCAAGATTTTTACATCATAGCTACCAACAGGTGTTTCAATGGTTGCTGTGTCACCTGTTTTCTTGCCAATCAAGGCTTGTCCAATTGGGCTTTCATTTGAAACCTTACCTGCAAAGGCATCCGCACCAGCTGAGCCTACGATAATATAAACTTCTTCTTCGTCCTCACCAATTTCTTGGATAGTGACTGTTTTACCAATCGCTACTTCGTCTTGGGCAACTGCGTCGCTATTGACGATTTCAGCATAGCGGATTTTTGTTTCCAAGCTAGAGATTTGTCCTTCAACAAAGGCTTGTTCATCCTTAGCTGCTTCGTACTCACTGTTTTCTGAAAGGTCACCGTATGAACGGGCAATCTTAATGCGTTCTACCACTTCTGGTCGACGGACCAATTTCAATTCTTCTAATTCTTTTTCAAGTTTTTCCTTTTCCTCAAGGGTCATAGGATATGTTTTTTCTGCCATTTTTCTCAACTTTCTTCTGATGATATTTTCGAAAGAAAATTATGTGAAGCATCACATAATTTTAGTTTGTTTAGTTTAGTTTGCTGTTGACATGTTCAGCGACATTGCGGTCGTGGTCTTCTTGATTGTTAGCATAGTAGACCTTGCCTTCTGTGACATCTGCTACAAAGTAGAGATTATCGCTCTTAGTTTGATTGATGCTTGACTCAATCGCATCCAAACTTGGACTATCGACTGGACCAGGCATGAGACCTACATTTTTATAAACATTATAAGGTGAATCAATGTTGGTATCAATCGCAACATCCTCAGCTAGGCTGATATTTTGCCCCAGTTTTCCTTGGGCATACAAGATTGCAATATTACTTTGAAGGGGCATATCACGATTCAAACGATTGTAGAATACACCTGCAATGAGCTTACGATCTTCTGTCTTGGCACCTTCTTTTTCGACCAAGGAAGCAATGGTCAACAACTCATTGACAGTCAAGTTTTTAGATTTGATAGTACTATAGTAAGGAGATAGGTTCTTATCCATAGCAGCTAACATCTCATCAATCAAGCTCTCAACAGTTGTGCTTTCCTTGATAGAATAAGTAGCTGGGAAAAGGTATCCTTCCAAACGATAACGCGCACCGCTGTCTTTTGCAGGCAAACTTTCCAATAAAGTAGGATATTTGGCTACTGCTTGACTGATAAACGTCTCATCTTGAACTTTTGCTAGGAAAGCATCCGCTGTCAAAGGCTCTTTGAAGTCACCTTGCAATTGACCTACCGCTTGTGCAATTTGATCAATCGTATAACCTTCTGGAATTGTCAAAGTCGCAAGTACAGGTTCTTGTGGTTCATCTGTTCCACCTTTTTGCAACTCTTTGAGTAAGTCTTCTGTACTCATACTCTTTTGCAAATTGTAGTAACCTGCTTTCAAATCGGTATAATTTTTGTACTTAGCATACAAGCTAAAAATCAGACCATGCTTTACCAAACCAGCTTTTTCAAGCGTCGTACCGATTTCTTGAACGTTTGAACCTTCTGGAATTCCAACCGTCACATATTGTTTCGATGAAGCATCCACAGGCTGTAAAGATGACTGAACATACTGGTAACCAAAGTAACCACCTGCTGAGAGCAAGGCAAGGAATACAAGGAATGAAATCACAAAGGCTTTCACATGTGACTTCTTCTCTTTCTTAGGCTTAACGGGTTTTGCTCCTTCTCTACGGCTACGACGTGGTGTATCGCTGATGATATCCACTGTTTCTGTAGCAGGCGTAGGTGTTTCTGGACCTGCTTGTTCTACTTTTTTCTCTGCCGTCTTATAGGAAACAGCTACCCTTGTTGGGGTTTCATTGTATTCTCTTTCAAGTTTCTTAGGTCTAACAGGACCTGGACCTGGTCTTAATCCACTTTCTTCCGCTGGAGAAGAAGGTACATCTTGACTTGGATGACTTGGAACACCAGGAGTTTCTCTTTGAATCTCATTTGCTGGAGAAGCTGGTACATCTTGACTTGGGTGAGTAGGCACGGTAGGAGCTTTTCTCATAATCTCCTCTACCGTTGACAAGGAATCAGCCATGAGTTCTTCAGCTGAAAGTTCATTTGCAGGAGTGCGAACTACTGCCTTATCTTCTTTCAGAACTTCATCATAGCCTTTTACTTTTTCTAAATCTCTCAGAATCTGCTCTTTAAAGCTTAATTTCTCTTCTTCTCTTGACTTTTCACTCAAAAGTTTTTCCTCCTTGTTGACAATCCATAATATTATATCTTAAAAGTCCAAGAAAAGCAACCTATGATACTTTTCCTAGCTTATTTTTTATACTCAATGAAAATCAAAGAGCAAACTAGGAAGCTAGCCGCAAGCTGTACTTGAGTACGGTAAGGCGACGCTGACGTGGTTTGAATTTGATTTTCGAAGAGTATTAGCTTCCCAGACCATATCATACCAAGTTTCCCCTGCAAAGGTTGACTGGGACAGGCCTTCGTTGACAAATCCGTGTTTTTCATAGTAGGCAATGAGATAGTCATGACAGGTTAGGTTAATGCCTTCTCTTCCATCTTCAAGAGCCAGTTCTTTCAAGGCTGTTAGCAATTTCTGACCCAGTCCGAAACCTTGTGCTTCCTTGGCAATAGACAGACAGGTCACAGAGATATAGCCACCAGTCTCATGACTATGGTCTTCTATCTCTTCTGTAAAAGACTGGTCTTGCAGATGGCGGTGGGGACCAACTGGTCCTTCGATATAACCCATGATCCTGCCTTCTTTTTCTGCAACCAGAAAAGAGGTCTGAATTTCTCGCAAATGCGCTTCAAAAACAGAGCGAGGAATGGCTTCTTCGATCGAGAAATTTTCTAGTTCAATCTCAACGATACT
This sequence comes from Streptococcus pneumoniae, assembly GCF_001171885.1. Lineage (GTDB taxonomy): Bacteria > Bacillota > Bacilli > Lactobacillales > Streptococcaceae > Streptococcus > Streptococcus pneumoniae_A. Next base: position 24,766 of record NZ_CKQD01000008.1, read on the forward strand.
ATCTAAATCTTCTAATCTTGCTTGTCTGATCTTCATTGTGCCTCCAGATAAAAGGGATTAAACCAAATCATACTAAAACCCTGGTTAGTTGCATAAAGGGAAGTTTCTTCATCAATAAAACCGTTCATTTCAAAATAGGAAAGCAGCTCATCAGGACTCTCCAAACGAATCCCCTTGTACTCCAGCTCAACTGCCACCTCTTTCAAGGCTGCAAGAAGAAGTGTTCCCAAGCCCTGTCTCTGATGGTCAGCCTCAATGACTAAAGAATGCACTTTTAGACATTGCGGATTGTCTGACTGGGGACTTGATAAAATATAGCCTAAATGTTGATTTTCATCCCTAGCTAGAAGAAAGGTATCCGCACACTTACGGATACTTTCTTCTAAAATATGGGAAGTCAGCTGCTTTTCAGCTGGAAAAGACGAAGTTTGAAGTGCCTCTATCTCAGCCAAATCAGACTTACTTGCCTGAATGATCTTAATTGGAATTTCCATGAGAATAACCTATTGAACATTGCTTGTCAAGTTTGACAAGAGACGCTCAAATGAGTATTCATAGGTTTGGATGTCTCCTGCTCCCATAAAGACATAGACAGCATTGTCATGGTCAAGGAGTGGAGAAACATTTTCAACAGTAATGACTTGGTGTTTTTTGTTGATTTTTTTGGCTAGGTCTTCTACCTTAACATCCCCATGATCTACTTCACGAGCTGACCCATAAATTTGCGCTAGGTAAACCGCATCCGCTTGGTTCAAAGCGTGAGCAAATTCGTCCAACAAGGCAATGGTTCTTGTAAAGGTATGCGGTTGGAAGACTGCTACAATTTCCTTGCTTGGGTATTTCTGACGAGCCGCATCCAAGGTTGCAATAATTTCTGTTGGATGGTGGGCAAAGTCATCGATAATAACTGTATCATTGACAATTTTCTCAGTGAAACGACGCTTAACACCGGCAAATGTTTTCAAGTGCTCACGCACCAAGTTCAAATCAAATCCTGCTGTGTAAAGAAGACCAATAACGGCTGTCGCATTCATGATATTGTGACGACCAAAAGTTGGGATGTGGAATTGACCCAAGTCTTGTCCACGGAAATGAACGGTGAAGGTTGAACCAGTTGTAGAACGAAGAAGCTCACTAGCTACAAAGTCATTGCCCTCAGCTTCAAAACCATAATAATAAATCGGAGCATTAGCCGTAATCTTACGCAATTCTGCATCTTCACCATAGACAAAAAGACCCTTGGTAATTTGTTTGGCATAGTCGTTAAAGGCATTGAAAACATCCTCGAGACTTGTGAAATAGTCTGGATGGTCAAAGTCAATGTTGGTAATAATAGAGTATTCTGGGTGATAAGGCATGAAGTGACGCTCATATTCGTCAGATTCAAAGACAAAATATTTTGCATTGGCCGAACCACGACCTGTCCCATCTCCAATCAAGAAGCTAGTGTCTGTGATGTGAGACAAGACATGCGACAACATACCTGTCGTTGAAGTTTTTCCGTGCGCTCCAGCAACTCCCATGCTGACAAAGTCACGCATAAAGCTACCTAGAAATTCATGATAACGTTTGTAGCTGATACCATTTTGGTCTGCATAGGCAATTTCGACGTTGTTATCTGGACGAAAGGCATTTCCAGCGATAATTTCCATATCACCGTCTAGGTTCTTTTCATCAAAAGGAAGAATGGTAATGCCTGCCTGCTCAAGACCACGTTGAGTAAAGTAGTACTTTTCAACATCTGATCCCTGTACCTTATGCCCCATTTGGTGCAACATCAAGGCCAAGGCACTCATCCCTGATCCCTTAATTCCGATAAAATGATATGTCTTTGGCATGTTTTCTCCCCTATTCTGTAATTCTGGTCAGATTCAACTCTTGGGCAACCCGACGTTCTTGTTCTGTTTGTTTACTTTTTTTATTGTAGATTTGGCTCTTCTTTAGAAAATCATAGTTGTTTTTCTTTGGAGCAGGTGCTGACACTTCTTCATTCTTGGTAGGGATAGAATGAACTTCTTCTGCCAAGATATAATGAGACTGGGTCAATTTTTGACTATATTTGACAAATTCACCAGGGTTTTCCTTTTGGAAAGGAGCTGTCGGTTGGTTACCCTGTCTAAGAAGGCCTGATTTAGAATGACGTCTCGCACGGCTGAAATCCTGAGTTAGATAGTTAGCAGAGCGTTTCTTTTTCAAGTCTGCACGCGCTTCTTCACGCGCCACCTCTGCATAGCTCTTTCCTTCTTTTTTTACCCCTAAAGGAGCCTTTTTAGGTTTCTCGACTTGCTTTTCAATCGGTTTAACTGGCGCCTCTTCAGTAATAGGAGCCCATTCTAAATAATTTTTATCTCGATACTCACCCTTGATATTACTGATCAGATCAGACTCATCGTACAAGTTCATGACTGGCATTTCAGTCAGCATGACCTCGTCATCTAACACCAATGGAAATCGTTCTTGTTTCATTTTCTATTTCCTTTCAACACTTCATTATAGCGTATTGTCTTGATTTTTCAAGTGCTGGCTTCAGAAATTCCCAAAATTTCTCTAATTTCTGCTAGGGTCAGACTGCCACGTGACTCTGTGCCATCCAATACTTGTGACACCAGATGTTTCTTCTGTTCTTGGAGTTCTTGAATTTTTTCTTCAATGGTTCCCTTGGTTACCAAGCGATAGACCTCAACCGTTTCTTCCTGTCCCATCCGATGGGCACGGCCAATGGCTTGCGCCTCCACCGCAGGATTCCACCAAAGGTCAACCAAGATAACTGTATCAGCACCTGTCAGGTTCAGTCCGACCCCACCAGCCTTGAGGGAAATCAGAAAGGCATCTCTTTCCCCTTGGTTAAAGGCCTTGGTCATGTCTTGTCTTTCCTTGGCTGGGGTTGAACCCGTAATTTTAAAGGAAGTCATGCCCAAGTCTGGCAGCTCTTGTTCAATTTTTTCCAACATTCCCTTGAACTGAGAGAAAATCAAGACACGGTGTCCGCCGTCTGCCACCTGTAGCAGCAGGGCTCGGAGACTATCCAGTTTGCCACTGGCTCCCTGATAATCTTCCATAAAGAGGGCAGGAGTGTCACAGATTTGGCGCAAGCGCATCAGACCAGACAAGATTTCCACACGACTTCGCTGAAATTCCTGGTCTGACACTTGAGCCAGACGGTCACGCATCTGTTGCAACTGGGCTAGGTAGATAGCCTTTTGCTGGTCTTCCAGTTCATTCTTATAAACCACTTCAATCAAGTCTGGCAATTCAGTCAGAACTTCTTCTTTCTTGCGTCGCATCACGAAAGGCTTGATAAACTGAGCCACTCGCTCTGCTGGCAATTTCATAAATTCTTTCTTGCTTGGCAAAAGTCCGGGCATGACGATTTGGAAAATAGACCACAACTCACCCAGATGGTTTTCAATCGGAGTTCCTGACAAGGCAAAGACCGACGGCACCACAAATTGTCTCAAGGTCTGGGCAATCTTGGTCTGGGCATTTTTCATGACCTGAGCTTCATCTAAGAAAAGGAAGTCAAAGGCCATCCCCTGATAAAGCTCACTATCCTGACGGAAAGTGGCATAGCTGGTCACATAGATTTGATGGCTCTCAGCAAGAATCTCTTCACGACTAGTTTTCAAACCATGCACAACAGCCACATCCAACTGTGGGGCAAATTTCTGAAATTCATCTGCCCAGTTGTAGATTAAACCTGACGGAGCGAGAATCAAAACCCGACTTTCTTTTGTCACTTGGCTGGTCAAAAAAGCAATGGTCTGTAGGGTTTTACCAAGTCCCATATCATCAGCCAAAATCCCACCAAAACCATAATGATGGAGCATTTGCAGCCAGCTGATTCCCTTTTCCTGATAATCTCGCAAATCAGCCTGAACCTGAGTTGCTTGTCTAGGGAAGTCCTCTGGATGCGTCAAATCATGAGCCAGATTCTGGAATTCTTGTGAAAAAGAAACACGGTCTCGCCTTTCAAAAAGATGAGCTAAACTATAAGCCAAGGATTTCCGAGCCTGCAAGGAGCCATCTTTTAGTTCAAACTGCCCCAGCTCCTGTAGATTTTGACGAATTTTCTTGGTTTCTTCATCGAAAAAGTAGACTTGATTAGACGAAGCAATGTAAAAATCTTGATTGGCAACCAAGGCCTGCATGGCTTGGTCGATTTCCTCTTGGGCAATATCTTGAAAATCAAATTGGATTTCCAAGAGACCTCCCTTGGAAGCAATCTGCACTTGAGGGCTCGCTAGGCTATAAAGTTCTTCTAGCTTATCTGATAGGTCAACATTCCCGAGTTTTTCAAAGACTGGAATGATTTCGTGGAAGAAATGATAGACCGACTCTGCTTTTAAGGCCTGACGCCAAGATTGAAAGTCTGCTTCAAAGCCAGCTACCAAACAGACTTGGAAAACTCTTTCTTCTAAGTCCGCGTCACTCGAAAATGGTAATTCTTCTAGCTCTTGTCGGCTTGATACCTGCCTATCCCCATAATCAAACTGAATTTCTAAACGAATCCGATTATCTTCTTCCCTGTCAAAGTAAAACGATAGCGCAAACGTTTTGATTTGTAAACGTTCTGGAGCTGAAACGGTCCCCATCTGGTTAAAAAGAGTCAGACAGGAAGCTAACTTATCTCGGTCACTACTATCAAATTGCAGATATTTCTTTCCATGCTGATCCAAAGGCAGCGCTTTGATTTCCTTGAAAAGACGCATCTGCTGGTCAGTTAGAAAATAAACCTGTCCTTTATGGAAAAGCACAGCTCCCTGATAAAAGACATTGACCCTTGGACTCTCATTGATTTCCATTTCAAAATAATCCGAGTATTCTGTTACTGTAAAGGCAAAGAGATTGGCATCAGCATGCATATCCTGAAAAAGCAGAGTCTGATAGCTATCCACTTGATGGTCAAATTGAAAATGAGGCAAGGCCATCAGTAAATTCACACCCTGCTCAAAAAAGGTCAGAGGGAAAAAGAGGTGCCGACCTTGGTTTTGGAAAAAGAGGTCTGGAGCCTGTCCCTCCTCCATTAGTCCGCGTAAGAAAGTCAGAAGTTCTTGGCTAGCCTCATCAAAGGCTTCCCAAGAAAGAGACTCCTCATAAATCTTGCCAATCATATAAGACTTTCTCTGCTCGACAATCCTTAAAAAGAGTAGAATATCCCGAATGACATAGTATTTTTGGCTATTGATTTGGCCGATTCTCAGAGTCCACAAGATATGATTGGTTCCTGCTTCCACTTGCCCCACAGCCGATAATTCATAGGCTCGGTCTGATTTTGGAGACAAGATTCGGTCCAAAAATTTGCCACCCAAGGTCACCTTGGTTTCAACAGCCTCTTTTTCTTCATGACCTTCTTCCAGACCCTGCAAGATTTCCTGACCACGCTCATCATTTTTCAGAAAATGCTCCAACGCCGCCAAATGCACACAGTAGCCCCTCTTTTGGAAAAAATCGCAGGCACAAAAAACCAAATCATCCTCTAAACTATAGCGCAGTTCTTCTTCTGCCACGCGAGCGTAGAGACGATTGTTCTTTTCCTTGATGATGTCAACCTTACCAGCTTCATAAAGGGCAACGCCTTCGATACGGACTTTCCCCGGAATCAATTTAGCCATATTTTCACCTTTACCTTATCTTTTTATTATACCATATTTTCACCTATGAAAATAGCCTCCTAGGAAGACTTTTCTCCTAGAAGGCTGGATTTTTAACGTTTGGCAAAAGTCGTCACAATCCGCTGACAAACTTCTTGAAGCAGGGATTTAGGCATGGCTACATTGAGACGGGCATGGAGACTCCCTTCCTCTCCAAAATCCAAACCAGGGTTGAGGATAACCTTAGCTTCATTTCTCAACAGCTCTTGCAATGTTTCATCAGTCAGGTCATAGGCTGAAAAATCAAGCCAAATCAAGTAGGTGCCTTGCGGTTTCATGACCTTGATTTTAGTCTCTTTTCCAAATAGATCCACCACATAATTGATGTGGTCTTCAAAGACTTGCTTGAGTTCCTCTAACCAATCCTTCCCATAGCGATAAGCAGCTTCTGTCGCCAAATAGCCCAAGCCTGAAATTTCATGCTGATTATTGATCAATTGACGTTTCTGGAAAGCCAGTCTCAACTTAGGATTTTCAATAACTGCATAGGAATTTTTTGTCCCAGCAATGTTAAAAGTTTTAGTGGCACTAGTCAAGACGATAGCAAATTCTTTAAAGTCAGGGTTGACAGTATTGAAAGAATGGTGTTTGTGACCAAAGAGGACCAAATCTTGGTGAATCTCATCCGAAACCAAGAAAACACCGTGTTTCTGGCAGAGTTGGCCAATCTTTTCCAAGACTTCTTTTTCCCAAACACGTCCACCAGGATTATGAGGGTTGCAGAGAATGTAGAGTTTAACATCCTCTTCCACCAAATCCTTTTCAAGTTGGTCAAAGTCAATCTCAAACAGACCATCCTTTTCCACCAAAGAATTGGTAATCAATCTACGGTTGTTCAACTTGACACTGCGAGCAAAGGGGGGATAGACAGGTGTGTTAATCAAAACCGCCTCGCCTTCTTTTGTAAAGGCTTGAATAGCTATCGAAATGGCTGGCACAACCCCCTCGATAAAGACAAGAGCTTCTTTGTCAAAGTGGTAACCGTGTTGTGTAGCCTCCCACTTTTGAACTTCGTGAATCAACTCTTCACTGGCATAGGTATAGCCATAAACCAGTTGATCCGCATAAGTCTGCACGGCTTGGCGGATTTCAGGCAAGACCACAAAGTCCATATCCGCTATCCAAGCTGGTAGGACTTCACTATCCGTCTCCGCCTCTTTCCATTTATAGGTATGGTGCCCTAAACGATTGGGCAGGCTTGTAAAATCATATTTTCCCATCTTTGTCTTATCCTTCTAATGCTTGGCGCAAATCTGCAATCAAATCTCTAGCATCCTCAATCCCAATCGACAAACGCAAGAGGTCATCTGTCAAACCATAAGAATGGCGCACTTCTGCTGGAATATCAGCGTGGGTTTGTGTCGTTGGATAAGTAATGAGACTTTCCACCCCACCCAAACTTTCCGCAAAAGAGAAGACCTTGAGGCTGTTCAAAATATGAGGAATACGTTTTTCATCTGCTACTTTAAAAGAAATCATCCCTCCACGTCCAGTGTAGAGAACTTCCTTAACTGCTGGAGAATCCTTCAAAAAGGCAACCACTTCTTGGGCATTAGCTGTTGAGCGCTCCATACGAAGAGACAAGGTCTTGAGACCACGAATCAATTGATAACTATCAAATGGCGACAAGACTGCCCCTGTCGTATTGAGATTGTAGAAAAGCTTCTCGTATAGTTCTAAACTATTGGTCACAACCACTCCAGCCAAGACATCATTGTGGCCTGCTAGATACTTGGTTGCTGAATGGAGAACGATATCTGCTCCATCTTCAATCGGACGTTGGTAGATAGGGCTATAGAAGGTATTGTCCACCACCACTTTGGCACCCTTAGCATGAGCCAATTTTGCTAGTTTTTCGATATCAAATTCCAACATCAAGGGATTGGTTGGGGTTTCGATATAGAGAACATCCACATCCTTTTCTAACTCGGCAATCAACTCTTCTTCTGTATTGGCATAGGTAAAATGGAAACGACCTTCCTGCTCCACTTGGTTAAACCAGCGAAAAGAACCGCCGTAAAGATCACGCACTGCCAAGACCTTACTTCCTACTGGAAAGCCGCTAAAGGCCAGTACAATAGCTGACATCCCTGAGCTAGTCGCTAAGGCATAGTCTGCTGACTCAATAGTCGCCAAGACTTCCTCAGCCTTACTACGAGTTGGATTTTTAGTGCGCGTATAGTCAAACCCAGTAGATCGACCAAACTCTGGATGCTGATAGGTCGTTGAAAAATGAAGCGGTGTCACCAATGCACCTGTCGCTTCATCTGACTTAATACCCGCCTGGGCCAAAATTGTGTTAATGTGTAATTCCTTGCTCATACAATACCTCCAAATCTATAGTAACTATTGTACCACTTATTTTCATCAACTCATTTTCTTCTTTTCAAGAGCTAGTTATAGTTTCAAACTATATAAAAAGGGAGTTTTTCCTGCTCCCTTTAATAGACTATAAAATGGTGAATCTCAAAAGACACTTCACTCTATCATTTGCTCCTGCACAAAACGAGCATAACGCTCATGATTTTCCAGTAGTTCCTTATGAGTTCCTGAGCCAGTGATTTTCCCCTCCTCTAAGAAGAAAATACAATCCACATCTTTTACCGTTGACAAACTATGCGCTATAATCACAACCGTCTTCTCCTTTAATACAGAATAGAGGCTACTGATAATCGCATACTCAGAATCCGCATCAAGATTAGCAGTAGCTTCATCAAATATAAGAATTTCAGCATCTTTTAAGTAGGTTCTAGCTATTTGAAGTCTTTGGCTTTGCCCCCCCTGACAAGAATCGTCCGCGTTCACCAACTTCAGTATCTAGTCCCTCTTTCATGGAGCGAATCTCATCACCTAGTGATACTAAGTCTAGCACTTTCATCAATTCATCATCAGTTACTAAGCGATTCAAACCGAGACAAAGATTGTCACGAATACTGCCAGATAAGACTGCATTATTTTGTGAAACCCAAGCGATTTTACTTCTCCATTCTTTTAAGTTAAAATCATATATACTTGATTGCTCCATTAGAATATCTCCTGAAAGCGGTTTATAAAACCGCTCTAACAAACGCACAATCGTTGATTTTCCTGATCCAGATGGTCCAACAAAAGCAATTTTTGCCCCTTGAAAATTGAACAAGTAATATCCTTTAAGACAGGTCGATTTTCATCATAACCAAAATAGACATGGTTAAAATTCAACCCTTGTCCTGATACCGATTTTCCTCCCTCAAATTTTTCTTTAGGAACTGCAAGCAAGTTATCCAGTGCAACTGAAGATCCCTTGCTCCTAGAATAAACAGTTACAAAATTAGCTATATTACTAATAGGATTAAGTAATTGAAAGAGGTAAATCAAAAACGAAACCAAGGTTCCCACAGATATATATCCTGCGCTGACCCGATAACCCCCATAGGTTAGCATCACAGCTATAGTCGCAAAGATAAATAAGAGAGCAAACGGGGTCTCAAAAGAAGTAACCCTATCTGATTTCAGTGAATTGTTTTGTACCCTTTCAATACAATTATCCAAAACATCCTGTACACTTTTCTCTGCTTGGTTAGTCTTAATTAATTCATGTTCTTGAATCTTTTCAGTCAATTGCCCTGTTAAATTTCCTCCTGTAAACGACGACTATACTTTTCACTGATATTGGAAAGGGGCAAGATAATAAACATCATACAAGGAAGAGTGATGAATAAAAGTAGAGAAAGATTCCAATCAAGACTAAATAAGACTACAATGGAACCAAGTACCATAACTAAACTCAGAATAATATTTGGGAAAGTCGTAATTAAAAACTCACGAATGACACTCATGTCATTGACAATGGCAGAAGTCAACTCCCCACTTTGGCTCTTATCAAAGAAGGATTTCTCTGCATAAATCAACCCCTCTATCACTTTTTTCCTGATTTTTGCTATCTTTTTTCACCCGATTGACTAAACAGATAGTAACCAATAGAAGAAAACAAGGCTTGACCAATAAAAATCAAAAACGATTGAAATACTTTGAAACCTATATTTTCAATAGAACTCCCATCTATTAAACCCTTTAAGATAAGGGGAAGCAACAAAGCAAGTAGACTAGACAGAACAAATAAGAAACTCCCCATAATCACCTTAGTATCTACTCTTAATAATTTTAATTTCATAAATACTCCTTATAATATTTCAACGGATAAAGTCGGGAATAACTCAATTTGAGGATAAAATCTAATAAATCTTCCTATAACAAAACGCATAACATCTAGGATTTTATATACCTGATATTATGCGTTTTTAAGCACAAAGACTTCTTACACAAACTTATCTACAATTAGATTTTATTTGACATGTTTTGCCAATTCTTCTTGGGCTTTTTTATTGGATTCTTCTTTTTCTTTCAACCATTTTTCTCTGGCTTTTGCATATTCGTCTGTTGTGACAATCTTATCTTGTACTTTGAGGTATTTATATGATTCAACCCCTTTTGTACCGGTTAAACCATAGGCAGCAGCAAATGGTACGGTTCTTCTCAATGATGGTGTTCCCCCACGCGAAACACTTGGAAGAACTAAAGAACTATCAATCAACCAAGCTTGAATATCAGCATATTTCTCATAACGTTTGGCTGGATCTTGCTCTTTATTAGCTTCTTCCAACATTTGAGTATAGACATCCAGTCCAACTGCCTTAGCCTTGTCATTGGCTTCTCCAGGCTCTAGTCCAAGATTTTGTAGAACTCCTCCACTATTAGTATTAAAAATATCGAGATAGGTTGACGGGTCTTGATAATCAGGTCCCCAACCGCCATGATATAAATCATAGTCTTTCTGAGCAGCTGTTTGAGCAAAGTAGCCTGAACTGTCAAACTCATCTGATGTTAATTGCTGAATGTCAATCACTACATTATCAGAACCTAAAACAGATTCAATTGATTGTTTGATAGAACTAACTCCTTGTATGCCTACTTTATCTGTTACTTCCACAGTCTTATCCAAGTGGATTGGGAATTGAACACCTTTTGCTTCGAGTTCTTTCTTAGCTTCCGCAAACTTAGCCTTGGCTTTCTCAGGATTGTAGTAAGGGTCTTGACCATCCGCAAAGTTGATACCTTGCCATTCCTTACCATAGTTGACCATCTTAGAGGCTACAACTTCACCAAAGTCTTTTCCCTTGATACTGACAAAGTTTGGAGGAACCACTAGGTTACGCAAAATCTTTGTTGCACCTTCTTTCCCTTCAGACTGAGCCCCATAAGATGTTCTGTCAAAAGCAAAATTGATAGCCTGACGGAAGTTTTTATTGAGAACTGCTTCCTGAGTCGATTTCTTTTCAATGTCACTTGTTTTAGAAGTATAATTGTAAGACTTCCTATCTAGGTTAAAATTAAAGAAATATGAAGTTGAATTTTGCATACTATAGATGATATTGTTTTTGTATTTTTCTTTAATCCCTTCATAGCTGGAGCTGTTAGGAAAAAGACGAGCCGTAGTATAAGCACCAGCTGTAAAATTACGTTCCAGTGATTCTTGGTCGCTACCATCATAGTAGGTCAATTTCACATCGTCTACAAAGACATTCTTAGCATCCCAGTAATTAGGGTTTTTCTTATATTCAATAGCAGATTTTGAGACAAGTGCTTTCATCAAGAAAGGTCCATTGTACAAAATACTAGATGGATCCGCCTTCCCAAAATCATCCCCTTTTGATTTCAGGAAATCTGCATTAACAGGAAAAAGTATCGTTGCAAGTGTTTTTGAATTCCAGTAAAGTTCTGGTTTAACCAAAGTATATTGAACCGTTTGGTCATCAAGTGCCTTGACACCGACAGTTGAAAAGTCGCTTGTTTTACCAGTGATATAGTCATCCAAACCAGCAACAGAGTCCTGCACTAGATACAAGGCTTCTGATTTTTTATCAGCTGCATATTGCAAACCTGTCACAAAATCCTGGGCAGTTACAGGCGCATATTCTTCTCCCTCAGAAGTAAACCACTTGGCATCCTTACGAAGTTTGTAGGTATAGGTCAAACCGTCCTGAGAAACAGTCCAATCCTCTGCTAATGATGGAATAATATTCCCATATTGGTCATTTTCTAATAACCCGTCTACCAAATTTGCAACAATATCGGATGTTGCTGCGCGGTTTTCTGCTAGATAGTTCAAGCTAGATGGATCACTTGAATAAACATAGTTGTAGGTTTTTGACGCCGTGCTAGAATTTCCACACGCGCTCAATAAAACTCCTGTACCCAGGACAAGACCTGCCAAGGTTAGATATTTGCTCTTAGACTTTTTCATTTCCGGAACCTCCTGCTTTAAATATTTGTTTCATTATACAACGTTTAGTTTGTTTAGTCAATGATTTTTTCCAAAAAATCGAAAAAAGCCTCATTTTCTATTTTTGAAAGATAATTTTAGCTATTTTTACGCTAAAAAAGGAATAAGCTTCAAGTTCTCCTAAAAGATTGTTCAACTTATTCCTTTTATTTATAAATGCTACCTTACGAAAGCTTAAATTTTGCTCGCAGGCGATCTGCTTGGGCTTTTCCTATTACCTTATCTAATAAATAGGTACGCAGACTCATAACCATATAAAGTCCACCCCCCATGGCACCGACAAGAGCTACATAAAAGAAGCTCCACAAACGTCCACTTGGTTGGAAGAAAAATCCTAACAGCCACTGGATGGTTCCTATTAACAGAAACATGACTAGGGTCAGCAAACTGATTAAAATGGTTCGCTTCAAAATCACCTTGCGCTTGACACCCGTTACTTTACAAATATCCCGATACATCAAGACGTTAGGAATGATGAGAGCAATGGTTGTTGAAATCAAAGGACCATAACTGTGGAAGAGGGCGATGGTAGGTAGTTGCAAGACTAGCTTGGCAATGGAACCATAGATAAAATAGAGAACGGCCTTGCGGTTACGGAACATGGCCTGAAGCATGGGAGACAAGACCATGTACAAGCCTAAAATAATAGACTGCAAAACTGCAAAGACAAATAAGCCCAGGGCCAAACTGTCTGGCTTACCATAGAAGACTGTATATAGAGGTTCTCCTACCATAACCACTCCAACCGTTGCTGGTAGCAAGAACATAAAGAGTAGGGTGAGACTGTCCTGAACGAGACGAGAAGCTGCCTTCAAGTCTCCCTTGACATAATTTTCCGTCAAAAGTGGCAAACCGACACTCCCAATCGAAACCCCAACAGAAATCAAAATCATCGTGATTTTATTAGGATTGGCTGAGAAATAAGAAAACATGATAACCAAGTCTTCATTACTATAGTTGGTAAACCAGCTCATACTATTGATAAAGGTCAGCTGATCCAAAATCTGGAAGAGTTGGATGGCAGACCCTGTCAAGATAAAAGGAATAGCTTCCTTAATGGTATCGATCAAAAGATGCTTGCTGTTTATCTTATCTCCTGTTTCAAAGACTCTTTTGAGTGAACCTTCTTGGGCAAGGAAATAAATCAAGACTGCAAAACTGGCTACCATACCGACAAAGGCAGCAAAAGTTGATTGGGTAACGGCTGCTAGATAGTCTCCTGAACCGAGCTTCATAATGATAAAGGTTGCTAGGAGCATCCAGATAACACGAATGACCTGCTCAGCAATTTGACTCATGGCATAAGGTTTGAGGTTATTCATCCCTTGGAAAAATCCTCGGATAACACTCATAGATGGGAAAATCAAGACCGCCCAAGCCAAGCTCTGCATGATTGGGATCAAGTCTTTGCCCACACCCGATAAGTCTGCTAGCCAAGGAGCAAAGAGATACAAGACTAAAGCAAAAACCAGGCCTAGTCCTGTCATAAAGCCTAAGAAGCTCCGAATCAGGGCAAAGCTATGCTCTTCTTCTCGCATGGTATTATACTTGGCAACTTGCTTGGCCACTGCAACCGGAATTCCTGCTGTTGAAACCAGCAAGAACCAGGCATAGATATTGTATCCCATGGTAAAGAGTCCATTGGCCGTAGCCGCATAAGACCCCATCCAGATGTACCAAGGGATAATGTAAATAGCCCCGAGTAGGCGACTGATAAAGTTACTAGCCGTTAACCAAGCAGTCCCCCGTAACATCTGGGCCTGCTGGTGATTGTTTTCGTGCGACATAGATTCCTCATTCAATTTTGATAACTAGGAAAAACTCCTTATCTTCCATTATAAACTTTTCCTTGTTACTTGTAAATTTGCGACTTTCGGTTTACAATAGAAAGTATGATAAAGATTGAAACCGTATTAGATGTATTAAAGAAAGATGGTCTCTTCCGTGAGATTATCGACCAAGGACACTACCACTACAACTACAGCAAAGTTGTTTTTGATAGCATCAGCTACGACAGCCGAAAAGTAAAAGAAGACACTCTTTTTTTCGCAAAAGGCGCTGCCTTTAAAAAAGAATACCTTCTTTCTGCTATAACACAAGGCTTAGCTTGGTATATAGCTGAAAAGGACTACGAAGTCGGTATCCCTGTCATCATTGTGAACGATATAAAGAAAGCCATGAGTTTGATTGCCATGGAGTTCTATGGTAATCCACAGGAAAAACTCAAACTCCTTGCCTTTACTGGTACTAAGGGTAAAACAACAGCAGCCTATTTCGCTTATAACATCTTATCTCAAGGGCATCGACCTGCTATGCTCTCGACTATGAATACAACTTTAGATGGCAAGACTTTCTTTAAGTCTGCATTAACAACCCCTGAGAGTATTGACCTCTTTGACATGATGAATCAAGCTGTACAAAATGACCGCACCCACCTCATCATGGAGGTCTCCAGTCAGGCCTATCTGGTCAAACGTGTCTATGGTCTAACCTTTGATGTGGGAGTTTTCCTCAATATCAGCCCAGATCATATCGGCCCGATTGAACACCCTAGCTTTGAAGACTACTTCTACCACAAGCGTCTCTTGATGGAAAATAGCCGAGCAGTCATCGTTAACAGTGACATGGACCACTTTTCTGTCTTGAAAGAACAAGTGGCAGATCAAGACCATGATTTCTATGGTAGTAAGTCAGACAACCAAATCGCGAATTCCAAAGCCTTTAGTTTTTCAGCTACGGGTAAACTCGCTGGAGATTATGATATCCAACTCATTGGCCACTTCAACCAAGAAAATGCCGTTGCTGCTGGACTTGCTTGCCTCCGTCTCGGAGCTAGTCTTGAGGACATCAAAAAAGGCATCGCTGCAACCCGCGTTCCTGGTCGTATGGAAGTCCTCACTCAGAAAAATGGAGCCAAGGTTTTCATCGACTACGCCCACAATGGTGACAGTCTCAAAAAACTCATCAAGGTTGTAGAGACTCATCAAACTGGAAAGATTGCTCTGGTTCTCGGTTCGACAGGAAATAAGGGAGAAAGTCGTCGCAAAGACTTTGGCCTCCTCCTCAATCAACACCCTGAGATTCAAGTCTTTCTGACTGCTGATGACCCCAACTATGAGGATCCAATAGCCATTGCAGATGAAATCAGTAGCTACATCAATCATCCTGTTGAAAAAATTGCAGATCGCCAAGAAGCCATCAAGGCAGCTATGGCTATCACAAATCACGAATTAGATGCAGTTATTATTGCTGGTAAGGGAGCCGATTGCTACCAAATCGTCCAAGGAAAGAAAGAAGCCTACCCAGGAGATGCAGCTGTCGCAGAAAATTATTTATAAGAATAGAAAAAATCAAGGGAAAATGAAACCCTTGATTTTTTACTATTATTTAGTAAAAACGTTTTTCAAACCTTCAACGGCACCTTCTACAGCACCTTTAGCGTCTTCTACAACGTCTTTTGCCTTAGCAACTGTTTTTTCAACAACTCCTTCAAGTTCTGCCTTGCTGTCTCCAGTAACTTTACCAAAACCTTCTTTGACAGCGCCTGTTGCTTGTTCCAATTTGTTTTCAAGTGACATATGATTGTCTCCTTTGGGTTTATTCCGATAAGTGTTACCGGTTACATATAGTTTATACCGAATACTAAGGAAAGTCAAACAATGTGCTCAGAAACAAGAAATCAGACCAAGTGGAAAGTTAATCTGTCCTTATCAAAATCGATAGCCAACTCATACTTTCCATTTTCATTTTGGACAATATAACCTAGGACAACTAAACTGTCCACAAAGATGTCACGGCGTTTCTGCATAAGCTGGTCTTTTTTGAGAAATTTCAACAAAAAAGTCGTCATATATTTGAGAGCATACTCAGGATTAACATCACCCAAAATGGCATAAAGTTCCTGCTGTTTTTCTGTCAAAGGATACTGATGTTTGACCTTGTAGAAATAATTGGAAAGGGTCATTTTAGTCCGTGCAAAGTCCGTCTTTTCAACTAAAATAGCAGCATTGGTTTGATTTCGTAATTCCGTCTCAAAACGCTGCTCCAACAAGGCTTGATAGGTCGGACTATTTTCTTTAACAAAAATCTCTTGATCCAGTTCGAGACTATCGAGTGTTTCAAGCATAGGAAGATTGAGGTAATAACGCTTATGTTCTCGTAGAATCAAACCTGCCTTTATATACTCTTCCATGAGTTTATCAACTGCAACATCTGGAAATTGAGCCTTAATTTCCCGTAGAATCACATCCTCATGCTGGTCCAGATAGCGGATCAATTCTCCAAAAAATGGCTGTCTCGTCAAACGAGATGGATTAAAAATCTGAATCATGAAGATTCCTTTCTTTACATTCTAACAGAGGCGACGCTGCCAACTGACTAGGATTGGTCCCAGCTTGGTTCAAAGGGACAGGTAGGCCTAGTTCTCTATAATACTCCTTCCAAAAATCACTAATCTCCTGCTCCCTATCCCCAAATTTCATAGGTATGGTTTCAAAAATCGGTAGAATTTCTGCCATGTACTGGGAACAGTAAAAACCATGCCCATCTGGATAGAAAGAAGCATTGTAGGGTGCTCCTAGATGTTTGCAAGCTTTTTCCTTCACAGACTGGATATCCATTTCTGGGTAAACATAGAGGTCGTATAAGTGATTGGACTCAAAGAAGTCTGCTGGTTCTTGACAGACAACACCAGCCTGTCCACTAGCGTGGTAAATCATCCCATCCAAATAAATGGCAACATGATTATAGTTGCCTGTGGAAGTCTGGATGGCCTGTCCCATATCTGACTCATCTCTCACAAAATCATACTCTTCGAAAATCAAATTCAAACCACGTCAGCGTCGCCTTACCGTACTCAAGTACAGCTTGCGGCTAGCTTCCTAGTTTGCTCTTTGATTTTCATTGAGTATCAAATCGCCATTTTCTAACATGCTTCACTCCTAGAAAAAAAGGAGCCGAAACTCCTTTCGATATAAGGCAAACTAGCCTTTCCGATTTTGAACTGACACCCAAAATCTTAAGCATTAAAGCTTTCAGTCAATTGAGGTACCACTTGTTTCTTACGTGAAACGGCACCAGCAAGGAAGGCATGATTGTTTTCAAGTTTGAAGTTGAAAGCCGCTTCGACTTTGCCCATATTGGCACCAAGAGCCAAGATTTCTGAGTTTGAGTTGACGATATCTGTAATCATCAAGACAAAGTCAGAGTAGCCGTTTGCTTCGTTAGCAGCTTGCATTGCAGCTTCAATTTCTGCTTGACGTTCCAAAACTTCAGCGATGTCAACTGTGTTTACTTGGGCAACACGGACATTATTTCCATTCAATTCAAAAGTCTTAGCATCGATGTCAATCAATTCTTCAGCAGATTTGCTAGCCAAGTTTGTACCAGCCTTAAGCATTGCAAGACCATATTCTTCCAAGTTGACACCAGCTAATTCAGCCAATTCAGGAGCAATGACTGTATCTGTTGGGTGTGTTGTTGGTGATTTCAAAAGAAGGGTATCTGAAATCAAACCTGAAAGCATCAAACCAGCAATCTCTTTAGGCACAGCCACACCATGTTCTTTGAACATACGGTAAACGATAGAAGATGCTGATCCAACTGGCTCCAAACGCATGTAGAGTGGGCTTGCAGTTTCAAAGTTAGCCACACGGTGGTGGTCCACAACACCATAAATTTCTACTTCAGCGATATCTGATACAGATTGTTGGAATTCATTGTGGTCAGTCAGGATAACTTGCTCTGCTCCTTCTGCTTTAGCAGAAGTGATAACACGCGGTGCTTCTACACCAAAACAGTTCAAGACAAAGGCTGTTTCTTCATTTGGAGTTCCAAGGGCAACAGCTTCCGTATCCAAACCGTAAGCTTCTTTTGCAAGGTAGGCAAAGGCTACAGATGACCCGATGGCATCTGAGTCTGGATTTTGGTGACCAAATACTAGAATCTTAGACATGATAATACCTCATTTTGTTTATTCTCTTTATTGTAGCATTTTTTTCGCTTTTTGACAAAAGTAAGAGGAGTCAAAGGACTCCCCGCCACTCTTCAAAATAACTAAGTAAATTTCTATCTTGATTTTCAGATAAAAATTGCTCCTTCTGTGGCCTCTTCTTACGCTTGAGAAGGGCTTCTGCCGACATGGCTTCTTCCTTACTGGCAAAACCTTGAGCATAGATGAGTTTGACTGGCAATCGTGCTCGTGTATATTTGGCTCCCTTCCCACTATTGTGGACAGCGAGGCGTTTTCTCACGTCAGTCGTATAACCCGTATAGTAGGAACCATCACGGCACTCAAGCACATACATATAAGCCTTATGATCCATAATAAATCTCTTCGAGTTCCGGCGTATAAGAGCCATCATCATTGTGGACAATGAGAGGTGGTAAGACCTTAAAGCCACTTGTTGAACCATCCTTGATAGCCTCAATCAAAAGCATATTGGCTTCCTTTTCCCTCTTTGGATAAACAAACTGCAGGCGCTTAGGCGCTAGATTATGTCGTTGCA
Organism: Streptococcus pneumoniae; assembly: GCF_001171885.1. Classification (GTDB taxonomy): domain Bacteria; phylum Bacillota; class Bacilli; order Lactobacillales; family Streptococcaceae; genus Streptococcus; species Streptococcus pneumoniae_A. The sequence goes on from NZ_CKQD01000008.1 coordinate 43,245, forward strand.
ACATATCCAGAATGTCCAAGAGTCGGTCAGGACGATGAACCATAGCCAACCGTCCATTAGACTTGAGAATACTCTGGGCACTGCGACAGATTTCCTCCAAATTAGTCGTGATTTCGTGGCGAGCCAAGAGATAATGTTCACTCTCATTTAAGTTGGAATGAGGATCTACCTTGAAATAGGGCGGATTACACAAAATCATATCCACCTTACTTCCCTGGATGTAAGCAGGCATATTTTTCAAATCATCACAGATGACCTGCATCTGCTCCTCTAATCCATTCAAACGGACAGAGCGCTCAGCCATATCCGCCAAACGCTCCTGAATCTCAACAGCCAAAATCTGTGCCTGAGTACGAGTACTAGCAAATAGTCCCACTGCTCCATTTCCAGCGCAGAAATCCACTATCAAGCCCTTTTTAGGAAAACGCGGAAAACGTGACAAGAGAACACTATCCACCGAATAGCTAAAAACCTCTCTATTTTGAATGATTTTAATATCTGTCGAAAAGAGCTGGTTAATGCGCTCCCCTGATTTTAATAATTGTTCTTCTTCCATGGTTCTATTATAGCAGATTTATATTAACATTACAAAAAATATAAAACTCTAAACTACTTCTTCTTTTTTAAATGGTGCAGGGCTTCTCTAGTCCAGATTGGCAGCATTCGTCGAAAGGGCGCAAAGCCGTAGTTAAAGCGATCGCTTGAAAAGCGTCTCCGTCTAGGAAACTGGTGCTTTTCTTCCTCCAAGGTACGGATGGAAAGACTAGCTTTCCCTGTAAATTCATCTAAATCCACCACCTGAACCTGAACCTCTTCATCGACTTTCAAGGCTTCATGGATATTTTCAATAAAGCCTGTCCGAATCTCTGAAATGTGAATCAGCCCCGTATCACCCGTCTCTAGCTCAACAAAGGCACCGTAGGGCTGAATCCCTGTAATACGCCCCTTTAGCTTATCACCGATTTTCATCTTAGTCCTCGATTTCAATTGTTTCAATCACGACATCTTCAACTGGCTTGTCCATAGCCCCTGTCTCAATAGCAGCAATGGCATCCAAGACAGCGTAAGAAGCTTCATCAGCTAGCTGACCAAAAACCGTGTGACGGCGATCTAGGTGAGGAGTTCCTCCTTGGTTGGCATAGATTTCTGCAATAGGTTCCGGCCAACCACCACGAGCAATTTCTTTCTTAGAATAAGGCAAATGTTGATTTTGCACGATAAAGAACTGGCTACCGTTGGTATTTGGACCAGCATTGGCCATAGAAAGGGCACCACGGACATTGTAAAGTTCTTCTGAAAATTCATCCTCAAATGATTCTCCGTAGATTGACTCGCCACCCATACCAGTTCCAGTTGGGTCTCCACCTTGAATCATAAAATCCTTGATAATACGGTGGAAAATGACACCATCATAGTAACCATCTTTTGAAAGAGCTACAAAGTTAGCCACTGTTTTAGGAGCATGTTCAGGGAAAAGCTTGATCCGCAAGTCTCCATGATTGGTCTTAATAGTCGCGATAGGACCTTCTACTGTTTCAATGTCTACTTGTGGGAAATGCAATTCTTTTTCTACCATACCAAATCCTTCTAAGGCATCAAAAATGCCATCTTCTTCTAATGTTTTTGTAATATAATCTGCTTTTTCTTTGATTTTATCATGAGAAATTCCCATTGCAACGCTGATTCCAGCATAATCAAAGAGTTCCAAGTCATTCAGCCCATCTCCAAAAACCATGACGTTGTCTGGTTTCAAGCCAAGGTGCTCCACAACCTTTTCCACACCCGTCGCTTTGGAGCCTGAAATCGGCACAATATCAGACGAATGCTCATGCCAACGAACCATGCGAAGTTTATCTGAGAGACTGTCAGGCAAACGCAAGGCATCTCCTTTATCTTCAAAAGTCCACATCTGATAGATTTCTTCTTTCTCATGGAAATCTGGATCCACATCTAAATCAGGGTAAATTGGATTGATAGCCTCACTCATCATATCGGTGCGAATCGACAACTTAGCATCATGACTCCCAACCAAGCCATACTCAATTCCTTCTTGCTTGGCCCAAGAAATATACTCCTCAACATCTGATTTCTCAATCTTATGTTGATAAATGATCTGGCCTTTTTTATCTTCAATATAGGCCCCATTCAAGGTCACAAAAAAGTCAGGCTTGAGTTCACGAATTTCTGGCACAACACCAAAAATCCCCCGTCCAGAAGCAATACCTGTCAAAATTCCTTTTTCACGTAATTGCTTAAAAACAGCTGGGATTGAAGTCGGAATAAAACCAGTCTTGGAATTTCGCAAGGTATCATCAATATCAAAAAAGACAATCTTGATCTTCTTTGCCTTGTATCTTAATTTGGCATCCATCTCACTACCTCTTTCAATCTAACTCTTTCCATTATACCATAAAGTAGAGAAATCCCCTATTTTCAAAGAAATTCGCTATCTCTTATTCGAACTTCTTGGATAAGTACAGAACTAAATCATCATTATTTTGAATAGTAGCATTCATTTCCAAGGGTTGATTTCGATACCAAACGCCTGAACCATCTGGAATATAGCCTCGTTTGATATACAATCTCTGGGCAGGTCCATAGCCTGAGTGCAAACCTACACCCAACGTCACTTTGTCTGAAAAAAACTTAACTCGATTTTCTGCTTCTTCTAGCAGTTGACTCCCAATCCCTTGATTTTGAAAGGGCTCAAAGACATTGAAATCTGATAATTCTGGATAGACTTCTGCAAAAGGACCATGTTTAGCAGAGGGCAAAATGGTAACGTAGCCCGCTACAGCACCATCAATCTCTACAACTAAGACTTCTCTCTCCCCACTTTCCTGTTCCAGAAAATATCTAGCCAAAATTTCCTCTCTACCAGGCCAACCTTGATTCATAAAGCCATGAGATAAGGATTCAATATCAGACTTAATCATATTTCTAATCGTACAATTCATCTTTGACTTACCCACCTTTACTCTTTCTATTACCATTATAGCACGCCAAGGTCAGAAAAAAACTATCTCGTGAAAAAAAGACCCAACCGGGTCTGAAAAAGAGGTCCACCCGGACCTCAACTCGCTCTTTCATTTCAAAGCTCGTGAAAAAAAGACCCAACCGGGTCTTTTCTTTAATCTTCGTTTACGAAAGGCATCAAAGCCATTACGCGAGCGCGTTTGATAGCTGTTGTTACTTTACGTTGGTTTTTAGCTGAAGTTCCTGTTACACGACGAGGAAGGATTTTCCCACGTTCTGAAACGAAACGGCTAAGAAGCTCAGTATCTTTGTAATCAACATATTCAATTTTGTTTGCTGCGATGTAATCAACTTTTTTACGGCGTTTGAATCCGCCACGACGTTGTTGAGCCATGTTTTTTCTCCTTTATAATTTTACTTGTCCATTAGAATGGTAAATCATCATCTGAAATATCCAATGGATTTGTTGTTCCAAATGGATTTTCATCACGTGAAAAGTCTGGTACTGAATTTGTAGGTGCTGAATAGTTTGCAGTTGGGGCAGAGTAAGCTCCACCTGTGTGACCCTCACGCACACTACGGCTTTCCAACATTTGGAAATTCTCAGCCACGACCTCTGTCACGTAGATACGTTGTCCTTGCTGGTTATCGTAACTACGAGTCTGGATACGACCTGTCACCCCGATAAGTGAGCCTTTTTTAGCCCAGTTAGCAAGATTTTCAGCCTGTTGGCGCCACATAACGACATTGATAAAATCAGCCTCACGTTCGCCATTTTGACTCTTAAATGTACGGTTTACTGCAAGAGTAAAAGTCGCAACTGCTACATTTGATGGGGTATAACGCAACTCAGCGTCACGTGTCATACGCCCTACAAGTACAACATTGTTAATCATAGTTTACCTTCTTACGCGTCAATTTTGACGATCATGTGACGAAGAATGTCAGCGTTGATTTTTGAAAGACGGTCAAACTCTTTAAGAGCTGCATCGTCGTTTGCTTCAACGTTAACGATGTGGTAAAGTCCTTCACGGAAATCTTGGATTTCGTATGCAAGACGACGTTTTTCCCAAGTTTTTGATTCAACAACAGTTGCACCGTTGTCAGTCAAAATAGAGTCAAAACGTGCTACCAAAGCGTTTTTAGCTTCTTCTTCAATGTTTGGACGAATGATATAAAGAATTTCGTATTTAGCCATTGATATGTTCCTCCTTTTGGTCTAATGACCCCAAGACTTTGCAAGGGGTAAGTGAGGTTCGCTCACAATAAACTATTATACTAGAAAACAATTTTTTACGCAAGTAAAAACTCTGAAATGCGAAAAAACGCCACATGGGCGTTTTCCTGTTCTTACGGTTTAATACGGTGCAACATACGTGGGAATGGAATAGCTTCACGGATGTGTTTTGTTCCTGCTGCGAAAGTTACCATACGCTCGATACCGATACCAAATCCACCGTGTGGAACTGTACCGTATTTACGAAGGTCAAGGTAGAATTCATACTCTGTACGATCCATGCCAAGTTCATCCATCTTAGCTACAAGAGCATCGTAGTCTTCCTCACGCATAGATCCACCGATGATTTCTCCATAGCCTTCTGGAGCGAGCAAGTCTGCACAAAGCACGCGCTCTGGATTTCCAGGAACTGGTTTCATGTAGAAGGCCTTGATGGCTGCTGGATAGTTCATGACAAATGTTGGCACACCAAAGTGGTTTGAAATCCACGTTTCGTGTGGTGAACCAAAGTCATCTCCATGTTCCAAATGCTCGTAATCAGCATCTTCATCATTTTCATGCTCTTGCAAGAGGTCAATGGCTTGATCGTAAGTGATGCGTTTGAATGGCTCTGCAATGTAGCGTTTCAAGAGATCTGTATCACGTTCCAAAGTTTCCAAGGCTTGAGGCGCACGGTCAAGAACACCTTGAAGAAGAGCTTTTACATAAGCTTCTTGCAAGTCAAGCGACTCATCATGTGTCAAGTAGGAGTACTCTGCGTCCATCATCCAAAACTCAGTCAAGTGACGGCGCGTTTTTGATTTTTCAGCACGGAATACGGGACCAAAGTCAAATACACGGCCAAGGGCCATAGCTCCTGCTTCCAAGTAAAGCTGACCTGATTGGCTCAAGTAGGCTGGAGTTCCAAAGTAGTCCGTTTCAAAGAGTTCAGTTGAATCTTCAGCCGCATTTCCTGATAAAATTGGGCTATCAAACTTCATGAAACCGTTCTTGTCAAAGAACTCATATGTTGCATAGATGATAGCGTTACGAATTTGCATCACCGCTACTTGCTTACGAGAGCGAAGCCACAAGTGACGGTTGTCCATCAAGAAGTCTGTTCCATGTTCTTTTGGTGTGATTGGGTAGTCTTGAGATTCACCGATCACTTCGATGTCTGTGATGTCCAACTCATAGCCAAATTTAGAACGTTCGTCCTCTTTGACAATACCTGTCACATAAACAGACGTTTCTTGACTCAAGCGTTTGATAACATCAAACTTCTCAAGTCCCACTTCTTCACCAAATTTTTCTACAAAGTTTGGTTTAAAAGCCACACCTTGGAAGAAGGCTGTTCCGTCACGCAATTGCAAGAAAGCAATTTTTCCTTTTCCTGATTTGTTGGCAACCCAAGCGCCAATCGTCACTTCCTGACCAACATAGTCTTTTACATCAATAATCGTTACACGTTTTGTCATTATTTTTCCTTTTTCTTTTTTATTCTTTATGGCAAACCACTTCTATATTGTTCCCATCTGGGTCAATCACAAAAGCAGCGTAATAAATCGGTTGCTCACTGCGATAACCAGGAGCCCCATTGTCTCGCCCACCTGCCTCTAAGTCAGCCTCATAACAAGCTTGAACTTCTTCCTTATTTTCTGCTAAGAAAGCAAAGTGAATAGGATCTTGTGTCCCCTGAGCCAGCCAAAAATCACCATCAGGATGAGGGCTATTTGGGGCAAGAAAACTGATTAGAGAACTAGTCTTAAAAGCTAATTTATAGCCCAAAGGAGCGAGAAAACTCCTATAAAATCCTTCTGAAATTTGTAAATCCTTTACCTTAATTTCAAAATGATCAATCATTCTCACTCCCCATAAATGCTTTCAAGCGTTTAACTGCTTCTTTAAGCGTATCTAGGTCTGTCGCATAGCTGAGGCGCACATTTTCTGGCGCTCCAAATCCTGCTCCTGTTACCAAGGCTACTTCGGCTTCTTCTAGGATAGCGGTTGTAAATTCTGTCACATCTGTATAGCCTTTCATCTCCATTGCCTTTTTGACATTTGGGAAGAGATAGAAGGCTCCTTGTGGTTTGACAACTTCAAAACCAGGGACTTCACATAATAGCGGATAAATGGTATTGAGACGCTCCTCAAAAGCCTGACGCATGATCTCAACAGAATCCTGTGGTCCTGTTAAGGCTTCAATAGCCGCATATTGAGAAACAGATGTCAAATTTGAAGTTGTTTGTCCCGTCAATTTACTCATAGCTGAAATGATTTCAGGATCACCTACCGCATAACCAACTCGCCAACCCGTCATGGCATAGGCCTTAGATACACCGTTGATAACAATGGTTTGCTTACGAATTGCTTCTGATAGACTTGAGATTGGAACAAATTCATTTCCATTATAAACAAGGCGACCGTATATATCATCTGCTAAAATCAGAATGTCATGCTCAACTGCCCAATTTCCGATAGCTAGTAATTCTTCACGAGTATAGATCATACCAGTCGGATTAGATGGTGAATTGAGAACCAAAACCTTTGTTTTATCTGTCCTAACTAGTTCTAGTTGATCCACTGTGACTTTAAAATCATTGTCTTCTTTAGCTTGAACAAAGACTGGAAGCCCTTCTGCCATCTTGACCTGATCTCCATAACTAACCCAGTATGGAGTTGGAATAATAACCTCATCTAAAGGATTGATTACAGCCATAAAGAAAGTATAGAGGGAGAACTTGGCACCTGTAGCAAAGGTAACCTCGTTACTTGCGACAGAATAGCCATAGTAGCGCTCGAAGTAGGTGTTCACCGCAGCTTTTAATTCTGGTAGACCTGAAGCTACTGTATAGAAGGAAGCCTGTCCTTCTCGAATAGCTTTAACTGCTGCATCCTGAATATTTTCAGGGGTGTGAAAATCTGGCTGTCCCAAGGTCAAGAAAAGGACATCCTTACCTTGAGCTTTTAATTTTTTTGCTCTCGCATCACTAGCTAAAGTGACACTTTCTTCCATTTCTAAAACACGGTTGGATAGTTTCATAGGCCCTCCTTATTGACCAATGCTCCTGTTTCAAAATCTACTAGATAAAAATCAGATCCTGACTTGACTTCCCAGATTGGTTTGTCTTGATAACGACCAAAGGTAATTTTGTCAATCTCGCCAGCTCCTTTTTCCTTAGAAACCGCTTCTGCTTTTTCTTGTGAAACACCTTGATTTAGCTGATAAACGTAAATCTTATGGTCATCTTTTCCAATCAGGACAGCAAGTGCTTCTTCTTTTTTATTACGACCAAGAACACTATAATAGGATTCCAAGCCATTGTATAAGTCAACCTGATCAGCCTGCTCTAATCCTGCATACTGCTGAGCTAATTTTTCTCCTTCACTTTTAGCTGTTTGATAGGGTTTCATGCCGAGAGAAACCAGATACAGAAAGGAAGCACTGATAACCACAAGCAAAATCGTCATCCCTAGACCATACTGCCACAGTAGATTATTTTTTGCTTTGTTTTGTCTTTTCTTCACTCGTCTATTTTACCATCTATTGGGCTTTATTACAAGCGAATGCAAGAACAAACCTATATTATTTCTTTCTTCAAAGTAAATCGATTTTGAACGTTAACAATTCTTACTTTTCCAGTGGCAAATGACTAGAATTTCAGCAATTTTATATTTCTCAAATAAACTCTGAGCAAATTTCTTGCAACTTGCTTTGCTTTGTTGTAATATATTTTATAACAACGAGAAAATTCTCGTAAATTTAAAAAAAGGAGACACATCATGTCTAAAAAAGTATTATTTATCGTCGGTTCACTACGTCAAGGTTCTTTCAACCACCAAATGGCTCTCGAAGCTGAGAAAGCACTTGCTGGTAAAGCAGAAGTTAGCTACCTTGATCACTCAGCCCTTCCCCTCTTCAGCCAAGATTTGGAAGTTCCAACTCATCCAGCTGTAGCTGCTGCTCGTGAAGCAGTTCTCGCTGCGGATGCTATCTGGATCTTCTCTCCAGTCTACAACTTCTCTATCCCTGGAACAGTGAAGAACTTGCTGGACTGGCTATCTCGTGCCCTTGACCTATCAGATCCTTCAGGACCATCAGCTCTTCAAGATAAGATTGTAACCGTATCATCAGTTGCTAATGGTGGTCACGATCAACTCTTCGCTATCTATAAAGACCTCTTGCCATTTATCCGTACGCAAGTCGTTGGCGACTTTACTGCTGCACGTGTTAATGACTCTGCCTGGGCAGACGGAAAATTGGTTCTTGAAGAAACAGTCCTAAACTCACTTGAAAAACAAGCGGAAGACTTGGTTAATGCAATCAAGTAATACTCTTCGAAAATCAAATTCAAACCACGTCAGCGTCGCCTTACCGTACTCAAGTACAGCCTGCGGCTAGCTTCCTAGTTTGCTCTTTGATTTTCATTGAGTATAACTAAACTAACTAACATAATAAAAGCGAACAAGACTACTTTTCTGACACTCAGAAGACTAGCCTGTTCGCTTTTTTTCATTTATAAACTAAAATGTCTGATGATACATATTGTAAAATACAAAATATCTGATTTCTATACTTCCTTAACAAAAACCAATTCCTGTGGCTGTGACAGATCTTCTCGGTAGGTAAATCCTGCAAAGCTTAAGCGACGAGCTTCCTCAACCGTCTGTACTTGATTTTCTATCAGGGCTGTCAGGAAAGCACCACGCGCTTTCTTAGAAATAGTTGAGTGAATCTTCAGCTGACCTCCTCTATCCTCCATGAATTTGAAGGTCACCATCTTTTCTCTAATTTCCTTAGAAAATACCGTCTCAAACTCGGACGACAAGAGGGAGAAAATCACTTCTTCCTGCTTCACAGCCTCATCATAGGCTGCTTTCCAATGGCTCTTCAAAGTCTTACCAGCGACTTTTAATTTCATCAAAAAATCCAAACGGTGAGGAGCCATGGGTGACAAGGCTGGAACGACACCGTACAAAGCCGAAGTAATAAAGACATGATTTTCAAGATAATCTTGTTCCACCTCGGTCAGTTTATCTCTCTTGATATGACGGTACATAAGCCCATCAAAAAGTTTCAAGGCTGGATAGTGTTGAGCAGTTTTCCTTTTCAAAGCTTGGATATGTTGAAATTCTTCCGCAGACTTCTCGGCTGATACCTTGTAAAAACTCTCCAATTGACTAGCAGAATAGAGAGCCAAGGCATCCAGCACGGCCTGACTTTCTGGTTTTAAAGGAGTTGCTTCGATACTCGGCAAGTCTGTGTTCATTTCTTTTGCTGTTGGGATTAAAATTTTCATATTAGTAGTGTAGCATATTTTTTAGCCACAACCAAGAAATTCATCTAAAAAACCTCGGTTTGACCGAGGTTTCTCTATTTATTTGGGCCATCCTAACCAGACAGCCACGAAAACAAGGGCTAGCCCAGCTAAACTTGTTAAAATAGATAAGAATTTATCTTTTTTCGCCTTGAACTGAGAAAAACCTATCTTCAAAGCGAGCAGTCCGAGTAGCATTGAAGCAACCATCAAATAAAAACCCATTTCTTTGTCCTCCATTAGGCTTAATTTACCTTATTATAACATATATTTCTTAAATAAAGCTATTTTTACTGTACTTTAAAGGTCTTGAGATAATTGTCTTTTCCTACTTGACCTTCGAAGGTTTTACCATTTTCAAGGTAAGGAAGGTCATCCGATACAGAAGCCTTGACCTTGTATATCTTGCCATCAACTTTAAAGAAGTAGACGGTATCTCCCTTGATAACAGCTGATTTGAGGTCTGCTACCACACCCTTAATGCTTTCTGTTGTTGCACTGTCAATTTCAAGGTCGTTTTTATTGGCATACTTACTGAGCATCTCTTCCACTGTCGTAGCAACGATAACATTTTGGTACTCGACTGCGTCTACCAAAGCGTACTCTTTGACCAAGCCAGCATTGTCCTTCAAGCCCATGATGTAGAGAGGCTTGTCATTGAGGTTGATGAGGATTGGGAAGGTTGCTTTGTAGGATTTCTCCTGAACAGCACCTTCGGCTGATTCACGGGCTGATTCTTCGGTCGCAGAAGCCAAACTGTACTTAGTGATTTCTCCTGTTCGCATGTTTTCAAGGATGAAACCAAGATTACTCTCATCCGCATTGGCTGACGTCACACCTGTGTAGAGGTAGATGTCATTACCGATAGACAAGTAATTATAGCCCTTGGTAGTCTGGGTCACGTTTTTCTTGGAAATCATGGCATTCCAGAAACCGTCCTTGTACTTGCCGTTGTAGTTGATTTGCTCAATGGTTTCCTCTGCTGGATAGACCCTGTCCACCCATTCTGGGACTTCTGATAAGCTGTATTCCTTGGTTTCTCCATTTGTAGCATCCAAGATAATGACTGAAACAGGACGAGGAACCGCAAGCCCAAATTGCTTTTGGTAAACCGTTGCTACATAGAAAGGATTGCCCTCATCGTCAACCTCAAAAGATGGAGTCTTGAAGATTTTAGTTGGGTACTTCAAGCGTAAGTGACGCTTGACATCGCGGTTAAAATACTCCGAGTCCGAATACTTGATTGGTGTCTTCAAGTCCACCAAATTCGCATTTCCAGTTACCATGTCCACCTTGATATATTCGCCGATTCCTTTGGCTTGATTGTTAAACCATTTGATAGGGTCTGCGTATTCTAGTGGCGTCACTCGATAAGGTTTCCCATCAATAGTCAATTGGGTGTAGGTATCTGCCGCTACGTATTGCGACACCTTATCAGTTAGGGAACCCAAGTAGCGGTCACCAATTTTTTCAGCAGTACTTCTATCTAAAATAGGAACCTTACTGGTATCAGTCTTAGGAAATTCAGTAAAGTCTTTTTCCGTAACTGTGACTACATTAGCATAATTTTTAGCCTGAAAAATGCTGGAAGTCACCAAGGAAACTAAACCAGACAAGAGAAGAATTCCTCCAATAGAAGCTAAAAGAATTTTCCCTAACCGATTGATTTTGAAACCCTCAAAATTTAAGGCAGCTTCCGCCTTGCCATGACGCACATGGACTGTTTTAACCAGATTGATTCCCTTGCCAAAACCAAATAAGACTGCTACAACCAGCAAATGCCCGCAGAGGAAAAAGAGAAATTCCCAGCTGGTCAGGTTAAGGGGCGGTAAAAAGATATACCAGGTCGTTGCGATAAAAATAAGTTCAAAGATTATCCGTTTCATTTGCTTTCCTCCTAAATAATTCGTCCTTCCAAGTGATCCAGTTCATGCTGGCAAATCTGTGCTGGAAAGCCTGTCAAGGTCATGGTCTGTTCCTGCCACTTGCTGTCACGATAGGACACCCTTATGGTTTCATAACGCTTAGTAGGTCTCACACCTGTCAAGGACAAACAGCCTTCCTCTGTCTCATAAGGTCCTTCAAAGGACAGGAGCATTGGGTTAAACATGACCACAGGAACCAAGCCAAGATTAAAGATAATCACGCGCTTCTGCACCCCAATCATATTGGCAGCCAGACCAACACAGGTCTCACGATTTGCTAAGAGTGTATCCTGTAAATCTCTGGCAAGATGCAGGTCTTCCTGACTTGCCGGCTGAGATACCTGAGATAAAAACAAAATATCCTTTACAATTTTCTTCTCCACTTCCTCACACTCCTCTTACTTTTTACTATATTATAGCAATTATAGCACAAAAGCTGATAACTGCAAGCCCTTTCCCTCAACTGTAGCAAAAAGCCATCCGAAGATGACTTTTTCGCTACTTAATTTCTTTATAAGTTACTTCCATCCCACGCTTAACAGCTGGACGATTGGCAATTTTTTCTGCCCAGTTTACTAAATTCTGGTAACTTGAGGCATCTAAGAATTTTGCAGAACCTTGGTAAAGCTTTCCTTGAACTAACTGTCCATACCAAGACCAGATAGCAATATCTGCAATCGTATAGTCATTGCCTGCAATATAAGGTTTCTTAGCCAATTCCTTATCCAACAAATCCAACTGGCGTTTCACTTCCATCGTAAAACGGTTAATAGGATATTCCAATTTTTCAGGGGCATAATTGAAGAAATGTCCAAATCCCCCACCTAGAAAAGGTGCTGCACCTGCTTGCCAGAATAGCCAATTCAAAACTTCTACCTTTTCCACAGGATTGCTTGGTAAAAAGGCTCTAAATTTCTCAGCAAGGTACAGAAGAATATGAGCAGACTCAAAGACTCTTACTTCTTCAGTCCCAGACTGATCCAACAAGGCTGGAATCTTTGAATTTGGATTGAGCTTTACAAAGTCTGAACCAAACTGATCCCCATCCATAATAGCAATCTTATACAAATCGTAAGCCGCTTGCTTAAAACCAGCTTCTAGTAATTCTTCAAATAAGATAGTGACCTTCACACCATTTGGAGTTCCCAGCGAATAAAGCTGAAAAGGTTGTTCTCCTTTTGGCAAGTTTTGTTCGAAACGGGCACCTGCTGTTGGTCTGTTTAGCCCCGTAAAGGCTCCTTGATTACTAGCTTCATCCTGCCATACGGTCGGTAATTGATATGCTGACATCCGAAACCTCCCTTAAATCGCATTCTTATCAAAGCCAAGTTTACGTTGAACAAACTTAACGATTTCGACGATGATAATCATTGAGAAGCTTCCGCCCATAACGATTCCCCATTGTGACAAGTCTAGTTTGGTTACGTGGAAGATTCCTTCAAGCGGTTCTACGACGATTGTTGCCATGAGAAGGATGAAGGATACCAAGATGGACCAGTTAAATGTCTTAGACTTGAATGGACCAACTGTCAAGATGGATTGATAGACAGATTTCACATTGTAAGCATGGAAAAGCTGAATCAAACCAAGGGTTGCAAAGGCCATCGTTAGGGCATCTGCATGAATGGCATGATTGTCCCCCACATGCACTGGGTAAAGAAGGGCAAGGCCATAAACACTCATAACAATAGCTGCTTGGAGTACACCTTGATAGATGATAGAACTGAAAACACCACCTGAGAAGAAGCTTGCCTTGCGTCCACGTGGTTTATGGTTCATGACACCTGGCTCAGCAGGTTCAACACCAAGAGCGATAGCTGGGAAGGTATCTGTTACCAAGTTAATCCACAAAAGATGAACTGGTTGCAAGACATCCCAACCAAACAAGGTTGATAGGAAGATTGTTAATACTTCAGCAGTATTGGCAGAAAGTAGGTACTGAATCGTCTTTTGAATGTTTGAGAAGACCTTACGTCCTTCTTCCACTGCGACGATAATAGTCGCAAAGTTATCATCTGCAAGAATCATGTCAGAAGCCCCCTTAGAAACCTCTGTACCAGTGATTCCCATACCGATACCGATATCGGCTGTTTTCAGAGCTGGCGCATCATTGACACCGTCACCTGTCATGGCAACGACCTTACCTTGTTTTTGCCAAGCCTTGACGATACGAACCTTGTGCTCTGGAGATACACGCGCATAAACAGAGTATTGACCAACTACTTTTTCAAAGTCTTCATCTGACAGTTCGTTGAGCTCAGCACCAGTTAAAACGTGGCCTTCTGTATCATTTGCGTCAATGATTCCCAAACGTTTGGCAATAGCTTCTGCAGTGTCTTGGTGATCACCAGTAATCATGATTGGACGGATTCCCGCCTCCTTAGCCACACGAACAGCCTCAGCTGCCTCAGGACGTTCAGGGTCAATCATTCCAATCAAACCACTGAAGATAAGGTCATTTTCTAATTCTTCAGAAGTCAAGTTTTCTGGAATGCTGTCAATAATTTTGTAGGCACCCGCAAGAACACGCAAGGCTTGGTGGGCCATTTCAGAGTTGTTTGTATGGATGAGGTTTGTAACCTTTTCGTCAATCGGAGCAATATCCCCAGCTTTGTCACGAAGAACACAACGTTTCAAGAGTTGGTCGGGCGCACCCTTGACTGCTACAAGGAAACGACCATCTGGCAATGGGTGAACCGTTGACATGAGCTTACGGTCAGAGTCAAATGGCAACTCAGCCACACGAGGATATTTCTCTAAAAATCCTTTAACATCATAGCCCTTGTCCAAGGCATACTGGATAAAGGCTGTTTCGGTTGGGTCACCAATCAAGTTACCTTCCACATCGATTTTCGTATCATTGGCCAAGACAACTGAACGAAGTAGTGGCATTTCAAGACCTAGTTCAATATCATCAGCTGAATCATGTAGGACTGCATCGTAGAAGACTTTTTCGACTGTCATCTTGTTCATAGTCAGCGTACCAGTCTTATCAGAAGCGATGATTTCAGTTGAACCAAGTGTTTCAACTGCTGGCAACTTACGAACGATGGAATGTCGTTTGGCCAAAACTTGAGTACCAAGGGAAAGAACGATGGTCACGATAGCAGGAAGTCCTTCTGGAATGGCTGCAACGGCAAGGGCAACAGAAGTCAACAACTCACCAAGTGGATTTTTCCCTTGAATGAAGACACCCACTACAAAAGTAACAAGGGCAATGACCAAGATAGCATAGGTCAAGACCTTAGAAAGGTTGTTCAAGTTTTGTTTAAGTGGTGTGTCTGTCTCATCCGCATCTTGAAGCATGCCAGCGATATGACCAACTTCCGTGTACATACCTGTATTGACAACAACACCAAGACCACGACCATAAGTCACGTTTGAGTTTTGGAAGGCCATATTGACACGGTCACCAATACCTGCATCTGCAGCAAGTTCAACTGTCAAGTCTTTTTCGACTGGCACAGACTCACCTGTCAAAGCAGCTTCTTCGATTTTAAGAGAGTTAGCTTCTAGCAAACGCAAATCTGCTGGTACCACATCACCAGCTTCGAGAGCAACGATATCTCCTGGTACCAATTCTTTTGAATCAATCTCCGCCATATGCCCATCACGAAGAACGCGGGCAGCTGGACTAGACATAGATCTGAGGGCTTCGATCGCTTCTTCTGCTTTCCCTTCTTGGTAAACACCAAAGGCAGCATTGATGATAACCACAGCTAGGATGATAATGGCATCTGCGATATCTTCCCCTCCAGAAGTCACGACTGACAAGATTGCTGCCGCAACTAGGATGATAATCATCAAATCCTTAAATTGCTCGATGAATTTGACCAGGATTGATCGTTTCTCGCCTTCTTCGAGTTCATTGTGGCCAAATTCGGCAAGGCGCTTTTCCGCCTCACTTGATGACAAACCTTGCTCGGTCGCATCCACAGCCTGCAAGACCTCTTCAGGACTTTGAGTGTAAAACGCTTGGCGTTTTTGTTCTTTTGACATGTGTCTCCTCCTTGACATTGTGTGCAAAACAGACTCTCTTTTCCCTCATCGCATCTTTTCACGACAAACAAAAAGAGACCTGTTAATCATAACAAGTCTCGCTGTTTAAGATAGTGCCGGAAAGCATACTTTTCAGTATAAAATTCGGAATGACGACACTATCACAGGTTTCTGCCAGCTACTCCCTTGAGTAGTACTATTATACCAAATTTTGAAAAATTTTCAAGGAATTGAATCATCTTAGACAGTCAAACTATCATGACTAATCATTACTATTTTATCAATAATCAATAGTTAATACTTGAACACTTTCTCTATTATTCGAAACTTCTTCATCAAGATAGTCTATACTAACATCTTTTGTATGCAAGTCATAACGCAATAGAAACCATAAATATCCTTTAGATAGTGATTTTCTTTTTATTTGAACTACTGTAGGAATGCCTTTCTTATAGGATACACTTCTTAATCTTTCCTCTATTCTATAACGATCTGCTGTAAATTTACTTGTAATAAATTGATTAAATGCCTCTTTATTGATAAAAGCAACAGCTATCAATACAATAGAAAGCATATAGAGAAAATATTTAGAAAGCTGTACTGAGTATTTTAAAGAATAAATGAGCATAATCCCCAAAACAAATAATACAATTGTCATATTATATCTACTGAAACTATCTAAATTTTTTGCTTCATCATAGGGCATTGATACAATGTACATAGCTAACAAATTAAGATGATAAATAATATAAGTTAAACTAGGAAAAACGACTAACTCTATTCCCAATATTTTCTTTTTAGCTAAAATACAATAGATTAAAACTCCCCCTATTAGCACAAGCAAAATTAAAATAATATTATCAAATGAAAAAATTCGTTGAGCATATTGAAACATTATCTCAATTATTTTGCTTTTTCCTTTATCTAACAAATTCTCCTTATAACTCACTAAACTAAATGAATGTTTTGACTTATTTCCTGCAATAAAAACATAAGAAACATGTGCTTTCCATAAAATGTTTACAAAGACAATCCCAACAACTACATAGAATGTTTGTAACCAAATATGAAACCGTAATTCTTTTCTCATCCTAAAAGAATAGAAAATCATGAGAAATAGTGCAGAAATCACAAAAAATATACCACTTGTTTTTACAGATATCAAAAATAAAAAAATTAAACTAAGCTGATAAGTTATTTTTTGTAAACTCTTTTGATAAAAGACAATTATGTTGATAGTAGCCAATGCTAATGATGTCAACAATGTATCTACAAGTAAATCATAGGGCTGAATATTTACTATAAAGAGTAGTATGATAAACATTATGACTGGGATACTATACTTTTTCGAATTTCTAGAAATCCATACAAAAAATGTAAAGCATGCACTAAGTACTAGCCAAGATTGGGCAACACTCATAAATCCTTCAGAATGAAGACCTGTAATTTTTGACATATAGTAAATAAAGCTAGCACTACCTGTCGCATAACTTTGAAATTGTATTAGGTCAGATTGAAAATTAGGAAATTGATTATATGTTACAATTTCTTTAGCTACTATCCCCCAATGTGAAAAATTATCATAATGAATCCATAAATTATCTTTTAAAAGGATAAATAAGAATATCATAGCAAGAAAAAAACAAAAGGATTGCTGAATATATTTTTTATCAGTTATCAAATAAAGAGAATATTTATTCAGAAAGATTCCTATACAAAAAAGAACAATCGAGGTCAGCTTCAATATATTCAAAAGACCTGAAAGAAAGATGATTGTCCCAATACCTGAAAAAACTACAACTGGAATAAAAGAAACTTCTATTTTCGTCTTTAATCTAAAAAAACTGAAATATCCAAAAATTGATAAAAATAATAAAAGCATTCTAAAAACAATTAGCATGGTAACTCCTTCTCTCTAAACACCCACCTTCTTTGAACTTGATAACTGGCGAGAAATAAGATTGTATCGACTACTATTTTAATAGCTGTTTCAGAACCAGAAAACATATTCCAAACAACTGTCACCATTGCTGCAGACAACAACATTTGGAAAGCAGCCAAGCTATAGTATTTCACAATCGTTTTATAAATCCTTTTTTCACCATCAAAGACAAAATTCTTATTTATTGTAAAATTAAAATAAGATGAAATTATTCTTGACAAAATGGTTGATAGTAGAATCAACAATGCTCCTCTATGAATTCCTACAGATAGGGAAAGCCAAAGGAACAACTGAAACAATCCAATATCAACTAAAAAGGAAGAAAGAGAAGATAACAAATATTTAAAGAATGATGCAAAGATTACTTTGTAAATTCTCAATGAATCTTTAATAGGATTGAAATGAGTTTCAGCATTCCCATCAAAGTAAATAGTTTCAATCCTTATTTCTTTGATGGGAATTGAATTATCAAATGTATGGATTAACATTTTAGTCTCATACTCAAATCGTTCACCTGAAATCTCCAACATTTCATGTAAAATTGCCTTTGGAAAGCCTCGAAGTCCAGTCTGAGTATCTGTAATTTTTCGACCATAAAGCAATTTAAATACTAATTTTGTAAGCTTATTCCCAAATTTACTTTTTGGTGGAACATTTTCAGAATCAAAATCACGACAACCTAAAATGAGTGAGTCAGGATAATTAGAAATTGTCTCTACCATAGATAAGACATCTTCAACCCTATGTTGTCCATCCGAATCAGCAGTGACAATCCCGTTATATTCTTCTACATTTGGCATTGTCAGAAAATAGTTAAAAGCATTTTTTAAGGCACGACCCTTTCCTAAATTTTTTGCATGGGTTAATATCTGACATCCTTGTTTATCTCTTAGTTGTTCAAAAATATAACCACATTCTGACCTACTTCCATCATCTACAATTAGAATATCTTCTAACCCAGATTGCCTTAATTTTTCTATGTATTGAATCAAATCAAGTGGAGGATTTAGGGCAGGAATAACAATCAATGTTTTCATATAATCTCCTTTGGTATTTGCTAATATTTTTGTATAAAAAAGCATAAACTTCCAGATATCATTTTATCATGTTTCCTAAAAAAAAAAAGCATTTTCTGCTTTGTATTTTATTAGTTTTATCCGTCCTATTTGAATTTTCCCTTGAAAACCAGTATAATAGTAGAATGCTATATGACTAGAAAGGAAGTTGAATGAAGCAATCTATCTCAAATCTCAAGTTAGCTGAGCGTGGAGCCATTATCAGTATTTCGACCTATTTGATTTTGTCTGCAGCGAAATTAGCAACTGGCCACCTCCTCCATTCATCCAGTTTGGTGGCCGATGGTTTCAACAACATTTCAGATATCATTGGAAATGTAGCCCTCTTGATTGGCATTCGAATGGCACGCCAGCCTGCAGACCGTGATCACCGTTTCGGTCACTGGAAGATTGAAGATTTGGCTAGCTTGATCACTTCTATTATCATGTTCTATGTTGGTTTTGATGTGCTGAGGGACACCATTCAAAAGATTCTCAGTCGGGAAGAAACGGTCATTGATCCTCTTGGTGCAACTCTAGGAATCATTTCTGCAGCGATTATGTTTCTAGTTTATCTCTACAATACTCGCCTCAGTAAAAAATCCAACTCCAAAGCACTGAAGACCGCAGCAAAGGACAATCTTTCTGATGCTGTTACCTCACTTGGTACTACTATTGCCATCCTAGCTAGCAGTTTCAATTATCCCATTGTGGATAAACTGGTTGCCATTATCATCACTTTCTTTATCTTGAAAACTGCCTATGATATCTTTATCGAGTCTTCCTTTAGTCTATCAGATGGTTTTGATGACCGCTTGCTTGAGGACTATCAAAAGGCTATCATGGAAATTCCCAAAATCAGCAAGGTCAAATCCCAAAGAGGTCGCACCTACGGTAGCAACATTTACCTTGATATTACGCTAGAAATGAATCCTGACTTGTCTGTTTTTGAGAGTCATGAAATCGCGGATCAAGTCGAGTCTATGCTGGAGGAACGTTTTGGAGTCTTTGATACCGATGTCCATATTGAGCCAGCGCCTATCCCTGAGGATGAAATTTTAGACAATGTCTATAAAAAATTGCTCATGCGTGAACAATTGATTGACCAAGGAAATCAACTGGAAGAACTCTTGGCTGACGATTTTGTCTATATTCGTCAGGATGGAGAGCAGATGGATAAAGAGGCCTATAAAGCCGAAAAAGACTTGAATTCAGCTATCAAGGATATTCAAATCACTTCCATCAGTCAAAAGACCAAACTCATCAGCTATGAGTTAGATGGTATCGTTCATACCAGTATCTGGCGACGCCACGAAACTTGGCAAAATATCTTTCATCAAGAAACCAAAAAAGAATAGAGAAATCCTGTCATGAGACGGGATTTTCTCTATTCTTCTAGCTATCAAACTCACTTAGATACTCATAGCGTTCGTATTTTTCAAGGAGTGTTTCGTTTTTCTCATCCAGTTCTTTTTGGAGTGTCGCTAGCTTACCAAAGTCAGAGCCGTTGACCTGCATTTCCTCTTCAATAGCAGCGATACGGTTTTCCAAGGATTCAATATCACCTTCAATGCTTGCCCATTCCTGCTTTTCTTGATAGGTCATGCGTTTCTTGTCTTCTCTGACCTTGACCACTTTTTCCTTCTCGGCCTTTTGAACTTGATTGGCCATCTCTGTTTCAAAGGCCTTTTCATCAAGGTAGTCGGTGTAATGACCAAAGAAAGGACGAATCTTGCCATCCTCAAAAGCGAGAATCTTGGTCGCTACCTTATCCAAGAAATAGCGGTCGTGGCTGACTGTCAAGACAGGCCCTGCAAAGCCTTGCAAGAAATTCTCCAAGACTGTCAAGGTTGCAATATCTAGGTCATTTGTCGGTTCGTCCAAGAGAAGGACATTTGGTTTTTCCAAGAGCAATTTGAGGAGATAAAGACGTTTTTTCTCGCCACCAGACAACTTCTCAATCAAGGTTCCATGAGTCGAACGTGGGAAAAGGAACTGCTCCAACAACTCAGCAATGGAAGTCGTAGAACCACCGCTGATCTTGACTTCTTCTGCCACTTCTTGCAGGTAATTGATAACTCGCTTGCTTTCATCTAAGCCCTCGATTTGCTGAGAGAAATAGGCGATGCGAACTGTTTCCCCAATCACAACTTGTCCTGCTGTCGGCTCAAGACTGCCTGCAATCAGGTTGAGCAGGGTTGATTTTCCAACACCGTTATCCCCAACAATTCCAATACGATCTTTGGCCTGCACCAAGAGATTAAAGTCTTGTAAAATGGGCTTATTTTCATAGGCAAAGGAAACATCCTGAAACTCAATGACTTTCTTCCCAATCCGACTGGTTTCAAAGTTCATGGTCAAATCTGTTTCAGCAACTCCACCTGAAACTTCCTTTTTCAGGTCGTGGAAACGATTGATACGAGCCTGCTGCTTGGTCGCACGCGCCTGCGGTTGTCTGCGCATCCAGGACAATTCTTGCTTATAAAGTTGTTCCTTTTTGTGAAGAAGAGCCGCGTCACGCTCATCCTGTTCCGCCTTAAGGCGAACATAGTCCTGATAATTGCCCTGATACTCAGTCAAGCCTGCGCGATCCAATTCGAAAATCCGTGTTGACAAAGCGTCTAGGAAATAACGGTCGTGGGTAATAAAAAGGACGGTCTTCTTAGAATTTTTCAAAAAGAGGGTCAGCCACTCAATAGTCGCAATGTCTAGATGGTTGGTCGGCTCATCCAGCAGCAAGAGGTCGTGGTTACCAAGTAAGACTTGCGCTAACTGGACCCGTCTTCTTAGACCACCTGACAATTCCCCAACTGGAGTCGATAAGTCCTGAATCCCCAGCTTGCTGAGAACCGTCTTGACCTGACTCTCGATTTCCCAAGCTTGGAGAGAATCCATCTCTGCCATGACCCGTTCCAAACGCGCCTGCTTGTCCTCACTGTAGTTGAGCATGATCAATTCATACTCACGAATGAGCTGGATTTCCTTGAGGTCACTGGAAAGAACCGTATCTAGAACAGTCTTACTATCATCAAAATCAGGATCTTGGGTCAAGTAGCCAATCTGGTAATCGTTCTTTGCTGAAAAAGGACTGACATCTCCATCAAAGCCAGAAACACCAGAAAGGACATCCAAAAGAGTAGTCTTGCCAGTCCCATTGACACCAATCAGACCAATTCTGTCTAGGTCATGGATAATAAAGGAAATATCCTTAAAAACGGTCTTGTCACCGACGGATTTACTTAGTTTTTCAACGATAAAATCACTCATTTTTTCTCCCTCAGATAAGCATGGATGGCTTGACGGTCATTCTCCAAGTCACCATCGACAATGGCAAACTCAATCTCTGTTAAAATCTCTCCCAAATCTGGACCTGGTTGATAACCATATTCCTTGATCAAAATACCACCGTTGATTTGGATTTCTTTCTTATCATGAATGGTCAAACTCTGATAGGTTTCTGTGATGGCTTGTGGGTTGACTTCTTTTCCTTGGGCCTGACGAAGATTTTCAGCCTGTAAAAGTAAATCCAAGTCAAAGCGGTAACAATCGCGCTTGCTCAATTCTCCCTTTTCACGCAAGGTCAAAATAGTCAGTAAATCCTGAACTTGCTTAGCAAACTGGCGTGAGGTTTTCCAAGCCTTCAAAAATAGCTGCGCATTTTCAATCTCCAAAGCCCACAGTAAAGCCGCCCAGGCTTGTTCAGAGGATTCAAAAGTAAAATCAGTCTCCAAATCAAACAGTCTGTTAAGCTTGTCCTGGCTAGCTGCCATATCAGGGAGATAGTCATAAGCTTGACTCTCAATCATGGAAGCCAAGCCCCTTCTCCAAAATGGAGCCAGCAAGAGTTTATCAAACTCGACGAAGGTACGCTCCACAGAAATTTTCTCCAAAAGTGGCGTCAAGGTCTTCATAGCTTTAAATGTTTCTGGCTCAAGTTCAAAGCCAAGACTAGCCTGAAAACGGAAACCACGCATAATCCGCAAAGCATCTTCGTTGAAACGCTCACTAGCCACTCCAACTGCTCGTAAGACTTGATTTTCTAAATCTTCTAACCCATGGAACAAGTCAATGATTTCCCCTGTCTCGTCCAAGGCAAAGGCATTGACTGTAAAATCACGGCGCTTGAGGTCTTCTTCTAACGAGCGCACAAAGGAAACCGCACTGGGTCTTCGATAGTCCACATAGACATCTTCTGTCCGAAAGGTGGTTACCTCATACTCCTCATCCCCATCTAAGACCAAGACAGTTCCGTGCTCGATTCCTATATCGGCTGTTCGCGGAAAAATCTGCTTGGTTTCTTCTGGATAAGAAGACGTCGCAATATCCACATCGTGGATAGGGCGATTGAGGAGGGCATCTCGAACAGAACCTCCAACAAAATAGGCCTCAAAACCTGCTTCTTTAATTTTTTCTAATACTGGTAAAGCCTTCTGAAATTCAGAAGGCATTTGCGTTAATCTCATAATAAATGTTCTAATCCATAGACAAGCTCATGACGCTTGACAACTTCTTTAATTCCCAAATTGACCCCTGTCATGAAGGAGCTGCGATCATAGGAGTCATGACGGAGGGTCAATCCTTCTCCCTGATTGCCAAAGATGACTTCCTGATGGGCTACCAAACCTGGCAAACGAACTGAGTGAATCCGCATGCCATCAAAGTCAGCGCCACGGGCACCTGCAATCAATTCTTCCTCATCAGGCGCACCTTGCTGAATAGACTCTCGAACTTCCGCCATCAGCTCAGCTGTTTTAATAGCTGTTCCACTCGGAGCATCCTTTTTCTTGTCATGATGGAGCTCGATAATCTCCACATTTGGGAAATATTTAGCAGCCTGCGTCGCAAATTGCATGAGTAAGACAGCACCCAAGGCAAAGTTTGGAGCAATCAAGCCACCCAAATCTTGAGCACGAGAAAATTCTTTTAGCTCTGCAATTTCTTCACTAGTAAAGCCTGTCGTTCCAACTACTGGAGCAAATCCATTTTCAAGAGCAAAACGTGTATTTTCGTAGGCAACAGCTGGAGTAGTAAAATCTACCCAGACATCCGCTTCAAAGCCTGCTAAATCAACCTTATCCTTGAAAACAGGAATTCCCTGCCATTCTGATTCAGACTCAAAAGGATCTAAAACTGCAACCAAGTCCAAGTCTGGATCAGCCAAGACCATCTGACAAGCAGCTTGACCCATCTTTCCCTTAAAACCAGCAATAATTACTCGAATACTCATCTCTACTCCTGTCTAAGATACAAAACCTGTAGGAACACAAAGTGAAAATAGAAGTTCTGATCAAGAAGTGTCTACTCCTTGGAAAATCTATCTTTTTCACACAGGGTTCCAGGCGTGTTCAATTATCAAGATACAACGGACGTTAGCTACACATGAAAAATAGGAAATGACGCTGACTTTCCACGAAAGGCAAGACAGGCATCTTTTTTCAAGAGGCAGATAGTCCATGTTCAATTTCCAAGATACAAAGGACGTTGGCTGCCCATGAAAAATAGGGAATGGCGCTGACTTTCCACGAAAGGCAAGACAGGCATCTTTTTTCAAGAGGCAGGTAGTCCGTGTTCAATTTCTAAGATACATGGCATCTTAACTAGTCTAAAAGTGCCAACTAAATTACTGGAATATAACCCAGAGCAATACTTCCTGCACCTAGGTGTGTCCCAATGACACTACCAAATGTAGCAAGTGAAATATCCGTACCCACTCCAGAATCTAGCAAGTGGTGACGCAATTCTTCAGCCTTTTCAGGAGCATTTCCGTGAATGACAATGATACGGTATTGACCTGAAGCTGTTGCTTCCTTGATGATTTCAATTAAGCGCTTTGTGGCTTTCTTTTCAGTACGAACTTTTTCGTAAACTTCGATCACACCTTGGTCGTTGAAATAAAGGATTGGCTTAATGCTAAGCAAATTGCCCAAAATGGCAGCCCCATTTGAAAGGCGCCCACCTTTCACCAAATGGTCCAAATCATCGACCATGATAAAGGCTGACGTACGGCTGATTTGAATGGCTAGCTTATCCTGAATGCTGGCAAAATCATCGCCCTGGTCACGCCAATTAAAGACGCTTTCAACCATGATACCCAGAGGAGCACTTGTAATCAAAGTGTCTGGAAAAGCAATGGTTAAGCCCTCATAGTCATCTATCATATACTGGATATTTTGGTAAAAACCTGAAATTCCAGAAGATAGGAAAAGCCCCAAGGCATGTGTATAACCTTGTTCTTTGAGCGAAGTTAAAATTTCATCTAACTTGGCAATACTTGGTTGACTGGTCTTAGGCAATTCAGAAGCCTGAGCCATTTTTTGGTAAAATTCCTCAGCAGTCAGATTGATACCTTCGACATACTCCTCACCATCAATATTGACAGGAATATCCAAGACAAATAAATCTTCTCTTTGCAAGGTCTCTGCACTGAGATAGGCAGAGGAATCTGTGATAACAGCTAATTTCATATTAGAACTCCAAATTGATTCCTGGTAAGTCTAATGCAATTTCAGTCACTTCGTAAGTCAAACGGTTAAGCATGTTCAAACTTGGACGAGCCAAAGTTTCCACTTCTTCTTGGCTCAATTCACTTGGTTCATTGACAATACGACCATCGATATGATTTACCTGTGAAATGGTTCCACTGATGACAAACTTATCAAATACAATCATAAAGGTCAAGATGACAATCAAGGAAGTCACTTGATTTTCTTGATCATGTTGGAGCAATTGGAAGTTCACATCCACCTTAGTTTCAGGAGCTCCATTTTCATTTTCCCATTCAAAATTACGCGCATCAAAATGATACTGACTGACAAATTCTTGTTCACGTTTAAGATTCATGTCTTTCTCCCTCGGCTACAATATTATAAGCTATTGTACCATAATTTTTTATTTTCATCTAGTTTTCTAGGATTTAGTTAATCCCGATTTCAGCTCGAACTACGTCTGCGATAGTATCAACATAGTAGTCCACTTCTTCTGTTGTAGGCGCTTCTGCCATAACACGCAAAAGAGGCTCTGTTCCACTTGGGCGAACAAGAATACGGCCATTCCCCGCCATTTCTTCTTCCATCTTCTCGATGATAGTCTTGATAGCTAGCACTTCCATAGCCTTTTCCTTCATGGCATTTTCCACTCGGATATTGACTAATTTTTGTGGATAAATGGTTACTTCTGCTGCCAACTCTGACAAGCTCTTACCAGTTTCCTTCATGATTTTAGTCAATTGGACAGCGGATAATTGACCATCACCTGTTGTATTGTAATCCATCAAGATCACATGACCAGACTGTTCACCACCAAGATTGTAGCCTGATTTTCGCATTTCTTCAACAACGTAGCGGTCGCCAACTGCAGTAACTGCCTTGTTAATGCCTTCACGGTCCAAGGCCTTGTGGAAACCAAGGTTGGACATAACAGTTGTCACAATTGTATTTTGGGCCAATTGTCCTTTTTCAGAAAGGTATTTCCCGATGATGTACATAATCTTGTCACCATCGACGATGTCGCCATTCTCATCGACAGCAATCAAACGGTCACTGTCTCCATCAAAGGCCAAACCAATCGCTGAGCCGCTTTCTTTGACCACTTCTTGAAGGGCTTCTGGGTGCGTAGAACCAACATTAAGATTGATGTTAAGACCATCTGGTGTTTCCCCTATAACCGTCAATTGAGCGCCAAGGTCTGCAAAGATCTGACGGGCACTTGTAGAAGCTGCCCCATTAGCTGTGTCCAAGGAAACCTTCATTCCATCCAGAGGAGTTCCAGTTGAAACAAGGTAGCCTTCATACTTGCGCAAACCTTCTGGATAATCTACCAAGGTTCCTAAGCCTTCTGCACTTGGACGAGGAAGAGTGTCTTCCGCAGCATCTAGCAAGGCTTCAATTTCTGCTTCTTTTTCGTCGTCTAGTTTGAAGCCATCCCCACCAAAGAACTTGATTCCATTATCAAGGGCTGGGTTATGGCTAGCAGAAATCATAACACCCGCACTAGCTCCCTCAGTTTTAACCAAGTAAGCCACTGCTGGTGTTGCCAGAACGCCTAGTTTATAAACGTGAATTCCCACGGACAGTAGACCTGCCACCAAGGCTGATTCTAGCATTTCCCCTGAAATACGTGTGTCCCGTCCTACAAAGACTTTCGGTGCTTCCGTTTCATGTTGACTAAGAACATAGCCTCCAAAACGTCCTAATTTAAAGGCCAATTCTGGTGTTAGTTCTAGGTTAGCTTCTCCACGGACTCCATCAGTCCCAAAATATTTACCCATTTTTATAAAATCCTTTTCCTATTTTTAATTCGTTTTTGAACTAGTTGCTTTCGTTGACGAAGATGTCTCCGACGAACTACTTGCACTTGAATTTGATGTGCTTGAACTTGATGCTACTGGTTTTGTAGTCACCTTCATTGTTGTGTCAAACGGAGTGATAACTGCCGGTAAGACAACACCATTGCGGTCGATTGCCTGCAAAGGTACTGAACCACTGTAATTACCTGTTATGCGTTCGCTAGTTGGCAAGACAGCGATAATCTTATCAATTCTATCCAATGTCTCTTGGTCACTCGTAACCGACACTTCTTCATCTGACACCGTGACATTTTCAATCTGTACCCGACTATCAATTTGACTAGGGTCAATCTCTGGTACAACCTTTACCTTATCCTTCTGAGCCTTCTTACCAATCTTGACTGTAATTTTTTGCGGAGTCGCCACAGCGGTCAGCCCATTGGGTAAATCTTCAATACTCAAAGGAACTTCAATCGTTCCAACACTGGCATCTGTTAGGTCAGCAGTAACCTTGAATTTACGTGTACTTTCTTGCATTTCACTAGCTAGCGATAGGCGATTTGCACCAGTCAAGACCACTGATACTTCTGAAGCAAAGCCGCTAATAAAATACTCATCACTATTATAGCGTATGTCAATAGGGACATTTGTTACTGTATTCGTATAGGTTTCCGTTTTTACCTGCCTAGCACTGGTACTGTTTTGAAAATTCGTCGCCGTAGCATAGACAAATAAGACACAAGCAAAAAAGAGTGAGGATATGATATATAAACTATTTTTTCTCATGTTTCCATCCTCCTAGCAATCGTTCTTTAAAACTAAGACCTGCTTCCTCTTTTGGAAGTAAGATTTCACGTAATTCTGTTTCAAATTCATCAAGTGTTAGGTTGTGCTTAAAGCTTCCATTATAGGTTATCGAAATTCCTCCCGTTTCCTCTGATACGACAAAAGTCAAGGCGTCTGAGACTTCTGATAAACCGATAGCCGCCCG
The DNA here is from genome assembly GCF_001171885.1 of Streptococcus pneumoniae. Lineage (GTDB taxonomy): Bacteria > Bacillota > Bacilli > Lactobacillales > Streptococcaceae > Streptococcus > Streptococcus pneumoniae_A. The sequence continues at coordinate 70,951 of NZ_CKQD01000008.1, forward strand.
GTGTCTGGTTCCAAACTCCTTGGAAATCCCTGTATTTTCTGTCAAGGGCAGATAGGCAGACGTCACAGCGATACGTTCTTCTCTGATAATCACCGCACCATCATGTAGGGGAGTGTTGGGAATAAAAATGTTAATGAGAAGTTCTGCAGAAATCTTAGCATCTAAGGGAATTCCTGTCGAAATATACTCCTGCAAGGTACGTACACGCTGAATAGCAACCAAGGCCCCGATTTTACGAGGACTCATGTATTCAACAGACTTAACAAAGGCACGAATCATCTGTTCCTCAGCACTAATAGGAGCATTGGAAAAGAAATCTGTCGCTCTTCCCAGACGTTCCAAACCAGTCCGAATCTCTGGAGAGAAGATAACAACCGCCGCAATAACCCCATAAGTAATAATTTGATTGATCAACCAAGAAATCGTAGTCAAGCCAATCATATTTGCAAGGATTTGAGCTAAAATAAACACCAAAACTCCACGTACCAAAATCATAATCTTGGTTCCTGCAATAGCTTTTGTAAAATGATATAAAATATAAGCAACAATCAAAATATCAATCAGATTGATAGCTATCGTCCATGGACTTGCAAACAAACTGGTCCAATATTGCAGATTGGATAATTGTTGAAAATTCATCCCTGATATCCTCCCTATCAAAACACTTTCGTCCTATTATACCATTTTCTGGCATTTTTTTCCCTATCCTAGTCCATTTTACATTGAGCAAAAATATGATACAATAAACTGACTAGAAAAAACAAAGGAGAAACCATGTCTCAACTCTATGATATTACCATTGTAGGTGGTGGTCCCGTCGGGCTTTTTGCAGCCTTCTATGCCCACCTACGCCAAGCCAAGGTTCAAATCATCGACTCTCTTCCCCAGCTAGGTGGACAACCTGCTATTCTCTACCCTGAAAAGGAAATCCTAGACGTACCAGGATTCCCAAACCTGACTGGAGAAGAGTTGACTAACCGCTTGACTGAACAGCTAAATGGATTTGATACCCCTATTCATCTCAACGAAACGGTTCTTGAGATTGAAAAACAAGAAGAAGGCTTTATCATTACCACTTCTAAAGGAAGTCACCTGTCTAAAACTGTTATCATCGCTATGGGTGGCGGTGCCTTCAAACCACGTCCCCTGGAGCTAGAAGGCGTTGAGGGCTATGAAAATATCCATTACCACGTTTCCAACATTCAGCAATATGCTGGTAAGAAAGTGACCATTCTTGGTGGGGGAGATTCAGCAGTGGATTGGGCTTTGGCTTTTGAAAAAATTGCACCAACCACCCTTGTTCACCGCAGAGATAATTTCCGTGCCTTGGAACACAGTGTTCAAGCCTTGCAAGAATCATCTGTATCCATCAAGACACCATTCGTTCCTAGCCAACTCCTTGGAGATGGAAAAGCACTCGATAAACTTGAAATCACAAAAGTCAAATCTGATGAAACCGAAACGATTGACCTAGACCACCTCTTTGTCAACTATGGTTTCAAATCTTCTGTCGGTAACCTCAAAAACTGGGGTCTGGACCTCAACCGTCACAAGATTATCGTCAACAGCAAACAGGAATCTAGCCAAGCAGGTATCTATGCTATCGGTGACTGCTGCTACTATGACGGAAAAATTGACTTGATTGCGACAGGTCTCGGAGAAGCTCCAACTGCTGTCAATAATGCTATCAACTACATAGACCCTGAACAAAAAGTACAACCAAAACACTCTACTAGTTTATAAAAAAGAACCACGAGTCACATAGGATTCGTGGTTTTATAATTCATCCGCTATCTTGTTATACTCAATGAAAATCAAAAAGCAAACTAGGAAACTAGCCGCAGGTTGCTCAAAGCACTGCTTTGAGGTTGTAGATAAGACTGACGAAGTCAGTCACATATATAATCCAAGGCGACGTTGACGTGGTTTTAAGAGATTTTCGAAGAGTATTAGCTCATATTTTTCCCTTTTTTAACAAAAATAAAAATGCCTATCAAACTGATAAAACATGTGATATAATAGGGACGGCACTAACAATACGCCTTGGAAAAGGAGGTATTACAGATGCTAGAACTTCTCAAAATAGTACTTATCGCAGTCATCGAGAGTATCATCTCATGGCTGGTGACTCGTTGGTTAGACGATCACTTCGACAAGTAACCTTCGTGGTTAGTGCTATCTAACCCAGAAAAAAATCCCCTCGGTATTGCAGTACCGAGGGGATTTCTGTTAGCACTAAAATGCTAGAACTTCTCAATTCCCCTTTATTATCTCACACTCTCTATTCAATTGTCAAGAAAGAGGTGTTTTATATCTTTATAACTCATCAGCTATCTTATTGATCTTTCTGAGTCTGTGGTTGACACCACTTTTTGTAAGGGGAGTGCTGAGACTATCTGCTAACTGCTGGATAGAATAGTCTGGGTGCTGAATCCGCAACTGCGCCACTTCCTGCAAATCCACTGGCAGATTTTCTAAGCCCATGATATCTTTGATTTTGCTGATATTGTTGATAGTCTTCATGCTAGCAGAAACTGTCCGTGCGATATTAGCTGTCTCGGCATTATTGGCACGATTGAGGTCATTACGAGTTTCCCGCAAAATCTTAAACCGCTCAAAATCATCACGCGCCTTCATGGCTCCGATGACTATCAAGAAGTCCATAATATCTTCGGCACGCTGAAGATAGGTTACAGCCCCCTTCTTACGCTCAAGCACCTTGGCATCCAGTAAAAACTGCTGGAGAAGAGAGGCAAGCCCTTGCGCGTGGTCCAGATAAACAGAACTGATTTCCAACTGGTACTTGCCTGACTCAGGGTCACGAATGCTGCCATTTGCCAAGAAAGCACCACAGAGATAAGCACGACCTGCTTCCTCATCTGATAAAATCTCCTCATCAATACCTGTTTCCAAACCAAAGAAAGAGTCGGCCAAGTGCAAATCGCTCAACAAATCCTGCACCTTTTCATCTGTAAAAACGGTATAGACCCGATTCTTGCGAAGATTGCTCCGTTGGTGGTGACGAATTTCTGATTTGATTTCGTAGAAATGGAGAAAGGACTCATAGAGGTGACGAGCCAACTTGGCATTTTCTGTCACGACGGACAAGGTCAAGCCCGAAGTCGAGAGACCGATACTGCCAGACATTTTGATAATGGCTGATAATTCATGCCGGCTCAGATGGTGCTGACCTAGGATTTCTTCTTTTACTGCTACTGTGAAACTCATTTTCTCACCTGTATAATCCGCATCAACTCGTCCACAATCAAATCTCCATCGTGGAAGGCACCGCCATTTTCCAGGCGAAGGAAATTAGATGAAATCACGCGCGGAACTTGCTTACAAAGACCAGCAAAATCATGTTCCACTTGCACCAAGTATTCATCAAAACGGTTGGAATCCATGTATTCCTGAGGCACTTTTTCGATATTCACCAAGACAGTATCGATAAAAGGTCGACCAAGGTGACGATGCAAGACCTCCACGTGGTCACTATCTGTAAAGTATTCCGTCTCCCCACGTTGGGTCATGATATTGCAGACATAGGCGATTTCTGCCTTGGTTTCCAAAAGCGCCTGCCCGATTTCCTTAATGACAATATTAGGTAAAATAGAGGTAAAGAGGGAACCAGGTCCGAGGACAATCATGTCACTTTCAAGAATGGTCTGCACTACTCTACGACTAGCCAGAGGTGTATCATCATTGAGAGTATTGGTTACATAGACATGGTCAATCATGCCTGGATGGTCTGCGATATGGCTCTCTCCAGCCACTTCTGTTCCATCCTGAAAGACTGCATGAAGGGTCAAGGGATGGTCACTGGAAGGATAAATTTTCCCTGTTGTATGGAAAAATTTGCTCAATAACTGCATGGCATTATAGGTCGAACCCTGCATTTCTGACAGGCCTGCAATAATGAGATTTCCTAATGGATGGCCAGCAAAGGCTCCCGCATCCTCAGAAAAACGATACTGAAAGACCTTCTCATAAAACTTAGGCATATCCGACATGGCCACAAGAACATTACGAAGATCACCTGGCGGTGTCAATTGTTGCATATTTTTTCGGAGTTCACCTGATGAACCACCATCATCCGCCACCGTTACGATAGCAGCGATTTCCACATCTTTTTCCCGCAGACTTTTTAGAATGACAGGAATCCCAGTTCCTCCACCAATCACCGTTATCTTTGGTTTTCTCATGAACGGTTTACCGTTTCCTTTCTTCGGTCTTTGTCGCGATGCCCTTCATTAACAGGCCAATTCTTGGATAAGTCCTGCGCCAAGCGTTTGGCAAAAGCCACACTACGGTGTTGCCCACCCGTACATCCCATGGCAATGGTCAAAACAGACTTCCCTTCCTTTTGGTAACTTGGCAAAATCGGCTCAATCAAGGCCAATAAATGCTGATAAAAATCTTCTGACTCAGGATGATTCATGACATAGTCATAGACAGGTTCATCCACTCCCGTTTGGTTTCTCAGCTCTGGAAGGTAATATGGATTTGGCAAAAAGCGCACATCAAAAACCAAGTCTGCATCAATTGGGATTCCATATTTAAAGCCGAAAGACATGACTTCGATACGGAAAGACTGGGCTTGCTCTTGTTCTGAAAACTGCTCTGCAATGGTTTTACGCAGCTCACGTGGAGTGAGTTCAGTTGTATCCACCACATTTTGGCTCATATTTTTTAAAGGTGCCAAAAGTTCACGTTCCAACTTGATTCCATCCAAAATCCGTCCATCTGCTGCTAATGGGTGACTCCGTCTGGTTTCCTTGTAACGAGCGACCAATTCCTTATCGGCTGCATCCAAAAAGAGGATTTTGAAGTCCAGTTCTTCCTTGTTTTCCAACTCATCCAAAACAGCTTGAATCTCTGAGAAGAAAGAACGGCTACGCATATCTACTACCAAGGCCAACTTAGGGTCGTCTTCCTTTGTTTCCACCAACTGCAAAAACTTAGGCAAGAGGGCTGGCGGCATATTATCAATAGTAAAATAACCTAGATCCTCAAAGGACTGAATGGCAACTGTTTTCCCTGCACCACTCATCCCTGTTACAATCACCAAGTGAAGTTGTTTCTTTGTCATCTTTTTCTCCTTATATCAAAAGAAGTTTGGCAGAACCAAACTTCAACTAGCTTATCCAATCTCTGCGATGACTTCAATTTCGACTTTTACATCACGAGGAAGACGAGCTACCTCCACAGCTGAACGAGCTGGAAATTCCTCTTGAAAGGCCGTTTGGTAAACCTCGTTAAAAGGAACGAAGTCGTTCATATCGCTCAAAAAGCAAGTTGTTTTGACAACATGGTCAAAGTCAGTTCCTGCTTCTGCCAAAATAGCACCGATGTTTTTCAAGACTTGTTCTGTCTGTTCTTGAATCGTTTCTCCAACGATTTCTCCAGTTTCAGGAGAGAGAGGAACTTGACCACTAGCAAACAAAAGGTTGCCAACGATTTTTCCTTGAACATAGGGTCCGATAGCCTTTGGAGCTTTGTCTGTATGAATTGTTTTTGCCATTTTCTTTTCCTCACAATTTTTCTAAGATTGCATCCCAAGCCTCATCCATCCCTGCCTTACTGACAGATGAAAAGAGGATAAAGTCGTCACTTGGGTCAAAGTTTAATTTCTTTTTTATTGCTGATTCGTGCTTGTTCCATTTACCACGTGGAATCTTGTCTGCCTTGGTCGCAACGATGATAACTGGAATCTCGTAATACTTGAGAAATTCGTACATCTGCACATCATCTGCTGACGGGTCATGACGGAGATCCACCAAACTGACTACCGCACGGAGATTTTCCCGAGTCGTTAGGTACTCCTCAATCATGCGCCCCCACTTTTCACGTTCCTTTTTGGAAACGCGGGCATAGCCATAACCAGGCACATCCACAAAGCGCATCTTGTCATCAATGTTAAAGAAGTTAAGAAGCTGAGTTTTACCAGGTTTTCCCGATGTACGAGCCAGATTCTTACGGTTCAGCATGGTATTGATAAAGCTAGACTTGCCAACATTTGAACGTCCTGCTAGAGCAATCTCTGGCAGTTCATCCTGCGGATAGTGGGATTTATTGGCCGCACTGAGCAAGATTTCAGCATTATGTGTATTGATTTCCATAGTCACCTCTAGGCTGTTTCCAAGATTGGTTTATCCGTTCCATCGACAGCTTCTTTTGTGATGCGAACCAATTTCACATTTTCCTGACTCGGTACTTCAAACATAACATCTAGCATGGTTTCTTCGATAATCGAGCGAAGTCCACGCGCCCCTGTCTTCCGTTCGATGGCTTTATTAGCAATCTCTTGTAGGGCTTCGTCATCAAATTCCAACTCGACATCATCATAAGATAGCAAGGTTTGGTACTGTTTGACCAAAGCATTTCTTGGCTCTTTCAAGATACGAACCAAATCATCAACCGTTAATTGCTCAAGAGCTGCAAAGACAGGCAAGCGTCCAATCAACTCAGGGATAATACCAAATTTTTGAATATCTTCTGCGATGATTTCTTGCATGTAAGAGCTGTTTTCATCAATCGCTTTATTGTTTTGACCAAATCCGATGACTTTTTCACCCAGACGTTGTTTGACAATTTCTTCAATACCATCAAAGGCACCACCCACGATGAAGAGGATATTTTTAGTATCCACTTGAATCATCTCTTGTTGTGGATGTTTGCGACCACCTTGAGGCGGCACGCTTGCAACTGTTCCCTCGATAATCTTGAGAAGGGCTTGTTGCACCCCTTCACCAGAAACGTCACGTGTGATCGATACGTTCTCGCTCTTCTTGGCAATCTTGTCAATTTCATCCACGTAGATAATCCCGCGCTCTGCACGTTCGATGTTAAAGTCAGCAGCCTGCAAGAGTTTGAGGAGAATATTTTCCACATCCTCACCTACATAACCAGCCTCAGTAAGAGCTGTTGCATCTGCAATGGCAAAAGGTACATTTAAACTCTTAGCTAAGGTCTGGGCAAGGAAAGTTTTCCCTGAACCAGTTGGGCCAATCATCAAAATGTTTGACTTCTGCAAATCCACATCTTCTGACTCCTCACGCGTATCGTGGAAGTTGATACGTTTGTAGTGATTATAAACCGCCACTGCCAAGGCACGCTTGGCACGATCTTGACCAATTACATAGTGGTTCAAGATATGGAGGAGTTCGATTGGTTTTGGAACTTCTGACAAGTCTGCCAAGACTTCCTCAACCAATTCTTCTCGAATGATTTCTTGAGCTAACTCCACGCATTCATTACAAATAAAAGCATTGTTACCAGCGATTATTTTTTGTACTTCTTCTTGGTTTTTGCCACAAAATGAGCAATAAACCATCATATCATTTTTTCTATTTGTAGACATGATTTCCTTCCATTCTATACTGTCATTCTATCTAAAATAAGGTCATGTAAAAAGCATGGATACTATTGACCAGATTGGTAAAGGCATTTAACCAAAGGAGGATAGAAAGCCCGTAACGCTTTTTACGAAAAGCCTGTGCTCCTGCAAGCAAGCAGACCAAACACAGCATGGCTGTGAAAAAACCAAATATACTCCGTTCCATTAGACTTCCTTTCTCTTGCGGTATTGGATGGTGAAATCATAAGGATTTTTCTCATCTTTGGCGTAAAATTTGCTTGAAACTGTCTCAAAAAGGGACAAGTCAAACTCTTCAGGGAAATAGGTATCTCCCTCCACCCGAGCATGAATTTGAGTCACAATCACTTCATCAAGGTAGGGTTCAAAAGCCTGAAAAATTTGCTTTCCACCGAGAATATAGAGATTCTTGTCTTGACCCTGATACCAGTCTAGAACAGACTGGATATCATAAAAAGTAGTAACCCCATCTATCTTTTCTTCCAGGTTACGTGTCAAAATCAAGGTTAACCGTTTTGGAAGAAGTCGACGTCCCATCCCATCAAAGGTCACACGCCCCATCAAGATAGCATGATTCAGAGTTGTTTCTTTGAAGTGTTGCAATTCTGCTGGTAAATGCCAAGGCAGACGATTGTCCTTCCCAATTACACCCTCTTCATCCTGGGCCCAAATAGCTACAATTTTCTTAGTCATGCTTCCATCCTTTTCACTGATAGTACTATTTTATCAAAAAACTCAAAAAAAGACTGGTTTGGAATAGCTTACAAAATAGAAAAATCTGTAAGAAATTTCCTACAGATTTATCTATGTTTTCTTATTTCTTACAAACCAGGTGCTTGTCCAAGTTCTGCCGCAAGCATCCAAACTGTTTTCTCAAGTTCAGCCTTAGCACCAACAAAAATATCGTTTGTAACATCATCGCCTTCTTCGTCAGTCACATCCAACGCTTTTTGGAAAAGAGTGATGAGGTAGCGATAAATAGCTAGAACACGTTCCAAGCTTTCTTCAACATTACGGTATTCACCAGCTTCTTCTTCGATTTCACTATTTTGAAGGAATTCTGTCAATGTAGAGAATGGGCTTCCACCGAGTGTAATCAATCGTTCGCTGATTTCATCTAAATGACCATCAAGAGCATCCATGTACTCATCCATTTTTGGATGCCATACCATAAAACCGCGTCCACGCATGTACCAGTGCACTTGATGAAGAGCAATATGCGCTACATACAAATCAGCAACAGCTTGGTTCAATACTTCCTTTGTTTTTGCCAATGCTACTGGTGCTGCTTTTGTTAATGTTGCGACATCTTTTGCTGCTTCTTTTTTCAATTCTACCATTTTATTTACCTCATTCATTATTTTTATGTAACCACTTCTTAATGATTACTACCTTAGTATACTACTAAGGAAAGACAATAGCAAGACAAATGACCCACATGAGAAAAGTTGCAATAGACTGATAATTTAAGAATTCTTTAGAAGACGAAAAAGAGGTCTGGATGCTTATAGTCAATGGAAATCCATCAGCAAACTAGGAAACTAAACCCAGTTTGACCAAAGCACAAGTTTTGAGGTCGCAGGTAGAACTGACCAAGCTGATGTGGTTTGAAGAAATTCCCCAAGACTATAATAGATTGAAATAAGATGGAAGCAAGTCGATTAGGAAAGGTAAATGAATTTCTAAAAATGTTTTAGCAACCGCAATGTTCTGGTCTATATTCAATCTACTATATAATACTCTTCGAAAATCTCTTCAAACCACGTCAACGTCGCCTTGCCGTAGATATAGTTACTGACTTCATCAGTCTTATCTACAACCTCAAAACAGTGTTTTGAGCAGCCTGCGGCTAGTTTCCTAGTTTGCTCTTTGATTTTCATTGAGTATAAGATTCATTTCCGAGCAAGTTCTTGAATTTACTCGATGATAAACTATCATAAAACAAAGAAAAAGAGGGTGCTACTATCACATCCCTCTTTCTAATCAGAGCTTAATACCAAACGCTGACATCCACACGCCCTTGGATTCCTTTCATGTATTCAGAAGAGGTATATTGCCAACCTTTTTCTCCTGAATAATGAGGGTTTTCCCATTCTAAAGCATTGGTATAGGCCGCTACCCAGTTTACATGTTTTAAAATATCTGGGTGTTTTAAACGCGTCTGTAATAAACTACGATAGCTATAGACATACACATTTTGATAACCCGCCTGCTTCATCGTCTCCATGTACTTGTTAATAATCTTAACCCAAGTACCTGTATCACTCGGAGCACGCTTACTTTTATTCACATACTCCCAGTTCTCAACATCATAGTAGATAGGGTAAGACAAGTTCATATTGTATTTCTTCAGAAGTTCAATGGTCTGTTCAGCGTCATTCTCAGCATCGGTCTCATTTTCAGCATAAGTATAGAGATAGACGCCATAAGGAATTCCCAGACGGTTTAACTCCTTAATGTTATGCGCCAATTCCTTGTCTTCTTTACCGCTATAACCTAGACGAACAATGACTCCATCTACTTCATTTTCATCAATAACCTTTTTCCAATCATTGATACGACCATTGTGCTCACTAATATCAATGACTTTCTTAGCATGTTCGGTTCCTACTTGTTCTTCTCTATTATTAAAGAAATAGCGTTTACCATCTCTGTGAACCCAGCCGACATTCAAATCTTTCTTTTCTTTGAGCTCACCAGAGGCCACAAAGATATAGCGAGCACCATCCATAATCACTTCGTCAGTCGCCATGGCACCACTTCCAGTCAAATAGTAGTTGCCTTGCCACTCATTCCGCGCCATATAGCCCCACTTCTTGAAATAGTACCATTTGCCGCCCACTTTTTGCCACTCTTGGTTGGCATAAGTTCCATCGGATTTTAGATAAAAATAAGCAGAATAAGCCGGATCATAAAGCCATTCATTTTGCATCATGGCACCTTGACCATTCAAGAAATAACTTCCTTGCCATTGGCTTTTAGCCATGTAACCCCACTTCTTGAAGTAGTACCACTTATTTCCAATCAATTGCCATTCTTGATGAGCATAAGCCCCATCTGACTTGAGATAAAACCAACTCTTGTAATTATTATCATAAAGCCATTCGTTTTGGGCCATATATCCACCTGATTTCAGGTAGTAATTTCCATGCCATTCATTCTGCGCGTAACGACCATCTGACTTAATATAAAACCAAGCCTTATAGTAGTTGTCAAAAATCCATTCACTTTGAGCTTTAGAACCATCAGCCTTTACATAATAATCCCCATCCCAGTGGGCAGAGACACTGTTTCTCTGTTCATTGCTACTAGTTGATGAAGTCCCTGTTGATAGACTAGATTTTTCTGAAACTGTGCTTCCACTTGTTTCATCTGCGGCAATTCCTGAAACTCTTGCGCCAAGTAAGCAAAGACTTGCTAGCCCTATACATACAATTTTTGTTTTCAATCTTTCCTCTCCTATAAAAAATGGAACAGGCACCTGAATGCTGTTCCACCTAGCTTTTGCTACTTACTGATTATTTTACAAAGTCAAGCAAAGCCAAGAAGCTTTCAGCTTCAAGTGACGCACCACCTACAAGGGCACCGTCAACGTCTGGGCAAGCCATGTATGAAGCAACGTTTTCAGGTTTAACAGAACCACCGTATTGAACACGAACTTTGTCTGCAACTTCTTGACCAAAGTCAGCAGCTACAACGTCACGAACAACTTTACACATTTTTTGTGCGTCGTCTTGTGAAGCTGATTTACCAGTACCGATAGCCCAGATTGGCTCATAAGCGATAACTGATGCAGCAACTTGTTCAGCAGTCAATCCAGCCAATGCAGCAGATACTTGAGCACCCACAAACTCAGCAGCTTTACCAGCTTCGTAAGTTTCAAGTGATTCACCACAACAGATGATTGGAAGCATACCGTTTGCAAAGATTGCTTTTGCTTTTTTGTTGATATCTTCGTCAGTTTCATGGAAGTAGTCACGGCGTTCTGAGTGACCGATAACAACGTAGTCCGTACCGATTTCTTTCAAAACTTGTGGGCTAGTTTCACCAGTGAAAGCACCTGCATTTTCAAAATAGCAGTTTTGAGCAGCAACTTTAAGGTTTGAACCTTTAGCAGCAGCAAGAACAGCTGTCAAATCAAGAGCTGGAGCAGCGATACCTGCTTCAACAAGATCTGATGAAGGAAGTTTTGACGCAACTGCTTCAACGAATGCTTTAGCTTCTTCTGGATTTTTGTTCATTTTCCAGTTACCAGCGATAAATGGTTTACGTGACATTTCACATACCTCTTTTTTCAATTTATTTTCTATTTATTTTATCACAATTAGACACAGCTTGCAAATCTTACTCGGATTTCAAGCCTGCTCACATGGATTAATCCTTCCAGAGATCCATGGCATTTCTAAAATCTGCCGATACCTGTGTCAACTGAGGATTGCTGGCTTCTCTTTCTGATCTCTTGGCCTCAATTTGAGCCACACTCTTGATTCCTTCATGGCGCCAATTTCTCAAAATGGCCTGAATGTACTTCCAGTTTGCTTTTCCATTCAAAACAGCTTCACGAAGAGCTTCCTTAATCAAGTCAGCACTGGTCCCATCTTCTTTTAGTGTCTTGGTCAAATCCTCAATCTCAAAAGGTGTCAACAAGCGCCCCAACTCCTGCTGGAAGGTTTCTACCAAATCCTTGAGCTGGTTTTGAGATGTCAACTGGTCTGAACTTGAATGAGCTGCTCCAAGCAAATTATCCAAACGTTCCAAAGCCAAACTAGCATCAAAAAGCAATTCGATTTCGCCATTTAATTCGATAGTACGGTACTGAAGCAGTCCCCTCTCCGTCAGATTGGAAATGGACTGGTTGACATCCGAAATTTCCTTGCCAATCCTTTCAGCAATCTGGCTTGGCGACATTTCTTCCAAACCTGTCGTATTTTGCAAATAGAAAAATTGCCAGACCAGAAAATCGTCGCTAGAAGGAAAGAGTTCCTTAAAATGCAAGAGAAGGGCACTCGGTAAAACCAAGTTCCCTGATTTAAAAGCGTCTAAATATGTCATAATTCCTCTTATAAATACCCAAATGCGGATGCATCATCTTCTATTTTTCTCCAGTCAAAAGGCGTCTCCTGATAGACCGCATAGTTCACCCAGTTACTGAAAAAGAGGGCTGCCGATGAAGACCAACAAAGACAAGGGGTCTGATTAACATCATCATCCTTAAAATAATTTTCTGGAATATGAGGAGCTAAACCTGCATCACAATCTCTGAAATACTCTTTTGCCAAGGTATCACGGTCATATTCCAAATGCCCAAAACTATAAATTTCTCGCAAATCACGACTGGCCAAAATAGAAACCCCAACCTGAGGTCCTTCTGATAAAATCTCGAGATTGGTTCTGTTTAAGATCTCTTCCTTAGAAATCTCCGTGTGACGTGAATGAGGAGCTACATAGCTATCGTCAAAGCCTCTAAAGAGAAGGTGCCCTTCTTTTAAAGCATCCTGAGGATAAATACCTGATAACTTACTGTCCATCTGGTATTTTTCCACTCCATAACGCAGATAGAGTCCTGCCTGAGCCCCCCAACAGATATGAAGTGTCGAATAGACATGGGTCTTGGACCACTCGATTACTTGACTGAATTCCTCCCAATAGTCCACTTCCTCAAATGGTAAATGCTCAACTGGAGCCCCCGTAATAATCATCCCATCAAAATACTCATCCTTGACTTCTGGGAAGGTTTTATAAAAGGTCTCCATGTGTTCTGAACGAGTTGTTTTAGAACGATGGCTCTCCATATAGAGAAAATCGATATCCAGTTGCAGGGGTGTATTGGCCAAATGGCGCAACAACTGGGTCTCTGTGACCATTTTTTGTGGCATAAGATTTAAGATTAAAATCTTCAAAGGGCGGATATCTTGGTGGGCAGCACGTTGATCATCCATGACAAAGATATTCTCTGTCCGTAAAATCTCAACAGCTGGCAATTTTTTATCAATTCGAATCGGCATAACCCTCTCCTAACTGTATTCTTTCAGGAATCATTACATATGTTTGAAACTCTTCGAAAATCTCTTCAAACCGCGTCAACGTTGCCTTGCCGTATGTGTAGGATACTGACTACGTCAGTTCCATCTACAACCTCAAAACAGTGTTTTGAGCAACCTGCGGCTAGTTTGCTCTTTGATTTTCATTGAGTATGAAACTAAATCTCAAACACTTAGTCCTTTTATTATACTGCAAGAAGATATAGTTTTCAATTATACTTTTTCTCTAACTAGCTATAGTCTATTTTTATATCCTAATGTAGAGAAAACAGCCCTAGGGACTGTTTTTCATTAATAATGCATAAGAACCTTGTAATCGTAGTCACCGATTTTTTCACGGCCGTTCAATTCATCCAATTCAACAAGGAAGGCACAACCTGCTACAACACCACCAAGTTTTTCAATCATCTCGATAGTTGCCTTAACAGTTCCACCTGTTGCCAAGAGGTCATCTACAATAAGAACACGTTGACCTGGCTTGATGGCATCCGCATGCATAGTCAAGGTATCAACACCGTACTCTTTTTCATAGTCAGCAGAAATGACTTCACGTGGCAATTTACCTGGCTTACGAACAGGCGCAAAACCAATTCCCAACTCAAAAGCAACTGGACAGCCCACGATAAAACCACGAGCTTCAGGACCTACGATCATATCAATTTTCTTGTCAGTAGCATATTGAACGATTTCACGAACAGCGTAGCTATAAGCATTCCCATCAGCCATCAAAGGACTGATATCACGGAAGGTAATCCCTTCCTTTGGATAATTTTCAATTGTTGCAATGTAATCTTTTAAATTCATCTTTTTCTTTCTTTCAAAATTTTTACTCTCTATTATACCATATTTTCTAGTAAAGAAGAAAGAGAAAACAGTATTTCATCTGCTAGTCACCCTATAAGTCAAATAAGATGACCATTTTTATTCAAAGGGTATCACAAGATAGATGCATAATATGACTTCCCTAGCAAAAAGGAGAGAAGCATTCTGTTTCTCTCCTTAGATTAACTGACATATCTCCACCACAATTGATAAAGAGATATCTTTTCTTGTAGTGCTTTAAATTTTATTTATTTTAATAGACTGTTTTTTCAGTTTCTACATCAAAGAAGTGTGCTTTGTTCAAGTCAAATCCAAGTTCAACTGTTGCGCCTGTTTGCAAGTAGTCACGAGCATCAACTTTGGCAACAAACTCGTCTTTACCAACTTGACAGTAAAGGTGAGATTCTGAACCAAGCAATTCTGATACCGAGATAGTAGCTTTGACAACTGATTCTGGGAATGTTTCAAGGAAAGCAGGTTCTGCATTCACATCTTCTGGACGGATACCGAAGATCAATTCTTTACCTTCGTAGCCTTTTTCACGAAGAACTTTCAAAGCACCTTCTGGAACTTTCAAACGGAAACCATCAGAAACAATTTCGCTACCAACCAATTTCACGTTGATGAAGTTCATGGCTGGGCTTCCGATGAATCCTGCTACGAATTTGTTCACTGGGTTTTTGTAAACTTCTTGAGGAGTACCGATCTGTTCTACACGTCCGATAGTACCTGTACCAGCAGGGTTCTTAGTAGCTGACATGATAACGATACGGTCTGCAAGTGTCATCGCTTCTGTTTGGTCGTGAGTTACGTAGATAGTTGTAGCTCCGATACGACGGTGGATTTTCGCAATCTCAGCACGCATTGATACACGAAGTTTTGCATCCAAGTTTGACAAAGGTTCGTCCATCAAGAATACTTTTGCATCACGGACGATGGCACGACCCATGGCAACACGTTGACGTTGACCACCTGAAAGGTCAGCTGGTTTACGTTCCAAAAATTCTTTCAATCCAAGAATTTCAGCTGCTTCTTGCACACGTTTATCGATATCTTCCTTGCTGTATTTACGCAATTTCAAACCGAAAGCCATGTTGTCATAAACAGTCATGTGTGGGTAAAGAGCGTAGTTTTGGAATACCATGGCGATGTCACGGTCTTTTGGAGCTACGTCGTTGACAACCACGCCATCAATAGATGCAGTACCTTCTGTGATGTCTTCAAGACCAGCAATCATACGAAGAGTTGTTGATTTACCACATCCTGAAGGACCTACGAAAACGATAAATTCTTTATCTTTGATGTCCAAGTTGAAGTCTTCAACTGAGTAGTGTTCGCTGTTTGGATATTTTTTGTAAATATTTTTAAGATTTAATTCTACCATGAGGTGAACTCCTTTTGTCTTTTGATAATTATATTATAGATGAAAACGCTTTACATTTCTATGGCAAGGTGACCAAAAAAACAAAAAAGTTCTGTGCAACTTGCACAAAACTTTAGAGAATATCGGAGAATGTGAAGAAGATAATCTTTATTATTCTTCTATACAAAAGCAGAAACAAGGATTAGCTTTCCCATATTTTCGCTGATTCTCCACTACATTTGACTGGATTCTAATTTTTTAGAGAAATACAAAAGAGCTAGCCTAAGCTAACTCTTATCCTATGCGGAGAGAGGGACTTGAACCCTCACGACCTAAAGCGGTCACAGGATCCTTAGTCCTGCGCGTCTGCCAATTCCGCCATCCCCGCGTCGATTACTTTACTAGTATATCAACTTTTGGGATACTTGTCAACACTTTTTTTCAAATTTTTTCATTTCGTCAACCAAATTACTCAGAAAGTTCATTTAGATTTTCATCTACTAACTTAGCTCCAAGTGTATTTTTGAAATGACCTAGGGCAAATTGATGATTTTCAGGCCAGATGGAAGCAACAGCTGGTTTAACAATCTCGATGTCATATCCTAGATTATAGGCATCTATAGCTGTATGCAGGACACAGATATCCGTCAAGACTCCTGTTAAAATAACTGTAGAAATCCGACGCTCTCTCAAACGGATATCCAGGTCAGTCCCTGAAAAAGCTGAGTAATGGCGTTTATCCATCCAAAAGACACGACTGTCTGAACCATGCTCTTGATAAAAGGTCCCCAAATCTCCGTATAAATTCCGTCCACTAGTCCCAATCAAATTATGAGGAGGAAATAGCTTGCTTTCTGGATGGAAACAATCGTTTTCTTCATGGGCATCAATGGTAAAGAAAATGTAATCCCCTCGTTCAAAAGCCAATCGAGTCACCTTGCTGATGGCATCCGAAATCGCCTGAGCTGGAGCGCCTGCTGTCAATTTTCCACTATCAGCAACAAAATCTTCTGTATAATCAATCGAAATTAAAGCCTTAGCCATTAGTAATCTCTTTTCTTCACTTCTTCAAAAATATCTGAAATCAAGACCTTAAGATAGGTTCCCTTCATTCCAAGTGAGCGACTTTCAATAATCCCCGCAGACTCAAGTTTACGAAGGGCATTGACAATCACAGAACGGGTAATACCGATACGGTCTGCAATCACAGACGCAGTCAACTGACCTTCATTTCCATTTAATTCCCCTAAAATCGCTGAAACAGCACGGAGTTCTGAATAAGAAAGGGTGTTGACTGCCATGGTGACGGCAGTACGGCGACGGATATTTTTCTCATCTTCTTCTCGTTGGAAGTTAAGAAGCTGAATCCCAACCACGGTACTTGCAATCTCAACAAGGATCAAATCCTCGTCTTCGAATTTTTTATCATTGCGCCAAATAATCAAAGAACCAAGGCGAATCCCTGATACATGAATTGGTGCAATGGTCGTCAAACCATCTGGAAAGTCAGCACGACTTTCCACAGGGAAAATACTCAAATCATGATCAACTGTCAGATTGGCTTCTGTATCGTAGATCATATTCGCACCTTGAATGTAGTCATCTGGGAAAATCTTAGTTTGGAAGAACTGCTCTACACGATCTGTATTGGTTTTGTAACGCATGAAATAACCAAGGAGACGTCCCTTGCTATTGACGATACAGGCGTTACAGTCAATAATATCTGCCAATTGACGGGTAATCGCATTGTATGGAAGTTCTTCCTGCAACTGCTCCTCTGAGCGCTTCAGGATAGAAGTAATTTTTCTTGTTTTTTCTAATAAATGTGCCATTTTTCACCTCGAATTTAATCGCTATCATTATAACATAAACAGCTTAAATTTTCAATTATTATCTGAAAATTGCTTATTTAATTGCAATTTGAAAAAACAAGAATATTTTTAATTAAATTGCTTCTTTTCTATTGACAAGCTTCCTATTTTTGTGTATTATAATATTACAAGAAGATAATATAGCTATTTTATTTATCTTTCTTTTTCCATTCGGTCTCCTTATATGAAAAAGCGATTCATTTTTGAACCGCTTTTTCTTATTTATCGCCCTTGTTACGAATGACAAATCCTGTTTGCTTTTCGCTTGAAGTATTGCGTGGTTTTTTATTATCCTTACGATAACGTTTTTCCTTATCAAAACGATCATTGCCACGACTTCCTTTTTTGAAATCATCACGGCGACCACCACGACGGTTGTCTCCTCGGCGATTATCACGACGATCATCTCCACGACGACCTCCCTTAGCTTTACCACCAAAGCCATTACCTGATGGTTTAAACGGCAGTGGCTTTTCACGCGCAATCTCCACTTCAGGAAGGCTATCCGGATCTTGAACAGTCAGACTCAAAATATACATTGCCAATTCTTCTGGAGTAAATTCAGCAGCTAGTTTACGAGCATCCTTGCCAAATTTCTCAAAGTTGCTACGGATAGTCTCATCTGCAAAATCACGTTCAATTTTCTTGAGAGCTACGTGTTTTTTAGCTTGGAAGGCTTCGTCTGCACTTGCAGGTTTAAGACCTTTCATGCGTTTCTTAGTCAAGTTTTCAATGATTTGGAGGTAGCCCATTTCATTTGGTGATACGAAAGTAATAGACTGACCTGACTTACCAGCACGACCTGTACGACCGATACGGTGAACATAACTTTCAGGATCTTGTGGAATATCGTAGTTATAGACATGGGTCACACCTGAAATATCCAAGCCACGCGCTGCCACGTCTGTTGCAACCAAAACATCAAGATTGCCATTTTTAAAATCACGAAGGACACGAAGACGTTTGTTTTGGTCTAGGTCGCCATGAATTCCTTCTGCACGGAAACCACGGATTTTCAGACCACGAGTCAATTCATCTACACGACGTTTTGTACGACCAAATACGATAGCAAGCTCAGGCTGTTCCACGTCCATGAGACGGGTCATGGTATCAAATTTTTCTTGCTCTTTAACTCGGATATAGTATTGATCAACCAATTCTGTTGTCAATTCCTTAGCAGCAATCTTGACATGCTCAGGTTCCTTCATAAACTGAACACCGATACGTTTGATAGCATCTGGCATAGTTGCTGAGAAAAGAAGAGTTTGACGACTTTCAGGAACACGAGAAATGATAGCTTCAATGTCTTCAAGGAAGCCCATGTTGAGCATTTCATCCGCTTCGTCAAGGATAAGAGTTTCAATATCTTGTAATTTCAAGGCCTTGCGTTTAATCAAGTCCAAGAGACGACCTGGAGTTCCCACCACGATATGAGCACCAGATTTAAGAGCCTTAATTTGTTTTTCAATGCTTGATCCGCCATATACTGAGCGGACTTTGACTCCCTTACTACGACCAAAGCGGAAGAGTTCTTCTTGACTTTGGACAGCAAGTTCACGAGTTGGAGCGATGACCAAGGCTTGGATAGTCGCTTCTTCTGTACGGATTTTTTCAAGGGTTGGTAAGCCAAAGGCTGCAGTTTTTCCTGTACCAGTCTGAGCTTGACCGATAACGTCCTTACCTTCAAGAGCCAATGGAATGGTTTGTTCTTGGATCGGACTTGCTTCTACAAAACCAGCTTTTTCAATCTCTGCTAGCAAATCAGCAGACAAGTTTAATTCATTAAATTTCACGTTATTCTTCTTTCTAAAGGTGGTGCGAAGCCACCCTATAGGGCTTAGTTTATACTTTTCTTTTTATGACGTATTTTCATATACTGGATATAAAATCGTGTTGCTTCTTTTCCACAAAAGAAAAGTACTGTTTTCTTTGCAACCTATCTAGTATAACACAAGAGAGAAGCAAAAGATAGCCCCATTTCTACAGAAAATCATGTAAGCGGTTTTTGGCTTTCCTTTTTAATTGAACGACCTAGATAATAAGACAAAGCCAAGGCGATACTATATAAAATGATAAAAACGAACAAGGTTTGTGTGTAAGAATGAGCCATTTTATAAGTCTCTGCTAATAGAATAGGCCCTGCTAAACCAGCCATGGCCCAAGCTGTTAAAATATATCCATGCAGAGCGGCCAATTCCTTGGTTCCAAAAATATCACTGAGATAAGCCGGAATCAATGAAAAACCAGCTCCATAGCAAGTCATCAAAATAGACATAGCGACTACAAATAAAACGGAATCTGTAAAGAGCCAAAGTGAGAGAGAAAAGAAAAGATTGACAAGCAGTAATATACTAAAGGTTAGGGGGCGACCGATATAGTCAGATAAGCTCGCCCAGAGCAAGCGACCAAACCCATTGAAAATCCCCAAAACGCCCACCATTACTGCTGCATGACTTGTAGACAAGCCAGCCATCTCCTGTGCCATTGGCGATGCCGCTGAAATTAAGCCTAAACCACAAGCTATGTTGATAAAGAAAATAATCCAAAGTATATAAAACCGATTGCTTTTCAGGGCCTGATTTGCAGTCATTCCTTGCGTCAGAGAGTCTGTTTTTTCTTTCCCTGAAACAGATAAAATTGCAAATTCTTGCTCATTTGGACGCTTAATGAATTGTGAAGCTAGGAGCATGATAATAAAGTAACTTGCACCTAAAATATAAAAAGTTTCTACAAGCCCTACCCCTGCGATGAGATGTTGCGCTATGGGACTAGTCAATAAAGAAGCAAAACCAAACCCCATAATCGCTAAACCTGTTGCGAGACCACGTTTATCAGGAAACCATTTTATAATCGTTGACACAGGGGTAATATAGCCTGCTCCCAAACCAAGCCCACCTAAAATGCCGTAAGCCAGATACAACAACCACAGTTCCTGACGGTCTATTGCAAATCCTGTTAGGATATTTCCACCTGCGTATAGAAAAGCAGATAGACTCCCCATGACTCTCGGACCAAATTTTTCTACCAAACGCCCCATAAATGCAGCCGATAAGCCCAAACAAAAGATTGCTAGACTAAAGGCAAAGGCAACAGAAGCCTGATCCCATCCCGTTTTTTCAATAATAGGGTTACGATAAACACTCCAAGCATAAGTCGAACCCAGCATTAAGTGTAAAATGACCCCAGCAAAGGCAATAATATAACGATTAGATTTCATAAAACCTCCTATTTTCGAACATTTATTCTATCTTATATAAAAATAGATAGGATTTTAGTTTATCAAGCTTGTCAAAAAATTACTAGTTTTTTGTCTGGAAAGCGTTTTTATCTTTTTCTGTCTTTTTCGTAGCAGAATTGTGCAAAAGTTTTTTTCTTGTGCTAGAATGAAATGCGAATAGGAGGAACTCTAAATGTTAACTTATGATTTAATCGTTATCGGATTTGGTAAAGCTGGTAAAACACTAGCTGGTAAATTGGCTTCAGCTGGCAAAAAGGTTGCCCTCGTTGAACGTAGCAAAGCTATGTACGGTGGAACTTGTATCAACATCGGTTGTATCCCAACTAAGACTTTGCTAGTTGCTGCTGAGAAAGACTTGTCTTTTGAAGAAGTGATTGCTACTAAAAACACGATCACTAGTCGCCTCAACGGTAAAAACTATGCGACTGTTGCTGGTACAGGTGTCGATATTTTTGATGCGGAAGCTCACTTCCTTTCAAATAAAGTCATCGAAATCCAAGCTGGTGATGAAAAACAAGAACTGACTGCTGAAACTATCGTCATCAACACTGGTGCTGTTTCAAATGTCTTGCCAATCCCTGGACTTGCTACAAGCAAAAACGTCTTTGACTCAACAGGTATTCAAAACTTGGACAAATTGCCTGAAAAACTCGGAGTCCTTGGTGGTGGAAATATCGGTCTTGAATTTGCCGGCCTTTACAACAAACTTGGAAGCAAGGTTACAGTCCTAGATGCCTTGGATACTTTCCTACCTCGTGCAGAACCTTCCATCGCAGCTCTTGCTAAACAATACATGGAAGAAGATGGTATTGAACTGCTTCAAAACATCCGTACTACTGAAATCAAAAACGACGGCGACCAAGTCCTTGTCGTAACTGAAAACGAAACTTACCGTTTCGATGCCCTTCTCTACGCAACTGGACGTAAACCCAACGTAGAACCACTTCAACTTGAAAATACAGATATTGAATTAACTGAACGTGGTGCTATTAAAGTAGACAAACATTGTCAAACAAACGTTCCTGGTGTCTTTGCAGTTGGAGATGTCAACGGTGGCCTTCAATTTACTTACATTTCACTTGATGACTTCCGTGTTGTTTACAGCTACCTTGCTGGAGATGGCAGCTACACACTTGAAGACCGTCTCAATGTACCAAACACCATGTTCATCACACCTGCTCTTTCACAAATCGGTTTGACTGAAAGCCAAGCAGCTGATTTGAAACTTCCATACGCTGTTAAGGAAATTCCTGTTGCAGCAATGCCTCGTGGTCACGTAAACGGAGACCTTCGAGGAGCTTTCAAAGCTGTTGTTAATACTGAAACAAAAGAAATTCTTGGAGCAAGCATCTTCTCAGAAGGTTCTCAAGAAATCATCAACATCATCACTGTTGCTATGGACAACAAGATTCCTTACACTTACTTCACAAAACAAATCTTCACTCATCCAACCTTGGCTGAGAACTTGAATGACTTGTTTGCGATTTAAGTTGAGTTTAATCGTATCGAACAGCCCTCTTTGGGCTGTTTTTACTTCTGCGGAACCTCAAATCTGTCTTTTCCCTCTTTTATGATATAATAGAAACATGAACTTAAAAACTACTTTTGGTCTTCTTGCTGGGCGTTCTTCCCACTTCATTTTAAGCCGTCTTGGCCGTGGAAGTACGCTCCCAGGAAAAGTCGCCCTTCAATTTGATAAAGATATTTTACAACACCTAGCTAAGAACTACGAGATTGTCGTGGTCACTGGAACCAACGGGAAAACCTTGACAACTGCCCTCACTGTCGGCATTTTAAAAGAGGTTTATGGTCAAGTTCTGACCAACCCAAGCGGTGCTAACATGATCACAGGGATTGCGACAACCTTCTTAACAGCCAAATCTTCTAAAACTGGGAAAAATATTGCCGTTCTAGAAATCGATGAAGCCAGTCTATCTCGTATTTGTGACTATATCCAGCCCAGCCTTTTTGTCATCACGAATATCTTCCGTGACCAGATGGACCGCTATGGTGAGATTTACACAACTTACAAGATGATTTTGGATGCTATTCGTAAGGTGCCTACTGCCACTGTTCTTCTTAATGGAGACAGTCCACTTTTCTACAAGCCAGCTATCCCAAATCCCGTACAGTATTTTGGTTTTGACTTGGAGAAAGGCCCCGCCCAACTGGCTCACTACAATACCGAAGGGATTCTCTGTCCTGACTGCCAAGGAATTCTCAAATATGAGCACAATACCTATGCAAACTTGGGTGCCTATATCTGTGAAGACTGTGGATGTAAACGTCCTGATCTGGACTATCGCTTGACAGAATTGGTTGAGTTAACCAATAATCGCTCTCGCTTTGTCATTGACGGACAAGAATACGGTATTCAAATCGGTGGCCTCTACAATATCTACAACGCCCTTGCTGCAGTTGCTATCGCCCGTTTCCTTGGTGCAGATTCACAACTCATCAAGCAGGGATTTGACAAGAGCCGTGCTGTCTTTGGACGCCAAGAAACCTTCCATATCGGTGACAAGGAATGTACCCTTGTCTTAATTAAAAATCCAGTTGGTGCGACCCAAGCTATCGAGATGATTAAACTAGCTCCTTATCCATTTAGCCTATCTGTTCTCCTAAATGCCAACTATGCTGATGGGATTGATACTAGCTGGATTTGGGATGCGGACTTTGAACAAATCACTGATATGGACATTCCTGAAATCAACGCTGGTGGTGTCCGTCATTCTGAAATCGCTCGTCGTCTACGAGTAACAGGCTATCCAGCTGATAAAATCACTGAAACAAGTAGTCTGGAGCAAGTTCTCAAGACCATTGAGAACCAAGACTGCAAACATGCCTATATCTTGGCTACCTATACTGCTATGCTGGAATTCCGCGAACTGCTGGCTAGTCGTCAGATTGTTAGAAAGGAGATGAACTAATGGTTTATACTTCACTTTCCTCAAAAGATGACAATTACCCCTATCAGATCAACATTGCCCACCTCTACGGTAACCTCATGAATACCTATGGGGACAATGGAAACATCCTCATGCTCAAGTATGTGGCTGAAAAACTGGGAGCCCATGTGACCGTTGACATCGTTTCACTCCATGATGACTTTGACGAAAATCATTACGACATTGCCTTTTTTGGTGGTGGTCAAGACTTTGAACAGAGTATCATTGCAGACGACCTACCTGCTAAAAAAGAGAGCATTGACAACTACATCCAAAATGACGGTGTGGTTCTCGCTATCTGTGGTGGTTTCCAACTATTGGGGCAATATTATGTTGAAGCTTCAGGTAAACGCATCGAAGGGCTCGGTGTCATGGGCCACTACACCCTCAACCAGACCAATAACCGTTTTATCGGTGACATCAAGATTCATAATGAAGATTTCGATGAAACCTACTATGGTTTTGAAAATCATCAGGGCCGTACCTTCCTCTCAGATGACCAAAAACCGCTAGGACAGGTTGTCTATGGAAATGGAAACAATGAAGAAAAGGTTGGTGAAGGGGTTCATTATAAGAATGTCTTTGGTTCCTACTTCCACGGGCCTATCCTCTCTCGTAATGCCAATCTGGCCTATCGCCTAGTCACTACTGCCCTCAAGAAGAAATATGGTCAGGACATCCAACTCCCTGCCTATGAGGACATTCTCAGCCAAGAAATCGCTGAAGAATACAGTGATGTCAAAAGCAAGGCTGACTTTTCTTAAACAAAGTGAAACTATATCAAAGAACTCCGTTATCTTATCGGAGTCCTTTTTGTCTGTTCTTTTACCCTTCTCCCTTGCATTTTCTCTCTTTTTTTGCCAAAATAGAGGGGTAGAAAGAAGGTAGCATATGTCCAAATTACAACAAATCGTAACATATCTTGAATCAGAAAAACTAGACGTCGCTGTCGTATCTGACCCCGTCACAATCAATTACCTCACTGGCTTTTACAGTGATCCCCATGAACGCCAAATGTTCCTTTTTGTCCTAGCGGATCAGGAACCACTCCTCTTTGTCCCAGCCCTTGAGGTTGAGCGTGCCAGCAACACTGTTTCCTTCCCAGTTGTGGGCTATGTGGATTCTGAAAATCCATGGAATAAAATGAAAGATGCTCTTCCACAGCTTGACTTCAAACGTGTCGCTGTTGAGTTTGACAATCTCATCTTGACCAAATATCATGGCTTGAAAATAGTCTTTGAAACTGCTGAGTTTGAAAACCTCACACCTCGTATCCAACGCATGCGCCTCATCAAATCAGCTGACGAAGTGCAAAAAATGATGGTTGCAGGTCTCTATGCGGACAAGGCTGTTAATGTTGGCTTTGACAATATTTCTCTTGATAAGACAGAGACAGATATCATCGCCCAAATCGACTTTGCCATGAAACGTGAAGGCTATGAAATGAGCTTTGATACCATGGTCTTGACTGGTGATAATGCTGCAAATCCACACGGTATTCCAGCAGCAAACAAAGTTGAAAATGATGCTCTTCTCCTCTTTGACCTGGGTGTTCTCGTCAACGGCTATGCTTCAGACATGACTCGTACAGTCGCTGTCGGTAAGCCTGACCAATTCAAGAAAGATATTTACAACTTGACCCTTGAAGCCCAACAAGCTGCTCTTGACTTTATCAAACCAGGAGTGACTGCCCATGAAGTGGACCGCGCTGCCCGTAAAGTCATCGAAAAAGCTGGTTACGGTGAGTACTTCAACCACCGTCTCGGTCACGGTATCGGTATGGATGTCCACGAATTCCCATCTATCATGGAAGGAAACGACATGGTCATCGAAGAAGGCATGTGCTTCTCTGTTGAACCAGGTATCTATATCCCTGGTAAAGTCGGTGTCCGTATCGAAGACTGCGGTGTTGTTACCAAGGACGGCTTTGACCTCTTTACAAGCACCAGCAAAGATTTACTTTATTTTGATTAAAATTCTTCAAAAATCTTCCCACAATAAAACGCATAATATCAAGGTTTCAACACCTGATACTATGCGTTTTTTCTAATTCTTAGGACTTTCTCCACATCCTCTTTACTTAATCTTCTTGATACTTTGACTAAGGATAAATCCTACAATCATCCCTACCATATTTTGCATGAAATTTGGTAAGATCTCTGGTAGGGCTGCTGTCCAGCCATTCATCAATGTAGAACCCAAGGCGTAACCCCCTACCATGGCAATCGTTGCTAAGATAAGGCCTAACCACTGAGTTTTTCCTTTAAGTCCTGCGAAAAATCCCTGCAAGCCATGGTTGAGCAAGCTAAAGAACATCCACTGAGGGTAGCCTGATAAGAGGTCAATCAAGAAACCTGCTAGTCCTCCGACTACAGCCCCTTCGCGACTACCAAAGTAGAAGGCCGTAAAGAAGACACCCGCATCTAAAAGAGTTAGAATGCCTGTCGGTGTTGGAATTTTTAAGAAATAACCTAGAACCACAGAGAGGGCGGTTAATAGTGATACAAGGGCGATTTTAGTTGTTTTGGTTTGCTTCATATTGTCTTACTCCATACTGATCTGCTTGTGCAATAGCACGGTAAACGAAAGCCTTAGAGCTTTCTACTGCTGGTAAAAGTTCATCACCTTTGACTAGATGACTGGCAATGCTGGAGGCAAAGGTACAACCTGCACCAGCATTTTGCCCTTGGATGACAGGATTTTCTAGGACTGTAAAGTTTTGTCCGTCATAAAAGATATCCATCGCCTTGTCCTGACTAAGGCGATTGCCTCCCTTGATAATGACTGCTGGCGCTCCTAAGTCATGCAATTTCTTTGCTGCAGTTTTCATATCTTCAAGAGTTTTAATTTCCTGATCAGCTAATAATTCTGCTTCAGGAAGATTAGGCGTAATCACGCTGACATAAGGGAAAAAGCGAATCAACTCTTGGCAGAGTTCACTAACTGCTACGTCGTGCGTTTCCTTGCAGACCAAGACAGGATCCAGAACCACAGGCACTCCTGGGTGTTGCTTGATAAAGTCCAATGCCTTCTCAGCCACACTGACAGTTGGTAGAAGACCAATCTTAATCCCCCCAAACTCCACATCACGCAAGCTATCTAATTCATGTTGAAAAATGGTATCGTCAGTTGGAAAGACTTCAAATCCTTTTTCTGTCAAGGCTGTCAAACAAGTCACTGCTACAAAGCCATGCAAGCCGTTCAAGGTATAGGTAGCCAAATCAGCTGACAAACCACCACCACTAAAAATATCATTTCCAGAAAGTGCTAAAATACGATTATTCTTCATAACGAATCTCCTTTAAATATAAACCATTTGGTGCTGCAGTGGGACCTGCAAGCTGCCTGTCCTTTTTCTCCAAGATGAGGTCAATCTGCTCTACTGGCATGCGGTTATTGCCGATTTTAAGCAACGTCCCCACCATATTGCGAATCTGCTTATACAAGAAACCATTTCCTGAAAAGGTAAAGGTCAAAAACTGGCCTGTCTCATCAACCCTGAGACTAGCTTCTGTAATAGTACGAACCTTGTCCTCTACGCTGGTCCCAGAGGCTGTAAAGCCTGTGAAATCATGGGTTCCTTCTAGCTTTTTGACGGCCTCCTGAATCCTCTCCACATCGAGCGGATAGGGAAAGTGAGTGGCATAATGACGGCGCATGGGATTTTTAGGACGACCCCTATCCACAATAAACTCATAGGTTTTGCTATGCTTGGCATAACGGCAATGAAAATCATCCGCCACAAGCTCAATCGAAATCACATCGATATCTTCAGGGGACTGGGTGTCCAAAGCAAAACGGATTTTTTCCTCATCCATCTGATAAGGCAGGTCAAAATGAAGCACCTGTCCCAGGGCATGAACCCCACTATCAGTCCTACCAGCACCGTGAACAGCAATGGCTTGCCCTTTATTTAACCTGGTCAAGGTTTTTTCAATTTCCTCCTGAACACTACGCGCATGAGGCTGGCGCTGAAAACCAGCAAAGGCGTAACCATCATAGGAAATAGTTGCTTTATATCTCGTCATAATTTCTATTTTATCAAGAAATTAGTTTGTAGACAAGGTCCTAAAACAAATATTGTCCGGGTACAAAAATCCTAAAAAGAAAAACTTAGGAAACCAGTCCTAAGCTCTCTTTTGAAGTAGGTACATGACAAAGATAGAGGTTACAATTAACCAAGATCCTAAGATAGTAAAGACCAACATCCCATTATGAGTCATCAAGCCAATCGCACCTAGAACGAATGGAGTCGTAAAGGCTCCAAAACTACAGCCTAATACAGCAAATGAAGTGGCTTGATTGAGGAGTTTAGCTGGAATTCTTTCAGAGACGAGTTGAAAGACCGTCGTCAAGGCTACACTGTAGGCAAAACCAGCCAGAATACTTCCTGCCACTACCACCCACAAGGATGGAGACAAGGCAATCACGATTTGCCCCAAGCCGAAAGTAATACCAGACCAGAGGAGCAGTTTCTCTTTAAAGATAGAAATCAAAAAAGAAAAACTCACACCAGCTACAATCCCGATTAACTGCATGACACTAAGAACAAAACTAGATAACTGGGCATCTCCAAGTCCTCTTTCCACCATCAAACTTGGAATACGGATGGTAATAGCCGTATTAGTACAAACTACAACTGCCGCTTCAATAGCTAGGATAAAAATCAAGCCTTTCATTTCTCGAGTTAAGCGACTTACTTCCTTCGTTTTTTTCTTGACTTCTTTCTTTTCTTTTCCATAAGGGACAAAGAGCAGATAGAGGGTCAGCACCAAAAATCCAGCACTATAGGCTAAGAAAGTAGCTGTCCAACCAAAGGCCAACAACTGACCGACTGCCAAGGTGATGAGAGAAGCCCCAACAACCTCTGCAGAACCGCGTAGCCCTAGCATCTGAATACGCGTTTTTCCTTGATAGCGTTCACTGATAATAGAAATTGCCTTAGCATTGATCATCCCAACACCCAAACCAAAAAGAATCCTTGTTCCAAAGACAAAGGGATAGGCTTGATACCAAAAGGGTGCTGTTCCACTCAGTGATAAAATCAGCAAGCCCAAACTAATCTGTAAGCGCTCAGGAAAGATTTTTTCTAAGAAACCATTTAGTAATAACATCATCATGATTCCAAAGGAAGGTAAGCTCGCCAAAAGCTCAATTTGTTCCTTAGGATAACCTTGATAATAGTCAAACATGGCTGGCAGAGCACTCGAGATGGAAAAGGAGGTAATCAAAACGAGGGAGAGAGCCAAAATACTGGCCCGTTCTAAAAATTGTTTCATGAAATCTCTTTCTATATTTCTCTTAATCTTCTATTTTTTGATCGTTATCAAAAAAGCAAGAAAAGAAGAAGTCTCTTTGATGTATAGACTCCTTCTTAAACTCGAAAATGAATCCCTTGTGTCTTATACTCAATGAAAATCAAAGAGCAAACTAGGAAGCTAGCCGCAGGCTGTACTTGAGTACGGCAAGGCGAAACTGACGTGGTTTGAAGAGATTTTCGAAGAGTATTAGGATGACTTTCTCTTGATTTGCTTAATAAAGTAGAAGATAAATCCTGCTACCATATAGGCAACAAAGATAATCAGACACCACTTAAACACAACATCCCAACCCTTGTTCACATTCAAAAAGAAGTAAGGGAAAGGATTATCCTTGGCATTTGGAATATTGAGTTTTAAAACCAAGCCATTAAAAAGAGCAAACATCATATACAGCAAGGGTAAAATGGTCCACACAACTGGATCCCAAATCTTGTATTGACCCTGTTTGTCAAAAAAGAGGGTATCTGCGAAAAACCAAAGGGGAACGATATAATGGCAAAGGAAATTTTCTAGAGTATAGAAATTAGTCGCAATAGGCGCTAAGAGGAAATGGTAAATCACACAGGTAATCATGATACTCATGGTGACTCCACCTTTTAAGCGCAAGAGACTTGGTCTTTGCCAGTTTTCACCTAAACGGCTCATAACCTTTAGAAGATAGAGGGTAAAAATAGTTACCAAGAGGTTGGACAGAACCGTGTAATAGAGAAGCATCCCAAAACCACCATGCTTAGTAATTTCAAGATAAACTCCCGTAAAAGCCGCTAGAAACAAGAAGATACGGCTATAAAATACAAGTTTATAGTGTTTTGACATACTTAAATCTTCTTCACAAACTCTGATTTGAGTTTCATGGCACCAAAGCCATCAATTTTACAGTCGATATTGTGGTCGCCTTCTACGATGCGGATATTTTTCACGCGCGTCCCTTGTTTCAAATCTTTTGGCGCACCTTTTACTTTCAAGTCCTTGATGAGAGTTACTGTATCACCGTCAGCCAATTTATTCCCGTTGGCATCGATAGCGACAAGACCTTCCTCTACTTCTGCAACTTCAGCAGGATTCCACTCATGAGCACACTCTGGGCAAACCAGTAGGGCACCGTCTTCGTAGACATACTCTGAGTTGCATTTTGGGCAATTTGGTAAGTTATTCATGCTTTCTCCTTATCATCATTCACTATTCTTTGAAAATCAAAATTTCTCGAACAGCAACTATTATACCCTAAAATCAGCATTTTGACAAATTTAGAAAAAAACCGATATCAATCTATCGGCTTTTCTAAATTTACATTCTTTTTTCAGCTTCTGCTTTGATTTTTTCAACTACTTCTTGAATGTTCAAACCAGTTGTATCAAGGTAAACTGCATCCTCTGCTTGTTTGAGAGGTGAAGTCTCACGATGACTATCCTTGTAGTCACGCGCAGCAATTTCCTCTTTTAGGGTTTCAAGGTCTGTTTCAATTCCCTTGGCAATATTTTCCTTGTAACGACGCTCTGCTCTCTCATCAACAGAAGCTACTAGGAAAATTTTTAATTCTGCTTGTGGCAATACAACAGTTCCAATATCGCGACCATCCATGACAATCCCGCCTTGTTGGGCAATTTCTTGTTGGAGAGAAACCAGTTTCTCACGCACTTGAGGAATTGCTGCAATAGCAGAAACATGATTGGTCACTTCATTTTCACGGATAGGATGGGTAATATCCACATCTCCTACAAAGACAAGCTGTTCCCCAGTTTCTGAGCGTCCAAAACTGATTGGATGCTGGTCCAATAAGGCTAAAAGTTCCTCAATCTCTTCCACTCCTAACTGGTTCTTGAGAGCCATATAGGTTGCCGCACGATACATAGCACCTGTATCTAGGTAGGTGTATCCAAAGTCCTTGGCAATAATCTTTGCGACCGTACTCTTACCACTTGAAGCAGGACCGTCAATAGCAATTTGAATTGTTTTCATATCGGCTCCTATTTTATTTTTATAACATCACCTGGATTAGCAAACCAAGACCCTGTAGCCATGTGCCCAGGATTTAAAGCTTCTAACTGAGCAATCGAAATCCCAGCACGAGCTGCAATGGCTGCTTCCCCTTCTCCTGCGAGAACTTTAATCGTTCCTTCAGGATTAGTAGCTTCTTCTGAACTACTAGAAGTAGATTCTGGCTCTGAACTTTGCTCAGGCTGAGAACTGCTTGAAGATGAGACTTGTACTACACTTGCATCAGAATCGTGAAAATCTTTCAAGGCTGCTGTACGATTACTCCCACCCGATGATAGATAGATAAGAACAATAATCATCACGACTACAATCACGAAGAAAATACTAGCTAAAATCGTCAAGACACGATTGGCCACTACATCTCTGCCTTGAGTTCTCTTACGACGCTCTGCTCTTGATTCTTCTTGATCATAAATATCTTCTTGCCACGGTTCTTTTTCCATACCCTACTCCTTGTTTTTTTTTACTTTTCTTATTACAATATAAATATGAACATGAAAATCACACTTATACCTGAACGATGTATCGCCTGTGGGCTTTGCCAAACTTATTCTGATTTATTTGATTACCACGATAATGGAATCGTGCGTTTTTACGATGACCCTGACCAACTGGAAAAAGAAATTTCTCCTAGCCAGGATGTCTTAGAGGCTGTTAAAAATTGCCCAACTCGCGCCTTGATCAGAAATCAGGAAGCCTAAAACAGTGGCGATAATCCACTCCCTCTAGTTTAGCATATTTCCATGTAAAATTATAGTCTTTTCACTTTATTTTTTTCTGTAAAATCAGGAAGGTCACTTTTTTCTTTGATAAGATAAAGTGGTCTTTTTTTAGTCTCTAGATAAATCTTACTGATGTACTTACCGAGAATCCCAATGGTCAAAAGTTGAATACCTCCAAGAAAGAGAATGACTGCCATCAAAGAGGTCCAACCTGATGTCGGATTACCCAAAATAAGGGTCCGAACCACAACAAAAAAGGTCATTAGCAGAGAAATAAAACAAGATAGGAGACCTGCCACAAAGGCTATAATCAAGGGAAAGTCTGAAAAATTGACAATACCCTCAATGGAGTAGAAAAAGAGTTGCCTAAAACTCCAACTGGTCTTGCCAGCCTGCCTTTCGACATTTGGATAGTCCAGATAGTGGGTTTTAAAACCGACCCATGCGAAGAGTCCCTTAGAAAAACGATTGGACTCAGTCAAGCTTAAAATGGCATCCACTACGGATCTTCTCATCATGCGAAAATCACGGACACCTGACGGCAGGGCTACTGGACTAATTTTTTGCATAAGACGGTAAAATAGATCAGCACAGAAACTGCGAAAGAAGGGTTCCCCCTCCCGACTAGTTCTGCGTGTCCCTACACAGTCCAAATCTGCATTTTGGTCTAGTAAGACTTTCATCTCAAGCAGCATACTAGGAGGATCTTGGAGGTCTGCATCCATCACTACCACCAAATCTCCTGTCGCATATTGTAAGCCTGCATAGAGGGCTGCTTCTTTGCCAAAATTTCGAGAGAAAGAAAGATAATGCACTGCCGGATTTTGTTCCCGATAGGCCTTTAAGAGTTCCAAGGTCCCATCACTTGATCCATCATCGACAAAGACATACTCGATTTCTGTTTCCAAGTCAGGAATCAGAGCTTCCAGAGCTTGATAAAAAAGAGGAAGTACTTCCTCTTCATTTAAACAGGGAACAATGATTGAAATCATCATCTTAGTCTTCAAATCCATTTGGATGCTTGCTTTGCCAACGCCATGCGTCTTCACACATTTGGGTGATGCCTAATTCTGCTTCCCATCCGAGTTCTGCTTTGGCTTTTGCAGGATCTGAATAGCAGGCTGCGATATCCCCTGGGCGACGGTCTACGATGCGGTAAGGAATTGGGCGTCCCACCGCTTTTTCCATGTTTTGGATAATTTCAAGAACAGAATAGCCTTTACCAGTTCCAAGGTTATAAACGTTTAGACCTGAGCCTTTTTGGATTTTTTTCAGAGCTGCAACGTGACCTTTAGCCAAGTCAACAACGTGGATATAGTCACGAACACCAGTTCCGTCTTCGGTATCGTAATCATCTCCAAACACTTGCACTTGCTCTAATTTTCCAACGGCTACTTGAGTCACATATGGCAAGAGATTGTTTGGAATACCGTTTGGATTTTCTCCCAAATCACCACTCTCATGGGCTCCGATTGGGTTAAAGTAACGAAGCAAGACCACATTCCATTCTGAGTCTGCTTTGTAGATATCTGTCAAAATTTCCTCAAGCATAAGCTTAGTGCGGCCATATGGGTTGGTCACTGAAAGTGGGAAATCTTCCAAGATGGGCACTGTGTGCGGATCCCCGTAAACTGTCGCAGAAGAACTGAAAATGATGTTTTTACAGTTGTTTTCTTCCATGACCTTCAAAAGACTAACAGTTCCAGCGATATTATTGTCATAGTAGGCAAGAGGGATACGGGTAGATTCACCGACAGCCTTCAAACCAGCAAAGTGAATGACACCTGTTGGTTCTTCTTGCTTGAAAATGTCTCTGAGGGTATCTGTATCACGGATATCCGCCTCATAAAAAGGAACTTCAACTCCTGTAATTCTCTCAACAACTTCTAAACTTTTACGGTTACTATTAACAAGGTTATCCACCACAACAACCTGATGACCTGCTTGGATTAACTCAATAACAGTGTGGGTTCCGATAAAACCTGCTCCACCCGTTACCAAAATCTTTTCTTGCATCTTTTTTCCTCGATTCTCGGATCATTTTTTCTTATTTTACCATTTTTGATAGGGAATGTCATTTGCTATCCTAGAAGGGAGACTAAAATTTCAGTAAAATTCTTATTCGCTTTTTACTCGTTTGACATAGTTTTCAATTGGATAGTTTAGAGGGTCCAAGGTCAACTCCTTGCCTTGGATCAGTTGAGCTAGGTGGTAACCAATTATAGGACCCGTTGTGAGGCCTGATGAACCTAGTCCACTGGCTGCATAGACACCTGCCAATTCTGGAACCTCTCCAAAGAAAGGAGAGAAATCACTGGTATAGGCACGAATTCCCACACGCTCAGTTCTTGAAGTCGCTTTAGCCAAGGCTGGATAGTGAGGCAATGCTGCCTCCTCCATTTGTTGGAGTAAGGTTTCATCTACCGTCAAATCAAATCCCATGTCATTTTCATGGGTAGCGCCTAAGGACAATTTCCCACCTGCAAAAGGAATCAAATCCCACTCCCCTTCTGGCATAACAACAGGGTAAGCTTTCATGTCTTGGGCAAGTTGATAATCTCGGAGTTGCCCCTTTTGGGGACGAACATCTACTTCATAACCTAAAGGCTCTAACAGGTGTCCCAACCAAGCTCCCGTCGCCAAAATAACCTGATCAAACTCCTCTTCACCAATCTGGTAGCCTGATGCTAAAGGTGTCAGAGTCACTTTTTCTTTGATCAGCTTAACCTGACTGGCTTCTAGCAAACGAGTCACTAAGAGTTGACCATCTACTCTCGCTCCACCAGAAGCATAGAGCAAGCGATCAAATCCCTGCAAGCCAGGGAATAATTCATTTGCTGATGCTTGGTCCAGAATGGCTAACTGGCCTATCAAGGGAGATTCTTCTCTGCGATGGAATGCTAGTTGATAAAGTTCTTCCAACTTAGTTTCATCCTTTTTCAGGAGAAAGACTCCCGAACGCTGGTAAAAGTCAATTTCTTGTCCTGACTTCTCTAAATCAGCTAATAAATCCACATAAAAGTCAGCCCCCAAGCGCGCCATTTTGTACCAGGCTTTATTGCGGCGTTTGGAAAACCAAGGGCTGATAATTCCTGCTGCGGCCTTGGTAGCCTGACTTTGTCCATGGTCAAAGACGGTTACTTCTAGGTCACTTTCTTTCGAGAGGTAGTAGGCAGCTGTTGCCCCTACAATCCCTGCTCCGATAATGGCAACTTTTTTCATTGTTTTCACTTTCTAACTAGATATGGTGGAAAGGATTGGTCGATGCTTGGCTAGGTACAATATCGATTGTCCAGCCATTTTCTCCTTTCCATTGATTAAGAAGCTCTGCGATTTTTTCCACAAAAAGCACTTCAATATAGTGACCTGGGTCCAAGGCTAGCAAGCCATCAGACAACATATCCTGGGCAGTGTGGTAGTAAATATCACCAGTGATATAGACATCCGCTCCTTTAGCTAAAGCATCCTTATAGAAAGACTGCCCGCTACCACCACAGATAGCCACTCTTGAAATAGGCTTCTGCAAGTCATTCTCTTGATAATGCACCAATCGAAGACTATCTAAACCAAAGACTTGCTTGACATGCTGGGCCAATTCCCCAAATGTCTGAGGCCGAATATTTCCAATACGTCCAATCCCACGTTCAGGGCCTGTTTCCTGCAGATAAGTCGTTTCCTCGATACCTAGCATCTGACAGAACCAATCATTGAGGCCATTTTCAACGATGTCAATATTGGTATGGCTGACATAAACTGCGATGTCATGCTTGATGAGATCAATGTAAATCTGATTTTGTGGACGGCTAGCAACCAAGTCCTTGATAGGACGGAAAATCGGCGCGTGCTTGACGATAATCAAATCCACACCCTTTTCAATGGCCTCTGCTACCGTCTCTTCACGAATGTCAAGGGCCACCATGACTTTTTGGATACCCTTGTCCAAAGTGCCGATTTGCAGACCACGGCTGTCTCCTTCCATAGAAAATTCTTGAGGACAATAAGCTTCATATCGGTTAATGACTTCATTTGCTTGCATGGAGCACCTCCTTGATGGCTTGAATTTTATCTACTAGAACTTGACGTTCCTCCAGATTTTTTTCTGGGATTTGTCCGAGGGCGAACTCTAGCTTGACAGCTTCTTTTTGCCATTTTTGGACAAAGACTGGACTGACCTCTTTGGACAAGAAAGGTCCAAAGCGAACATCAATGACTGATAGCTTCATTTGTCCTGCTTCCACCACCAAAATCTCGTAAAACTTGCCAGCTTCTGCTAGGATGCTTTCGGCTACAATCTGAAACCCGTTCTCTTGTAGCCAGATACGCAAGTCGTCTTCACGATTATTGGGTTGGAGGATTAAACGCTCTACATTAGCTAGCTTGTCCAAGCCTTCTTCTAAAATCCTAGCAATCAAACGACCACCCATACCAGCAATGGTAATGACCGACACTTGGTCTGCCTCTTCAAAGGCTGCCAAGCCATTGGCTAAACGAACCTGGATTTTCTCCTTTAGGCCGTGAGCCTCAACATTTTTGACAGCAGACTGATAAGGTCCCTCCACCACCTCACCTGCAATGGCACTTTTGATTTGGCCTCTTTCGACCAAGTCGATAGGCAGATAAGCATGGTCACTCCCCACATCGAGTAAAATGGCTCCCTGTGGCACAAAGGAAGCCACCAATTCTAATCTCTTTGAAATCATCTTCTCTCACTTTCAAAAACTCTATTACCTCTTATTATACCACATTTCAACTGGCAATCTTGTACCTAAAAAGACCGCAATCCACAGATTGCAGCCTTTCTTTATTTTCTGGCTTGATAGCGACTAGTCAGGATGAAAATCACGGTAAAGACCAACATCATGACACCATAAACAGGTAATGTTTGTCCTGTTAAGGTTGAAATTTCAAGCAGTTTTTGAATTCTTGGGAAGAGAGCTGTAGCTAGGAAGCCTCCTATTGACCAAACAATTAAGAGGACACGCCATAGGGTAAATGGCATACAGGCTCTAAATACGGACAAGAAACCAATTGACCCCAGTAGATAATAGAGGAGAGTTGAGATTTCTAACTCAGACCAACCTTGACTACTTCCAAATATTTTCACAAACAGGACGCTGAACACAACCATGAGAGCACTTGGTAGGGCACGAAGCATGGATCTTCTGAGGAAGTTTGGCTCGACAGGTTTGATATTTCGCTCAAAAGTCAGAACGAATGGTGGGAAACCTTCCACGAACTGGTCAATCATGGTAATCTGGATTGGAATGAAGGGGAAAATCAAGATCCACTCAGACCGCCCTAGGAGAGCACTGGCGATACAGATAACTGCGAGCAAGAATGAGTAGATGGTCTTTATCAAGAAAATCGGTGCAATGTGGGCAATGTTATTAACCACACGACGACCTTCAAAGAGAATCTCAGGAACATCATTAAAGTCAGAGTTCAAGAGAACCAGATTGGCAATCTGACGAGTCGCAGGATCCCCTTCCGCCATCACGATAGAACAATCCGCCTCACGAAGAGCCAAGATATCATTAACTCCATCCCCAGTCATAGCTGTTGTATGCCCTGCTTTTTTCAGAGTTTGGATAATAAGTTTCTTTTGATGAGGGGAAACACGTCCGAAAATAGCTGTCTCCTCAGCCATAGCAATCAATTCCTCATCCTCAATTTTCGAGCAATCCACATAGCTGTGGTAGTCCGCAAAACCAGCCTTCTGGGCAATGCTGGACACCGTAACTGGATTGTCACCAGAGATAATCTTGAGGCTAACTTCCTGAGAACGGAGATAGTCCAGCGTCTCAGCTGCTCCTTCTCGTATCGGATCCAAAATTTCCAGCAAGGCCAGAGCCTGAATATCAGAAGGTTTCTGTGGCTTGTGATGGTCTAATTTCTCCTGACTGAGAGCTAAGACCAAGACACGTGAACCTCTCTCCAAGGCCTCCTTGGCTTCAGGGACTTCATTTTCTAGCAACATCTCAGGTGCACCTAAGAAAACTGTTCCCAAACCTTCCAATTCCATGGCTCCCCACTTGCGGTCGCTTGAGAAAGGAAGATTAGAGAGCATAGGATAGGCTACTTGGCCTTGGAAACGCCGGCGAATTGCTTGAGCTGTTGGATTTTTATCCTCACTATGGGCCATATAGCTGGCCAAGATGATAGCAAGCTCTGACTCTCCATACTCTTCGGTCAAAGGAAGAACAGCCTCTACCTGCATCTTTCCTTGGGTGATGGTACCCGTCTTATCCAGACAGAGCATATCCACGCGCGCCAATGTCTCAACAGAATACATCTCCTGCACCAAGACCTTTTTCAGACCCAGCTTAATCACTGCAGTCAAGAGCGAAGTAATGGTCAAAAGGGCAATTCCCTTGGGCAACATTCCCAGTAGGGCTGTCGACGAATTTACAACGGATGACTTGAGAGGCAGACCTTTTAAAAGCAAGGCTTCTAGCAAGAGAGCCAGACCAAAGGGAATGATAATTTTCCCAGTAAAACCAGCTAGCTTGTCCAGCGATTTCATGATACGTGAGTTGATTGGTTTAACGGTCTTGGCTTCCAGCATGAGTTTGGCAGCATAGTTGTCTGCACCGACATGGTGAACTTGAGCTAAAACTGACCCACTGGCTAGGAAACTTCCAGACAAAAGTAAGGTATCCACTTCCTTTTGCACCAAATCACTTTCCCCTGTCAACATGGCTTCATTGACTTCCGCAAAGCCTTCCAAAACCAAGGCATCACTAGGAATCTGCTCTCCTGCAGACAAACGAATGACATCTCCTAGCACCAATTCTTCCGGATTAAGAGCAATTTCCTGGCCATCACGAATGGTTTTGACCTTTTCCTTGGTCATGAGATTGAGCTTGTCCACCATGTGTTTGGCTCGTAGCTCGGTCACAATTCCAGAAAAAGCGTTAAAGCAGATCACAGCAAAGAAGACCAGATTGCTCCAAGCCTGCACAAAGGCTAGTGCCAAAGCAATGGCAAAGTTCAAAGCGTTAAAAAGGGTAAAGACATTTCGTTTAACGATTTGCCAAGTGCTGGTACTGGCCGATGCAGTAAAATCATTGACCAAGCCCTTAGCCTGTCTTTCCGTGACTTCTCTTTGGGTTAATCCCATAATCTTATTTTTATCCATAAATTCTATCATATCATTTTTTCTAAAAGAATTCTAATCTCATCCTAAATATGCACCTAGTCAAGGGAAAAGAAAAAAACAGCAAACCGATTTAATTTACTGTTTCGTAAGTCACTATTTTATTTGTTTTAATTTATTGTTTTACTTCGACAAACCGAGATTTAACTATTTCTTTTTTCTCACAACTAAAAAGTGAATTGTAATAAGTATCAATATCCATAAAATTACAATTAAACACAACACAGGCTTTATAAAAGCCAGAATAATAGCCAATATATAACCACAATACATTGGTATTCTAAGTGATAATTTATTTGTGGAGTCAATTTTGCTATCAGGATTATCCTTTACTATTTGATTATCCAGT
This sequence comes from Streptococcus pneumoniae, assembly GCF_001171885.1. Taxonomy (GTDB): domain Bacteria; phylum Bacillota; class Bacilli; order Lactobacillales; family Streptococcaceae; genus Streptococcus; species Streptococcus pneumoniae_A. Next base: position 110,155 of record NZ_CKQD01000008.1, read on the forward strand.
ATCTGATACATCACTGACCATAAGAGCAAGACGACAGCATATAACAATTCAGGCAAAGTATCATTAGGGTACTTTCCAACCCACGATGTTGCAAAGGGGACTAAAGTCAGAAAAAATAGCCATATTCCATTTATAATAAAAGTTTTGACACTTATTTGACTTGCTTTCTTAAATGACCTATAGTGATTTAACCATATAATATAAATCATAGCGAAGCTATTGACATACGCCAAAAAAATTGACCATTGAGAAATTAGTGAAGTTATAGTCACTTCATTTGGTGCTGCTAGTTCTAGTACCATTATCGTTGCGGCTATCGCAATAATTGCATCAGTAAATGCTTCTAATCTTCCCTTATCAATCATTATTTTAACCTCATAAATTAAAATTTTTTCTTTCTAATATTTAGCAATACTATACCATTTTTAAAATATTTTTTCTACTGTCAGATTTCCTATTTGCGTTCTAAACTTTCATTAAAATAGCGTCAAGGAAAAAGTTTGCCAGCCCTCCTTTGATAAGGTATAATAATAACAAGAAAATAATCGAAGGAGATCGCATGTTTTATACTTATTTACGTGGATTGGTTGTCTTGCTCCTATGGTCCATCAATGGCAATGCCCACTATCATAATACTGATAAAATTCCTAATCAAGATGAAAATTATATTCTGGTTGCCCCTCACCGTACCTGGTGGGATCCTGTTTACATGGCCTTTGCGACCAAGCCAAAACAATTTATCTTTATGGCCAAAAAAGAACTCTTTACCAACCGTATCTTTGGTTGGTGGATTCGTATGTGTGGTGCCTTTCCTATCGACCGTGAAAATCCTAGCGCCTCAGCCATCAAATATCCTATCAATGTTCTTAAAAAAAGTGATCGCTCTCTCATCATGTTTCCAAGTGGGAGCCGTCACTCAAACGATGTCAAGGGGGGCGTAGCTCTGATTGCCAAAATGGCCAAGGTCCGTATCATGCCTGTTACCTATACAGGTCCTATGACCTTGAAAGGTTTGGTTAGCCGTGAGCGTGTCGATATGAATTTTGGAAATCCAATCGATATCTCAGATATCAAGAAAATGAATGATGAAGGCATTGAAACAGTCGCCAATCGCATCCAAGCAGAATTTCAACGTCTGGACCAAGAAACGAAACAATGGCGCAATGATAAAAAACCAAATCCACTCTGGTGGTTTATCCGCATCCCTGCTCTCATCCTTGCCATTATCCTCGCTATCCTAACTATCATCTTTAGCTTTATCGCGAGCTTCGTATGGAATCCAGATAAAAAGAGAGAAAACCTTGGTTAAACAAATACAACAATCCCTTGGCAAAAGCCAAGGGATAAATCTTTTATTCGATTTTCCATTTTTGGGACAACCAGCTAGAAAAAGCTAGAAATCGTTCAGCTACTTGTTCATGGTGTCCATAAGGATCAAAGACAAACTGACCGTTCGGATAGCGTTTCTGAAGACTGGTATGGATCTGCTCAGCATAGACTGGTGCTTGAGCCAGACGATTGCTATGATTGACTCCTTCTGTTTGACCATTTTGTAAATACAGCAAACAGTCCAAATTTTTCACATTTTCTTCCTTGCAGTAAGTCACAAAATCAGGATACCAAAAGGAACCGCAGATGGAGAAGACACAGGAAACCTTGTCAAAGCTGAAAAGACTGTAGACTGCCACCAAACCACCTAGTGAGTAGCCTCCATAGGCAAAGCGAGTTTCGTCCAGTCGATAAAGCGACTGCAACTTATCTAAAAGACCTCCAAATAAATGATCATGATAGACCTTGGCCTGACCTCCAAAATCTGGAGCTCCATCTCTCAGAGCAGCTGCCTTCCAAGGAGTGTAGTCATCTAGGCGATTTTTAGAGGTCAAGCCCACTAAAATCACAGATTCGGAAAGGGACGATAGGAAATCCAAGTTTCCATCATTCAATAAAATAGCCGGATAGGTTTGATTGGGGTTGTAGTTAGAGGGAAGGCTGATTTTAACTTGAATTCCTTCCCAATCAAACTCATTATTTATTGATAAAGTCATTGATTTTCTCAAGGGAATCAATCACTGCTGGACCATAGTCCATCAATTCATCGTAAGAGATGGTCATGATTTTTTGATTCTTAATAGCAGGAACGCTTTCCAAAACAGCATTTGCCTTCATCAATTCTACTGCTTTTTCATCCAATTTTTTATTGCGGTCGCTGGTTACATAGATAATCAATTCAGGATCCATTGACACGAGATTTTCCAAGGTCAAGCCTGATGTCCCCGTAGCAACGTTTGTATAACCAAGTTGGTTCAGTAAACTTTCTTGCAAAGCAGACTTGTAGGCACCAAAGGTCTCATCATTATAAGCAACCATAATCAAAGCCTTTTTATTTTCACCTTGGCTTGCTGGATTTGCTTTCTTAACAGCGTCAATTTTAGTTTGTAATTGGGCTGCGTATTCATTAGCCTTGTCCTGAACATTAAAAATCATTCCAAGATTTTTGACATCTTCTACGATATTCCCCAAATCTTGCTGAATCGTTGAGAGAGAAGCTTTTTGCGTATAAACTGGGATTTTGTTTTCATTCCAAGTGCTAACTGTCCCCAAGGATTTTTCAGAAAACATCATGTTTCGACCCATCACAGAGTCTGGCTCATAAGAAAGGACTGTCTCTTGTGAGACTGTTTTTTTATCCCCAATTTGAGGAATAGTCGCAATCGCGTCCTTGTATTTGTCCATCACAGCATTGTCTGGATTGAGCATGCCAACAATTTTATCCTTCAGCCCTAACTCCAATAAGATTTCAGTGGTTGACAGATTGTTGGTAATAACTTTTTCAGGTGCCTTGTCAAAAACTTGTTCGACTTCATTCCCTTTCGCGTCATAGGTTTTGATAGTTAGCGGATAAGTCGTCTCTGTGCTCGCCTTTTGACTTGTTTCTGTGCTAGACTGTGTGGTAGTTTTTTCTGTAGTAGTATTGCTACAAGCTACCATGGTTAGGGTAGCTACTGTTACGAGTAAAATGCTTAGTGTTTTTTTCATCTTATTTTCCTTTTCATTCTTATAAATAGTGAATCATAGCTTGCTGATCCTCGGTCCAAGTCACCTGACTTTGAACTCCGTATACAGTTTGCAATGACTCAGAGGTGATGGTCTCCTTTGGAGTCCCTTGGTAAAGGATTTCTCCCTCGTTCATCAGATAGAGATAATCCGAATAGCGACAAGCAAGTTGAATATCATGCAGGACAGCTAGAACATTGACCTTGAGCTCCTTCACAATGGCCAACAAGTCTAGCTGATACTTGATATCCAAGTGATTGGTTGGTTCGTCAAGGAGCAAGAGAGTCGGTTCTTGCGCCAAGGCGCGGGCTAACAAGACTCGCTGTTTCTCTCCACCTGACAGGGACGAATAGAGACGAGTTTTCTTCTCGAACATATCCACCTTAACGAGAGCATCTTGAACGAGTGTAAAATCTCTTTCCCTTTCCTTCTCTAAAAAAGAGAGGTGGGGAGTTCTTCCCAGTAAGACGATTTCTTCAACTGTACAATCAAACTGCAATTGATTAAACTGAGTGACAACTGCCATTTGCTTGGCTGTTTCTTTGAGTGACCAATGCTCCAGCGGCTTTCCATCTAGGCTTATCAAGCCTTTGTCCGCCTTTTCCTGACGATAGAGGAGTTTAAGTAGACTGGTTTTCCCGCTTCCATTTGGTCCTAGTATCGTGTGAAATTGATTCCCTTCAACCTTAAGAGAGACTCCTTTGAGGATTTTTTTCTCTCCTAGTCCAAAATGGATATCCTGACAAATCAAGTCCATATCAGACCCTCACCTCCCTTCGTCTACCTCCAACAATGTAGATAAAGAAGGGAGCGCCTACTAAGGCTGTGAAAATACCAATAGGAAGCTCTGCATTTGGAATAATGACACGAGAGAGTACATCTGCCCAGACGACAAAAAGGGCACCTAGCAAGGTTGCAACAGGAAAAAGCCTCTTGTAATTCGTTCCTACTAACCCTCGAGCTAAATGTGGAGTAATCAGACCGACAAATCCAATAATCCCACAGGTTGCCACTAAGACTGCTGTTAGCACAGCCACCATGGTCACATAAAGATACCAATAAAAGCGTAAGGGAATCCCCAAAGTTAAAGCAACCTCATCTCCCATCATCATCGCATTGAAAACACGATACTGAGTAGAGAAAAATAGAAAGGCCATTCCTACCACTATAGTTGGCAGGACCAAGTCTGCCCAGGAAGTCCCAGCGAGCGAGCCCATGGTCCAAAACTTAATGGTCATCACACTATCCGCATTAGCGCCAACTGAGATAATAAAGTTTGAAAAAGCCAGAAAGAGAGCGTTGACCACCGTTCCTGATAAAATCAGACTGGAAGTCGTCATTCTTCCCTGCATAGAGGCAATGATGAGGACAGCAATTGTTGCCAAGATAGCTCCAAGAAAAGCTCCAAGGCTAATCATCACTTTTAAACCAAGAATGATGCTCAAGGTTGCCCCTAAAGTTGCACCAGCAGAGATGCCTAAGACATAGGGTTCTGCGATGGGATTGTTTACCGTGGACTGCATCACACTACCACACATAGAAAGGCCTGCTCCTACTATCAGACCTAACAATACTCGAGGGAATCTCATATTCCATACAATGGCAAGAGTGGACTTGGAAACCTCTCCTATCTCAAGAGGAAACCCCAACCTGCTCAAAATAATCCGATAGGTATCTCCTAGATCAATCGCAACAGATCCCATTGAAACTGCTAGAAAGAGAGAAATCCCTAAAATACCTAGCAAAACAACTAAAAGTAACACAAATTGCTGGTCTTGTCGGCTTCCAGAAAATTTGGAAAGCATGCAAACCTCCTTTGATAGAATCTTAAAAATTTAGAAAATTCTCATGAAAAGTATACCATATTTTCAACAATGGAACAAGATGAGAAAAATAAATATAGTTGGTCTTACAGTGCTAATAATCGTAACCGAAGATTATACTTGACTATATCGAGATAAGGTGCCAACGCAAAAAGCCCTCTGAAAATCAGAGAGCTGATTTGAGCTCGGGCTAAAATCCTAGTGAAACAAAAAAATCTACACGGTCAGAAAAGTCTCTATCGTGCCATTTTCATACATGATGTATAGTCCAAGTAGAATGAATACTAAGGGCACAATGATTCGCTCGTATTTTTCAATTGTCTCGAATAGTAACGGAATAGAGGATAACACCCGACTAATCTCGCATAAGATAATTATGCCGATTACAAACACAAGCAAGGCCACGAGGGTCTGTGACCAATCTAACGAAGCAAAATAAGGTATATAGATACCTAAATTATCTCCGCCAGACGCAATTGTCAGCAATGTAACTGTCCAAAATAGTTGATTTGCCTTGCTTTGTTCTAATCTTTCAATAATTTCTTCCTCTTCTTCCTCACCTTCTCCAACAATTGCAAAGCGAATCCCTAAATAGATAGGGATTAAACCAAGCAATCCAACCATCCATTCTTCAGGCACGAAATTAACGACATAAGCAGCAACTAAACTCGCCCCTACAAGTAAGCCTGTGCCTAGATATTGCCCCGCATAAATATGCCATTTTTGTTTATTCTGTGATAGCTGTGCAAATAAAATAAATAAAATAATTAAATAATCGATACTGGTGGAAATATAAACACCAATAGCAGATATGATTGTCTGTCCCATAAAAAAACTCCTGTATTGGTCAGTAATAAATCAGCAGATTTTAGGAGAGCACAGACACATTAATTTAGCTATCGCTAGTGGGTAATTTCGAACATAGGAAAGCATTTTACTCCTCCTCAAAACGTAGTTACAAAGTAATTTCTAACTGGAATTCGGTGACTACTTCCATGTAAAGTATAACATATTATACTTTACTTCGTAAAGTGTGGGCTCTCCGAAGGGGCTTGCAGACAGCTACTCGGCTTGAAAAGCCGAGTAACTGCGCACCTTTATGGTTTAATTAGCTGATACCATTTGAGGTTTTTGTAGTCTCCAAAATTGTGACCGATAAAACCTCAATAAAAAAGCCCTCTGAAAATCAGAGAGCTGATTTGATCCCGAGCTAAAATCCTAGTGAAAAAGATGAAACTCCTTGTGTTCACCGAACACGGTGTCCTTTCCCTATTTTCATACGGATTTCTTACGCCCTTAGCATCATGATTCTTGCTGGATAAACCGTTTATAGACTAGGCGACGAGGCGAAGATCGTACGAAACGTTCAGTGAAACAAAAAAAAATCTCCCCGAAGGGAGAAGATCTGGTTTATTTGGCTCTATAATATTTGTAGTGGGTAAATCCCCTATAGATATTATGGAGCCTATTTTGTTGTAGAAAAAAAGTC
>NZ_CKQD01000009.1 GCF_001171885.1 Streptococcus pneumoniae
AACGGACCAGAGTTGTTATTTTCAACTCTTACTATTATACCCACTTTTTAAACTTTGTCAACACCTTTTTTAAAATTTTTTAATTAATTTTACAACAGCTTCCGTTCGAGCAGTGTGTGGGAACATATCGACTGACTGGATATAATGGACATTGTAGACTTCTACTAAGCGTACCAAATCACGAGCCAAAGTCGAAACATTACAAGAAATATAGACCATTTTTTCTGGTACATAAGTAAGAATAGTATCTAACAACTTATCATCCAGACCTGTACGTGGTGGGTCCACAATCAGTGCATTTGCTCTGTATCCTTCCTTATACCATCGAGGAATAATCTCTTCTGCTGTCCCTGCTTCGTAATGTGTATTATCAAATCCCATTCTTTTAGCATTTCGCTTAGCATCTTCAATAGCTTCTGGAATAATATCCATACCTCTGAGTGTCTTTACTTTCTTTGCGAAGGCAAATCCAATTGTACCTACTCCACAATAAGCATCAATCAAATGGTCTTCTTTAGTAACATCCAAGGCTTTTACCGCCTCGTTATAAAGAACTTCTGTTTGTTCAGGATTTAGTTGATAAAATGCTCGAGGAGATAGTGAAAATTCATAATCGAGTACACCTTCTTGAATACTCTCTTGTCCCCAGATAATCTCTGTCTTTTCACCATAAATCTCACTGGTTTTAGCTGTATTTGTATTAACAGCTACTGTCACAACCTCTGGAAAATCTTTAATTAAATCATTTACTAGTTGGGTTAAATTAAGCTGACGATTTGTAACAATAATAATCTGAACCTGTCCAGTCTTTCTTGCTCGTCGAACCATTATAGTTCTAACACCTAGAACTTTTCTCTCATCCGTGATTGGAATCTGGTGATAAGTAAGTAATTCCGCTAGACGATTAGCAATCACTTGGGTTTCCCTGTCTTGTACCAGGCAGTCTTTCAACTCTACTAAATAGTGAGAGTTTTGTGCATATAAGCCCGCCTTGACCTGATTCTTAAATTTTCGAGTCTGAAATTGTAACTTAGCTCGGTAATATTTTGGTTCCTGCATTCCAATAGTTGGACGGATTTCATAGTTTTCATATCCTGCAGGAGCAAATTTTTTCAGCGCTTGATGAAGTAAGTCCGTCTTGAACTCTAGCTGCTTATCATAATGTAGGTGCATGATTTGGCAGCCTCCGCACTCATTGTAAATAGTACAAGCTGGCACAACTCGAAATTTAGACTTCTTGTTGACCTTTAATAATTTTGCCTCAACAAAGTTGCGTTTAATAGAAGTAATCTGACAATAGATATCTTCGCCTTTGAGAGCACCGGGTACAAAGACTAAAGTTTTTTGATAAAAGCCAATTCCCTCACCATTAATTCCCATGCGCTTGATTTTTAATGGTATTTTTTGTTTTATTTTTAGATTCATAGGTCTATTATACCATGGAGTTTCTAAGATATTTAAGAATATGTTACAATAAAAGCATGAATTCAAAAACACCTCGCTTTAGTATACTAGATTTCCCTGAACAATTACGAAGCTATATCAAGGGAGCTAATCTCTCTGATAGTTCTTCTCATTCAAGTGCAACTGTCCTATATATAGATTCAGGTTACTATTTAAAAATAGATCAAAAAGGCAGATTAGCTCAAGAAGCTAAGATTGCAAGTTGGTTCGAAACTGAAGGATTGGGAACCCCAGTGATTACCTATTTATCAGCAAAAAAGGACTTCCTTCTGACCAAAGAAGCCATCGGCAGAAACGCTCTCGATTTTTTAAATCAACCCGAAAGACTCTGTCAAACCCTGGCTCAAGCATTAAACAAACTTCACAGTCTTAAACCACAATCTTTTCCGTCGGAAAATCATCTGAAGCGTTATAAAGAAAAAGCCTTAAAAAACTATCAGAAGGGGACTTTTTATAACAAGACTCTTCTGCCTCAATTTCATATTCACAGTCGTGAAGAAGCTTACCAACTGATACAAGAGAAAGGTCACCTTCTCAAAGCTGATGCTTTTATTCATGGAGATGCCTGCCTGCCAAATTTCATCTTGAAGGATGCCTCGCATTTTTCTTGCTTTATTGACTTGGGATTGGCTGGTTTTAGTGACCGACATATCGACCTCTTTTGGGCAATTTGGTCCCTTCATTACAACCTACAAGATGCTACGTATGCTGAATTATTTCTCGACTATTACGGTAGAGAATATGTAGATATGGATAAACTCCGACTTGTTGCAGCTTTCGAAGCATTTAGATGAAAGGAAATTATGAAAATCACAAAACTTGAAAAGAAAAAAAGACTCTATCTGATGGAGCTTGATAATGGCGACAAATACTATATCACCGAAGACACAATTGTTCGTTTTATGTTATCAAGAGATAAGGTGATAAGCCAAGAGGAATTGAAAGAGATTCAGGACTTTGCTCAATTTTCTTATGGTAAGAATCTGGCTCTCTACTATTTATCCTTTAAAGCACGCACTGAAAAAGAGGTCAGAGAATATCTAAAAAAATACGATATTAATAAAAACATCGTTTCTCAAGTCATTGCTAATCTTAAAGAAGATAATTGGATTAATGATAGCCAGTACGCTTATGCTATTATCAATGCCAATCAACTTTCAGGAGACAAGGGGCCTTATGTAGTGACTCAGAAACTAGCACAAAAAGGAATTTCAAAATCTACTATAGAAGAGATTCTGAAAGAATTTGATTTTTCGGAAGTTGCTCAACGTGTAGCTAATAAACTATTGAAAAAATATGAGGGAAAACTTCCAGCTCGTGCCTTGCAAGATAAGATTCTCCAAAACTTGACCAACAAGGGCTTCTCTTACTCTGATACTAAAAGTGCCTTTGACGACTTGGATAGTCAAGTTGACCAAGAAACGACTCAGGAACTCATCTTCAAGGAGCTTGATAAGCAATATGCTAAGTATGCCCGAAAGTATGAAGGATACGAACTGAAGCAGCGTTTAACTCAAGTTTTAGCACGAAAGGGCTACGATTTTTCGGATATAGCAAGCGCTCTTAGAGAATATCTTTAATATTTTCAAGTGAAATTCACAGATTTTAGGTAATTTTATGGTACAATAGTAAATGATAAACTTATAAATTGTAGAAAGTTGGTTAGTTATGAAGCTTCCAAAAGAAGGCGACTTTATTACAATTCAAAGTTATAAGCATGATGGCAGTCTCCACCGAACTTGGCGGGACACCATGGTACTAAAAACAACAGAAAACGCCATTATTGGTGTCAACGATCATACACTGGTTACCGAAAGTGATGGTCGTCGTTGGGTCACTCGAGAACCGGCTATTGTTTACTTTCACAAGAAATATTGGTTTAATATCATTGCCATGATTCGTGATAATGGAATTTCCTACTATTGCAATATGGCTAGCCCCTACTATCTGGATGAAGAAGCACTGAAGTATATTGATTACGATTTGGATGTTAAAATTTTTACAGATGGGGAAAAACGTCTCTTGGACGTTGAAGAGTACGAGCGTCACAAACGCAAAATGAATTATTCTGATGACTTGGACTATATTTTAAAAGAACATGTCAAAATTCTTGTTGATTGGATTAACAATGGACGTGGTCCTTTCTCAGAAGCCTATGTAAACATTTGGTACAAGCGCTATGTAGAACTAAAGAATCGGTAAAGTTGTCAAACTGGGGTTAAGACCCCGGTTTTTTATTTGAAAAATCCAGCTTTTCAGCTGGGTTGGTCTCTATATATCTAATTTAGTAACAGTAAATTTGATGTGGGAATAGTCTTTTTCAACATCCTTATCCAGCAAAAAAGCCGTGGCATCCTTCTTAACCTGAACAAGGTCAATATTCTGGGCTTGTGCTGCATAGACGCATCCACAATAACATTGACGATAGATATCATACTCCTCACACATCTCTACTGAACGTTTGTAGCCTTGATTTTTCTTGAAATCACTTGGAAGATAGTGAGTGGTATAAATCTTTTGCACATCGATTCCTATGCTGTTGATGGTTTGAGAATTCTTATGAGGACTAATGGTCAAGGCTGAGCCAAAGTAGTCAAAGCCCAAGTCCATAGCCACTTGCGCTGTCTTATCCAGTCGGTAGTCAAAGCAAACCTTGCAACGGTCGCCACCTTCTGGCTCCTCCTCTAGTCCTCTAACCAATTTTCGGTATTCATTTGGTTCGTAGGGAGCTTCTAGGTACTGGACCGTATTTCCTGTCCGCTCATTGAAATCACTGACAAATTTCTTGGTAACATAGGCACGCTTATGGTATTCTGCCTTGGGATGGATATTAGAATTGGCAAAATAGATGGTCACATCTGCATACTTGGTCAAATATTCTAGGGTATAGGTACTACAAGGGGCACAGCAAACATGCATGAGAATGGTTGGCCGCTGCTCATTTTTCTCCCATACTTGTACCATTTTCTGCATGACACGGTCATAATTAATCTTCTGATTGGGGTTCATCTTGCTCAGAATTTCTTCTACATCGATCATGTTTTTCTCCTTTTTCTAGTCTTATTTTATCATATAAGTTAGGAGAGCTCAAATCTATTTAGAAGTGAATATCATAAAAAGGAGGGTTAGTCATTCCCTCCTTTTGTGTTTTTTATAAATTGTTTTCTATAGAAAGCTTACATCATCCCGCCCATCATGCTTGGATCCATTGCTGGAGCTGGGGCTGCTGGTTCTGGTTTATTGGCTACGACTGCTTCTGTTGTCAAAATCAAGCTGGCTACAGATGCTGCATTTTGTAGGGCTGAACGGCTCACTTTAACTGGGTCAATGATCCCTTGATCAATCATGTTAACCCACTCGCCAGTTGCTGCGTTGAATCCTGTACCAACTTCAGCATTTTTCAAACGATCGATAACGATTGAACCTTCGAATCCTGCATTGTGCGCGATCTGACGAACAGGTTCTTCCAAAGCACGGAGAACAATATTGCGTCCCGTTGCTTCGTCTCCTGTCAATTCCAAGGCAGCAACAGCTGGAATGACATTGACAAGAGCTGTCCCACCACCAGCAACAATTCCTTCTTCCACGGCTGCACGAGTAGCGTTGAGGGCATCTTCAATGCGGAGTTTCATTTCTTTCAACTCAGTTTCAGTTGCGGCTCCGACCTTAATAACCGCTACACCACCTGACAATTTGGCCAAGCGTTCTTGTAATTTTTCACGGTCAAACTCAGAAGTTGTAGTTTCGATTTGAGACTTGATAACCGCAACACGGTGAGAAATCGCTTCAGGATTTCCAGCCCCTTCTACGATAACAGTGCTATCTTTGTCCACAGTTACTCTCGCTGCTTGACCAAGAGCTTCAATTGTCGCATCTTTCAACTCAAGACCAAGGTCTTCTGTGATAACTGTTCCACCTGTTAAGATGGCGATATCTTCAAGCATGGCTTTGCGACGGTCACCAAAACCAGGTGCCTTGACTGCTACCACGTTGAAGGTTCCACGAATCTTGTTCAAAACAAGAGTTGGAAGAGCCTCGCCATCCACATCATCCGCAATAATCAAGAGTGGACGATTGCTTTGGAGAATGCTTTCTAGGAGTGGCAAGATTTCTTGGATATTGGAAATCTTCTTGTCTGTAATCAAGATGTATGGATTTTCAAGGTCAGCTACCATTTTTTCGCTATCTGTCACCATGTACTGTGAAAGATAACCACGGTCGAACTGCATTCCTTCTACGACTTCAAGCTCTGTTTCCATACCACGTGACTCTTCGATGGTAATGACTCCGTCTTTGCCAACTTTTTCCATGGCTTCAGAGATGTATTCGCCTACTTTTTCGGAACGAGAAGAGACGGCGGCAACCTGAGCGATGGCTTCTTTGTTGGCAACAGGGATGGCGTTGTTTTTCAAAGCTTCAACTGCTGCGGCAACTGCTGCTTCAATCCCACGACGAATGCCAATTGGATTGGCACCCGCTGTGACGTTTTTGATGCCTTCACGGACAATTGCTTGGGTCAAGACTGTTGCAGTCGTAGTCCCGTCACCTGCGATATCATTGGTTTTAGAAGCTACTTCTGACACCAATTTGGCACCCATATTTTCAAAATGGTCTTCCAATTCGATTTCTTTGGCAATGGTCACACCGTCATTGGTAATCAAGGGTGAACCAAATGATTTTTCAAGAACGACATTACGACCTTTTGGTCCCAAGGTTACTTTAACAGTGTCTGCAAGGATATCGACACCACGGACCATAGCTGAACGGGCATCTGATGAAAATTTAATTTCTTTTGACATACTTACTTTCTCCTTCTATTCTTCAATGATTGCCAAGATGTTAGCTTCGCCTACGATGATGTACTTTTCATCGCCATCTTTGACATCAAGACCGGCGTGGGCTTCAACTAAGACACGATCTCCAGGCTTAACACTTGGAGCTACCAAGTCACCGTTCAAGGTACGAACACCTTGTCCAGTAGCCACAACTTGGGCTGTTTTTGTTTTTTCTTGAGCTGAACCTGCAAGGACAAAGCCTCCAACAGTTTGTTCTTTTTCTTCGATTTTTAAGACCACACGGTCTCCTAATGGTTTCAACATCTGATTTCCTCCATGATGAACTACATATTATTAGCACTCTTTATACCTGAGTGCTAATTTATAGTTCTATTGTATCACTTGGTCAGAAATAGTCAAGAAAAAAGTCTGACTTTCTCAAGATAAAAAGCCTGAGACCAACTCAGACTTTTTAATGCTTAAAATGGTAGTTCTTCCTCTTCCAAAACCAAGTCCGCTAAGTCTTGGCCTGCGTTATTTTCACGCATGGCACGTTGGGCACGACTTTCCAAGAGTTGGAATCCAGTAACAAGGACTTCGGTCACATAGTTCATCTGACCATTTTTCTCAAAGCGACGAGTACGCAATTCTCCATCCACCGAAATAAGACTACCTTTGGTTGCGTAGCTTGCCAAAGTTTCTGCTAGTCTGCCCCATAGGACCATATTGACAAAATCAGCTTCGCGTTCCCCGTTTTGGTCTTTGTAACGACGGTTGACAGCAATAGTTGCTCGCGCTACTGACTTGTCATTGTTGGTTTTGTGCAATTCTGGTGTAGACGTCAAACGCCCAATCATGATAACTTTATTATACATATTTTTTCCTCCTACTTATCTATTCGTAGGAAATCAAAAAAAGTTACAGAAATTTGTAACTTTTCGAGGAAATTTTTTACTTTTTATGAACCATAAATCCAGTCGCTTGTTGATTGGCCATAATGGTCATATCTGTAATCTGCACACGACGAGGTTGACTGGTCACATAGACTACTGTGTCTGCGATGTCTGGTGCCTGCAAGGCTTCGATTCCTTGGTAAACGGACGCAGCACGCTCTTTATCACCATGAAAACGTACCGTTGAGAAATCTGTTTCGACAATTCCAGGCTGAATGGTTGTCACCTTGATATCCGTTGCGATGGTATCAATTCGCAGACCATCTGAAAAGGTCTCAACTGCCGCCTTGGTCGCTGAGTAAACAGCTGCACCTGCATAGGCATAAATTCCTGCGGTTGACCCCATATTGATGATATGTCCTTGATTGGCTTTTACCATTGCTGGCAAGAAAGAGCGAGTGACTGCCATTAAACCTTTGACATTGGTATCCAGCATGGTCAACATATCCAACTCTTCATAGTCCTGATAAGGTGCTAAACCTAGAGCCAGTCCGGCATTGTTGACCAGAATATCAATCTGACCTATCGTTTCTAGAATATCAGAGCAGACAGTCTTTACCATGGTCATATCCGTGACATCTAGTGGAAAAGTCCAGACGGTTTGATTTGGAAAGCTTACTGCAAACTCCGCCTTGAGAGCTTCTAGTCTGTCTGTCCGTCGTCCTGTTAGAACAACATTATCACCCTGCTCCAGATAAGCACGCGCAATCGCTTCACCAATTCCTGATGTCGCCCCTGTAATCACAACATTTTTTGCCATCTTATTTCCTTCTATCTGGTCTATCAGATATTAACAACTTCCTAGGCAGTCCAGTGCTTAGCTGGGTCAAATGGAGTTCCAACAACTTGGTCTTCTGATAATTCAATAATACCACGTTTTTGCGGAGCATTTGGCAGATGCAATTCACGAGGACTGCACATCATGCCAAAACTCTTTTCACCACGAAGTTCGCCTGGGAAAATGAGATTGCCTTTGGGCATCATAGCACCAGGAAGAGCCACAATAGTTTTCAACCCGACACGCGCATTGGGAGCTCCTGCAACGATTTGCACTGTCTTGTCACTTGCGACTGCAACTTGGCAGATGTTGAGGTGATCACTATCTGGATGGGCTACCATCTCGACAATCTCACCAACAACAAACTTAGGTTCCTTGTCATTAACAATTTCTTCTGCAAAACCTTCCGTTTGTAATTCTTGGTTCAAACGAGCGACTTGCTCATCTGATAAAAAGACTTGACCGCGCTCTGCAATTTCAAATAAACTTGAAACTTCGAAAATATTCCAAGCCACTGTTTCCCCATTCTCTTTGAGGAAAACACGAGCTACCTTGCCTTTGCGCTCCACATCCAGTTTGGCATCTCCGCTATTTTTCACGATGACCATAAGGACATCGCCGACATGTTCTTTGTTATATGTAAAAATCATTGTTTCCTTTTTCTCCTATTTCAGTCCTGCTAAAAAATCGTTAATTTGTTGCTTGCTTTTACGGTCGCGATTAACAAAACGGCCGATTTCCTTGTCTTTTTCTAGAACAACAAGGCTAGGAATTCCGTAAACATCCCAGAGTTTGGCTAGATCCATATACTGATCTCGATCCACTCGAATAAAGGTGAACTCTGGATTGGTCTCCTCAATTTCTGGCAAGGCAGGATAAATATAACGACAATCGCCACACCAGTCCGCCACAAAAAGGAAAACCTTCTTGCCATCTTTTTCTACTAAAGATGCCAATTCTTCTAAACTTGCTGGTTGTATCATAAGACTTCCTCCTCATAGACTAGGTCTTCATTTTCATAGATAAAGGTATAATGACGGCCATCCTCAAAAATCACGCCCCCAACCAAGCTCTCCAGACTGCTTTCATAAACTTGAACATAGAGGGTCGCAATTTCCCCCATGTCTGAAAAATGGTCTCGCACAATCTCTGTCAACTCTTCCTGAGTCTTCATGAGCTTACGGTCATCTGCAACTTTTTTCGTAGCAAGGGCAAGGCTCCCAATACCAAGCAGAGCCAGACCTGCCATCCACATTTTTTTAGCTTTCATACCATTCATTTTAACACAAAAAAGGCTTTAGGACAAATGAGGAAGCAGCAGAAAAGCAAGTAAAAAGCCTCTTCCTTTAAGGAAAAGGACTTCTTATACTCAATGAAAATCAAAGAGCAAACTAGGAAGCTAGCCGTAGGTTGCTCAAAGCACTGCTTTGAGGTTGTAGATAGAACTGACGAAGTCAGCTCAAAACACTGTTTTGAGGTTGTGGATGAAGCTGACGTGGTTTGAAGAGATTTTCGAAGAGTATTATTCTTATTGCCAGGCACCTGAGTTGCCAACGTAGTAACCATCAGGGGTGTAGGTATTGCGAAGCATCTTACCTGATGAAGCTAGATAATACCACTTGCCATCATCTTTGACCCAATCATTCGCTAGCATGGCACCAGAAGAACTTACATAATACCATTCTCCCTTGTCATAAACCCAAGTGCTTGCTTTCATGGCTCCTGAGCAATTAAAGGCCAAAAACTGTCCAATATCACTCATTTTTTTTAAAGCATTTTACACTACATCATCCACGCTGTAGGACATAGATACATCAAACGTAAGAGCCAAAATATCGAAAAATATACAACTTTTAAAGGCAACATTTCATTTTTTAAAGTCTAACAACCATAGAACTGAAATCAGAGCAAGGCATCAATTTCCTACTCTTAGTACGTCTATTTTGATGGTTGAAGTGAAGATTTTTTATTTAACGTAGACAATTCCCAACTTCCCAAAAGCCACATCTCCACGGATAATCAAGGTTTTGCTGGTTGGGGCTAGAGGAGTATCTGCCTTGGCTGCACCAAAGGATGTTTCTACTTTCAAATCGACACGCCAGTGTTGTGGAACATAGACGGTTGCATTTCCGAAAGCAACTTCGATATTTAAAGTTGCAAAATCACCTAACATCTCTGCATTATCATAGTAGATTTTTGCATTTCCAAAAGCAACTTCTACTTGGTCGTCTACAAGATCTTGATCTTGTTTATAGAAAGTCCCACTTCCAAAAGCGACTTCCTTGTCTGTCAGAATAGCCTTTTCACCGTCATACCACCATTTCTTACCATTCCATGTTCTGTTAGAGTGAGTCAAATAACTAACTCCAAGAACAATTAGAATACTGGCCCAGAACAGTGATTGATTGGGAATCGGTAAAATATCATAAAAGTGGTTAGCAATCATTACTGCTACTAGAGCTGTAAAAACTGCTGAAGTCAGATGACGACGAAGCAAAGCCTCAACTGATTGGTAGGCAAAAAATGCAATACCAAGTAAAGGCCATATTTTACCATCCAAAGAAGGAATGCCAAAATTTCCTTGCAACAAAATCCAGGCCGCTAAAACCAATAAAACAATACCAAATGCTTTCTTTTTCATGTTCTTACCTCATGTTTCTTAGATTTTCTTTTAGGAGGGATTGGTAATGCCGTGACACATGAACCTCCTTGTGGGTCTGATAAAAGGAAATGGTGCCCGTTCCTGAAAAGGACTTGTCCACCGAGTAAACCTGACGGATATTTGCAATGGTCGACTTGGATACTCGACTGAAATAACGGGGCAGGATAGACTCCAACTCATAAAGCTTGAACCGAACCTCGTAGGCATCTTTCTGGGTATGGGCGTAAATCTTGCTACCTTCCGTCTCAAAGAAGAGCATTTCCGATAAGTCCAGATAATATTCACCTGTTCCCTTGTAAAAAATCAACCGAGGAGACTTGGACTCTTGCAAGAGCCGCTGTAAATCCGCAATCTCATCTGTCAAAGCCGCTGCCTTGATGACAATTTCAGTTTCCTCTAAATTGCTGTCAATTTCGATTCGTAACTTCATTCCATCTCCTTTCTGACTCTACTATATCAAAGCCAAAATAAGAAAACAAGAGCAAAAAAGCAAGTGGTTACTTTAGACTCGTAAGTGGTTGTAGGACCACCTTAACTTACAGGTCAAAATAGAAAGAAAAGCACACCCCACACAAGACCACAAATATAACCAACTACTACATCCTTGGGATAATGCACGCCACCTAAGACTCTCACTAGACCTAGGAAGGCTGATAATGTCAAACAAATCATCCCCATAGTTAGACTAGCATGCAAGCAAGCCATGGAAATAATGGTTGCTGAAAAGACATGACGACTGGGCATAGACTGACCAGGACTATCTCTGTCAAGCAAGGGTTTAATATCCCATTCCTCATAAGGCCTAGGAGCATTGATTTTCTTACGGAGAAGGGATAAAATCACAAAACTTGACGCAGGAACAAACAAGTAGATCCATATCTTTTTCCCAAGTCCTTCTTGGAAATAGGTAATTGCTAACAAAGTCAGATAAACTATAGGCATAACTATTGTCATAAACCGATTGAAAGCTCTTAACAAGCTCCGAAGGAAAGACTTATTTTCAATCTTACCAGCAATGTGGTCATACCACTCTTGATAATTTTTCATATATTTTCTCATACTTTTCTAGAATTTGTTGAGATGTTTTCCCCTTGGCAAGCCAATCCACTAATTTGTCCAAGCGACGTATTTCTTGCAACAAAGGATCATCAATTTTCTCAATACGGACACCGCAAATCTTCCCTGTAATCGCAATTCGTTCAGGAACATAATAGGGCGCCTGTCGAAAAAAATCTCCATAAGCAAGGTCTTTATTCAGACAAGTGAGGATGTCACTAACTTCATAACCTGTCAGCCAACTGGTCACTTGGTGAACGGATTCTGCCCTTCCCCCCTTTCGCTCAACCTTTGCAACCAAGGCTAGATAAACCGCAGCAAATTTCATATTGTATAATTTCTGACTCATACTTCTCTCTTTCTATGTCTTCTAGTATAGTGCAGAAAAAGAAGGCCGTCAAGCCTTCTTTCGATTTATTCTTCTGCTTCGTCTTCTGTAAATTGACTGTTGTAGAGGTCAGCGTAGAAACCAGCTTGCGCCATCAGCTCATCATGATTTCCTTGCTCGATGATATTGCCATCTTTCATGACAAGAATAAGATCAGCATTTCGGATGGTTGACAAGCGGTGGGCGATGACAAAGGAAGTTCTGCCTTCCATCAAACGATCCATGGCTTTCTGAATCAATTCCTCCGTCCGTGTATCAACAGAAGAGGTCGCTTCATCTAGGATTAGGAGTGGCGCATCTTTCAGCAAAGCACGAGCAATGGTCAAGAGTTGTTTTTGTCCGACAGACAAGGTCACTGTGTCGTCCAAGACGGTATCGTAACCATCTGGCAGCGTCATGATAAAGTGGTGAATCCCTACAGCCTTGCTGGCTTCAATCACGCGCTCATCACTAATACCCTCTTGGTTATAGATGAGATTGTCGCGAATGGTTCCTTCAAAAAGCCAAGTATCCTGTAAGACCATTGAAAAGGCATCGTGTACTTCCGAACGCTTCATATCCTTGGTATCCACACCATCGATGCGGATACTTCCCTTATCAATCTCATAAAACTTCATCAAAAGATTGACAATGGTTGTCTTACCAGCTCCGGTTGGTCCGACAATGGCAACCTTTTGACCTGCATGAGCGGTCGCAGAAAAGTCATGGATAATAGTTCGCTCTGGTGTGTAACCAAAGGAGACTCGATCAAAGACTATTTGACCTTTCATATCGCTCAATTGTCTTTCTTTATGGGATTCGTCTTCCATTTCCTCTTCAGCTAGGAATTCGAAGACGCGTCCCATGGCTGCACTAGCCTGCTGAAGACTAGTAATCCCTTGGGCGATTTGTGAAAGAGGCTGAGAAAAGATACGAACGTAGGCCATAAAGGCAACGATAATCCCGATACTAATCTGCCCATTTAAGGCCAAGGCTGCACCAACGATAATCACCAAGGCATAGCTAAAGTTCCCAATAAACATCATAATCGGCATCATAATCCCTGAAATAAACTGAGATTTCCAGATACTGTCATACAAACGATGGTTTAATTTCGCAAACTCTTCTTTCGTACTCTCGATGGCATTGTAACTGGTCACCACATTATGACCAGAGTACATTTCCTCCACATAGCCATTGACAGCTGCCAAATCTTGTTGCTGACTCTTAAAGAAGCCCTGGGATTTTCCCATAAAGACAGACACGAAAGCAAAACCGATAAGAGTTGACACAACCGTCACCAAGGCTAAAATCCAGTTCATTCCAAACATGGTTACCAAGACTGCTACGACCAATAAACTAGATGAAAGAACTGTTCCCAGACTTTGATTGAGGGACTGAGCTGCAGTATCAACATCATTAGTCACACGAGACAAGGTATCTCCTTGAGAATGCCCATCAAAATATCCCAATGGTAGGCTATTGATTTTCTCTGCAATGGCTCTTCTCAAACGCTCTGAAAAACGTTGAATAGCTGTTGTAAACAGAAATGCCTGTAAATAATTTGATAGAAGTCCGATCACATAAATGACGGCCAAAAAACCACCAATAGCTGCAACTGCCGCGACATCCACACTTGTTTCCAGACCTCTGGCAATGATATTAGTCATTTCCTTGATGCGGGTTGGACCATATACAGTAATGATATTGGATGCGATTGTTGCTAGAAAGGCAATCAAAAGGGCAAACTGGAGGCCTGCAAGATAGGGTTTACTCTGTTTCCAAAGAGACATTTTCTTATTTTCCATGTTCCAATTCCTCCTTCGATAGTTGTGAATAGGCAATTTCTTGGTAAACTTCATTATTAGCTAGAAGTTCCTTGTGGGTGCCTTGCCCCACGACTTTTCCTTGATCCAAGACCAAAATCAAATCTGCATCCATAATGGTTGAAATACGCTGTGCGACAATGAGCTTGGTCATAGATTTTGTTTTCTCTGCTAACTCTTGGCGTAGGACACGGTCTGTCTTGTAGTCCAAGGCTGAGAAGGAATCATCAAAGATGAGGATTTCTGGCTTCCGAGCCAAGGCACGCGCAATGGCCAGACGCTGTCTTTGACCACCTGAGAAGTTGGTTCCTCCTTGGGCCACTTCTGACGCTAATCCCGCTTCCTTGTCTTCGATAAAGTTCTTAGACTGGGCCAATTCCAGAGCCTGCCACATAGCTTGCTCACTAAGTGGTGTTTCTTGACTCTGTCCAAAGTCTAAATTACCCTTGACATCACCTGAAAAGAGAACCGCTTTCTGAGGAATATAACCAACCTTGTTGCGCAAATCTTCTAGAGCATAGTCTTGAACATTGACACCGTCCACCAGAATTTCTCCTTCTGACACATCGTAGAAACGTGGAATCAGATTGACCAGAGTTGATTTACCAGAACCTGTTGACCCAATAAAGGCCACTGTTTGACCCGCTTCTGCTTTAAAGCTAACATGCTCGATAACTGCCTCCGAATTTGCCGCATAGCGGAAGGTCACATCCTTAAATTCGACCTGACCTTTGAGGTTTTCATCAGCATGCTGCACTTGAGCAGGATTTTGGATAGACGAATGCAAATCTAAAACTTGATTGATCCGCTTAGCAGAGACCATAGTTCGGGGAAGAACGATGAAGAGCGCTCCCATAAGAAGGAAGCCCATGACAACCTGCATGGCATAAGACATGAAAACAACCATGTCACTAAAGAGAGGCAGACGCGCTGTCGGAGCAGCATCGTTAATCACATAGGCCCCAATCCAGTAAATTGCCACACTCAAACCACTTGAAATTCCCATCATGATAGGGTTCAAAATAGCCATAAGACGGTTGACAAACAAATTCAAGCGTGTCAATTCATCATTTGCTGCTGCAAATTTTTCATTTTGGTATTCTTCAGCATTGTAGGCACGAACGACACGAATACCTGTTAAACTCTCACGAGTAATACTGTTCAGCTTATCTGTCAGACTTTGAATCAAGGACTGTTTTGGAAAGGCTAGTGTCATCAAAACATTGACAATCACTGCCACAAGTACGGCCCAGAGCCAGTATTCTGAATGTCCTAAAATCTTCCCGATAGCCCAGATAGCCATAATTGGACCACGCGTAACTACTTGCAAGCCCATGGTAATCAACATCTGAACTTGAGTAATGTCATTGGTGGTACGGGTTAAAAGACTGGGAATAGAGAATTTCTTAATCTCTGTCTGCGAGTAGTCTAAAACTCGGTTAAAAATATCACTTCTCAGCCTACTAGTATAAGAAGCCGCCACTCGGGATGCAAAAAATCCAACTGCAACTACAGACAAGAAGGCAAGAAAGGACATTCCCACCATCATGCTTGCCGGTTGCCACAACTCATCTAAATTAGTTCCTTGACTACCTAGCAAATCCGTAATTTTCGAGATATAAGTCGGCACTTCCAACTCCAGATAGACCGAAAAGCAAGTAAAGAGAATGGCTAGTAAAATCATCCCCCATTCTTTTCTACTAATTCGTTTGGCTAATTTCTTCATTCTCTCCTCCTATTCCCTTGATATTTTCCTGTAGTTGACCGAGAACTTTCTCAAAAACCAGTAATTCATCTTCATCAATGTCTTCCATCAACTGCTTGTCTATTCGTTCAAAAAAAGCCTTAACCTGTTGCACTTGAGAACGCGATTTGTCCGTCAGACGAACAAACTTAGCCCGCTTATCAACAGTACTCGCCTCCAACTCCACCAAACCATTTTGCACCATACGCTTGACCAAGTTACTAGCAACAGACTTGCTAATATTGAGTTCCTTCTCAATATCTTTAACCAAGACCAAGTCTTGATGTTCTTCACGGCTATCCAAAAAACGTAGAACCTGACCTTGCGGTCCACCCATAAATTCAATGCCACAACGTTTGGCTTCCTTTTGCACCATCAGGTGAATCTGATGACCAAAACGCTTAAAGACTAACATCGGTTTATCCATACTAACTCCTTTCTAACAATCACATTTAGTTCTCCTAGGAACTAAATAAGTTTTCATGAGAACTATTTTACCACTTTAAAAAGAGATGTCAAGAAAAAGTTTCCTAGAGAACTATTTTCTTGATTCAAAAAATCCCAAGTGATTTTTTCACTTAGGATCATGTTCTCTAGGTTAAATTAGAACCCGTCTACGTTTGTGTAGATTTTTTGTACGTCTTCGTCGTCTTCAAGAACGCTGTAAAGTTTTTCAAAGGTTTCAAGGTCATCGCCTGACAATTCCACTTCTGATTGAGGAATCATTTCCAATTCAGTCACTTGGAATTCTTCGACACCTGACTCACGGAGGGCAACGATAGCCTTGTGAAGATCAGTTGGCGCTGTATAAACAGTGATTGTTCCTTCTTCTGCTTCTACATCGTCCACATCCACATCTGCTTCTAGCAATTGCTCAAAGACTGCATCTGCATCTTCACCTGCAAATACGATAACACCCTTATTGTCAAAGAGGTATGAAACCGAACCTGAAGCACCCATGTTTCCGCCGTTTTTACCAAAGGCTGCACGGACATTGGCCGCTGTACGGTTGACATTTGAAGTCAAAGTATCAACAATCAACATAGAACCATTTGGTCCAAAACCTTCGTAACGGCCTTCTGTAAAGGTTTCATCTGTGTTTCCTTTAGCTTTATCAATAGCTTTATCGATAACGTGTTTTGGCACTTGGGCTTGTTTAGCACGGTCGATAACGAATTTCAAAGCTGAGTTTGATTCTGGATCTGGATCACCTTTTTTAGCTGCTACATAGATTTCTACACCAAATTTTGCATATACTTTAGAGTTAGCTCCATCTTTAGCCGTTTTCTTGGCTACGATATTGGCCCATTTACGTCCCATTAGGAATCTCCTTTTTTCACATTTTAATCTTTCTTATTATAACACAAGTTTTTTCGATTTTCACTAGAGGAAATGGATTTTATTCAGCAAATCGAGCTAGTATGACACTTTTGTTGCCAAGATGGCCTTGCCTTTCCATCCTTATCAACATTCAAAAAAACTAGAATATTATCTGAAAATAGAAAGTTTCTACCAAGTTTGACAAAGTCCGCTCAAATTACTATTTGAAGTTTGTAGATATAAGCGACAAAAACAATCATACTGCACCTTTTGTTGACAGTCTACTCCAGACGTATCATAGTTCAAGTAAATACTTTGAAATTCAACAGTTCTTATAGGCGCTATTGTATTCTAAGAAATCAATAGAAGAGTTTCTAAACAAAACCATAATTTATGTGTTCCTGAAACAGAAATCTATGTTCTTTTTGATTTCACATGATACTGAAATTAGACTAGTACACTGGCACTTCTAAAACAAGTAAAAGGTAGCTAATTCCCTGTATAGCAAGGAGTTTCACTACCCTTTTTACTTTTTCTTACAGCCACGGTTTGATAGACTCATTTTAACATCACGAGCATACTCCAATGGAAATCGCTAGACAAGAGATAGACTTTCAGATATTCGTAGAGAGATTATCGCCTCTTTTTGTCGCAAACATTCTTCCCTCCTAGTCATTTTCTACCTTATCCTCTACCTGAGGATAAAGAGTCGTTCCCCAAATAGAAATCGTCCGCTTACGCACTAGTGGCAAATCGGTTTTTTCATAAACCGTACGCCACCATTCCCAGGCAAGTCCGGTACACTCTCTAATTTTGATAGAGAGATTGCGAACATTCCCTTTCAAAGGAATACTAGTGGTGAAGTGAGCCGTCAAATCCTGCCCATTTCTGTCCCAAGCCTTAGCAGTCAAGATTTCCTTACCTTGATGATCATAGGATAATTCATCCCAAGTAATGTAATATTGGGCAACATAGGCACCACTATGATCCAAAAGTAAATCTCCGTTTCTGTAAGCTGTCACCTTAGTCTCAACATAGTCTGTACTGTTTTGAAAGGTCGCAACTACATTGTCCCGTAAAAAAGAAGTTGTATAGGAAATCGGCAAACCTGGATGATCGGCTGTAAAGCGACTGCCTTCTTGAATCAAGTCCTCTACCATATCCACCTTGCCTGTTACAACTCGGGCACCCGAACTCGGGTCGCCTCCTAAAATAACTGCCTTCACTTCTGTATTGTCCAAAATCTGCTTCCACTCTGTCTGAGGAGCTACCTTGACTCCTTTTATCAAAGCTTCAAAAGCAGCCTCTACTTCATCACTCTTACTCGTGGTCTCCAACTTGAGATAAACCTGACGCCCGTAAGCAACACTCGAAATATAGACCAAAGGACGCTCTGCAGAAATTCCTCTCTGCCTCAAATCCTCTACCGTTACAGTATCTTGAAACACATCTCCTGGATTTTTAACAGCATCTACGCTGACTGTATAATAAATTTGCTTAAAATTAACAATCTGAATCTGCTTTTCGCCTGAATGGACAGAGTTAAAATCAATATCAAGAGAATTCCCTGTCTTTTCAAAGTCAGAACCAAACTTGACCTTGAGTTGTTCCATGCTGTGAGCCGTGATTTTTTCATACTGCATTCTAGCTGGGACATTATTGACCTGACCATAATCTTGATGCCACTTAGCCAACAAATCGTTTACTGCTCCGCGAACACTTGAATTGCTAGGGTCTTTTACTTGGAGAAAGCTATCACTACTTGCCAAGCCAGGCAAATCAATACTATAAGTCATCGGGGCACGATCGACCGCAAGAAGAGTGGGATTGTTCTCTAACAAGGTCTCATCCACTACGAGAAGTGCTCCAGGATAGAGGCGACTATCGTTGGTAGCCGTCACGGAAATATCACTTGTGTTTGTCGACAAGCTCCGCTTCTTTCTTTCGATAACAACAAACTCATCGGGTAGCTGATTCCCCTCTTTGATGAAACGATTTTCAATACTTTCTCCCTGATGGGTCAAGAGTTTCTTTTTATCGTAATCCATAGCTAGTATAAAGTCATTTACTGCTTTATTTGTCATCTTCTACCTCCTAATAAGTTCCTGGATTGAGTTGCATAAACTCAGACTTGTTCAGCGAAATCAGCCGTGGTTGGACTAAGTGATCCAAAATTTCCTCGTACAATTCTTCTGAGACATTGCGTCGCCGTCTGGCTAGATAAGAAGTCGGAATGACCGTATTATCCAACATAAATACCTTATCTAAGTCAATCAAGGTTGGTCTTGTAAAAGGATTACGAGCTAAATCCGGCTCTTCTATCATAAAGTTCTTGACCAAACGTCTGGTCAAGAGAGCTGGTTTGAAGGTCTGATTTTTAACTAACTCTTTGTTTTTAGTCATGCTGTTGTCAATACAAATATACATATGATTCTTCACAGCCAAATCGCTACTAATAGTCGGAAAAGGCAAATAAAGAGCTACAACATCTCCTCTCTTAATCAAGCAAGAGCACCCCCTTTTCTCCTAATGTAACATAGACAGGATTGACCAAGTCTTCTGATTGACTCAGAATTTCCAAAGTTTGAGTTTGGCGCCCTGTCAATTTAGTAGCATCTTGTCTCTTCAATACAAAATGCTTGTCGCCAATTACCTTGACACTATAATCCTTCTCCAAAGCTGACTGGTAAATCCACATCAGATTTTGTCTGTCTTGAAAACTCAAGAGAGAAGGATTTTCAAGTCTCCCGATAGTCTGATAAAAATCAAAAACAGGAGCCAAAGCTTGCCAATCTGACTGGCTAGTTGTCAAGGCTAGAAAAAGGGCTTTGCGAGCTGATACTTCTTGATTAGCCTTGAGAGTCCCCTTGCCCTCCAAGTTTTTTAGAAAGTGGGAAACTCCAGAAAGCAAATCTTTCTCTAACTGCGAGAAATAAAAACCTTGCCTTCCCAGACATAAGTCTCTCAAGTCGCTTTCTCTCGCAAATAAGAGTTCAAACAGTTGATAATAAAAGAAAAATATCTGGCACTGAGTCGCGCTCATCTTCTCTTTATCGGCTTCTTTTTTCAACCAGATTAAGGGCAATATATAACTGGATTGAGACATTTCCTCCACCTCCTACTCTTTTTTCCCTGGAGCATCTGCACTAGCTGCCACTTCTTTTGACTGGATACTTTCCCACTGGTTAATTTCCTCTGAGATAAGACCTTCACATGTCTTGACAAATAGGGCAAAAGCCTTGGTTTTTCCTGCATATTTCTCCGTTTGGCATTGATAGAGGAATTTTTCTCTCTCCAGGAGTTGCGCAGTTTTTTGGTAAGAAATCCAGTGTTCCTTGGCATTATACAAATTGAGAATCCCCTCACACAGCAAGCCTAAACTGGACAAGGCAACCGAAATCAAACGGTAACGATCACCTGGCATAGGAATAGCACAAAAAACAGCTATGAGAAAACCTGCCACGATTTCTGTTATTTTTAATACCTTATAGCGTCTACGATGTTGAACGCTTTTCTTTAAAAAATGAGCTATCTGTACGTCCAATCGATCTGTCAGGTACATTTCTTCTGGCGTCATATTCGTAACCCCTTTCATTTACTTTGATAATCATAGTATAACATATTTGAATATCAAAGTATAGTAAAAACTGGACTATAGCTTATTATAAAACCCAAATATGAAATGTTTGTGAAATGAGAGAAAAATAGCACAAAGAGGAAAGACAAAAAGTTTCAAAATGATAAAAACGCATAATACCTTGCCTTAAAAAACTTGATATTATGCGTTTTATCAGAGACAGATTTTCTGAATGTTCACCTCAAATTGAGTTTTTCCAACATTCTTTCAATCACTATTCTAGCTAGTTTCCGACTCGTCTAAACTTTGCTTATCTTAACTGAGCAAGAATAGCTTTGAGTTTCTCAATCAACTCATCTTCTGTGTGGTCAGACTCTTTCTCATTGGCTAGGAAGGCAACTGCTTGAGCGAGAGCTTCTCGTGCTTTGTCGAGAACTTTCGCATCTACATTTGTAAGGTTGCTTTCTTGCAGAACCTTAGTCAATTCCTTGGTCAATTTCTTGAGTTCTGACTCTTTCTTGCGACGAGCGATGAGGAAGAGAAGGAGACCAAGAAGGGCGAGCAGGCTGCCAATCATGGTACCGTATGGAAGATGACCTTGTTCTTTGCTTGTTTCTTTCCTTTCTTCTTCATCCTTAGTCGCTTGCTTGCCTTTCAAGGATTCGAGAGCTTCTTTGACCTTAGCAGTCATCTCTCTCAAGCCTGCTTCCGTCAAGTCAGCATTTCTAAGGGCTGCTTGACCCTCTCCGAGAATGATCTTCGCAGCGTCGATGACAGATTGATCAATATCATCCAAATCTTTCAAACGAGTTTCCAAGTCTTGAATCAAATCTCTTAAGACTGATTTATCAACCTGTTTCTCTTGACTCGATTGAGCACCGCCAGCAAAGGCTACACTTCTACGGCTACGGGCTGGTGGTGTCGCAGAATTTTCAGATATTCCTTGTGGAGACTCTGATTCTGTCGAATTTCCTGTTTCTCTCTGTTGAGTAGATTGGCCAGCAGCTTGATTCGTCGAATTTCCCGAATGAGCAGGAGCGTTTGGAGTAGTAGGCTGATCTTGGTTATTTGCATCACCTTGACTGCCATCACCAGATGGAGCTGGTCTATCTCCTTGGCTAGCCGTATCCCCTCTACTATCTGAACCTGCTTGATTGCCACCATTACCTGGTGTGGATGAGTTTCCTTGGTTAATACGATCAGAAAGATCTTTAAGGATTTTATCTAGGGCGTTTAAGCCGTCTTGCTTAGCGGTATCAACACCATTTTGGTCTTGTGCTTGACCAATTTTACTGATCGCATCGTCCGCTTTAGACTTGATGCTTGCTTTCGCTGCCGTCTTCTCTGCTTCTGACAACTTGTTGTTGCCCTCGATAGCTCGGTCTGCGGCGTTCTTCGCGTTCGTAACCTCAGTCTTAGCCAACTCGCGTCCAACTTGACCATCTTTCAAGCGGTTAATCTCAGTAACCCCGGTAGTCTTAGCGGTATCAACACCATTTTGGTCTTGTGCTTGACCAATTTTACTGATCGCATCGTCCGCTTTAGACTTGATGCTTGCTTTCGCTGCCGTCTTCTCTGCTTCTGACAACTTGTTGTTGCCCTCGATAGCTCGGTCTGCGGCGTTCTTCGCGTTCGTAACCTCAGTCTTAGCCAACTCGCGTCCAACTGGATTAACACTCCTAATATCACTCAATCCTTGGTCTAGGGCGTTCTCAACTTGACCGATATTCTGAGCTTTATTGATTCCATCTGTAGCTCGCCTTGCAAATGTCTCTACTTTTGCAGTCGCACCATTTTGCTCCACTTGGGACAAATTTCTATTGCCAGTAATACTATTATTTTTATCTCTTCTAGCTTGTTCTATTTGTTTAAGAGCATCCTCTCTGAACTCCGTAGTGGTTCGGGAATGCCACTGGTTTACAAGAAATACCTCTCGTCCATCTTGTCCACGCAATCCAGCTGCATAATCTAGTTTACCAAGATCTCTATTTCCCTCAGTCTCAAAGGTTAGCTTATAGGAACGATCTGAGTTAGGAAGTTGGAAGTAATACAACGATGCATTAGCATCTTTTTTAATATTTTCTAGCTTTTCATTGGATATAGCTTGAGCTTCCTGACTTTCAGCTTGTCTTTCATAAGGATTAGCATCATAGCGTCTTCCTCGGGCTAAATCTTCTAAATTATTACGCGGAAAAACCGTAGGTCCAAATCTTCTAGGTAAGCCACTATTTGAAATCCTTCCTTTCGTTACATCTCCTAGCCCTATATTTGCATTCTTTAATTTTTCTACCAAATCTCGACCATCTTGAGCCGGAGCATGCGTTCCCCCGCCACGGTCATGATAACTGATTCCTACAGTATTCGTTTTAAGAGTTTGCCCGCTTGGAACAGTGAACCACACTTCTGTGTGACCTGGAAACGTCCTGTGATTATCTTTATTGATTTCAATTGTCCATCTAAAACCGTTATTAGTGGGTTCTACTGTGACGTTTAGATACTTATATCCGTCTTTAATATATGCAGTAGAATTATCTCTCGGACGTCTGTCTGAGAAGAATACGTAAGTGTACTTATCGTAAGGAGAATGACCCTTTATGTCCGTTCTTTCAAAGTAACTTTCTCTAGCTGTTGTAAAGTCCTCAGAGTAGTTTTCGCCAGCTCTTGCCGCCCTTGCAGATCTTCCACTATAGTTAGCATTACGAAAGTCAGAGTAGCCACCATCACGTGGTTGCTGGGTTACTCCTCCACCTGTAGTCTCTTCTCCATATTTTTCTTCCAGCACTCCTTCGATGAGGTCTCGGGATTTTTTCAGGTCGACTAGGGCAGCGGCAAAATCTTCTTGGCTGATGGTATCACCTTTAGAAAAGGCTTCATTAAACTTATCAGCTGCTGCTTTTGCTGCTTGGATTTTACTTTCTTCAGCCCCCTCTTTTCGAAGTTGTTTATAGATAAATTCCAACTCATCTTTTAGTTTATAGGCTCCATCACCCTGATTGCTATAGGTTGGAAGTTCTTGTCGACTAGGCTTTTCACTAGATTCAGTTTTTTCTGAGTTAGCTACAGTTTCTGGCCTCACCTGATCCACAGCTGGTGTGGCTTGGCTCAAACCACCTCTTTTACGACGCTTTCCACCAGTTGCTTGCTCAGTTGCAGTTCCGTTTGGTTCGACAAGCTTATTATTTGTCGAACTTGCTTCACCCAAGTCTGTCAATTTTGGTAGCGATGGCTTCAAGGCTTGATTGACACGGCTCGTCAGTTCTTCCATAGCTCTTACTTGCTCATCAACTTGCGCTTGCGTCGCATTTGGGTCGTCCAAAACTACCTTAGCTGCTGCTAGACCTGCTTCCACTTCATCGTGGAGCGCTTTCATGGAGCTAAGAGTTAGTTTTTCCAACAAAGCTTGCAGATTGCCTTGGAGTGATTTAGCTTCTGTCGTTTTAGTGGCAGATCTAGGCTGGTCTTGCTCTTTTACTGCTCCTCCTTGAGAAGTTTCTTGAGCAGCTGGTTTCGTCTCTGGTTTGGTAGGAGCAAGGGCATCTGTTTCCTGTCCCTTACTAGCGTCCTCGGTTTTAGTCTCTGGAGAGTTTGACTCCCCTGTAGACTTGAGATCAGCCGACGGTTCAGTCTGAGAGACCTTCTCTGGCTCTTCCCCATCCGACTCCTGCGGATCTCCATCTGAATTTCCAGCAGATCCAGCAACTACATCACTGGCTGTTGCCGAAGATACCGCAGGTGCCTGCGCTTGCACCCCATTTGCAAAAAACATCAATGCCGCCACGGCAACACTAGCAGCACCAAAATGGTATTTACGAATAGAATAACGGAAAATTTTCTCTCCATTACCATCATTCTTTTTCTTGAACATAAGTAAATCCTTTCCTCATCTGAGAGCTTCCCCAAGCTTAGAAAGCGCACAAAAAGCCGACAGACGATAATATATCAACTATATACTAACACTTCTGACATACAAATCAACCCCCTCGCTGACAAGATAGAGTCAGGAAAGGCGAGAAAAAAGCGACATTATATATATATATATATATATATGCACAGGCATATAAAGCCTTTTGATACAACCTATTTTTTAACAAATATACAAGAGTTATACTACATTTATATATGCTCAACATCCTTTGCGCCAATGTTACATTATTGTTACGTTTTGATTACATAGGTATTTCAAAATATATGATAGAAGCCTGAGTATTTTATAGTAATTCCCTCTCTATCGATTAGGTCAACCAGTTGAGTGTCACACCCTATCCTCATCAAAGGACTATGATCAGCATTTCCTAGCCAATAGGGCGCTCCAAATCACCTATTCTAAGTCCATCATAGCTTGGTCAGTAAGATACAGACTGCAAGGTGACGTTGACGTGGTTTGAAGAGATTTTCATTGAGTATAATTTTAACTTCTTATTTTTCATTCCTATTCCTTAAATAAAAAGCTCACTAAAAAAGTGAGCAACATTTCCAATGAGATACTTCTGTTGACGAGCGCGTCTCTCCGCCCCCTCATTGCCTTGCGAAGAGGCTTGGCGAATCGAAAGGAGGTGTTTTTTCCTGTTTTCAATTCTACTTATTTTTGCACATTTTTTTAATTTTATCAAACAAAAAAAACGCAAGCCGAAGCCTGCGAAAAGTTTTTTTTATAACCATTTAATTTCTTTCACATCTGTTTTACGAACTTTAGCATATTTCTTAGCGCTTGTAAAATGTAGAGTAACCGGTTTAAACACTCCACTTTTATCTCTTCGTAAACCTAAAATTGCGGATCTTTTGTTTCTATCTTCAAAAAATATGACGTCCAACTTCATAGTGTTTTTAGATAAATCTTTGGCTAGGATACAACAACTTGTTATCTTAGAATAGAAGATATCACCGATAAAACTATACAAAGATATCCTTTCTATAACATCGTTGTACATGGGATTATTTTTATATTCTTCCAAAATAAAAACACCAGCTTGAATAGCAGGTATTGTTTGACTAGCATAATCTCGTGTGATTTTGTGCAAGCCAAATAAGTGATGTAAATCAGTCAAGCAAAAATCTACTTCGAAAGTCTCTAAATGCTTATAATTCGTTGATACTTGACATGTTTTTCCATCGAATTTCTCTTGATAATCTAAAATACAATCAAGTAATTTCAACGACAAACTCCATATTTTCTCAAAATAAAAAAAGCACGGGGCAGTTCTCACTACTGCCCAAAGTGGATGATTAGAGTCGGCTTCTCTAACTCCCTATGTTGTGCTTATTAGGCTTATCGCAAGGGAACAGTTTTTAGCTCTGCCAAGCCACATAGCGTGCTTACTACTATGTGTCCATGTCTCCATGGATTGCCGAGCGGTTTAACGACGTTTTGGGAGTCGGGATAACGAGAAAAGTGATACTTTTACGTTTTTTCCAACTTAATTATGACATCTTTCTTTAAAAAAGTCAATATTTATCGCTTTCTTTAACGAAAAAAATCCCACAAGAACGAATCCTGTGGGGAGATACGCATTTTAGAAAAGCTTTCCTTTATTCTACTATTTTTCTTGTATTTTATCATTTAGTATGATAAAATACAAGTTTTTTGATAGAATAACCAAAAACTACTCGCTATCCCCTCTTACATCACCCTACATATCGTTTAACATACGACTGATAGTTCAGGGAAACTTCAAGGACAGCTTTTTCTCATCCACTATGCAGGACTTACGATTACATTTATACTCCTATAGGCTCAATTTGACACTTTTCTTCTTCGAATCGCTCATACGCCTCCTGAATAGTGAGTTCGATTTATCCAAATTTATTTTTGTCTATTTTAATGAACACTTCCACGAAGATAGTCTGAAAAAGAAGCCGCCCCAATTTTCCTTCTCTTTTTAAGCATATTATTCCAGATATGATTGCCCTCTTGTTCAGTAATAAATTGCGCTTTAAACGCTTCAACCAGTATATCTCCTGTTGTCATATGTTCTAAAGAAAATTTTTCTACATATGGTTGAACATCTCTTAGATTATTACTTCCTAATATCCCATTATGCTTTTTCGCTAAGGAAATAGAAGCTGCTTCTCCCTTACCAATAACCTTGTTACTATCATGATTTCTTGTTAAATTTCTATATAATGCGTATTCTTCAGTTCCAATGTCTATGCTCACAATCTCAGCCGAACCCTTAGCTACCAACTGGTCTATCCTAGATTTTAAATGGGGGATTGTAGGTATATTGATTTCATCATACACCTCTTGTGGAATAACAATTTTACCCGAATAGAGCTTTTCTAAAAGATATTCAGTGCCAACCCATAAAAATGCTGAAATACAATCTGTATCAATAAATACACGACTAGTCAAACGACAACTCCCCCTCTTCATCTAGCCCATATACAATATCATATCTGAAAGCATCTAATAGCAGTTCCTCATACTTCCCTTGCGAAATTCTGTTATTTTCTAAAAGTTGTTCAGTCGATTTAATATAGTGTCCTAATACCATTTCCTTTTTACTTTCTGACAAAGGACGATATAAACTTGTATCATAGCCTAATCTTGAAGCTGTCTCTATAACACTAATATCCATCTTTTTAATTTCTTCTGCATCAAGGTATCCATCATTCCGCAATCTATATAACATAGCTTTATGACTGACACCATAAAACTGACCCAATTTTATAATATCTTCTACTTCAAGATGGGTTCTATTGGCATTTTCTCTAATTTCCTCAACCATCCTATACAGTGAAGATGGGGAAACTAAAAAATAAGAAGCAAACTGATCCGCTTTTCTTTCAGTTTCATCTCCTTCACCAATCAAAATAAAACTGACTGAACTCTTCTTCACCTCATCATAATAAAGATGATACAGTTCATGTGCTAAAGAAAATCTTTGCCTTCCTAATGACATGTCTGAATTGATTACAATGAGACTGGACTGAGTTCCTTTATAACAGACTCCGCTAATATTCTTTCCGAGTCCATAAAATACCAGCGTCAAATTTTCTATCTTTTGTACCAATTTAAAAATATCTATCGGCGCTTCACCATCAGCTCCCAACTTTTTTCTAAGATTTGAAGCTTTATTACTTAAATCCATTTTATCAATCATTTATTTTGTCTCCAATAGCTGATCTATCTCAAATTGATTCAATACAATTTTATTGATTTTCGCTAAAACTTTAAGATCTTGGTCTACTATTTTATTTTTTCTAAACGATATGACACACTGTTGTTCAGCTTGTTCGCCAAACAAAAGATAGTCAACCGTACAGCAAAACAGGGCAGATAGTTTCTCAATAACATCCGACGTGATATTCCTTTCACCTTTTTCCATTTTGGCAATCATGCTTTGATTCAAAGACAAATATTCAGCAATCTTATCTTGAGTAAGATTTGAAGATATTCTAAGTTCTTTTATTCTTTTTCCAACATCACATACATTTATCATATTCATACACCTCTCATAAAAAGAATAGCACACTCTTGTCATAAAGTCAATTTTTTAAATAAAAAAATTATGACAAACAAGAAAGCAATTTATTGGTGCTGCTTAAAAATCCAAAATTGATGATATTAAACCTATTTGATGAGTTCCTATCAAAAATCGTATCTTCAACCTCAAAACAGTACTTAAAGCTTCCGACTCGGTTTACATTGTCAAATTTAGATTTTATTTGAGCATAACTTTCTAGTTTGCTTTTTGATTTTTATTTAATATAGTAGCAAAAATTAAAGGAAATATCTCCACAAGAAAACGCATACTATTAAGCTTTTTCAAGACCTAATAATATGCGCTGTTCTGATTTGAAAGACATTCCATTATTATTTTACTGTTATCAAGCCTTCAGGCTCGACTGTAAATTCTGGTTTTTCTGCTATCGTACCATCTTCTTTAAGGTAATACCAGCCATCATTTGATTTGACAAAGGCATTAGAAATCATGTCCCCATTTTGACTATCAAGATAGTACCAAGTCTCCTTGTATTTGATCCAGCCTGTTTTCATAGCACCTTCTCCATCGAAATAGTACCACTTCTCATTGATTTTCTTCCAGCCTGTCGCCATTTCGCCTGACTGGTCAAACCAGTACCAGTTGCCGTCTGTGTGCTTCTTCCAGCGGTCTGCAAGCATATAGCCTGAACCGTCAAAGTAATACCAGGTACCATTGACTTTCTCAAACTTATCTTTTGGATAAGAACCATCTGAGTGTACATACCAGGTGCCAGTATCGTTCTGTTGCCATCCTGCTTCAATCGTCAAGCCGTTTTCAATATCCTGCTTAAACTGCTCACGGCTAATACCCCATTTGGCAAGATAAGGATAGGGGTCAATGTGATCTGAGTTGTTGTCAGGTTGGTTATTGGTGCAGTATTCGTGTGTCTTGATACCTGCCAAGTCGTCTGTATCAAGTGTTTTCGGTATACCAGCTTCATCCGCTAGATTGCGCAAGAGTTCGATATAGAGACGATAGTCAATCAGAAACTCTTCTTTCGATTCATGGCTTTCAATCAGTTCAACTTGTGCATAACCTTCTGCATTCCAACCGCCCCCAACGTCCCAGGCACCATTATCAACAGGTCCTACCTGCATAACACGACCATTACCGACTACGTGTGAAAAGAAGCCCAATTCAGGATCTTTTCTGTAATGGTAGTCAGCCTCATTTTGAACCGTTGAGTTACGATTGCCTGTGGAATGGGCATGGACTTGCCTATATGGTTGCACGCCGACTTGAGGCAAATCTGTTCTTAATTTACTTACATCAATTTCCATATTCTACTCCTTATCAATTAAAACAACTTATTTTTTACAATCCAGAACCAGAAACTCCTTTATTTCTACCTTACAAAGAAGACAATCTTAGTCACGATTAGGCTTGTAGATAGAACTTTAAAACGCACTATTTTGATACTGTAAATAGGACTGATAAGGTCTGCATTCTATCTACAATAACACCCCAAACTAAAAAGCTTTTCAAAAGTATATTTTTACAGTCTCTATATGTCCTTTTCATAAATACTATACTTTATTATATCATATAAAAGAAGTCAAAAGTCTGTTAAACTATTTTCAAGACCAAACTAAAGATAACAGCACAAGTTTTTTCGATTTTCACTAAAGGAAATGGATTTTATTCAGTAAATCAAGCTAGGATGACACTTTTGTTGCCAAGATTTCCTCGCCTTCTTTTATCAAGGGGTGACGGAAAAGCGAAAAGTACAGTTGAACTGTCATGGCAACCCAGATTAGGGGTTCGCAAAGGATAACTCCCTTATAGCCTGCCCAAGGGATAATCAAGACCACAAAAGCGATTTTCCCGATTAGTTCGATAAAGCTGGAAACCAGCGGAAGGACTTTTTGCCCCAAGCCCTGCAAACAATTACGATAAATCAACAAGAGACTCAAAATAGGATAAAAGGCTGAACTGATTTGCAAGTACAGACTGCCATTTTCTATCAAGTAACCATCTGTCGAACTAGCCAAGAAGGAAACCAAGGCTGGACTGGCAAAAAAGAGGAAGACACAAACAAAAATTGCCCAGGATATACTTAAACGACTGCCGATTCGAAGACCTTGAACAATGCGGTCTGGTCGCTTAGCTCCTAGATTCTGAGAAGCAAAGGTCGTCATGGCAGAAGAAATAGCGGTCATGGGAAGAAGGGCGAAAGCCATAATGCGGCGAGCCGCCGTCTGGGCGCTAATAATCACTGCACCAAAGGTATTAACAGAAGACTGTAAAATCACACTGCCGATGGACACAATCGAACTCATCAATCCCATAGCCAAACCTTGCTCCAAGAGATCAGCGTACAAGGCCTTGTCCCATTTGAAATGCTTGAGTTGAGGCAAAAGTTCTGGCACACTCTTACGGATATAATAAAAGCAAAGAACCGCTGATAAACCTTGCGAAATGATGGTAGCAAGTCCTGCGGATTGAACTCCCAGATGCAATTGCGTAATGAAATAGAGATCCAGAACCACATTGACAAGAGCAGAGAAAATCAGAAAACCAAGGGCTGCCAGACTATCCCCAATAGACCGCAACAAGCCTGCAAAGAGATTATAAGCGAAGCTAACACCGACACAGGTCACAATCATAGAAATATATTGATAGGACTGGGGGAGGATTTCAGCAGGGGTATCCAGGTATTGCAAAAGTGGATACAATCCAAGAAAGCCTAGCAACATAACTACAATACTCAAAAGAGAACCTAAAATCCAAGTTGCTGCTACTGCTTCCTTGATTTTTGTAAAATTTCGAGCTCCATAATAGCGGGCAATGACAATTCCCATGCCATTGCCAACACCAAGAGTAAAACCTACAATCAGGTCAAAGATTGCTGTCGTCGCCCCTACTGCAGCCAAGGAATCTTGACCAAGAAAACGCCCAACAATCAAGACATCAGCAGTGTTATAGAGCTGTTGAAAAATATTAGACAGCAAGATTGGGAAGGCAAAACTCACAAGCGAGGGAAGAATCGGACCATGAATCAGGTCCACTGTTCGTTTTTTATTCATAAGGCTATTATATCAGCTTTCTAGTGGAGCGACAAGAAACAGCAAACTATGCGTGAACTAAAAACCAGAACAAGGCAACAAAAAAGCAGCGGATTTCTCCACTACTTTAACAGCTTATACTCAATGAAAATCAAAAAGCAAACTAGAAATCTAACCACAGATTGCTCAAAACACGGTTTTGAGGTTGTGGATAGAACTGACGAAGTCAGCTCAAAGCACTGCTTTGAGGTTGTAGATAAGACTGACAAAGTCAGTCACATATATAATCCAAGGCGAAGCTGACGTGGTTTGAAGAGATTTTCGAAGAGTATTATTCTTCAATTTCGATTTCAAGTTCATCGCCTAGGTCAAGGGTAACTTCTTCATTCACAGAATCTGCTTGAACTGCTTCATCTTTTTTGTTTTCAGTATCTTGTTCTGAAGCTTCTTCTCCATCAATCAAGCCAAATTTAGAACGGACTTGCTTGTCGATTTCATCAAAGATTTCTGGGTGCTCTGCCAAGTATTTCTTAGCATTCTCAGAACCTTGCCCAATTTTTTCATCTTTGTAAGAATACCAAGCCCCTGCTTTTTTGATAATATCCAAATCGCTTGCAATCTTCAAAAGCTCACCAGTCTTAGAAATTCCTTCTCCGTACATAATTTCAACTACGGCTTCCTTAAACGGTGGAGCTACCTTATTTTTTACAACCTTAATCTTAGTTTCTTTACCAACATTGGTTTCTTTTTGGTCACCAGTTCCCTTAATTTGTGTATTACCACGAACATCCAAGCGGACTGAAGCATAGAATTTCAAAGCACGTCCGCCAGGTGTTGTTTCTGGATTTCCAAACATGACCCCAACTTTTTCACGCAATTGGTTGATAAAGATGGCAATAGTTTTGGTTTTATTGATAGAAGCACCGAGCTTACGCATAGCCTGGCTCATCATACGGGCCTGCAAACCAACGTGGTTATCTCCGATATCTCCATCAATTTCCGCACGAGGTACAAGGGCTGCAACTGAGTCGACCACGACAAGATCTACAGCACCTGAATCAATCAATTTTCCTGCAATCTCAAGACCTTGCTCTCCTGAGTCTGGTTGTGACAAGAGCAATTCGTCAATGTTGACCCCAAGAGCCGCAGCATAAGCTGGATCGAGGGCATGTTCCGCATCGATAAAGGCTGCAATCCCACCTTCTTTTTGCGCTTGCGCAACTGCATGAAGGGCAACCGTTGTCTTACCAGATGACTCTGGCCCATAGATTTCGATGATACGTCCCTTAGGATAACCACCTGAGCCAAGAGCAATGTCAAGAGCTAAAGAACCTGAGCTCATCACTTGCACCTTTTGCTCGGCACGTTCACCCAAACGCATGATTGATCCCTTACCAAAGTCTTTCTCAATCAATTTAAGAGCGTCATTCAAGGCCTTTTCACGTTCTGCCCCAAATTTTTTTGAAATTTCTTCTAATTTTTTTGGTTTTTTCGCCATTCTATTCTCCTACATTCTAATGGTCCTCAGACCTGTCTACTATTATATCAAAAGTTAGTCACTTAATAAAGCCTTGCGAACTAGGTTAAAGGCATGCATAACCGCAATGTGACGCACATCTGCTCGACTTCTGCCTCCAATATTCACCTTGATAACCTCAGTTCCTTGCTCCTGTGCCAAGCCTATGAAGACTGTTCCAGCTGGGTGCCCTTCTAGGCTATCTGGTCCTGCCACTCCAGTCAAACTAATTCCAAAATCTGACTGGGTCTTGCTTCGTGCCTGCTCAGCCATCTTCTGGGCTGTAAATTCAGACACTACACCGTGCTCTTCCAAATCCTTGGCAGGAATATCCAACATCTTTGATTTTTCCTCCAAGCTATAGGTCACAAAACCACCCTTAAATATACTTGAAGCTCCTGAAAAATCAGCCACAGTAGCTTGGAAAAGCCCTGCCGTCAAACTCTCGGCTGCAGTGATGGTTTTCCCTTGCTTTTTCAGCTTTTCTACCACAATGCTGGCTAAACTAGTCTCTTCTCCATAACCATAACAAAGTTCTCGTAAAGAAAGTCCTTCAAAGGTTTGACGACCTAAGATTTGATTTTCCAAAATATCCAGCGCTTGATTCGCCTCTTCTTGACTACTAGCCTTTGTTGACAGACGCAGAGTGACTTCTCCTGTCTTTGCATAAGGTGCCAAGGTCGGATCGGTCTGATTATCAATTAAATCAGCCAAAATCGTAACCAGCTGACTTTCGCCAATTCCAAAGAAACGAAGAACTCGGGAATACAGCTTGCTCCCTGTCATCAACTTAGGTAGAAGTTGGTTTAAGACCATGGGTTTCAATTCACTTGGCGGACCTGGAAGGACGACGTAGGTCACTCCATCGACTTCCAATATTCCTCCCACAGCCAGTCCTGTTTCATTTGGCAGTGGAGTCGCTCCTTCTACAATTTGAGCTTGTCTTTCGTTATTCGGTGTTCGGGCATAGTCTGGTCTCTGGGCAAAAAAGACATCCAACTTCTCCTGAGCCTGAGGATCGAAGACTAATGCTTTCCCTAAAAATTTAGCTAGAGTTTGTTTGGTCAAATCGTCCTCAGTTGGTCCCAAACCACCTGTCAAAATCACCAGGCTGCTACGTTGACTGGCAATTTCAAGCAAAGACAAGAGACGAGCTTCATTGTCTCCTACAGCCGTCTGAAAATATATGTCTACCCCAATCTCTGCTAGTTTTTCTGATAAAAACTGAGCATTGGTATTGACAATCTGTCCTGTCAAAATCTCTGTTCCAACAGCAATGATTTCTGCTTTCATGTTTCCTCCTACCTATCTATTCGTATTTTTTTGAAAAAATCGCAGGAAATTTCCCACGATTGATTTTTTATTTGTATCAAAAGTTAGTTATCTTCATCACCAACAGGTGCTCGTCCAAATAAATCTTCAAATAAAACCGCATTGGTTTCAAGCTGAGTGACTTCTTCTTGTCCCAAAGAACGTCGGAGTAGATTTTGCATTTCCAACATATGGGCTCTCGAAACAATCTGGTAAGAAACACCTTGAAGCATCTCTCCTTCACCCTGCAGCTGCTGAGTTTCAATGGTTTTAAATGAATCTTTATAGCCTAGCAAGTTAGGGATACTTTTTGCAGACAAATCAATATTGGTCTGCATATTGTCACTCAAAGCTTTTAGAATCTCTTGATAATGACCAACGCTATTTAAACTAAGGGCTTTTTCCATGACTTTTTGAATAACTTCACGTTGACGTTTTTGACGACCATAATCCCCCTCAGGATCTTGGTAACGCATTCGTGCATAGACTAGGGCTTCTTCTCCCCCAATATGTTGCTCTCCAACACCGATAGAAATGGTATTAAATTCTTCTTGGTCACTGATAGAAATTGGGAAACCTAGGGTATTATTGACTGTAATACCACCTACTGCATCCACTAGTTTTTGTAACCCTTTCATATTGACCATCACATAGCGATCAATATGGATATTCATCATTTTTTGAATGGTTTCTATAGCAAGCTCTGCTCCACCATCTGCATATGCTGAATTCAGTTTCGCTTCATGAGCCTGACCATTCCCTGATTCAATGCGGGTCAGAATATCCCGCTCTAAACTCATCATCGTTGTTTTTTTCGTTTTAGGATTCACTGTCATCAAGATCATGCTATCACTTCTACCGGCCCAAGTTTCAGTTCGCTCAGCATTTCCGGTGTCCACTCCCATTAACAGAATGGTCAAAGGTTCAGTTGCTTCTATAACCTTGGTTTCTTCTCCAATTTTTTTATAGGTTTTAGCTAAGGTTTCTGTCCCTTGTTGATAAATAGTATAAGCAAAAATACCTGCTCCTACTACAGTTACAGAAAGTAAAGCTAGCACCATTCCAATAATTTTTTTAACCATATTTCTACTAATCGATCAGTTTACCCATCAAGTAAACATCGATAAATTTCCCTTCTTCTATATATGCTCCACGCTCTTGGCGACCTTCAATGACAAAGCCATGCTTTTGATAAAGATGAACTGCAGCCTGATTACGAGTTTGGACAGTCAGTTGGAGACGACGCAGAATGCCACTTGCTTGTGCCCACTCTATGACTTCTTCTAGCAACAAACTTCCCAAGCCATTATTCCAATATCTTTTGCCAATCACAATGAAGAGATCTCCAATATGACGGACTCTCTTGCGCTGATCAGCTGTGATATTTACAATACCAGCAATTTCATCATTTAAGAATGCAAGTAAGGTTATCTGATTATCCGAACTAGCTTGCTTGTTGAGGAATACTTCCATCTCCTCACTGGTCAAGAGAATACCATCTCTGTCCAGACTAGTAAAATCTGTCTCCAAACTTACACAATTTAAAAAAGCTACTAATTCCGCTGCATCTTTAGGTTCTGCTTCCCTAATGAGCAATTCATACTCCATATTGAAGCTCCTCTAACAATTTCTCAGCACGCAAACCCTTTGCCTGAAAATTTAAACGACGTCCATCTGCTTCTTTTAGAATTTCCAATTCTAAATAAGTATCTGGCAAGGCATCTCCTAAGAGATTTCCCCACTCAATAACAGTCACGCCTCCACCAAAGAGAAATTCATCCAAGTCGATAGAATCCGCATCTCCTTCAATACGATAAACATCTAAATGGAAAAGCGGAAGACGCCCCTCATACTCTCTTAGGATAGTATAGGTGGGACTTTTAATCATTTGAGAAATCTGTAATCCTTTTGCAAGTCCTTTAGTAAAGGTCGTTTTACCTGCACCCAGTTCTCCAGTTAAGATTAAAACATCATTCTTTGCTAATAGATGACCCAAACGCTCCCCTAAGGCTTGTAGCTCTTCTTCATTTTTTGTGTACATACTCTTATTATACCAAAAACTTTTCTTTTGTGTCTATTTTCCTGCTAAACTTATACTCAATGAAAATCAAAGAGCAAACTAGGAAGCTAGCCGCAGGTTGCTCAAAACACTGTTTTGAGGTTGCAGATAGAGCTGACGTAGTTTGAAGAGATTTTCGAAGAGTATTACCATCATAACATCCATAAAAACAAGCTCTCTCTAAAAGAAAATGAGCGTAGCAATGACCAATACAAGATCTCGGAAAATATGACCATAAAAGGAAACTTCCTTCTTAACCGAATTTGGGACAAGATAGGCTGCAAAAAACAAACCCAGTCCAATATAAATCAGAAGAGAGACAATGGTCATTGGATTTCTTAAGAAGAGAAGTGTTGCTAAAACAGTCACCAACACTGTCTTTTTTCTGTCTAGCATAGCAAGAAAATCGCGCATGTATTTTTTCAAGGGTAAAAAAATCAGCAAATCTAGTCCAAATAGGAAAAAGAAGGATGGCAATAAAAAGTCAACTAATTCTTGCTGTAGCGTATTTTTGATGAACAAGTTGTCTGACAAAACAAGGACAGCTCCTAACAAATTAATTAAGAGTAACATACTGTAAAAAAGCTTCACTGACTTCTTACTGACTAGGACACTATGGACTTCTTGCTTACGGGTATAAAGATAATTTACTCCAGCACAGATTCCTGAAACGAAGACCATACTTCCGATGAAAAAAGCTGTACTTTGTTTAAAGGACAAGATGCATTCCTTCCATAGGAAACAGCTACTCAAACTGATTTGAATTAAAGCTAACAAAAATAAGATTCTCATTGATTTCATCTTTTCTCTCCCTTCCTACCAATCATTATACTCGGAGAAAAGAGAGAACTGTTTCTAATCTTCTCAAATGTCTCTTTTAGACGCTAAACAAACACCAGAGACTAATACTCAATGAAAATCAAAGAGCAAACTAGGAAGCTAGCCACAGGTTGCTTAAAACACTGTTTTGAGGTTGGAGATAGAACTGACGTGGTTTGAAGAGATTTTGGAAGAATATAAATTTGAAATAAGGCTGATAGTATTCATTTCACTATCAGCCTTACAGGTTATTTAACGTTTCAGAAAAACTATAATGTCAAGATTAACTAAACAGTACCTAATTCCTTCAAATAATTTTCTATCTTCATCAACATTAAAGGATTGTTATAAATCTTACATAACTCTCTTGCTTCTATATAATAATTTTTGACTTGTTCTTTGTCTAGAAATTTGGCTCCAGCATTTCCTACAAGAATAAGTAGAGGAGCCAGTTGGTAGCTTGTCTGTCTTTGTTTACAGAGTTCAATCGTCTCAAGAGCTTCTTGGATGGCTTCATTATATTTTTCCTTTGATACTAGGTAGTGAGCGTAGTTGTAACGAACTCTGATGTAGCCAAATAAAAACTCTTGATGCTCAAAATTTTTTGTCTGATATAACTCCATCAAATGAGAGTAGTTTGCCTCATATTCTTGTTCACGACCCTCTAAGGAATAGAAATTAGATAGAGTATTCAAGGCCTTTAAATAAATCAGAGTATTTGAGGAGACTTTTAATAATATATTTTCCAATGAAGAAATTGCCTCACACTTACTGTCATATTGATAGAAATCAATAATAGCTTTAATCCATTCAAGGTAAGTTCGGTCTTCTAGTGTTAGAAAATTACTTCGTTCAATCTCTATTCTATAAATATATTCCAAATTGTCATAATTTCTGTCATCTAATAGTCGAGCAGATAATTGCTTGAAATTAGAGAGATTAGATTTAATTTCAATTTGTTCATTAAAAAAATAATCTAATGGCACTTCAAGTCGTTGTGAGAGTTTGAACAAAAGGTCCGCGGAGGGAATGAAATGCCCTCTCTCAATTTTACTAATCTGGCTCTGTTCACAAATTCCTTCTGCAAGAGTTTGTTGGGAGAGTCTCAACTCTTTTCTTTTCAATCTGAATTTCTCTGCGAGTGTATTCATTAAAGATAATAAACCTTCCTATTTGCTTAATTTCATTATAAAATTTTTAGTTCAAAATAGTAAGTTAAAGAAACAAATAATTCTTTATGGTAATAAATAAAAAAAGTCAAAAATTACATAAAAATACTTGACCGAATAATATATATATGTTAAAATAAAAACAAGGAAAAAGAAAAGGGTTTCACGAATGAAGAAAAATCGTGGAATTCAAAAATTAGCTATATTAGTATTACTAGGTGTTTTTATGTTTAGTAACACAATTCCTTACCAACAGTTATTCAGAAGAATAGACAATTGGAGATTCGAGTGCAATCACAAAAGAAGTCCAATGGTCTTGATGTTGGGAAGGCTGATTGATTTCGTATTACTTTAAAATTCAACTATTTAGAGAAAGGTATTCTGATGAGAGCTTGTAACAATACCAGATAGATATAAGAATGGAGATGTTTGATAAAATGCTTTCATAGCTAACCAACTGTTGAAAA
Source organism: Streptococcus pneumoniae (assembly GCF_001171885.1). Classification (GTDB taxonomy): domain Bacteria; phylum Bacillota; class Bacilli; order Lactobacillales; family Streptococcaceae; genus Streptococcus; species Streptococcus pneumoniae_A. Next base: position 38,353 of record NZ_CKQD01000009.1, read on the forward strand.
TTATGAGTTACAAAATCTAAAGTATTTAAGATTGGTTTATAAAATTAGGTCTCTGCCTGTAGAAAGGAACGTGCAGTTAGAAAGGAGGAAAAAATAGGATACTATAATTCAGACTGAGATTTCTAATTAAAATATGTAGTTGCATTTCGCTCATTTTCATAATATTTCATTTAGAGGAGTAATAATATGTTAAAATTTAGAAAAGTAGTTGCATCATCCCTTGCCGTTTTGGCATTTAGTTTGGCTCTTCCTGTTTTGGCAGTTTCTCACCGTGGTGGCGAGTGGACCTATGGAGGCCATCATGATCCATATAATTGGGGAGCATTTTCGAATTATTATCATGGTTCACAGTATCACTGGGCCTATGTTGGAAGTAATGAACGTGACAATCAAAAAACAGTTTATGCAGGAGCACATAGTGCGGCCTATGCGTTTGTTAATACAAATTTGGGGGAGCGAATTACATTTGATGCGGGATGGTAAAGAATAATTGAAGAAGATTCTTTTATCAATAGTTTAGTAAGCTTGTTAGTTTATAGAGGGCAGGGATATTTCTGCCCTCTGTTTTAGAATAAGGAATGCACTATGAAAAAATTATTTATACTCATATCCAACCTGCTTGCTAGTTTGTTCTTTGTTTGGGTATTTACCATTTGGACTGATACATATGTCTCCCATTATTACCCCAACGTTGTTGTACATGATTCTTCCCCTGAAACAACTTTTCAGCATGTTGCTACACGCTTGGAAAAACTAGCAGAAGAAACAGATAGCTTTATTGCGATTCAACACCAAGATCCTAACTCAGAAGGTACTACAGTTTTTTCTTATACGACCTTTGGAGACGGAAAGTTGCCTGATGGGCTACAGGAAAAAAAACTAGAAGATGCTCAAAGTAGTAGTGTTGAAACAAACTATTTTGTATTCGATGGACACCTAGATATTCACTTGCTAAGGGAGGAGCTAAGTCAACTTGGCTTGACTAATATGCACCTGACAATTCCATCTAAACTATCTACGTTAATGGCTATCTTTAGTAACGGATTTCAGTTAATCAGTCTATTGATTTTCATCTTAACCTTTGGAGCACTGACTTTAATTAGTCAAATTAGCCAATTACGGTCGTCGGGCATTCGCCTCATTTCAGGAGAGAAACGGTGGTCCATTTTTCTTAGACCAGTTGGTGAGGATTTGAAAGGGATAGCTGTTGGTTTCAGTTTAGCTGGCGTGTTCACCATTCTTATGCAAAAAATTCTGTCGCTTCCAACGCAATCCCTAATGACCATAGGAGCAGGCTTGCTCAGTTATAATCTCATCTTGTTGTCTATCTCCCTGTTTTTCGCTCAACTCTTCGCAGTTGGGATAAAAAAGATACACCTGATGCAGATTATAAAAGGGCAAGTGCCTGTCAGAGGAATCATTAGTTTGATTTTAATCGGTCAACTATTAGCGATTATTATTGTAACGCTGGGAATAGGGAGTAGCTTAAAGTATTCCCAAGCCTGGCAACAGCATCGGATTGGACAAGAGGCTTGGAGCCAGGAAAGGCAACTGATTACCCTATCAATCAGCCGTGAAGGAACGAGTCCTGGTTTTGATGAACAAGCTCAAAGGAAACTCAGAACTTGGTATCAATTGATGGATCTGGCTGTTTCAGAACAAAAGGCTTTCTTATCTAGACACCAGTTAATTGACCGTACTTTGCAAAATGGCATGGCTTCCTCCAAAAACTTTATAACCTCTACAGAATGGTACGATTACAGCCCGAATGGCAATGTCCTTATCGTCACACCGCAATACTTGGAGCGTCAAAACATTCCTGTAGATACAACTATTGAGCAAAAGATGAATCACCTTGATGTAGGGGAGTTTGTCTTATTGCTGCCTGAACACCTCCGTTCAGAGGAAGAACATTATAAATCTGTTTTTGAAGACGACTTAACCAGTCGCATGTCTAGTCAAGATGAACGACAGCAAATGACTGCTACGGTAGGTTATTTAGAATCAGGTCAGGATCGTTTTGTGTATAATACGACCCCTATTTCTTACCAACAATTTTTGAAAGATCCAATCATCATTGTTATAACACCCCAATCAACTGGTCCACAGTCCATTTTGTTTTGGATAGACGCAGTACAGAACTACATTCTCTTTAATCAATTGTCTGATGCCCAGGAGCTTATCCAGAGACAAGGCATTGAAAATTGGGTCTCAGAAATGCAAACAGGTTACCACAACTACATCACATTATTGGATAATATCCAGAGGGAACGTTGGGTAATGCTAGCAGGAGCTGTGCTTGGGATTGCAACTTCAATCTTGTTGTTTAACACTATGAATAGGCTCTACTTTGAAGAATTTAGACGTGCCATTTTTATCAAACGCATTGCAGGTCTCAGGTTCTTAGAAATCCATCGCACTTATCTCTTTGCTCAACTGGGTGTGTTTTTACTGGGATTTGTTGCGAGTGTATTTCTTCAGGTAGAGATAGTAGTTTCTTTCTTAGTCTTGTTACTCTTTACTGGTCTATCTCTTTTACAGTTACATGTCCAAATGCAGAAAGAAAACAAGATGTCCATGCTTGTTTTAAAGGGAGGTTAATATGATTGAACTTAAACAGGTGAGTAAATCTTTTGGAGAACGAGAGTTATTTTCGAATCTTTCAATGACATTTGAGGCTGGAAAAGTCTATGCCTTAATTGGTTCAAGTGGTAGCGGAAAAACAACCTTGATGAACATGATTGGAAAATTAGAATCTTATGATGGGACGATTTTTTACCGAGGTAAAGACTTGGCCAATTATAAATCGAGTGATTTTTTCCGTCACGAATTGGGCTACCTCTTCCAGAACTTTGGCTTAATTGAAAACCAAAGTATTGAAGAAAACCTTAAGCTAGGTCTCATTGGTCAAAAGTTGAGTCGGTCGGAACAGCGGTTGAGGCAGAAGCAGGCTTTAGAACAGGTCGGCCTGGCTTATCTTGACCTAGATAAGCGCATCTTTGAGTTATCGGGCGGAGAATCGCAACGGGTTGCCTTGGCAAAAATTATCTTAAAGAATCCACCCTTTATTCTGGCAGATGAGCCAACAGCTTCAATAGACCCAGCAACCTCTCAGTTGATTATGGAGATTTTGCTATCTCTTCGAGATGATAATAGGCTAATCATTATCGCAACACATAATCCGGCAATTTGGGAGATGGCTGATGAAGTGTTCACGATGGATCATCTGAAATAAAAATCCTTGTTTTTAATTGCACGATGAGTTACTGAAATATTATCAGGAATCAATAATTGGAGTTAATTTAAAATTGTACTTTATCAATATTGAGGTAACTTTTTCTTGATAAAGGAAGAAATTCGACAATTATATTATTGAGAAGCCTTGCGATTCTAATTCAGATAAACTGCAAAAAATCTTAATAATTGAACGTTTGGTAGATGATATTTTGCAATTTTCTCTCAGAATCAATAATAGTGTAGGAGAGATTTTCCTCCTACAACCGTTTCAAAAGAAAACTATCTTTATTCCATGTTATTTTGAGGAAGATATTGTGAAAGTCAAAGATGATGATAAAGTTGAGTGGAATTTGTTAGAATTTCAAAAATTTAGAGCATTTTTGGCTTAGTAATCTGTGTTGAAGGCTCAAAATCTATGGTAAAAAAGTAGCTTTGAAAACGTATTGCCTCCAAAGATTTAGTTAAATAATGATTTAACACAAAAAGAAATTATTGAAGTTCTGGAAAGATGTTGTTTCAGTATTGAGAAAAGGTGGGAAAAACTTGCGATTTTCACAGAGAAAGGAAGAAAAAGTATAGAAATATAGTCAATTGAAACAAGAACAGGACAAAAGAACCTTTTGTGCCATATTTTTCTCCTTTCGCTTTACAATTGGCTTGAACACCTTTATTGTATCGCGTTTGGAGTTTTTTTGGTATAACCTTCGACGCGCACCCGCATAGCGGGTGTTTTTTTGTCTCGCACCTAACGGAGCGAGACAAACTAATAGTCACCTAATCAAAAAACGCACCATATCAAAAACTAAAAAGTTTGATATCATGCGTCATGTCTTAAACTAATTGACTATACTTTCTATTCAACTGAGCTTTTAACCAATTGATTGAGCCAATCCACTCTTAAAACCAAAGAGCAATTTCTCGCTTAGCTGACTCTTCTGAATCTGAACCATGTACAACATTTTGAATAGCTTGGTTTTCTCCAGCAGCTTTTGCAAAATCACCTCGAATCGTTCCTGGTAAAGCTTCTTCTGGACGAGTCGCACCCATCATGGTCCGCCAAGTTTCGATTACTTTGGGACCTGAAATAACACCCACAAGAACTGGGCCTGAAGTCATGAATTCACGAATCGGTGGGTAAAAACTCTGACCAACCAAGTCCTGATAGTGCTGATCAATCAACTCTTCTGAAACCTGTGAACGCAACTCCAATTTTTCGATTGTAAATCCACGCTGTTCGATGCGTTTCAACACTTCACCCACTAGCCCTCTTTTTACACCATCTGGTTTAATGATAAAAAATGTTTGTTCCATCCCTGTCTCCTTTGTCAGCTTCTTTCTTTTATACTCTTCGAAAATCTCTTCAAACCACCTCAACTCTATCTGCAACCTCAAAGCAGTGCTTTGAGCAACCTGCGGCTAGTTTCCTAGTTTGCTCTTTGATTTTCATTGAGTATTATTTTACCACATTTCATGGAAAAATGGAGAAAATTTTCAGAAAAGAATAAGAGAACCCGAAGGCTCTCTTATTCTTTTTTATTCTACTGTTTCTTCCACAGTTTCAACGGCAGTATCCACAACTACTTCTGTTGTTTCTTCGTTTCCTTCTTCCTCTACTGGAGGATTAAGATATTCTTCTTCGTTGATAGCATGTGGTTCAAGGTTACGGTAACGGGCCATACCAGTACCTGCTGGGATGATCTTACCGATGATAACATTTTCTTTGAGTCCAAGGAGATGATCTTTCTTACCACGGATAGCCGCATCTGTAAGGACACGAGTTGTTTCCTGGAAGGAAGCCGCTGACAAGAAACTATTTGTTTCAAGTGAGGCTTTGGTAATTCCCATAAGGACTGGACGACCTGTCGCTGGAACTCCACCTGCGATAAGAACATCTTTGTTGGCATCTGTAAAGTCGTTGATGTCCATGAGAGTACCCATGAGAAGGTCTGTATCACCTGGATCCATGACACGAACTTTACGGATCATTTGACGAACCATTACCTCAATGTGCTTGTCACCGATTTCTACCCCTTGGCTACGGTAAACTTTTTGTACTTCACCGAGAAGGTAAGTTTCAACTGACAAGACATCACGAACTGCAAGGAGACGTTTTGGCTGGATAGAACCTTCTGTAAGAGCAGCACCACGCGCTACTTGGTCCCCAACTTCAACACGCATACGAGCGGTAAATGGAACGACGTACTCACCTTCGCCAGTTTCACCCTTAACAAAGACTTTCTTGGTACGAGTTGATGCATCTTCTTCGATAGCGGTAACTTGTCCTTTAACCTCTGTGATAACCGCTTCCCCTTTAGGATTGCGGGCTTCAAAGATTTCTTGGACACGAGGAAGACCCTGAGTGATATCGGTATTTGAGGCAACCCCACCCGTGTGGAAGGTACGCATTGTAAGCTGTGTACCAGGTTCCCCGATAGATTGAGCAGCGATTGTACCAACTGCTTCACCAACTTCAACCGCATCACCAGTCGCCAAGTTGATACCATAACAGTGACGGCAGACACCGTGACGAGTGTTACATGTAAATACGGAGCGGATAGTCACTTCTTCCACACCAGCATTGACAATTTCACGCGCCTTGTCTTCTGTAATCAACTCATTTGGTCCAATGATAAGCGCACCAGTTTCTGGATGTTTAACAGTTTTCTTAGTGTAACGACCATTGAGACGTTCTTCGAGAGACTCGATCATCTCTTTTCCTTCTGCGATAGAACGGATCAAGAGACCACGGTCTGTTCCACAGTCATCCTCACGGATGATAACATCTTGGGCAACGTCAACCAAACGACGAGTCAAGTAACCTGAGTCGGCTGTCTTAAGGGCCGTATCGGTCATACCTTTGCGCGCACCGTGAGTTGAGAAGAACATTTCCAATACCGACAAACCTTCGCGGAAGTTTGAAAGGATTGGCAATTCCATGATACGTCCGTTCGGAGCCGCCATCAGACCACGCATACCGGCAAGCTGTGAGAAGTTTGAGATGTTACCACGGGCTCCAGAGTCCATCATCATAACGATTGGGTTCTTAGGATCTTGGTTGGCAATCAAACGTTTCTCTAGTTTTTCACGGGCAGCACGCCATTCGGCTGTAACAGCATTGTAACGCTCGTCGTCTGTGATCATACCACGACGGAATTGTTTTGTGATTTGTTCTACACGTTTGTGTGATTCTTCAATGATTTCAGCCTTGTCATCAACGACTGGGATATCGGCAATACCCACTGTCAATCCTGCAAGAGTTGAGTGGTGGTAACCGAGGTTCTTCATACGGTCAAGTAGGGCAGAAGTTTCTGTCGTACGGAAACGTTTGAAGATTTCAGCGATGATATTTCCAAGGTTTTTCTTCTTGAATGGAGGGTTGAGTTCAAGTTTGCTGATTGCTTCCTTGATGTCCCCACCTAGTGGCAAGAAGTATTTAGCTGGAACGCCTTCTGTCAAGTTAGCATTGTTTGGTTCTTGCAAGTATGGTAGACCCTCTGGCATGATGTCGTTGAAGAGGATTTTACCAACTGTTGTCAGCAAGACCTTGTGTTTTTGCTCTTCTGTCCATGGTTTGTTGAGGCTATCTGTTGCGATACCAACACGTGAGTGCAGGTGAACATAGCCATTACGGTAAGCCATAACCGCTTCGTCACGGTCTTTGAAGACCATTCCTTCACCTTCACGACCAGCTTCTTCCATGGTCAAGTAGTAGTTACCCAAAACCATGTCCTGAGATGGTGTAACAACTGGTTTACCATCTTTCGGGTTCAAGATGTGCTCAGCAGCGAGCATCAAGATACGAGCTTCTGCTTGGGCTTCTTCTGAAAGCGGTACGTGGATGGCCATTTGGTCCCCGTCAAAGTCGGCATTGTAGGCTTCACAGACAAGTGGGTGCAAGCGAAGGGCCTTACCATCAATCAAGACTGGCTCGAAGGCTTGGATACCCAAACGGTGAAGGGTCGGTGCGCGGTTCAAAAGCACTGGGTGTTCTTTGATCACTTCTTCAAGGATATCCCAGATACGCTCATCTCCACGTTCCACCAAGCGTTTAGCTGCTTTCACGTTTTGCACGATATCACGAGCGACGATTTCACGCATCACGAATGGTTTAAAGAGCTCGATCGCCATTTCACGTGGCACACCACATTGGTACATCTTAAGCGTTGGACCAACGGCGATAACGGAACGTCCTGAAAAGTCAACACGTTTACCGAGCAAGTTTTGACGGAAGCGTCCTTGTTTACCTTTAAGCATATGGCTCAATGATTTAAGAGGACGGCTACCTGGTCCTGTGATTGGACGACCACGACGACCATTGTCAATCAAAGCGTCAACCGCTTCTTGAAGCATACGCTTCTCATTTTGAACGATGATACCAGGCGCATTCAACTCAAGCAAACGAGCCAAACGGTTGTTACGGTTGATAACACGGCGGTAAAGGTCATTCAAGTCAGATGAGGCAAAACGGCCACCATCCAACTGCAACATTGGACGAAGATCTGGTGGAATAACCGGAAGGATGTTGAGAATCATCCATTCAGGTTTGTTTCCAGACTTGTAAAAGGCATCCAAAACATCCAAACGACGGATGGCTTTGACACGTTTTTGTCCAGTAGCTGTTTTCAACTCTTCTTTGAGTTCAGCAATTTCTTTTTCAAGATCTACTTGTTTCAAAAGGTCTTGGATAGCTTCGGCACCCATCTTGGCAACGAATGAACCATAACCATACTCACGCAAGCGCTCACGGTATTCGCGCTCTGTCATGATAGACTTGTGCTCAAGTGGTGTATCCTTTGGATCAATCACCACATAAGCCGCAAAGTAGATCACTTCCTCGAGGGCACGAGGGCTCATATCAAGGGTCAAGCCCATACGACTTGGAATTCCCTTGAAGTACCAGATGTGAGATACAGGAGCTTTCAATTCGATATGCCCCATACGCTCACGACGAACTTTTGTACGCGTTACTTCAACCCCACAGCGGTCACAAACAATCCCTCTGTAACGAATGCGTTTATATTTACCACAAGCACATTCCCAGTCTTTTGTAGGTCCAAAGATCACTTCATCAAAGAGTCCTTCACGTTCTGGTTTCAAGGTACGGTAATTGATTGTTTCAGGTTTTTTGACTTCTCCATAAGACCATGAACGGACTTTGCTTGGAGAAGCTAGGGTGATTTGCATACTTTTAAAACGATTTACATCAACCACTATTTCTTCCCTTTCTATTCTAAGTGAACTGCTTATTCTTGTTCAGCAGCTTCTTCTGTTGCTTCCGCTTTTGTTGCTTTCTCAGCTTCTTCAGCTTCAAAGGCTGCTTTAGCCTCTTGGGCTGCTTTTTCGCGGGCTTTTTCAAGGTCATCTACGTGGATGACATCTTCGTCCATTCCTTCATCCAAGTCGCGAAGTTCCACTTCTTGGTCATCTTCGTCTAGGACACGCATGTCAAGACCAAGAGATTGCAATTCTTTGACAAGAACTCGGAAGGATTCTGGAACACCTGGTTTTGGAATTGGTTTTCCTTTTGTAATAGCTTCATAAGCTTTCAAACGTCCGTTGATATCGTCAGACTTGTAAGTCAAGATTTCTTGTAGGACATTTGACGCACCGTAGGCTTCAAGAGCCCAAACCTCCATCTCACCGAAACGTTGTCCACCAAACTGAGCTTTACCTCCGAGTGGTTGTTGGGTAACGGTTGAGTAAGGTCCGACTGAACGCGCGTGCAATTTATCGTCAACCATGTGGTGGAGTTTGATCATGTACATGACTCCGACAGAAACACGGTTATCAAACGGTTCCCCAGTACGTCCATCGTAAAGGATTGTTTTGGCATCGCTATCCATACCAGCTTCTTTAACAGTTGACCAAAGGTCTTCAGAACTTGCTCCGTCAAAGACTGGTGTTGCGATGTGGATTCCAAGAGTACGGGCTGCCATACCAAGGTGAAGCTCCATAACCTGACCGATATTCATACGTGATGGCACCCCAAGTGGGTTCAACATGATGTCGACTGGAGTTCCGTCTGGAAGGTAAGGCATGTCTTCTACAGGAACGATACGAGAGACAACCCCTTTGTTTCCGTGACGTCCGGCCATCTTATCTCCGACCTTAATCTTACGTTTTTGAGCGATGTAGACGCGAACCAGCATGTTAACACCTGATTGCAACTCATCTCCATTTGCACGGGTAAAAATCTTAACATCACGAACGACACCATCGGCACCGTGTGGTACACGAAGAGAAGTATCACGCACTTCACGAGACTTGTCTCCGAAAATAGCATGCAAGAGACGTTCTTCAGCTGAAAGGTCTTTCTCACCCTTAGGTGTTACTTTACCTACAAGGATATCGCCTTCTTTAACCTCAGCACCGATACGGATAATACCCATTTCGTCAAGGTCTTTAAGAGCGTCTTCCCCAACGTTTGGAATTTCACGAGTAATTTCTTCAGGCCCAAGCTTTGTATCGCGTGTTTCTGATTCGTATTCTTCAAGGTGAACAGATGTGTAGACATCGTCTTTCACCAAGCGTTCGCTCATGATAACAGCATCCTCGAAGTTGTAACCTTCCCAAGTCATGTAGGCAACGATTGGGTTTTGTCCAAGCGCCATTTCTCCATTTTCCATAGAAGGTCCGTCAGCGATGAAATCGCCTTTTTCAACGACATCGCCAACTTTAACAAGCGTGCGTTGGTTGTAAGCAGTACCTGAGTTTGAACGACGGAATTTTTGGATGTGGTAAACGTCCAATGAACCATCTTCACGACGAACTTCTACCTTGTCAGCATCTGCGTAAGTAACTTTACCATCATACTGAGCAATCACAGCAGCTCCTGAATCGTGGGCTGCTTGGTATTCCATACCAGTACCAACGTAAGGTGCCTGAGGATTGATCAATGGCACAGCCTGACGTTGCATGTTGGCTCCCATGAGGGCACGGTTGGAGTCATCGTTTTCCAAGAAAGGAATACATGCTGTCGCAACGGCAACTACCTGTTTTGGTGATACGTCCATGTAGTCAACAACATTAGCTGGATACTCTTGGTTGACCCCTTGGTGACGTCCCATGACAACTTTCTCAGCAAATGTTCCATCTTCATTCAGACGAGAGTTAGCCTGTGCTACAGTAAATTCATCTTCTTCATCAGCTGTCAACCAAACGATTTCGTTTGTGACAACACCTGTTTCACGATCAACTTTGCGGTATGGTGTTTGAACAAAACCATATTTGTTCAAGTGTCCGTAAGATGACAAGTTGTTAATCAAACCGATGTTAGGTCCTTCAGGTGTCTCGATTGGACACATACGACCGTAGTGAGTGTAGTGCACGTCACGGACTTCATATCCAGCGCGGTCACGTGTCAAACCACCAGGTCCTAAGGCTGACAAACGGCGTTTGTGAGACAACTCAGAAAGCGGGTTGTGTTGGTCCATGAACTGTGACAACTGTGATGAACCAAAGAATTCTTTAACAGCAGCTGTTACAGGACGGATATTGATGATTTGTTGTGGTGTCAAGACTTCGTTGTCTTGAACAGACATACGTTCACGGACATTACGTTCCATACGAGAAAGTCCAAGACGTACTTGGTTGGCAAGCAATTCACCAACCGCACGGATACGACGATTTCCAAGGTGGTCGATATCATCTACACGGCCAAGTCCTTCAGCCAAGTTGAGGAAGTAGCTCATCTCAGCAAGGATGTCTGCAGGAGTGACGATACGAACCTTGTCATCTGGATTGGCATTACCGATGATCGTTACGACACGGTCTGGATCAGTTGGTGCAACAACCTTGAATTTTTGAAGAACAACTGGCTCAGTTACAACGGCTGCATCATTTGGAATATAAACAATCTTGTTCAAGTCACCATCCAAATGGCTTTCAATGCTTTCAATCACACTACGAGTCATAACAGTTCCAGCTTCTACCAAGATTTCTCCTGTTTCAGGATCTACCAATGGCTCAGCAATAGTTTGGTTCAGCAAGCGTGTTTTAACATTGAGTTTTTTATTGATCTTGTAACGACCGACAGCTGCCAAGTCATAGCGACGTGGGTCAAAGAATCGTGCCACAAGCAAGCTACGTGAGCTTTCAGCAGTCTTAGGCTCACCTGGACGGAGGCGTTCGTAGATTTCCTTCAAGGCTTCGTCTGTACGAGAGTCCATTGGGTTCTTGTGGATATCTTTTTCAACAGTGTTGCGAACCAATTCGCTGTCCCCAAAGATATCAAAGATTTCATCATCACCTGAGAAACCAAGCGCACGAACCAAGGTTGTAAATGGAATCTTACGAGTACGGTCGATACGAGTGTAGGCGATGTCTTTTGAGTCGCTTTCAAGTTCCAACCAAGCTCCACGGTTAGGGATAACGGTTGAACCATAGCCCACTTTACCATTTTTATCAACTTTATCGTTAAAGTAAACACCTGGTGAGCGCACCAACTGAGATACGATGATACGTTCACCACCATTGATGATGAAGGTACCCATTTCTGTCATGATTGGGAAATCACCAAAGAAAACTTCTTGGGTTTTAATTTCGCCTGTTTCTTTATTGATCAAGCGGAAGGTTACAAAAATTGGTGCTGAGTAGCTAGCATCGTGGATACGAGCTTCTTCTAGCGTGTATTTTGGTTCCTTGATTTCATATCCAACAAATTCCAACTCCATTGTGTCTGTGAAGTTTGAAATTGGCAATACATCTTCAAACACTTCCTTAAGACCGTGGTCTAGGAAATCTTTGAATGAGTCAGTTTGAATTTCAATCAAATTTGGTAAGTCAAGAACTTCTTTGATTCTTGAAAAACTACGACGGGTCCGATGTTTCCCGTATTGAACGTCATGTCCTGCCAAGATGATTCTCCTTTGTAAATAAGTTCCAAGCCTTGTCAATCAGGCTTTCTAATCGTCATATGGTTTTAAAAACCCCTATCACCGTGTCCCTTTGATGAATTTTCAGAATCTTTAAGTCTTTGTTACAAGTACTCAAAATCCTGAAAAAAAGCACAAAAAGAGCAGCTAAATCTGACTTTTTTCAGAAGATTTAACTGCTGTGAGCCTTGTCTGGACAATATTTCAGACAAAACCTACGACAAATGATTATTTACATTATACCCTATTTAGCTAGATTTTTCAAGGGGATTCAGTAGATTTTTGGTAATTTTTTCCCATTTTTTCCTATAGAAAACTTAGCATCACATTCGAATCACACTATGGTACAAAAAACTGAAAAAGCTATTGACTGAAAATCATTTTCAAGGTATAATAAGAAACGTTAAGGCGGTATAGCCAAGTGGTAAGGCACGGCTCTGCAAAAGCTTGATCGTCGGTTCAAATCCGTCTACCGCCTTCTATAACTTGATTTATCAGGTTTCAAATGAACAGAAAGCCCAATTTGAAGGGCTTTTTTATTTTTCTTCTGATAAATACGGATAATTTTAAAAAACTTTTGGGCAAAGTTCTTCCCATGACATAATTCCCTCATGAAATCAACTGAAAAAAGCTTCGTCACGCCTGGTGACAAAAGCCTCTGGTTTATTCTGTTTCTTCTTCTATTTCGACTTCGGTAATTTGGACTTTTACCTTGGTAACACGTCCATTTTTCACTTTATCATTGGTTAAGATAAGTTGTTTGTTTTGGCTGACCAATTCATAGCTAAGTTTCTCAGTCGTTGGAATGGTCCCAACTCCTGTCAAATAGTAACCAGCGATGGTATCAACATCATCACTTTCCAGTTCAACATCAAAGTAATTATTGAAATCATTGAGGGTCATAGTTCCTTGAACAATGTAGGTATCCTCACCAATCTGATGAACATCTATTGCTGCTTTATCCGTTTCATCATCAATTTCACCAACAATTTCCTCTAAAAGGTCTTCCAAAGTCACCAAACCAGCCATACCACCGTATTCATCTAGCAAGATTGCCATTTGTCTTTGGGTATTGCGCAATTCTTTTAGCAAGTCATCCACAAAAATAGTTTCAGGTACAAAAAGTGGATCTTGTAAAATTCTCTTCCAAACAATATTATCAAAACCGTTCACAAAACCAGCCTTAAGGAGACTCTTGGTGTGAATGATTCCAATCACATTGTCCTTATCCCCATCGTAAACTGGTATACGGGAAAAGTTTTGTTTTAAAATACTTTGGATAATGGCTTGACTATCATCCTGAATATCCACCATAAAGGCATCCGTTCGAGGAACCATAACCTCTCGTGCCATCAGTTCATCGAGCGAAAAGACACCTTGTAGCATCTCAATCTCATCAGCATCCAATGTTTCTTCACTATTTGTCAGCATATAGGCAATTTCATCACGGGTCATCTTTTCATCCGCATCATCGAATGACATAGGAGTCAAATGACTCAAGAAATTGGTCGAAGCAGCTAAAAGCCAAACAAAAGGACTGACTAGTTTTCCGATCCCAATGATAACCGGCGCTGTACGAATTGCCAAGGCATCCTTTAGATTAAGAGCGATTCTCTTAGGATATAATTCCCCAAAAACGATGGAAATATAGGTCAAAAATGCCAAGGATAGAAAAGTTGCCACGGCTTGTGCTGTTTCGCCATTCCCAAGCCAAGAGGCAATCACACGTCCTAGAGTATCAGCTAAACTCGCCCCTGATAAGATTGTAATCAGGGTGATTCCTACCTGAATGGTTGATAAAAAGTGGTTAGGATTTTCTAGTACCTTCAGCAGGCGGATGTAGCGTCTGTCTCCTTCTTCCGCCTTTTGTTCAACCCGCGCACGATTAAGAGAAACCATGGCCATTTCTGTGGCTGAGAAAAAGGCATTTAATACCGTCAAGATAAACAATAAAACAAATTGTAGCAACAAATTCTGACTACTTGGGTCTTCCATAGTTCTTCTCCTAAAATAGTATCTTGTCACTTATTATATCACAAAAATTAGCTCAGTACATATTATTTTTTCTTAGTACCTATTCTAGCCCTGCTTAAACTAGAAAAAAGAACTCCTACATCCATAAGTGACATAGGAGTTTATTTTGTATTTTACTGAGTAACAGTGACTTCTCCAGTTCGGTAATCCAGTTGAAGCCCTTTTTGAACATTGGGAACTAGGACATTAAATTCCAATTCTCCATCCGAAGACTTGGCTTCAATCTGTGAAGCTGAGGGAACTAAATCCTCGTTTGAAGCGTAGTAAAGGGTTACACGGTAACGAACACGCTTGTTTTGGTCCAAGGCTTTACGCACCTTGCTTTCATAGTAGTTTTGACCAGTCGAATCCTCAGCTTGAGCCTGATTTGCCCAGGCTGTCTGAACAGCAATATTTTTGAGATTGCTTGTTGAGGCATCAAAACCATCCAAACCACCGATTAAGGCATAGCCTAACAAATGACCTCTATCGACTGCATGGGTATAAGAGCCCTTTAGATTCTTGACCTGATGCCAACCTGGAGGAGTCCAAGAAGTTGAACCATTCCCAGTTTCTTCACGATTCTTGTACTGACGAGTGGCCTTAGACAAGAGGGCATTAGCTACGGTTGGAACAGTTTCCTTGCCCACTGTCTTTGTTTTATTGTCAGCGTAGGGCTTACTTGAAACCTTGGCATTTAGGTTTGTTTTATTACCATTGACGATAAAAGCACCAGCCCCGTTCCACTCCAGACTCCCTTTTATTTGGCTTTTGACTGCATCTGTTAAGACACTTTCCGCCAATTCTTGACCAGGAGCTTCAGACGCTTGTTTTTTCTGACTAAGCTTGGTTTTAGGACTATTAGCTGTCGACTGCATCTGCTTGATATAGTAGCTTCCCGCAGATAAAAGCAATAAAACTAGCAGTCCGATTAGTGTCTGTCTTGTTTTTTTGTTCATATTTCTCCTTATCTCTAGAAAAAGGCTGGTTTTCCAGCCTAATTTCCTGTAAATTTATGAATCAATTCCTGCCATTTTGCTGGAGACAGGATGGCCCATGGATCTTGACCCTTGCCCAAGATTCCATAGCCTACCATTAGACCGATTCCTAGGGCTAAAACACCTAAAATCAGTACTATGATGACTAAAAGTAAACGCTTGACTACGTAGCTTGATTTTTTATTCATCTTCATCACTTGCCTCAATTCGCTGAATCTTAGCACCTAGCTGCGCCAATTTCTCATGGAAACGGTAGTAACCTCTATCCAAGTGAACCAATTTACCAACCACGGTTTCTCCTTGTGCTACCAAACCTGTCAAAATCAAGGCTGCACTGGCACGAAGGTCAGTTGAAAGAACTTCTGCTCCCTGCAAAGGCTGTCCACCAACAATACGAGCTGTATCACGGATAATCTCCGAGTGCAAGCCCATTCGACGCATTTCTTCTAGATGTTGGAAACGATTTTCGAAAACTGTCTCCACCATGGTTGATTCCCCTTTTGCAACTGTCATCAAGGCTGTAAATTGAGCCTGCATATCCGTTGGAAATCCTGGGTGGGGCAAGGTTTTTACATGGACAGCTTTTAGATTTTCTAGTTGAGAACGAACACGAATTCCTTCAGTCTCCTCTGTCACTTCCACTCCCATTTCAAGCAACTTGGCAATCAAGGGACGGTTGTGCTCCCAAACAGCGTCTTTAATCAAGACATCACCACCAGTCATGGCAGCAGCTACCATAAAGGTTCCTGCTTCGATACGGTCTTGGACTACATTATGAGTCGTACCATGAAGTTTCTCAACACCGGTGATAGTAATGGTCTCTGTGCCAGCACCCTTAACCTTGGCTCCCATTTCATTGAGGAGAATGGCTAGATCAACAATCTCAGGCTCACGCGCAGCATTTTCAATCACTGTGACCCCATCAGCCAGCGTCGCTGCCATCATCAAGTTCTGAGTAGCACCAACACTTGGGAAGTCCATATAGATATGGGCACCATGTAAGCGATCAGCCTTGGCTTCGATATAACCAGCCGTCTGACTAATCTTCGCCCCCATAGCTTCCAGACCTTTCAAATGAAGATCAATAGGACGGCTACCAATCGTACAACCACCTGGCATGGATACCTTGGCATGACCCACACGGGCAAGGATTGGCCCCAAAACAACGATGGATGCGCGCATCTTGCTGACATACTTGTAAGGAGCTTCCTCAGTGATGTCGCCAGTAGCATCCACCTCGACAAGATGAGCCTCCTTATCAAAGTCAACCTTGGCATTCAAACCACCAACTACCTGATTCATAATAAAGACATCCGACAAGATTGGTACATTCTGTAAGACTGTCTTTCCTTCACTTGCTAAAATAGTCGCTGCCAACAAGGGCAAGACTGCATTCTTTGCTCCTTCGATGGTTACACTTCCTACCAGACGATTATCGCCACCTTGAACCACAATTTTGTCCATACTCGTTTCCTTTACTCTTGATTTTATAATAGTCCTCTAAGCGCTTCTTGCCACAACTGATATAGGCTGATAAAGAAAGAACTCAGGATGTAGCCCATGACAATACTAAAAAAGGCTACTAATAAACGAACTTTTCTTGTATTCTCATCTGTCACTTTTAAAACCTTTTCCCATCTAACAAGATCCTTTAAAAGGTAAAAACTCACATAAATAAAGAGCATGTGACTGCTTAGAGTGAATAATAATTGAACCATTTGACTATTATACCATCTTCTCTGTTTGCGCGCTAGTTTGGAAATTCCCCTAAAAATCTAGGGGTTGTTTTTCAAGTAATCAATTGCATCTTGTAGGGTTTTAACGGGCACAATTTTCATATCTGTCTTGATTGTTTTGGCTGCTTCTAGTGCTGTTTGGTAGTTATTTTTCGCATCCGGATGCGCTTTTTGTTCTTCTTCGCTAACAGGGTTATCAGGAGCAAAGAAAATAGCAGCACCCGCCCTAGCCGAAGCTACAACTTTCTTGTCAATACCTCCAATGTCTCCCACATTACCATCGCGGTCAATGGTACCTGTACCGGCAACGATACGACCATTACGAAGACCTGGGTGAGCTATTTGGGTATAGATGGCCAGACTAAACATGAGACCTGCACTTGGACCGCCGATACCAGCTGTTGAAAAGCGAATTGGGACATCACTGGTCACTTCTGTACGGTCAATCAAGCCGATTCCAATTCCATTTTTGCCATTTTCCAAGCTGATAATCTTACCTTCTGCAGACTTGGTTTGCCCATCCTCTTCATAGGTGACCTTGACGTAGTCCCCTAATTTTTGAGAATTGACGTAATCAATCAATTCTTTGGAACTGTCAAAGGTTTGATCATTGACTGCTGTGACTGTATCAGAGATGTTAAGAATCCCTTTAAAGGTCGAATTATCTGTCACAGTTAAAACATAAACCCCAAGATATTTTAGTTCAATATCCTTACCAGCTGTTTTTAACCCTTGATATTTGGCCATATTTTGCGATGTTTGCATGTAGAATTGATTGATCCGCATAAATTCAACATCGGAAGTTCCACCTGTGGTCTCCTGGGCACTACGAATATCTGTAAAAGGCGTCAACCAAGCATAAATCATATGGGCTAAAGTAGCGTGCTGGACACCAACCGTAACGAATTGATAGGCCCCAGCTTCCTTATCTTCTGTGTCATTTACTTTAAGGACTTGGCGAATATCTTCTGAACCACCTGGAACCTCTATATAGTAGGGCAAGGGCACTACAAATGCCACGAAAGTCACAATCAAGGCCGCAATGACGTATAAGGGCCATCTAATCTTTTTTTTCATTTCTTATTTCCTCCAAAATACTCTCAGGAACATAGCAGGCAACATCCTGACCAAACTTCAAAAGCTCTCTAACGCCTGATGAACTAATATAGAGATGTTCAGGTCGGCTATGTAAATAAATGGTCTCTATATCAGGAGACAGCTGATGATTGTAGTAATCAAAACTGGCTTCATATTGCAAATCCGCCGCATTTCTCAAGCCCCGCACTAGGAAAGTAGCCCCCAGTCTTTTTGCAACATCAACCACCAATTCATCATGAGAAGACACGACTGCAACATTTTCCAAATGTTTCACAGCCTTTTCTAATCCCCGTTTACGATTTTCGATAGGGAGAAATCCTTGTTTGTGGGGATTAAAAAAAATACCGACATAGAGCTTGTCAAAGAGTTTACTCGCCCGTTCAATCATATCCAGATGCCCATTTGTCATCGGATCAAATGAACCTGTGAATAAGCCAATCTTATCTGACATAGACTGTCACCTTACTAATTCCATAAATCTTTTCCTTCCAGATACCCAGACAGGCAATTTCTTCTGGAAGTTCAACGGCCTTATCCGTCTCACATACGACCATGACATCTTCAGAAAAAAGCGCTCTCTCAGCCATTTTTTCAATATCTGCTACGATTTGTTCCTTGACATAAGGAGGGTCTAAGAAGATGAGATCAAATTCCCCAGATACCTGTTCCAATGCCCTTTCTGCATCCATTTTGAGGAGTTGAAATTTTCCAACTTCCTTGGTCATCTGAATATTTTCAGCCACGATAGCCTGAGCCTTACGGTCTCGCTCCACCAAAACAGCGCTGGACATGCCACGCGATACTGCCTCAATAGATAAACCACCACTACCTGCATACAGGTCCAAGACTCGTCCACCTTCAAAGTAGGGACCAATCATGTTAAAAATGGCTCCCCTAACCTTATCCGAAGTGGGCCTTGTTGTCTTGCCTTCTAGTGTCTTGAGGGGGCGTCCCCCATAGATTCCTGATACGATTTTCATACCGTTTATTATACCAAATTATAGACAAAAAGAGAAAGAAAACCGAACCTTGCGGTTCGATTCTCTACAAAATATTTTCGTAAGTATCGCGGACTTCTTGAGGCCAAACACTTGTTTGCACTTCTCCGATATGTTTCTTGCGAAGTAGGAACATGGCCATACGAGATTGTCCAATTCCTCCACCGATTGTCAATGGGAATAGGCCATTCAACAAAGCCTTGTGCCATTCCAATTCCAAGCGGTCTTCATCACCTGTAATGGCAACCTGACGACGAAGCGTTTCTTCATCTACACGGATTCCCATAGAAGACAACTCAAAGGCTCCACCTAGAGACTCATTCCAAACAAGAATATCGCCATTCAGCCCCTTGTAGCCATTTTCAGACTCACTTGTCCAGTCATCATAGTCTGGTGCACGTCCATCGTGCGGTTTACCATCTGGCAACTCGCCACCGATACCGATCAAGAAGACTGCTCCAAATTCTTTACAGATAGCATTTTCACGTTCTTTCGGTGTCAAGTCTGGGTAGCGTTCTACCAACTCTTCTGTGTGGATAAAAGTGATTTGTTTTGGCAAGATTGATTCGATGTCATAGCGGGCTTCAACAGCTAGCTCTGTCAGGCGAATAGCCTTGTAAATCTTCTCAACTGTTTCTTTTAGATAAGCGATGTTACGCTTACCATTTGGGATAACCTTCTCCCAGTCCCACTGGTCAACATAAACAGAGTGAGTCGCATCCAGCGAGTCTTCGTCTGGACGAAGGGCTTTCATGTGGACAAAAAGACCTTCACCCTCACCGAAACCAAAACGAGCCAAGGTATGGCGTTTCCATTTAGCAAGGGAGTGCACCACTTCATAAGTAGCATCAGGGATTTGGAGAACCTTGACCGATACGGCGTTCTCCACACCTGATAAGTTGTCCTGCATCCCGTCGCCGACCCTGCTCAAGATAGGACCTTGAACTTCGACAACTTCTAACTTATCTTTCAAATACTGGGTAAAAGTGTTTTTGACAAAGGAAATTTCTTCTTGTTGGTGGATAAAACTTTTCTTCATAAACTACTCCTCAAAAATTAGTTAAAAACATTATACACCTATTTCCAAGAAAAGAAAAGAGAAAATTTAAAAAAATCAGTGTCACTCAAAACACTGATTTCATAGACCTTTTAGTCATTGCGACCGAAGATACGTAGAATACTTAAGAAAAGATTGATAAAATCAAGATAGATACTGAGAGCCATTGACACAACCCAGCCTGTTGCTACACGACCTTGTGATTGTTCATAGGCAAGGCGAATCTTTTGGTTGTCCCAAGCAATCAACCCTGAGAAGACCAAAACCATGGCTACGCTAATCATATAATCAAAGAAGCCACTAGCCAAGAAAATATTGACTACCATAGCAATCAGTAAACCAATGAGAGCTGCCATCATTGCTCGACCAATCCCACTCAAGTCTTTCTTGGTAAAGATACCAACTGCCGCCATGACAAAGAAGAGAAGGGCGCTCGATACAAAGGCAGATAAAACTGTACCCGGAGTATAGAAAGCCACCACAAAACTAAGGGTAAAACCGTTTAAAACGGAGTAAAGTAAAAATACTGGAAGAGCCGCTGGACTATTTCTTGAAGCCATGCTACTGGCAACGAAAACCAAAGCCAACTCCGCAAAAGTAGCAATGGTCAACCAGAGACGCCCCTGCATCAAAAAGTAAACCAGCTGAGACTGAAAGACCGTCAACATAAGGCCTGATACCAAAGCAGATAGTCCGATACCCAGACCAACAAAGGCATAAACCTTAGCGTAAAATTGATTGAGACCTGCACGGTCATTTATAATAGTGTGATTCATCCTTTTCTCCTTTTCTATGAACATCTTTCCTTGATTATAACAAAAAAAGTTAAAATTAGCTTAAATGGAAGATTAAAATACCGGCTGCAACCGCAACATTCAAACTCTCCGCCTGCCCCTTCATGCTAATGTGGACCAACTGGTCTGCACTTTCAGCCATGAGGGGACTAATTCCTTGCCCCTCATTTCCCATGACTAAGACAAAATTTTCTATAGGAGGCAGTTCTCTGTAATCAACAGAATCTTTAGATAGAGTTGTTGCCAGCACTGGGATACCTGCTTCTTTAGCTTCCTCAAGCAGTGCTTGACTAGTCATCCGATAAATAGGTAAATGGAAATGACTGCCTTGCATGGAACGCAAGGTCTTGAGACTGTAGATATCTGCCGACTTTTCTGAAACAATCACTCCAGTAAAACCTGCTGCATCCGCAGTTCGAATGATAGTTCCCACATTACCAGGATCTTGCACATCTTCCAAAAACAAGAACTTGCCCTGACTAAAGTCAGCTTGCCCTACTTCTTCTTTTTGAACGACCGCAACAATTCCCTGTGGAGTCTGAGAATCCGCCAAATCTAGCAAAATATCCTCTGATACCCAGACAGTTTTCGAAAAAGCAGCTAACTGATCTCGGTAATTTTCTAGGGCAAAGATTTTCTCAATCGTCACTCCAGCTTGAACAGCTTCTTCAAACAAGTGCCAGCCTTCAATCAAGTAGGCTGTCTTTCGGTATTTTTTTTGGTGTAATTTCTTGGCATTTTTTACCACAGAATTGGCTTTTGAGGTTATAATAGTCATAGAAATATTATAACACAATCAAAGGGGTTTGGTATGCAAAAGGTTAGAATGATTGCCCAAGGTAGGGTACAGGGAGTCGGCTTTCGTTGGGGTGTTTACAGCCTAGCACTTGAAATCGGTGGCATCACAGGCCGAGTATGGAATAACGACGATGGCACAGTGGAAATATTAGCCCAAGCAGACTCATCTGCTATCATGGCAAAATTTATCCAAGAAATACGCAAAGGACCGACACCTTTTTCAAAAGTCAGCTACTTAGATGTCAAACTGAGCAACTTTCCTCCCTACTCTGACTTTAAAATCGCAAATTAGGTCTCCAGAACTATTGTATATTTTGTAAAAAAACAGTAGAATAGAAAGGTATAATTTTTAAAGAAGGAATGAACAAATTGAAAGCTATTAAACGTTTTACACTCTCAGCTATGGGAGTGGCTATGTTGCTTGTCTTGACTGGCTGTGTCAATGTCGATAAAACCACAGGTCAGCCAACAGGAGTCATTTGGAATACTATCGGAGCCCCTATGGCTGAAGCTATCAAGTACTTCGCTACTGATCAAGGTCTAGGCTTCGGTGTCGCTATCATCATCGTAACTATTATCGTGCGCTTGATTATCTTGCCACTTGGTATCTACCAATCATGGAAGGCAACGCTTCACTCTGAAAAGATGAACGCCCTCAAGCACGTCCTTGAGCCACATCAAACTCGTCTCAAGGAAGCGACTACTCAAGAAGAAAAACTCGAAGCCCAACAAGCTCTCTTTGCCGCTCAAAAAGAACACGGCATCAGCATGTTTGGTGGTGTAGGATGTTTCCCTCTCCTCCTTCAAATGCCTTTCTTCTCTGCAATTTACTTTGCTGCCCAACATACTGAAGGAGTTGCTCAAGCAAGTTACCTAGGAATTCCTCTAGGCTCTCCAAGTATGATTTTAGCTGCCTGCGCTGGTGTCCTTTACTATCTTCAATCGCTCCTTTCACTTCACGGAGTAGAGGATGAAACGCAAAGAGATCAAATCAAGAAAATGGCTTACGTGAGCCCAGTCATGATTGCCGGCTTCTCCCTCATCTCACCAGCTAGTGTCACACTTTATTGGGTTGTCGGTGGTTTCATGATGATTCTCCAACAGTTTATCGTCAACTATATCGTTCGTCCAAAACTTCGCAAAAAAGTCCGTGAAGAACTGGCAAAGAACCCACCAAAAGCAAGTTCTTTCTCTACACCAAGTGGACGAAAAGACGTTACCCCTGAACAACCAACTGCTATCACAAGCCAGAAAAAACACAAAAATCGCAACGCTGGAAAACAACGTTCGAGATAAAGCCACGTATATTATCCAATAATTAAAAAACGAATGAATGATAAATAGTTTTCATCAACTAGATATCATCATTCGTTTTTATTATCTACCGTTACATCTTATACTAGTCGAAAACGTTAAATAGTTTAAAAGCTCACATATAAAAACTATTCAATCATAAATTAACAAGTAAATCACTACGCCTTAATACAATTCACAGTTATTAAAACTTCTGCTCCCGCGTCTCTATTTCTAAGCTCAACTCGGCCTTTGTGTAGTTTTGCAACTCTACATACAAAACTAAGTCCAATACCATAATGTTGCTCTTTACCCGATCTAGCTTTATCCATACGATAAAAGAGCTTCCCAAAATTAGTTAAAACTTCTTCTGGAAATTCAGAGCCATTATTCCATATGCTTATTTTCAATTCTTTCCCCTCTTGCTCTACCCTAATTTTAATTTTAGGATTCTGTTTATCTGCATACTCCAAAGCATTTGTTAAAATATTTTGTATTGCACGAATCAGAAGAGATGGATTTATATAATAGTTTTCAGTTCCGTTCACATTTTGTTCAAAAGAAAACTTCATCTGATTTTTTATCAAAAAAGAAACTTCTTTCTCTAATTCATTGATAAAATCTGAAGAGGAATATTCCACCCAGTCTGTCTCATCATCATAATAGGTTTTAGAATAGTGAATCAATTGATTGAAATAATCTAGTAACTGTTGACTAGCTCTTTCTATATCTGCTAAGCATTCTTGAGATTGGTCGTTTTCAGTTATCGCCTGCAAAAATTCCACATTTCCCCTAATAATGGTTAAGGGAGTTTTTAAATCATGAGAAGCTGCTGAAACCTGAAACATCAAATCTTCTTTCTGTTCTTTCTCATCAACTATTAATTGTCGAATTCTATCTTGCATCACAATAATCCGATTTCCTGTCTCGCGAAATTCTTTAACCGTTAATCTTTCTGTACATTCCCGTTCTAACCATATACTATTTTCATAAATCAAAGTCATTTCATAACTCAGTTTTTTCAACAATTTTCCAATGTGATAACTTATTAGAACAATCAATAAAACACAAATATATATCCATGATGACACATTGAAAAAAATTGATAGAACACCACTATTTTTTAGAGGTTTCCCATCTTCATGTATTTGTATAGATACTGAAGCTAAGGGAATAAGATAGGCCATTAGTAAGCCAAGACTAAACTGCCAAATAATTCTCCAACAGGTTTCTCGAATTAATTGTCTAAAACTTTTGATTCTACCCATTGATAACCTCCACCGTACAAGGTTTTAATCGGATTTAATTGATAAGGTTTCAGCTTTTGACGAATTTGATAAATGTACTCTGAAACCGAACGTAAAAGCGCTTCTGAACTTTGTGGATATAGATAATTATAAATTTCCTCAATAGAATATATTTTACTTGGGTTGCTTGCCAAAAGATTCACTATGTCAAATTCCCTCCTTGTCAGAGCAATCTTATCATCGTTTACAAATAGTTCCTTACTATCCGTATATAGTATAAGCTTCCCAATCTTTATTTGATGAACATTTCCTCTAGTCCGTTCTTCACGACGCAAGTGCATTTTAACACGTGCTAACAATTCTTGCATACTAAAAGGCTTCATAATATAATCATCAGCACCTGCATTGATTCCAGCTACTAAATCTTCATCCATATCCTTGGCAGTTATAAAACAGATAGGAACAGTTATCTGCTCGCGAATCATCTGACAGATTTCTAAACCACTAACAGGCATCATAATATCTAATAAAATCAAGTCAAAGCCTGTAAAATCACAAAGATCAATCTCTTCTATCTTGTTTCGTATGACTACTTCATATTTTTCATATTCTAGTACTTTTTTTATTAGGCGAAGAATAGCAAGATCATCATCTACTACCAAAATTTTATAAGCCATAACTCACCCTCCTAACTATATTATAGCACTAACCGAGAAAAAGACAGGACATCCCCTGTCTTTAGCCTACATTTCTTCCTATTAGTATCAGTGTAGCAAATAGAAGAACAATTAATAACCAAACTATTTGTATCCCTAAGCCTTGCCATACTGGATAATAAAGAGACAAGGGATAGATATAAAAACAATTCATACTAGCTAGTAATGGTAAATTTCTAAAAAAAGAACTGAATTGTAATAACATTTGCCCCAACCCCAATAAAAGGGATAAACTGATTCCCAAAATTAAAATAAAAGACTGGGAAATAAATACAAAAATACCACTTAAAAGAGAGAAGGTTAGAATAGAAATACAAGCTGGAAATAGAATTGTTAGAACATGTTTAATATTACTCAAAAGATTGATATTGTAGTATCCTTGCGTGATTAGTATGCATAATGATATTACAGCAAACAATAATACAATTTCCATACATAATACAATAGCTAGTTTACAGATTATAAATTTCAAACGGTTTGGACAGGTAAGAAAACTGGTACGAAGGCTAGAACCTGTAAATTCTTGACCTATAAATAGGACCGCTAGACTAATGAAACCTGCCTGTCCTAAATAGAGACTTTGCAGTAGCTGTTCCAAAACAAACTGTAGAGTCAACTGGTCTGGTTTACTATTTAAAAAAACAACCATCGCCGGAACACACAGTAATAGAGCACCTATAATCAACCAGTGCCAAGGATTCATCATAAACTTGAGATACTCACTTTTAAGTTGCTCTTTCAACTTATTCACCTCCTCCAATATCTGACTTAAGTAAGCGGTAAATTGTTAAAGCCAAGAATGAGAAGTTCCAACAAAGTAAAAGTAAAATATGTTGTAAACTATTATGTTCTAAAATTTGAGGAGATGTAGCAATCAATCCTTGCCCCAATGCAACTGGAAGAAATTTTGCAACCGATATATAGTTTGCTAAGAATGTTCCTAAATTGTAGACTTGAGGAAGCAAAAATAATAGAGGAACAATGGCTGTTTTAAATGTCAAAGCCATAATATAGGTCAGCAGTCCTAACAAAGTCCAAGCTATACTGGCTAAAAATATATAGAACCAAACTCTCCCATTTAGTGAAAAAAGCAATAAGCCATCTTGTCCTAAAACATAATGTGTCATGTTAATCGTAAGGAATATTGATAGAAAGGAAATGAAAAAAGAAAATACAAGCCAAACTAATGTTTTTGAAACTAGGAAAGTACTTCGATTTGTAATAGAGAGGAGGCTTGTACGAATAGCAGAGCCTTTATACTCCTCGGCTCCGTAAATGGAGCCTAGGATAATCATAATAAAAACACCAAATAAAGTGACATCAAAACCTAAAAATTCAATAGGAGGTATAGCTTCTGCTAATTCTGGATTTGTCTCTGGTGTAGCATGAATACCAACTGAAACAATTTGAGAAGCACCAATATTTGCTAAAAACGTTTGAAATACCAGTATCAAGAATAGTACAACATGAGTAGCTCTCTTATAAAGTAATTTCAATATTTCAGAATGAAGAGAGTAAATAAGTGCCATGTCACTTTCCTCCCTCTGTTAAACTAAAGAAGACTTCTTCTAGTGAAGAAAGATTTTTCACCACTTCTTGTAAAGTCCCTTTTATAAGAACTTTTCCTTTATTTATGATAACTACATCATCTGTTACTGCTTCCACTTCCGATAATATATGAGATGATAGCAAGACTGTCTTCCCTTCTTGAGCTTGTTTTTTTATAAACTCTCTAAACCACCGAATTCCTCTTGGATCCAACCCATTAGTCGGTTCATCCAATATCAGATATTGAGGATTTCCTAATAGAGCTGTTGCAATTCCCAAGCGTTGTCCTTCTCCTAATGATAATTTTCCAATTTTAGATTTTTTCTTATGGCTAATATCCACCATATCCAAGACTTGCTCAATTCGCTGACTGGATATCCCATTACTAGCAGCAACAATTTTCAAATGTTGATAAACAGTCCGATCATCAGGAGCACCTACACTGTCAAATGAAGCTCCTACAGTTTTTAGAGGAAATTTTAATTCCTTATAAGTTTGATCTCCAATTTTGGTAAGACCAGATGTTGCTTTGTCTAATCCTAATAAAATACGTAAGGTTGAACTTTTTCCAGCTCCATTTGGACCCAGGAAAGCAGTCACTCTACCTGCTTTTGCTTCAAAAGAAATATCTTTTAAAATTTGAGTTTGGCCATATGACTTACATAAATTTTTAATGGCAATACTTTGTTCCATAGATGTTCTCCTATTCTATTTAATATTTCTAAAAGTAACTATATCTTACACATTCATTTTCGGATTTTTTTCAGAATTTAGAGAGTAAAAAAGATTTATAGTCAATGAAAATCAAAGAGCAAACTAGGAAGCTAGCCGCAGGTTGCTCAAAGCACTGCTTTGAGGTTGCAGATAAAGCTGACGTGGTTTGAAGAGATTTTCGAAGAGTATAAAATTTTGTTTTATTTAATTATATATATTTGTGTAAACTTAAAAGCCCGATGTTTCCATCAGGCTTCTTTTTTATCCATGTACACGTTTCATATAGTCTTGATAACTTTCGGTATCCATGAGTTTTTTAGCGTTCTTGACGCGGTCTGCTGTTGGGGGTTTAACCCCTTCGAGCGAATAAGGGATTCCCAATTCACGCCATTTGAACTCACCCATAGTGTGATAAGGCAGAATTTCAAACTTATCAACATTTTTAAGGGTCTTGACGAACTTACCAAGTTCAATCAAGTCATCATCTCTATCTGTCAATCCTGGAACTAGCACGTGGCGAATCCAGACAGGTTTTCCAATATCTGATAGATACTGGGCACAAGCCAAGATATTTTTATTGGTTTGGCTAGTGACAATTTTGTGCTGTTCTTCGTTGATTTCCTTGATATCCAAGAGAACCAAGTCAGTGACAGCCATGAGTTTGTCAAACTTTTCAAGGTAACGTGGTTTATTACGGAAAGGAAGGGCACAAGTGTCCAAGGTACAGTGGATTCCTTGTTCCTTAGCCTTAGTAAAGAGGGCAATCAAGAAATCAATCTGCAAGAGGGCTTCTCCTCCACTGACTGTAATCCCACCCTTATTTCCCCAGAAACCGCGGTAGCGCAAGGCTTCTGTCAAGACATCATCTACCGTCCGTTCACGTGATTTATTGGACTCCATAGCCCAAGTGTCCGGGTTGTGGCAATACTGGCAACGCATGTGACAGCCCTGCAAAAAGACAATAAAGCGAATACCAGGCCCATCTACTGACCCAAAGCTTTCTGTCGAATGCACCATTCCTGTCACTTGTCCATAATCAATTGTTTCTTCAGACATATCGTTACCTTCCTTGAAAACGTTTTATAGTTTTATTATATCATGACTTGAAGGAAAAACAAGATTTTTGCCTATTTTTTAGAAAGCAATCTGTTTTTCAATTTCATTTTCAATTACTTATCATTTTATTCTTCAAAATCAAAGCCATATAAGGTTGCAAAATAGTCCTCAGGGCGCTCTGCACGGCGGATTTGACGGGCTTTACCTTCTTCAGTATAAAGGATTTCCGCAGAACGAAGTTTGGCATTGTACTGGTAGCCCATTGAAAAACCGTGAGCACCTGTATCATGAATGACCAGCAAATCACCGATTTCTGTATGAGGCAGTTCGCGATTCACTGCAAATTTATCATTGTTTTCACAGAGTGAACCAACCACATCTACCACTTCAGCTGGTCCATCTGGATGGGTCACATTAGTAATATGATGGTAGGCTCCGTACATAGCTGGACGCATGAGGTTGACTGCTGATGCATCCACACCTAGATAGGTACGGTAGGTTTTCTTCTTATGAGTGACTCTTGTGACCAAAGCACCGTGAGGGGCCAACATAAAGCGCCCCAATTCGGTGAAAATCTTGACCTGACCAAGACCTGCTGGCGTAAGAACTTCTTCATAAACCTTACGAACCCCCTCACCAATCAAGGCAATATCATTTGGCTCCTGATCAAGACGATAATTGACACCAATACCGCCAGAAAGATTGATAAAGTCTAGCGAAATGCCCAACTTTTCCTTGATTTCAACAGCCAATTCAAAGAGCTGACGCGCCAACTCTGGATAATAGAGATGGGTCACGGTATTGGATGCTAGAAAGGAGTGAATCCCAAATGTCTTAGCTCCTTTTTCCTTCAAGATAGCAAAAGCTTCAAAGAGCTGGTCCTTGGTCATGCCAAACTTGGCTTCTCCAGGATTGTCCATAATATCTGTCCCCAGTTCAAAAACGCCTCCAGGATTGTAACGACAAGAGATAATCTCTGGAATGCCTGCTGCTCGCTCCAGATGTTCAATATCTTCAAAAGCATCCAAGTTAATGGTCGCACCCAATTCACGCGCATAGGCATATTCCTTGTCTGGCGTGTTGTTTGAAGAGAACATAATCTCAGAACCAGGGAAATCCAGTTTATGACTCATCAAAAGCTCCACATAACTAGAGCAATCCACTCCACAACCTTCCTCTTGAAGAATTTTTAAAATAGCTGGGGTTGGAGTAGCCTTAACTGCAAAATATTCCTTAAAGCCCTTGTTCCACGAAAAGGCTTGGTTGACGGCTCTTGCCTTTTCACGAATTCCCTTCTCATCATACAAGTGAAAGGGAGTGGGGAACTCGGCAACAATCGCTTCTAAGTCTTCTTTATTGATAAATGGTGTTTTCATAAGTTTCCTTCTATTCTATTTGCAAAGAAAGGCTGGGACAATCGTTCCAACCTTTAGTTCTATCTCTTATTTGTCTTCGTCAAAGATATTTCCAATCTCAACATCGATGGCTTGGTTCTTGACATCAATATTGGTTACTTTCAAGAGTGACTTGTAGTCAAATTGCTTTTCACGTTCTTCTTGGGCATTGTCCGCAAAGACGGCTACACCTGCCAATTCTGAATCAAACTCACGCAAGAGACTGATCATCCCGTTGACAGTTCCGCCACCCTTTAAGAAGTCATCCACAATCAAGACACGACTGCCGGCCTTGAGACTGCGTTTTGAAAGGAACATTTTCTCAATGCGGTCACCACTTGAACCGGATACATAGTTGACGCTAACCGTTGAACCTTCGGTAATTTTCAGGTCACGGCGCACAATAACAAAAGGAACATTGAGGACATTGGCAACTGCATTTGCAAGTGGAACCCCCTTAGTCGCTACTGTCATAACCGCGTCAATTTTTTGGTCCATAAAGCTCTTGGCAATAATGCGACCAATATTTTTCAAGATGGCTGGTGTGCTAAGCAAATCAGACAGGTAGATATAGCCACCTGGCAAGATACGGTCACTTTCTGACAACTTGGCACGCAAGTCCTCAACCATTTCCTTGGCATCATGACTTGAGATTGATGGTGTGAAAATGACACCACCACCAGCACCAGTTACTGTCTGGATATGACCGATTTCAATTTCCTCAAAGGCGCGTTTGATAATCACTATATCTTCTGAGATGGATGATTTAGCAGACTCATACTTTTCAGCAAAAGTATTGAGACTAGTTAGTTTATAAGGATGATTAATCAAATAGTTGGAAATGACAACCATCCGATCACTTCTTCTTAATTTCATTTCTATTTCCTATTCCATTTTTATTCAAAAAATCAAAAAGCAAACTAGAAAGCTGGTCGCTGGTGGTTCAAAACACTGTTTTGAGATTGTCGATAGAACTGACAAGGTCTGTAATATACCTGTATATATACATACGACAAGGCGATGTTACCCTAGTTTGAAGAGATTTTCGAAGAGTATTCATTTTTGTCTTTTACTTATTATACCATATTTACATAAAAAAACGAACATTCTTATCCTAAAAAATGCTCATTTTTCTTAAATTGTTAATCTAAATCTGGTTTATAGAAGGAACGATTATCCATAGCGAAGATTTTATTGGTCATCTCTCCTTTATCCACCAAAGCCAGAGCTGTTGACATCATCATCATACTGGCATCCAGATTGTCAATCATATGGATAATCTCTGCTTCCATAATGCGTGGACGGACTGGGCTTCCATACTCAAGTAAGCCGTGGTGACTAAGGATGACGTGACGAAGCAGAACGACTTCTTCCTTGGTATCATCGATGCCAAGTTCCATAACGGTCTTGGTAATTTCACTATCAATGAGAGCGATATGTCCAAGAAGATTGCCTCGCACTGTGTACTCGGTCTGATCAGGTCCTGTCAACTCGATGACTTTAGCCAAGTCATGCAGCATAATCCCAGCATAGAGCAGGCTCTTATTGAGCTGAGGATAAATTTCGCTAATGGCATCTGCCAAACGTACCATGGTCGCCGTATGATAGGCCAATCCCGTTTCAAAGGCATGGTGGTTGGTCTTGGCAGCTGGATAGGAGTAAAATTCCTTATCGTACTTGGTGTAGAGCTTTCGGACAATCCGTTGCCAGACAGGATTTTCAATTTTGAAAATCATTTGTGACATGTAGTCACGAATTTCCTTGACATCAACTGGTGACTTGACCTTAAAATCAGCTGGATCATTGGGTTCACCAGGTTGAGGCAGGCGAAGAGTAATTTGATTGACTTGAGGGGTGTTGTTATAAACTTCTCGGCGCCCTTTCATGTGGACAACCTTACCTGCGGTAAAGGCCTCAATGTTATGAGGTTGAGCATCCCAGAGCTTCCCATCAATCTCGCCACTATCATCTTGGAAGGTAAAGGCTAGGTAGTTTTTCCCAGCTCGAGTTTGCCTCAGGTCAGCTGATTTGATTAGGTAAAAGCCTTCAAACAGCTCATCTTTTTTCATGTGACTAATCTTCATATTCTTCCTCATCTTCTTGGAAATGGAGTAAATCAAGCGCAGGCTCACCTTCTGACAACTCAATGTGACGGAGCGTCCGCTCGATAGCTGTGGTACGACGGTTTAATAATTCATCAATATTGCCAGAGGCATGTTGGAGGTGTTTTTGTGCCTTAACCAGAATGCCACCAAACTTGCCAAACTCGGTCTTGACGCTGGCAAGAGTCTTACTGATATGGTCGGCACTCTTTTGGATATTGAGAGTTTTGAAGCCAACTGATAGGGAGTTAAGAAGTGCTGATAGGGTACTTGGCCCTGCAACGATAATCTGCTCCTCCCGCCTCAAATCATCAAAGAAGACAGGATTGCGGACGATTTCTGAGTAGAGACCTTCTGTCGGAACAAACAAAACTCCAAAATTGGTCGTCCGAGGCGGTGCTATGTACTTGCTCTTGATATCCTTGGCAAAGCGCTTGACACTTGCTAGGAGCGACTTACGACAGCGTTCAATCTCATCCTTGTCACCTGCTTCATAGGCTTCTTCCAAGCGGTAATAATCAGCCAGTGGAAACTTGGAGTCAATTGGCAGATAGACGTATTCTTGGTCGCCTTGTCCGGGTAACTTGATGGCATACTCCACTCGTTCACTGGAGTTTTCAACCGTTGCATATTCTCGTTCATACTGGGCAGGGGTCATGATGTCTTCGATGATTTGCCCCAGTTGCAATTCGCCCAGAATTCCTCTCGTCTTGGTTCCAGAGAGAACCTTGTTGAGGGCGCCGACATCGCGGGCAACTGTCTGCATTTCTCCAAGGCCACGATTGACAGACTCCAGTTGTTTGGAAACTGTCTCAAAGGAAGCCTGCAAGCGTGTCTGCAAGGTCTTTTCCAACTTTTCCTCGACCGTTTGGCGCATTTGCTCCAAACGTTGCTCATTGGATTCCTGCAGGGCTTGGAGACGTTGGTCGGTCTTGTCTCTGGTTTGGAGGAGATTATCTGTCATTTCTTGACGGACTTGCGTCAGGCCTTGGTGCAATTCGATTCTCACTTCTTGCAAGCGGTCGCTGACAGCCACTTCCAAATCTTTTTGATCTAACTGCCTGGCTTGTTTGGCTTGTTCAAAACGGTAATCCAACTGGTCTGACAAGTGATCTGCCTGATCCTCCAAGCTCTTGCTGAGATGTTTTTCCTGCTTATCCTGTCTCTGCCAAATCAGAAAGATACCAGCTAGGTTGGCAATCAATAATAGAACAAGTAAACTTTCCATCCTACCTCCTGTCCTTGCTATGCAGCACAACCACATAACCATCTGGGCAAGTCACCGACACTTCCCTATCTATATATTCGTTAGAAGCGTACACTTTTTTAAAGAAAAAATTTTCCTCTGTCAACTCATACTTGGCTCCGAGAATGGTAAGCTGGCTATCCCGAACCGGCATAAAGGCTAGATAGTCATAGTCTGAACGAGGTTGAAGCTGACTGGTCCCTTCTGGACAATAGGCAATCAAATTTTGCCCATCCTCAATTTCTATCTGGCGCATATAAGGTGCCAACCTGGGATTGCTAGGCAGAAAGACATTGGCCAGCATATGATCAATACGACCACCCAAGGCACCGAAAATAGTGACCTCAGCCTGAGGATTTTTCTCAAAGATGGTTAAGAGAGCCAACTCCAAATCGGTATCATCTTTTTCTGGTCTTGCTTGGACAAAATGCTGGGCACGTTTTTGAATCACCTGTCGCTCTTCTTCGGTCACAGAATCAAAATCTCCAACTGCTAGAGCAAGAGGCAAGTCTTCTTCCAAGACCCAGAGCGAGCCTCGATCCACACCAACAAAAGCATCAAAGTCCGTCCGATAATGACCACGGTCTCCGCCTGCAAAAACGGCAACCTTAGTCCAGTTGTTTTCTGAGAGTTTGTACTCGCTCATTGACATCTCCCTTAAAGACATAGGAACCTGCTACAAAAACTGTCGCACCAGCTTCTTTGGCTTGGGCAATAGTTTGATCATCAATCCCGCCATCCACTTCAATCTCAAATTTCAAACCTTTTTCCTTACGAAGTGCAACCAACTCACGGACCTTATCCATGGTTTCAGGTAGAAAGGCTTGCCCACCAAAGCCTGGGTTAACTGTCATGACTAAAACTTGGTCAACTAGGTGAAGGACATGCTTAATGGCTTCAACAGGCGTACCAGGATTGATGACAACTGATGGCTTGACACCGAGTGAGCGAATTTTTTGGAGGGCACCGTGAATATGAGACGTTGCTTCTACATGGATACTGATGATGTCTGCACCTGCGCGCGAAAAGTCTTCTAAATGATGCTCAGGGTTTGACACCATCAAGTGGCAGTCGAAAACCATCTTACTATGAGGACGAAGAGCTTTGACCACACCTGCACCAAAACTGATTTGTGGCACAAAATGACCGTCCATAATATCGATATGGGCATATTCTGCCCCTGTTGCTTCTAGGCGTTTGATTTCACGTTCAAAGTTGGCATAATCTGCTGCCAGAATTGACGGAGCAATCTTGTATTGAGACATAGGTTTCTCCTTATTTTGGAATTTTTTTGCTGACTTTTTTATAGGTTTCTCTGCGATTTTCAATCTCACTGAGGAATTGCAGGTAGTTGTCAAAACGGAAGGGCGCAATGATCCCTTCTTCAACTGCTGGCTTGACCGCACAGGACGGCTCATGGGTATGGGTACAAGTACGGAATTTGCAGTCTCGGCTGACAGTAGCAATCTCTGGAAAGGCCTGATTGAGGTCTTCCGCCGTTGATACTTCATAGTCCAAGGATGAAAAACCTGGTGTATCGGCTATCTTGCCACCATTAAGGTTGTAAAAACTAACAGCTCGAGTGGTATGGCGCCCGCGACCTAGACTGTCTGAAATTTCTCCTGTTTCAAGATTGAGGTCTGGTGCGATTTTATTGAGAAGAGTTGATTTCCCAACACCCGTCTGCCCCATAAAGACTGTAACCTTGCCTGTTAACAAAGGAAGGAGTCCCTCTTTACTGGTCACAAAGTCATAGCCGATGTCACCATAGGTCTGCTGGTAAAAATCCAATTCTGACCTATCATCCAACAAATCCATTTTAGAAATATAAATGATAGGATGGATGCCCTTGTGCTCCAAAAGAACCAAGAACCGATCCAGCAAATTGCTGTTAAAATCAGGTTCCTTGATGGACATGATTACTACAGCTTGGTCAATATTGACAATGGGCGGACGGACTAGACTGTTTTTACGTTCATGAATTTTGAGGATATAGCCTTCTGAATTTTCCTCAGCAGAGAAATCGACCCAGTCCCCAACGTAAGGTGTATGGCCTTTTTTACGGAAATTTCCACGCGCCCGTGTCTGATAAACCTTGCCCTCACTCTCTACATAGTAAAAGCCTGCTAAGGCTTTAATGATTTGTCCCTGCATCTTAGAGTCCTTGCCCTTTAAGTGCATCTGCTAGGCTGGCAAACTCTGCCAAGCTGAGAGCTTCCCCACGCACACTTGGTGACAAGCCTGCCTGATCCAAAGCCTTGATCAGTTTGTCCTTGACCTCCTCAGTCTTGCCAAAATAACCTGTCAAGTTATTCCACAAGGTCTTGCGGCGATGGGTAAAACTTGCCTTGGAAACCTTAAAGAAGAAGTTCTCGTCTTCCACTGCTACAGCTGGTTCTGGACGGCGCACCATTTTCAAGATAGCCGAGTCCACATTTGGCGCTGGCACAAAGACCGTACGAGGCACGATGAAGGCAACCTTGGCAGTCATGTAATACTGCACAGCGATTGACAAACTGCCATATGCCTTGGTATTCGGCTGAGCGGAGATACGGTCCGCCACTTCTTTCTGCATCATAACCACAAACTCACTAAAAGGAATGCCACTTTCAATCAAGTGCATGAGAATAGGCGTTGTGATGTAGTAAGGCAAATTAGCCACTACCTTGATTGGCAGGTCAGGATTTTTAAAATTCTGGATATGCTGCGCCAAATCGACCTTGAGAATGTCCTCGTTAACCACTGTCACATTGTCAAAATCACGTAGGGTATCTGCCAAAATCGGTACCAAACGGTGGTCGATCTCAAAGGCCATAACTTCTGCTGCACGCTCAGCCAAAAATTCTGTCAAGGCACCAATCCCTGGCCCGATTTCGATGACATTAACCTGGCCATCAATCTCAGCCGTATCCACGATTTTTTGTAGAATATTGGTATCCGTCAAGAAGTTTTGCCCGAAAGACTTTTTAAAGGTAAAACCGTGACGCTCCAGCACTGCCTTGGTCACGCTATAATCTGCAATTCTCATCTATTCTCTTTTCTATTATCTGTTACTACTATTGTAACACATTCCCCTTGTATTTTGGGGGTGAAAATCATACCAAAAAACTATCTTTCCTCATGAAGAAAGATAGTTTTGGAAATCTTTAAAGGGGGACTGAGCGGTTCTCTCGAAACATCCGTTCATACTCTTCGAAAATCAAATTCAAACCACGTCAGCTTCACCTTGCCGTACTCAAGTACAGCCTGCGGCTAGCTTCCTAGTTTGCTCTTTGATTTTCATTGAGTATCAAAAAATCAGCTTCTTGATAACTTCGATTTTCAGGTAGGGTCAAATCTACATCCTCCTCCACATCGTCCACTGTCAGTTCAACCGTTTGAGGTAAATTTTTCAAACGATAATGCTTTTGTCTTTGCCCTTCAATGCTAGCAAAATCAAGCAAATAGCCATTCACTCGGATTTGAACCAAAAGGAGATGATTGGTCATGTTTTCCATGATGAGAATATCTTCTAAACCACCTCTGGCACTCGGATAATCAGATACCCTGCGAATACGGATTTTTTCACACATGAGCAAGCTCCCTCATATCAATGATTTCATCGGCCTTATTCCAGACTAGGGGATTATGGGTCGCAATGATGATCATTCGATTTTCATCTTTCAAGCCCACCAAGAGATTCATAACCTCCTCTGAATTTTCAGGATCAAGAGCTGCTGTTGGTTCATCTGCCAAAATCAAGGGTGGATTTTTCAAAATAGTCTTCGCAAGGGCAACTCGTTGAGCCTCTCCCCCAGATAAAGTATAAATTTTTTGTTCTAAATCCAAATACCCTAGATTAACTTTTTCTAAAGCCTCCACTTGCCTTTCCAAACGTTCGACTTTTGAGATTTTCTGACCAACAAAGCCCAAATCCAAATTCTCTTTGATTGATTGGTTTTCTAAGAGGCCAAAATTTTGAAAGAGATAGCCCATCTGGTCTCGAAAATACTCACGAGTGGGAATGGTTTTTAAATCTTTCCCCTGACAGAGAACCTTTCCACCATCTATCTTTTCTAGCTTTCCCAAGATATTCAGCAGCGTCGTCTTTCCGCTCCCACTCTTCCCGATTAAGGCATAGACCTTGCCCTTCTCCAGCTTGAGATTTAAGCCAGAGAAAATCGCGCGGTCATTAAATTTCTTTTCCAATCCTTGAATATCAATCATCTTATTTTCCTTTCAATACTGCCATGCTACCAGCTTCTTCTTTTTTATCCTGCCTTACTAAAATCAAGAGGGCGTTAAGCGTAAATAAAGCTACAACTAAAGCGCTAATCAAGCTATCTCCTGTCAAAACACTAGATAAGATTAGACCAAGCAAGAGAACTCCTCCTTGCGCCAGTAAGTACTTGCCATGAAGCTCATAGATTGTCATACCAGCAAGACGTTTAATCATAAGCTCCCGTCTGAACTGCTCAAAATAGAGAAGATTCATGGAATCAAATAACAAGATAGCCGTAGACAGGGTCAAAATCGTTCCAATAAGGAGAGAGTAAAACTCCACCCGTTTGTCATTTAGTACCTTGGCAAAAAATAGCTGGCTTTTTACCAAGTAAGAGACCTTGTGATACAGACCTTGCTCTTTTAGAGCGGTAATGCTGTCTCCATATCGATCTAGTTTCAAGGCACTATTAGCCGTAGTTCCCCACAACATCCCTGCAACAGGTCTTGTTCCAGTCGCTTGCGGCGTTAGAACTACAATAATCGGATCTTTTAGGTACTGACGTGTTGTCTTGTACCCATCATTATAGAGGAAACGTTCCTGTCCTGTTTCTGTAAAAGCTAGCCTTAGCTGTGGGAGGTAGTGTTTCTGACTCGTCACTTCTACACTTTCAGATGAAAATCTTTGCAGGTAATCTGTAAATAATCTTTGATAGTAGGCAGACTGCTCTCGCAAGCTCTCCGGCAAGATCAGCCCAAACTCTCCCTCAGACAAGTTTTGCATCTTATCCATAAACTCTGAAGAAACGGTAATCTTTTCTTCTATCAGATAGCGCGGTGAGACATAGATAACATTCCCTGACGGTGTGTAGTCACTGAGACGATTGCCATCTAGGTCCACTTCTGCTCCATCTGAGAAATTGTCAACATTGCTCATAATATAAAAAGAGTCTGTATTGGCTAACCGTTCTTCAGTAAATGTCTGCCACTCACGATTATCCTTACGCATTCCTTCTTCATCGGCAAATGCACTAGACCAACCAAAGGATAGACGGTAACGGTCTGAGGACTGACTCCATTTATCGCTTGCCTTCTCCATCTCCTGCATTTCACGGTAGTGGGGTAGGAGAGCAGTCGCACTCGAGCCGACCACCAGCACGGCCAAGAGTTGCCCCACCATCATCAATGTCATCATACGTTTGAGAGGGAGTTTCCCTTTCAATAGATCCACCAGACTATTTTCCTGTAAACCAAATAGATACACGACACTTAGTAAGGCAGAAATCCCTGCCAAGGTCAATCCATAAAGTAGAAGAGCAATGATGACCAGTTGCACCGTTGCCATAAATAAGGCACCTTGATACCAGAGAATCCCCAATCCCAAAAGACTGGATAGCAGCACTGAGCAGATAAGCTGTCTCACATCTTCTAACACTGGTCTAAGAGCCACCCCAAACAAGCTCTCACCAGCGATTAAGCGAATCCCTGCCTGACGAAGGGACTTGATCCGATAAATCAGGGTCAGACTCATAAAGGTCAGCAGAAAAATAGCTAGACTCAGTAGCCCCATTGGGGTAGCAGCCAAGAGGACGACCATCGAAAATGCCTCTGTTCTATTCGAGACAACACCATTATAGCCAAGTTCTTGCAGGGCGGTCTGTAAGCTCACTCCATCCAAACTCCCTGACACAATCAAGTAAGACCCTAATAAATCACTCGTTTCTGCACTCTCCTTGGAGGAAATGGTCAAACCTTCTGGAAGCTCTCCCTGACCATAAGTGGCATAGGTAAAGCGTGTTTCTCCAGCTTCATTTGGCTCAACAATCCGACGAGCGATGAGACTATTGTGCTCTACCGCCAAGTGACTCAAAGCCTCTGTCAGTTTTTCTCGATCAGCTACTGATTGGTCTAGCCCAGTACCCATCACATCAACAGAGGGATAGTTACCAAATAAAATCTCTTCTCGATGATCAACGGAATTTATCACCATATAAAGCGATACCAATACCATTGAAATCAAAATAAATAAACGTTTCATCACTTCCTCCAAAAAGTTACTTGGTCACCTGCTAGAGAGATGACCAAGTAAAGCATTGTTATCAACTCACCCAGAAATGTTTTTACTTTCTCGTGTATAATTTTTAATAATCATAATAAAAGCTTACTTGCTCGCCCCACGCAGTACGAATCCAAGCTCGAGATGTTCCTCCAGCACCAGCATATCCCTTATCAGATGAACTATTCCATCTGCTAGAAACTGTTGAACTATGGTATTTTGAGGGGTGATAGTAGTTTGAGTAAGCACCTCCGTTAGCCGAACCATACGTCCAGACACCACCACCTGGATACTTAACCGCGGCCGATACTACTGCTACTCCTCCACCTAATGTTGCTACAAGACTCGCTACAAGGGCTAATTTTTTAACTGTTTGTTTCATATTGATACTCCTCGATACTATTATATTACCAAATGATATTCTAAAATTATTTGTTTTTCTCTAAATTGTCAAAATAGCACCCTGAAATGAACTTTTATAGTCATTATACTCCATCTTTATCACACTATCAAGGACATCAATGTCCTTAAAATCTAACTATTTCATATTATTTTTGGCTCATATCTAAAAAAACAGCTCTAAAAACGAACTTTAGAACTGTTTTGATGCGAGAACAAGGACATTTTTGTCATTACTTCGCTATGTTTATAAATATTTTTTTAAATCTTCTTGCCATTGTTTCTCCAACATAGTAACTAAATAAGAATTTTCTATTATATCAGCAAATAGCTTCGATTTCTGATAGAACTGTTCGGCAGAAACATAATCATTGTTTATTATTAGAGATAATTTCCACTCCAACATTAATATAATTGGTTTCTTCTGAAAATCTTGTGTTTTTTCCATTATATGATTAAGGCTAAAGATATAAGCTCCGAGTGAATCATAAGACGACAAATTATCCAAACAGGCTAGACCCGAAAACAAAGTGTTACTTAAAGCAAACAGATATTCTGGTGCAATTAATTCTACATGATTTGTCAAACGAACTAAAAACGAATGAATTCTGTTAATTTCTTCAATCTGATTTTGACCTTGTTTTATCTTTGTAAGCACTATAGCAAAATATAAGTTGATAACTTCTAATTCATTTATCAAAAACAATTCCTTATCATAAATTGTTTTAAAATAATCGTCCAGTACGGTTTCCCCATATTCTGGTCGTCCGCTTCGAATAACATCTATCGTTGCTCTAGTAGCTTCAAACCATATTTTTTCCTCATTAGGAAGTTGCTCATAAAATAAATCCTCTATCTCTTCCAAACACGCTTCCTTCTTATCATACTCCTCTTCTTTACCATAGATTGGTTCACGTAAAATCTGGTATTTCAATTCTAAATAAGCAGAAGGAAGAGCTGAAAAATCCGGCATAAGGCTATAAGCTGGAACTCCTAGCCGGCGAGCAATATAGTCTAACTTGGGCAAACTCGGTTGCGAAGCTCCACTTTCAATTCGCGACAGTTGACGAACTGTCAGTTCTTGCTCATCTCCACAAAAATCTGGACGACTAATTCCTTTTTCTGTCCGAATCTCTTTAATTTTTTGACCAATTAACATCAG
Organism: Streptococcus pneumoniae; assembly: GCF_001171885.1. GTDB lineage: Bacteria > Bacillota > Bacilli > Lactobacillales > Streptococcaceae > Streptococcus > Streptococcus pneumoniae_A. The sequence continues at coordinate 79,088 of NZ_CKQD01000009.1, forward strand.
ACGCCTCCTCCTCTACCTGCTTCGAAAAATACTGTGAAACTTAAAAAATTGTAACCGCTACATCTTTCCTACTCATAAGATTTCATAGCTTCTTCCACTTCCGCCAAGGTAACCCCAAACAACTCTAGGCGTTTGAGGAGTTGCTTGCCGTTGGAATAGCCAATTCGGAGAGCCTCTCCTAGATATTCCCTGCGCTTACGGCTGTCTGCCCCTGCTAGAAAACCAAGGCGAATCAAGTCGCTACGACTGATGTCAAACTGACTCTCATGTTCAAATTGTTCTGTTACCTGAGCTAGAGCCGTTTTCAGGTCTTCATAGCTGGCATGCTCAATTCCCAGAGAACGTCCCTTGGTCTTGGACTTAGGAACAGCTTCATCTCGTTTGAGGAAGGCATGCTGAACTGTTGGAATGGCCGTCATAATCATGCGACGAATCCGCTCGCCATTAAAATCTGGGTCTGTAAAAACAATGACTCCATGACGTTGGTGCAGGCGCTGAATCCGCTCTATATCCTGCTCATTGATGGCAGAACCTCGTGTCTCATAGGTTTCTACATCGAAGTAACGTTTGAGATTGGCCGTATCATCACGCCCTTCAACCACGATAACTTGGGAAATTTTCATTTTTTTCTTCGACGACATATTTTTTCCCACTCACTTTGAACACTACTGTCCATAAATTTTAATTGCGGTGCACTACCCTCAACTCTAGAATCCAATAAATCAAAAATATATCTAAGTTTTTGAGAAAAATTCAAAGACGTCCCTACTAAAAATTCATTCCCTAGGCTATCTCTAACCATTAGATATTTATCAAATGTTGTGTTAACGCCTTCCAGTGAATCTTCAAACGATACGACACACGGAATGTTTAAAATCGATCCATCAATTTTTGAAATAATTTTTTCAAATATAATTTCCATCATTTTAGATTGTTGTTCTATACCAATATAATCCTGTCCGTATAACTTAAAATCATATTTTCCAGTTTCATAATTTTTACGGGAAATTTCAATTGAGTTGCCATCCGCTACTCCAGTTACTTTTAAGAGTGTCCAAATATCTATTTTTTTAACAATCAACCCTGTTTTTCTATAGCATTCAGAATACATATCAAGATTGATTTTTGTTTTATTACCTCCCACAACCCAGTCTTGTTTTCCTTCATTCGAAATAATAATCAAATATTTCTTATCTTTAGTTACATTTGGGTTACATGTAATATAATCTAACGTATCTAACCAAAAAATTGCATCTGAATAATGTCTAGGCACTGATTTACCTCCTAAAAAAATTGTTCGGTTAGATTTTCCATCAATATCTTCATATCCCGGAGAAATGTTTGACTTATAACGCTCATTTATTGCTTCAGTATATCTACTCAAGATATCATCAGTGTAGTCTAATCCTAGCTTTACCTCATCTAGGAATTTCTCAATTACTCTCTTTATTTCATCGACACTCGTAGTTGATAATTTCCAATCAACTTTTTTTAATAGCTTATTTTTCTCCTCTACCAATTCATCATTTATCAACTTCAACTTTTCTTCATAATTTTTAATTTTATCTATATACTCATTTTTACAACTTGAAATTTGTTCGTACATAGATCTCATAGCATCATCTTTTTTATATTTTTCAATTTCATTAAAAAGATTATTATTTATGGTATTTTTTATTCTAAAATCTAATAGTTGATTTGACTCTTCAATGTCCGAAATTATTTTTTTTGCTTTTTTTACTTGTTCCTTCCGCTTATTTATAGTGTTTGATTCATTTTCTAAATATTCAATTTGTGTTACATATGGAATATAAACATCATTTTTTATTATATTGAACGAATCTACTATTTTATCGCCCAAAACATAATCTTTCAGAGGGAATAGTAAGCAATTATTATCAATTACAAAAATTGATTCTTTAATCATCTCATTTGTAAAATCTTTATTATATTCTTTAATAAAATTAACCATTATAATTTCTCCTTTAATACTTAATTCCAAAAATTCGTTCTGCATTTGCAGTCGTTGCTACCGCCAGCTCTTCTGTCGTCATTCCACGCAAGTCAGCGATAAAGTCCACCACATAGCGAGTATAGGCTGTTTTGTTTTCGCGACCACGCTTGGGTACAGGAGCCAAGTAAGGTGCATCCGTCTCCACCAAAATCTTGTCCAAAGGTAACTCTTTAGCTGCTTCTTGGATGTCAGTTGCCTTCTTAAAAGTCACCACTCCTGAGAAGGAAATGGTCATACCAAGCTCGACAAACTTCTCTGCCCACTCAAGCGTCCCTGAAAATGAATGCATGATACCACCACGAGGACCAACGCCCTCGCTCTTGATAATCTCATAGGTATCTTCCAACGCATCACGGGTATGAACAACAAAAGGCAAATCCAAGTCCTTAGATAGCTGGATCTGACGGCGAAAAACCTGCTCCTGCACCTCTTTTGGCGCTGTCATCCAATGGTAGTCTAAGCCAATTTCACCTAAAGCCACAACCTTGGAATGTTTTAACTTATCCAACAAGTAAGCCTCGACTTCCTCTGTATAAGTACCAGCTTCTGTCGGATGCCAACCAATAGTCGCGTAAAGTTGCTTATACTCATCTACCAACTCCAAGGCACGCTCAATCGTCGGTTTATCAAAACCAACAATATTCATCTGTGTCACACCCATCTCAGCAGCCAAGGCAATTTCTTCTGCCTCACGACCCGCAAATTCTTCTACATTCAAGTGCGTATGTGTATCAAAAATCATCTCTTCTAACCTCGTTTTCTATCTTCTATTATACCAAAAAAGAGGAGGGGCACCCAATTTTTCGGTTTCCCTCCTCTCTTCAATAGAGAGCTATTCTGCTAGCTTTTCTACTAGATATTGCCCATCTCCTGTCCCACAGTTAGAGACGAAAGAGACTGGTTATATTGATAGAATATCCCTTTTCAGCTAAAGTGTGTGATTATCTTGGGTTCTCACTTCTCTCACCCATCACTAGGATTGATGATTTCTCCAAATCCCCCTTATAATCTAACTTTAAGTAGAGAATAGAATTTTCTAGCTATCCTATTTTCTACGTCTAGCCTTTCTTCCTAGCAAAGCAAAACCACTGGTTGCCGCCACTAGACCAAGACTAGCAAGTGCTGCACTTGATGCTGAACCTGTGTTAGGTAATTGTTTGCCAGCAGGTGACTGGTAGGTAACATCTTGCATTGTTCCTGCAGTTGCTTGCGGTGCACTTGTTGCCTGAGGAGCAGCATTAGAAGCCACTGGTCTCTTAGGAACTGTAACCATGGCAATGGCTTGCACTCCAATCGTTTCTGCTTCCTTCACATCTTCCACAGTTTTCGCATTTTCAATCTCTTTGAGAGCTGCTTGTTTTTCTGCTTCCACTCTTGCTAAAAGTTCTGCTTTTTCTTTATCAGAAAGCGGTGCACCTTTGATTTCATCCTGCTTGTCCTTGGCAGCTTTTTCAATGGCATTTCTAGCTGATTCTTTTTCAGTAGCTAATTGCTTAGAAGCTTGTGATTGAGATGAGTTTTGACCTGTGTGAGCTTGTCCGCCTGCCTGGCTACCACCGCCTGCATTCGCATTAGCATCTGAGCTTCCAGTATTGCCTCCATTATCTCCACCTGGTGTAGTTTCTGGCTTATACTCTGGTGTAGCTTCTTGAGTTACAGATTCACCTTTCGCAGATTGTTGAACTGTATCTTTTCCTAGAATCGTCACTACTGAACCATCTGGGAATGTGATTGTCGCTGTGCCATCTCCGGCTACATTGATTGTCGCTCCGTCTAATGCTGAACCATTTGCTTGTAAAATAGCAACCTTAACTTTTTCTTTTTCTTCATCTGTTAAATGAGTTATATCTTTTACATCTACTCTTTGAGCAGGCGCTTTAACAGTTGATTTTTCAGCAGTCGGTTTAGTGCTATCTTGTGCTTTTGGATCTTGTGCTACCAATTGATTTCCTGGAATTGTAATAGCTGAACCATCTTTAAAGACGATTGTCGCTGTGCCATCTCCAGCTACTTCAACTTTAACATCGCTTCCGAATCCATTTGCATCTACTACAGCTTTTTTAACAGCTTCTTTTTCTTCATCTGTTAATCTTGTAGCTTCTGCTACTTTTATAGGGTTAGCTGGGATGATTACTTTTGTCTTCTCTGCAATTGTTGATTGCTCTTGTGTTGGAACTTCTTCTTTTTGAACTACTAGACTGGTTCCTGGAATTGTATTGACTGAACCATCTGAGTATGTCAATGTCGCTGTTCCATCTTTAGATACCTTAACATCTGTCGCCGCTGGGTTGGCTGCTTGTACTTTAGCTGTTACTGCAGCTTGTTCTTCTGGTGTTAAGCTGTGAGCATTTCCAACTTCTGTAGTTGCTGGCACCACAGCTGGATTTTGCGCAGCTTGTGTTGTAGCTTCATTGTCAGTATCTTTGGCTACTACTAGACTGGTTCCTGGAATTGTGTTTACTGAACCATCTCCATATGTTAGCGTTGCTGTTCCATCTTTAGATACCTTAACATCTGTCGCCGCTGGATTTGCTTCTTTAACCTTAGCTGCTACAGTATCTTGCTCCGTCTGTGTCAAGTTGTGAGTATTTTCAACAGGTACAAAGTTTCCTGGAACTTGCGCTGGGTTCTTCTCTGCATCTGTCTGAACTTTTGGAGTTTCTTGTTTACTTCTTTTTTCAACAAGTTTATCCCCTGGAATTGTATCTACAGATTTATCTGGATAGGTGATGACTACTGTTCCATCAGGTCTTACTTCTACCGTAGTTCCTGCTGGGAAGTTGTTCGCTTCCTCAACCGCTTTTTTAACCGCAGCTTGTTCTTCTGGTGTTAACTTCGTAGTGTTTCCTACTTGTGTTTTTCCTGGGATAACTGGCTCAGTTCTTGACGCGATTGTTCCTGTCTCTTTGTTAGCTGGTGCTACTAATTTATCTTTAGAAATCGTATCGCTTGAACCATCTTTATATGTGATTACCGCTGTTCCATCTGGTTTTACTTCTACTGTTGTTCCATCTGGGAATGTGTTAGCTCCTTCGATGTTTTGACGAACTTGTTCTCTTTCTTCATCTGAAAGTTTTGCTGGATTTTCCACTTCCACTTTGTTTTCAGGAACTTTCGGTTCGAATTTAGATGCAATAGAGCCATCTGGTTGAACTTCATTTATCTTATGAATACCAGCTTCTTTCGCCGCGTTGATTTCATCTTTAGATTGAGCTTTGTTGATGTCTTCAATCGCTTTGTCTTTGGCCTTATTGATTTCTTCGATAGCTTTGGCTTTCGCTTCGTCTGATAAATCTTTATTGTTCTTGATTTCGTCAATGCGTTTTTGAGCTTCTTCTAGTATTTCAGCTTTTGCTTTCGCTTTTTCTTCATCAAGATTTGTCACATCTGGTTTCTTAACTTCTGCATCAGCTTTTGGATTATATTTTTCAATATTTTCTTTAGCTTGATCTGCGATTTGTTTAGCTGTTCCTGCTGATGATGCTCCGTCAATAGCTTTGTTAGCATCTTCTTTAACTTTATTGATTGCTTCTTCAGCCTTTTGTTTTTGCTCTTCAGTTAAGCCTGTATCCTTCTTGATTTCATCAAGTTTTTTCTTAGCAGCGTCTTCTACTTGTTTTTTAGCATCTTCTTTCGCCTTAGCAAGATCATTGTCTTTATCAGCTGTGCCTAAGGAATCAACTACTTCAACCGGTACTTTTACAATTACTTTAGTTCCGTCAGCTAGCGTTACTTCTACTTCTGCTTCTTTAGTTCCTATTTCTGTTGTAGATGGTTTAAAGATAACTTTCGGTATTAAGCCTTCTGCAAGTGCTAATTGTTTTAGGATTTCTTCGTCTGTTAAATCTTTACCTTTTTCAACAGTTACTTTTCCGGATACTAAAGCAGTTTGTAAGTCTAACTCTGGTTTGAAGACACTTGTTGATTGCCCTTTAGCAGTTTGTGGATTATAAACATCTGCGATTGCTTTCTTGCCTTCTTCTGTCGATTTCGCTATTTCTTCAGGTGTTTTCGCATTGTTAATCTTATCTTCTGCAGCTTTCTTAACTTCATCGACTTTAGCTTTCAAGTCTTCTTTTTCTTTATCAGTTAAAGTTGTATCTCCGCCGATTTCACCTTTTTCTGCGTTAGCTGCAGCATCTAAGTCAGATTTAGCTTGTTCTGGAGTTATTTGATGAACTGCATCAATTGCTTTTTTGCCGTTCTCTACCGCTGTTTTCACTTCATCCGTCGTTTTGGCTTCATCAATCTTAGCTTCTTGTTCTCTCTTAACTTTATCAACTTCGGCTTTTGATTTAGCTTTTTCATCTTCACTTAGTTTATCATCTGCATCGATTTCTGCTTTTTCTTTTGCAGCTGCTTGTGCTAAGTCTGATTTTGCTTGAGCTTTTGCTTTTTCTAATTCTGTTTTGTTAGTAGAGTTTGAGTTAGAATCGCCTTGCCCATTTTGGTCATTTTGTGAACCTGTTCCGCCTTGTCCGGCTTGGTCACCTTGTGAGCCTGTTCCGCCTTGTCCGGTTTGGTCGCCTTGTGAGTCTATTCCGCCTTGTCCGGTTTGGTCACCTTGTGAGCCTGAACCTTCTTGGTTACCTTGATCACTTGTAGTATCAGATTTTTTAGTTACCTCAACCTTGATTGTTTCACTCTTACCATCTCGTGTTACTGTGACTGGGACTACAAACTTACCGTCTTCATTGGCAATTACACCAACTGTTACATCTTCATTGGCTTGTAATTCCTCACCATTTACTCTGACTTTATTTTTCACTAAAGTTTCATCTTCTGGTGTTAACTTATCACCTGCAACTGGCTCTTTTGAAATCGATACCGGTTGGGTTGAATCAGTAACCGTCAACTTAAATGGTTCAGATTTTTTAGTTACTTCAACATTGATTGTTTCGCTCTTACCATCACGTGTTACTGTGACTGGGACTACTGTTTTATCTTGGTCTTTTGTAACTTTGCCAAATTCTACCTTGTCACCTTCTTTTAACGACTCGCCATTGACTAGTAAGTTTTCTTTGACTTTTTCTTTATCTTCGTCTTTTAAGTCTTCTCCTACTATTGGGGTATTTGGTATCTCAATAGGTTTTGCTGGGTCTTTTACACCTACTGTAAATGCTTTGTCTTTTTTAACAACCGGAACTTCTATTGTTTCTTTTGATCCATCTTCGTATGTTACTTCGACTTCTACTACCTTCGTTCCTGGAGTTTTACCGTCTTTAATAGCACCGTCATTTAAGATTTCTTTCTTAGTTGGTTGTGGTTGTCCCTCTGGAACAGTCACCGCGTCTTTAATAGCGGTTTTATCTGCTTCGCTATCAACGTTTGTTGCTGTATTTGGATCTACAGAAATTTCTACCGCTCCGCCTGTTACTGTTGGAGTTGCTTGCTCAGCATTAGTTTTATGAACAGCATCGATTGCTTTCTTACCTGCTTCTGTTGCAGTTGTTACTTCGTCAGTTGTTGTCGCTTTATCGATATTTTTTTCTTGTTCTTCCTTAACTTTATCTACTTTGTCTTTTTCAGCTTTCTTTTGATCTTCTGTTAAGGTCTTGTCTGCTTCGATTTCTGCTTTTTCTTTGTTAGCTGCTTCTGTTAAGTCAGCTTTCGCTTTTTCTTTTGCTTTATCTAATGCTTTTTCTGCTTCTGTCTTAGCCTCTACAGTCTTAGATGCAGGAAGTTTATTTTGTGATTGGTCAGAATATGTTACAGTTACATTTCCTTGTTCATCTACTGTAATTTGATTATCTTTTAATGTATCATTTGCTTTCTTAACTGCTTCTTTTACCGCAGTCTGTTCTTCTGGGGTTAACTTTTTAGGGTCTGTTACTTTTACTTTTTCAGGATCTTTTAGTGGTGATTTCGCTGCTTCTGTTCCTTCTACTGGAACTTCAATTTCTTTTGAAACACCATCGCGAGTTACGGTTACTTTAACGTATGTCTTACCGTCTTTTTCTGTAATATTTCCGTATGTAACAGTCTCATCTTGTTTTAAAGCTTCATTATTAGCTGTTACTTTAGCTTTTACAGCTCCTTTATCAACTTCAGATAATTCTGCTCCTACTTTAGGTTCTACAGAGATTTTTGCTGCTCCATCTGTCACTCCTAAAGTGAAATCTTCTGCTTTACCTGATAAAGCAGTTCTCGCTCTTTGCAGTTTTTCAAGTGCAGCATCAACATCTTCTTGTTTAGCAGCTGTATCCTTTAATACCGTTTTCGCCTCATTTAGAGCTTTATCATACTCATCTTGTTTTGCTTTATTATCTTTAAGATAAGCTGGTGATTTATGAACTTCTGCTTCTTTAGCAATTTCTGCTTTCAAAGCATCTTTCGATACAGGTACAGTAACTTCTTGTCCTGTTAACTCTTTAATTGCTTTTGCTAGATTCTCAATTAGAGTAGATACCTCTGATGCATCCGCTGAAGTTCCTGTTGCTTTATCAGCTACTTTTGAAGCCGCTTCTTTTGCTTTATCAAAAGCCGTTTTCTTATCTTGATCAGCTGAATTATAGTTATCAGAAACCTTTACTTCATTAGCTTTTGCGACTAATTGTTGTAAAGAATCCATCTTAGAATCTAAATCTCTTGCAGTATTCACAATACGGTCAAGTTCTTCTTTATTCCCAGCTACAGCTACTTGTTCTTTCAATTCCGTTTTCTGAGCATTGTTTAAATGAGTTAAACCATCAATAATAGCTTTAGCATCCGTACGGGCTTGCTCACGACTTACTTTTTCTTCTGCATCTTTGAGGATTCTGTCTAATTGATCTTTTGATGTTGCCTCATCAATCTGTTTTTTATAGTTAGTCTTATCTTCATCTGACAATCCAGGGATTTGGTCAATTTTCTTCTTATACTCTTCTTTTAGCTTATCAGCTTCATCTTTTGCTTTTTGAGCTTCTGTTTTTGCTTTGAGAGTTTCTGCTTCTTTGAGAATTTCTTCAATCTTACTTACAGAATCGGCGCTTTCAATTTTATTTTTAAATTCTTCTACTTTTTCTGGAGTTAAGCTATCTTTAATCTTCTCAATTTGTTCTTTTGCTTTTTCCTTAGCTTTTGCTAAGTTAGTCGCGGTTGCATCAGTTAAAATTTTATCAAGCAAAGATTTTGTATGGTCTAAAGCTTTTCCTTCTGATCCATCTGCATTCTCAGGGTCTGCTATACCTTGATCATCTACTTTTTTACGTAATTCTTCTTTTTCAGCGTTAGTTAAGTAAGTTAAGGCATCAATTCCTTTTTTAACCTCAAGTTTTTTCTCTGCTATACCTTTTTCGTTTGCAGAATTTCTTGAAATTGCTTTATTTACAACAGAATTTATATCTTCCTGACTTGTTTTACCTTTCAACTCTTTTTTGAAGACTTCTTTTTCTTTTGGAGAAAGGAAAGTTAATTTATCAATTGTCTCATTTCCTTTTACTTTTGCTTCTGTTGCATCCGCATCATTAAATGTAGCTTTTAGTTTGAATAAGGCTCCTTTCGGAATTGACACTCCCGTAGACGTTCTATCGCCATTTAATATGGATACATGTTGAAAAGTTGTTCCACCTTTTTTATAAGGTGAAAGGAATTTTCCTACGAAGTTATCTGAAACACCATTCCCAACACTACTGATAAGATCACCATTAAAGGTCATTCCATTTACTTCATAAAATTTTTGTAAAGCCTTTTCAATCTCTTCATCACTAATATTATCCAAATTTGCAACTGGATATGGAGAAATGTGATAATAATAAGTACCGTTCGTACCATCTGAAGGTTCTGCTGCGTCTATATCTTTATAAACAAGAGCCCCACCTGGAATTACATCTGTTGAACCATCTAAGTAGGTAATAGTTGCAGTTCCGTCATTTCCAATTTGAATACCCTCTTTGCCATCCTTCAAATTATCTACAAATTTATTTTGTCTTTCCGGAAGAGAGCTACTAGTATTATCTTGATTCGCTTCCCAAATTTTTTCCTTTAATTTATCTTTTTCTTTTTGTGTTAAATTCGTAGTATTTCCTACACCAAGTCTATCTGGAATTTTAGGCTCAAAAAATTCAGTATTTTTATATAATGCAGGAACTTGTTCCGCTGCCACTTTAAAGCGTGATCTGAGCGAGCCCGCATGTCCTACTTTAACCCCCGCACCAAAATCTAAGGTATATCTTTCATTTTTTAAAGTTGGGTCCACAACTTCATATTCTGCTTCAATCGTAATGCTTTGGTGAGCTGCTCTTTCCCAGTCAGCATAGAAACTCTTGGTATTGTCCTTAAACAATTGGTAAATAGCTTGGTCTCCTGGCTTCCCTGCTATAGTATCTCCCATGCGCCACCAAAACATCGCATCCAGATCCCCGCGGTAAGTCTTCCCACTTTCACCTGTTGTATCGTTGTACCATTCCCATTTAGTAGGATCACCTGCATTTAAAGCTTTTGCGGCCTCTTCATTTTGGTAACGTGAACCGACAGAGTTAGACAATGAAATCCAGCCTTGAGAGCCTTTCCAGCTAGTCATGACTCGACCTTGGGGGCCAGTACCAGTGTTATATAGAGTGACTCGTCTCGGTTCTTTCACTCCAATTGGAGTTGTAAACCAAAATTCCGGACGTCCTCCACCGTAGTGATAAAGAGCAGATGCTCCATACCCACCATTAAACTTATAAGTAACTTTTACATAGGGATTTGTTTTGCTATATTGTGACCAGTCTACATCAATTTGAATTTCTTTATTAACATCTACCTCGTCGTGAACTCCACTACCGGTAGCTTTATCAGGAGATTCTCCTAAGTTTGTATATAAAGTGCGAGCTGTCTTATCCCCTGTCTTTTCATATGTCAAAGCAGCTTCTACAGGTTGCACCGTCCCAGCAGCCCCAACTAAAGATGCCCCTATCAAACACGACGCCGCTCCAAAGCTAAACTTTCTAATCGAAAATTTTTCCACACGCTGCCACATCTGCTTAGAGCGTTTCTGCGTTCTCTTATACTTCATTCTTTGATCTCCGTTTTTTATTTTTATTTCTTCTTATTCAAAAAATCAATAAACTATAATACTATTTCATTATAATATATCTACTTTAGGTGATAAGAATATACGTACATTATAGCATAAAATCCCCCCCCGTCCACTTTTAGCCTAATTTTTACTTTAATTAAAATATATAGAAATTTACCCTATTTGCTATCATTTACTCACTAAACATTTATACAGATTTATAAATTTTAATCGATTCCCATTCAAAAACATAAAACAAGTCATTCTAGCTATCTGAAGCCCTATCCCCCTCCACTTACTTCATCACAAAACAAAAAAAAGAAAGAAAAGACCCTACCAGAACCAAAAAGCGTCTGATAAGGCCTTTTTCTAAATACAGCCACTAAGCTTAATTGAAAAGCGTGACTAGAAATGCTATTGAATATGGTTAGCCAAATCTTCCTGAGCTTTTTTATTTGACTCGGCTTTTTCTTTTAACCATTTATCATAGAGTTCCTGGTACTGTTTCGCAGTTACCGGCTCTTTTTGTAGTTCAACATATTTGTAGTTATCAGCATCTCCTTTGTGTCCAACGAAAGAGAAAGCTCCTGTGAACGGTACAGTCTTACGGAAGATTGGGTTGGCTCCGCCACTTTGAACTGGTAGGAAGAGGGCGCTGTCAGTCAACCAAGCTTGAACTTCAGCAAATTTTTCATAACGAGCCTGAGTATTTGCAACTTCCTTATCTGCTTCATCTAGTAACTTCTTGTAAGCAGAAAGTCCAATTTTTTCTTTTACTTCATTATCTTTTCCAGCAGTCAAACCAATATTATTAAGCTGAGAACCTGACTCTGGATCCAAGAGATCAAGATAAGTTTTCGGATCTGAGTAATCTCCGCTCCAACCTGAAATATCAATGTCATAGTCCTTTTGTTCAGCTGTATCTGCAAAGAATGTAGCTTGATCCTTCTCGTCTGGAGAAAGTTGAATCACGTCAATCACAACGTTGTCCGCCCCAAGGGTTTCTTCCACTGTCTGCTTAAAGGAACTTGCTTGTTGCACATCTAACTTGGCCGTCTGGTCAACCGGCATATCCAAATGAATTGGGAAAGTCACGCCTTCTGCTTGCAAGGTTTCTTTAGCTTTAGCAAATGCTGCCTTGGCTTTTTCAGCATTCAAAAAGGCAGGTTGTGCATCATTCAAATTGATATTCGACCACTCTGTACCATAGTTAATGATCTTTTCATTGACAACATCTCCAAAGTTTTTACCACCGATTTGGACAAAATCGCTTGGGATAAGTGTGTTACGCAAGATACGGTCTGCTCCATCTTCACCATTTGTCTGTGCTGCATAAGCATGACGGTCAAAGGCAAAGTTGATAGCCTGACGGAAATCCTTATTTTGCATGGCCGCAAGTGAATCTGTCTTTTCCTTATCAGACTGTTTCATGGTCTGCTTGTAGCTTTGACGATTAACATTGAAGAGATAATAGAAGGTAATTGAGTTTTGTGGTGTGTAGGTGATTTTGTCCTCATTCCCTTTTTTCAACTGATCAAACACTGAACTTGTCGGGAAGATACGACCGTCCGAGTAGTTCCCTTCCAAAAATCCTCTCGCTAAACTATCTTGGTCAGAACCGTCAAAGAAAGAGAGCTTCACTTTCTCAATTTTCACATTATCCTTGTCCCAGTAATTAGGGTTTTTATCAAATTCAATCAAAGATTTTGATGAGAAAGATTTAAACAAGTAAGGACCATTTGACAAGATACTGGATGGTGTTACACTTCCAAAGTCATCTCCCTTAGATTGCAAAAAAGCTTCATTTACAGGACTCAAAATGCCCCCAGTAGTCTTAGAATTCCAGTAAGATTCCGGCTTATTCAAAGTATATTGAAGAGTATAATCATCCACTGCCTTAACACCAACAGTCTCAAAGTCAGATGTTTCCCCCTCAACGTAGTCTGCGAGGCCCTTGATAGAGTCTTGAACCAAGTATAAGTTTTCAGCCTTTTTATCAGCTGCATACTTGAGACCTGTCACAAAGTCATGAGCCGTTACATCCGCATACTCTTCGCCCTCTGAAGTGTACCATTTCGCCCCCTGACGGATCTTATAAGTGTAGGTTAAACCGTCTTTTGACACCGTCCATGACTCAGCCATAGATGGAATGAGATTACCGTACTTATCATTTTCTAACAAGCCATCAATCAGGTTAGTCGTGATACTAGAAGTTGAACCACGTGTTGACGTAATGTAGTCCAAGGTATCAGGATTACTAGTAAATACATAAGAGTAGGTTTTCTCAGCGTTACTTGATTGGGAAGAGCCACACGCCGCTAGAGCTAGACCTGCTGTCAAAGCCATAGCTCCAAAAAGCATAACTTTTGATTTCTTCATGATTATTCTCCATTTTTTACAGTATGTGAAATATTATACACCATTTGGGGGAAAATATAAAGTCTTTTGAAGATTTTACAAAAATAAAAATCAGTAGACTCGAGTTCCTACTGATTTTTGTTATAATTCGTTTGGATTATGCAGCCAAAACTTTGCGTCCTTTACGACGACGAGCTGCCAATACGCGACGACCGTTTTTAGTTGACATACGGTTACGGAATCCGTGTTTGCGCGCACGACGAAGTTTACTTGGTTGATAAGTACGTTTCACGATGAATACCTCCTCATAGATTTTGTATTCGTTTAGCCGGCTATAAAGTGATCAGTTACTAAACATACTTTACTATTCTATCTGATTCTTTCACTTTTGTCAATAGCTCAAGGCAAATGTTTACTGCTTTTTGGCGCTTTTTCGAATGTAAGCCCTATCTACGATACTGTTTCAAGAAACGAGTCATCTTTTCTTGGATTTGGGCTAACTCATCAACACGAGGAAGGTAAACGATACGGAAGTGGTCTGGTTCTTTCCAGTTAAAGCCGCGACCATGCACCAAGAGAACCTTTTCCTGCTTCAAGAAATCAAGAACAAACTGCTCATCATCATCGATACGGTACATATTGCGGTCGATTTTAGGGAAGATATAGAGTCCAGCCTTTGGTTTAACCGCAGACAAACCTGGGATTTCTTGAATGGCATTGTAGATGAAATTTCTTTGCTCGTAAATTCGTCCACCAGGAAGGAGCAATTCATCGACTGATTGGTGACCACCCAAGGAAGTTTGTACGACTTGTTGGGCCAAAACATTAGAGCAAAGGCGCATATTGGACAGCATATTGAGCCCTTCGATATAGCCTTTAACGTGTGTCTTAGGTCCAGACAGGACCATCCAACCCACACGGAAACCAGCGATACGATGGGATTTTGACAGACCATTCATGCTGACACAGAAAATATCTGGTGCCAAGCTCGCCACAGGCGTATGCACATGCCCATCCATGACCATGCGGTCATAGATTTCATCCGCAAAGATAATCAAATCGTTCTGACGGGCAATCTCAATAATCTCCAACAAGAGTTCCTTAGGATAAAGGGCTCCAGTTGGGTTATTTGGATTGATAAGGACGATTGCCTTGGTATTGGAAGTGATTTTTGACTTGATATCGTCAATATCTGGGTACCATTCTGCAGCTTCATCACAGATATAGTGAACAGCATTTCCTCCAGCTAGGCTGACAGCAGCTGTCCAGAGAGGATAGTCTGGCATTGGCACCAAGACCTCGTCTCCATTGTCCAAAAGCCCCTGCATAGACATGACAATCAGCTCACTGACACCATTTCCAAGGTAGATATCATCAATATCCACGTTTGGAAATTTCTTCAATTGGCAATACTGCATGATAGCCTTACGGGCTGAGAAAATTCCTTTGGAGTCAGAATAACCTTCACTATCACGCGCATTCATAATCAAGTCATGAATGACCTCGTCTGGCGCTGTAAAGCCAAATTCTGCTGGATTTCCTGTATTCAGACGTAAAATCTTTTCTCCGTTTGCTCGCATTCGCATGGCTTCTTCCAAAACAGGGCCACGGATATCATAAGCAACATGCTCTAACTTACTAGACTTGTTATATTCTTTCATCTTATTTCCTCAATTCATCGAGATAGTAACATTATACCACTAGAAAGAGAATGCGACAAGTTTACTGAAATGTGTTACTAAAATCCTACAAAAGAAAAACCTCACTAAAAGCGAGGTCCAGACAAGTGAGATAGCAGGTGTTTTGCGAAAGACATATCACATACCAAAAGATAAACCTAGAAAAAGCAAGCCTAGAAAGGAGTCATAAAGAAGATTGAACATGAGGAAAAGCCCCCATATCATCAAGTAATCCCAACGCCCACTTCGTTTTGCAACTAGGAATAAGAACAGATGGTAGAGTACATGAAAGACTAAAAAGCCGATAAAACCTGGATAAAGAAGCGGTACCAGACTCTCTAATTGCCAGATCATGATCACTTCTACCAAGACTGAAATTAGGATAATTCCATAATAAAGGAAATTTGATTTTTGAAAAGCGTTTTTCATCATTCTCCCTCCCTTCACTTCTTTCCTGCTATCCTTTCTTTTATTTTATCATATATTTATATAGATTTTAATCGCTAACATTCTTTTGAAAAATACTTTTTTTGCTTTACTTCTATAGTGAAAAGGTTTACAATTATAGTAAGAAAATTTCAGGAGGTTTCATTATGGCACAACGTTACCAAAATATCATGGTCGCAATCGATGGTTCTAAAGAAGCAGACTTGGCTTTTATCAAGGGAGTTCATTCTGCTCTACGAAACGACGCTAAACTCACCATCGCCCATGTCATTGACACACGCGCACTCCAAAGCGTATCCACCTTTGATGCTGAAGTTTACGAACAACTCCAAGTCGACGCTGAAAGTCTGATGAAAGAGTACGAAAAACGTGCTAAAGATGCTGGGGTAGCAGATGTTCATATCGTCATTGAAATGGGAAATCCAAAGACCCTACTGGCACGTACTATTCCAGATGCTGAGGAAGTGGACCTCATCCTCGTTGGCGCAACTGGTCTCAACGCCTTTGAACGCCTCTTGGTCGGCTCTTCATCTGAATACATTCTCCGCCATGCTAAGGTCGATTTGCTGGTTGTGAGAGAACAAGAAAAAACCTTATAATCATCAAGAAAAGGAGCCCAGCGCTCCTTTTTGTTTACTATTTATACTCTTCGAAAATCTCTTCAAACCACGTCAACGTCGCCTTGCCGTAGGTATGGTTACTGACTTCGTCAGTCTTATCTGCAACCTCAAAACAATGTTTTGAGCAACCTGCGGCTAGTTTCCTAGTTTGCTCTTTGATTTTCATTGAGTATTATTTCTCTCTTTATGACGTTCATAAGCCTTGAGCTGGCGCTGCAGTTCCTTTTTAATAGCAGGTTCTGGAGCATATTTTTCTTCCCAATCATCTGGTTTTAAGATTTTATGGGTCACTGGATCAAAATGAGCCTTGCCATCTGGAAAAATTTTCCCCATATTGGCCTGATGAACAATATCAAAAATACGTTCTGGATCCACCCCCATCAAGACAAAACTACCGTAGGTAAAGTAAAGCGTGTCAATCAAGGCATCCACCTGCCCTACCAAATCTTGCTGAGCTGGCGTCTTCTTGGCTACTTTATCTGCTGCCTTATCAAGAGCCTGATGGAGTTGCGATAGAGCTTGACCAAAGTTCTCTTCCGAAGGACTGGCAGCTCGAACAAACTCCACCAATTCTTCTATTTTAAAGCCAGCCCTATGGGTTGCACCTTCTAAATCCCAAGCTCGAGGTTCTTCTTGAGTTCGTTCGTCCATCATGTGGTGGAAGGTCTTGACCTTATTGAAATGATAGTCACGGCTGACAAAGACTTTTTCCGAAGCCAGAACACCAAAATGTTCCAAAGCCTTGTGAATTCCGTCTTGCTGATTGCTGGTTGTAATGTGCTTGGCAACTTCCTTAACACTGCTACTACCATTTCCCATAGCGACCGACATACCGACACCCGCCAGCATTTCAAGATCGTTATCCGAGTCACCAAAGGCCATGACTTGGTTGAGGTCAAAGCCATATTCTTTTCCGACTCGGCGTATACCTTCCAATTTTGAATTTCCCTGATTGATGACATCCGCTGCAAAAGGATTGCTACGTGTCAATTTCAAGTCTTCAAAATCAGCTGCCGCCTTCTCAGATTCTTCTGGCGTCATCAGCATCAAAACTTGGTAGATAGGCTGATTCATCAGATGAAGCAGGTCTTCTTCCTTTTGAGGAACAACCTTGCTGACCATGCGATTAAAGGAATGACTCACCGTCCGAGTTAAGACAGAGGGAACAAAGCGACTGATTCGTTGAGAAAAAGAACCCAGACCAAAGGACATGATTTTGGAACCCAGCATGGCATCCTTGGTCCCTAGGGCAATCTCCTTGCCCTCTTTTTTAGCATAGCTAATTAGCTGGCGCAAATGCAACTTGGAAATAGGGCTCGTGAACAAGACTCTGTCTTTAGTAAAGATATACTGGCCATTGTAGGTTACCGCAAAATCCAGATCCAAATCGTCCATCAATTCCTTAACAAAAAAAGGTCCTCGCCCTGTCGCTACGCCAACTAGCACCCCTTGTTCTTTGACAATCTTAATCGCGTCCTTAGTGGATTTCAAAACACTCTTGCGATCGTTGACCAAGGTTCCATCGATATCAAAAAAAACCGCTTTGACTTCCATTCTATCCCAATCTCCCCTTTTGTGATACAATGATTATACCACATTTCAGAAAGAGTGAGTAAATCATGCCTAAGAAAATCCTTGTTTTACATACGGGTGGGACTATTTCCATGCAGGCCGATGCTTCTGGCGCTGTTGTGACCAGTTCAGATAATCCCATGAACCATGTGTCCAACCCACTTGAAGGAATCCAAGTCCACGCCTTGGACTTTTTTAACCTACCAAGCCCCCATATCAAACCCAAGCATATGCTGGCCCTCTACCAAAAAATCAAAGAGGAAGCAGCTAACTACGATGGAGTGGTAATCACACACGGAACCGATACTTTAGAGGAAACAGCCTATTTCCTTGATACCATGGAAGTTCCCCATATGCCTATCGTTCTAACAGGGGCCATGCGCAGCTCCAACGAACTCGGTAGTGACGGTGTTTATAATTATCTGAGTGCTTTGCGGGTAGCTAGCGATGACAGGGCTGCTGACAAAGGGGTTTTGGTCGTTATGAACGATGAGATCCACGCTGCCAAGTATGTTACCAAAACACATACGACCAATGTCGGTACCTTCCAGACTCCAACACATGGCCCCCTCGGTCTCATCATGAAACAGGAAATCCTCTACTTCAAAACAGCTGAACCTCGTGTTCGCTTTGACCTTAATCACATACAAGGCTTAGTCCCTATCATCTCTGCTTATGCTGGTATGACAGATGAGCTGATTGATATGCTGGATTTGGAACAATTGGACGGTTTGATTATCCAAGCCTTCGGAGCTGGTAATATTCCCAAAGAAACGGCTGAAAAGTTAGAAAGCCTTCTACAAAAAGAAATCCCAGTCGCCCTGGTTTCACGATGCTTTAACGGTATCGCTGAGCCTGTTTATGCCTACCAAGGTGGGGGCGTGCAGTTGCAAAAAGCAGGTGTCTTCTTTGTTAAAGAACTCAACGCCCAAAAAGCCCGCTTGAAACTCCTCATTGCCCTCAATGCTGGACTAACCGGACAGGCTTTGAAAGACTATATGGAAGGGTAATACTCTTCGAAAATCTCTTCAAACCACGTCAACGTTGCCTTGCCGTATGTATGGTTACTGACTTCGTCAGTTCTATCTACAATCTCAAAGCAGTGCCTTGAGCTGACTTCGTCAGTTCTATCTACAACCTCAAAACCATGGTTTGAGCTGACTTCGTCAGTTTCATCTACAACCTCAAAGAGCTGTGCTTTGAGCTGACTTCGTCAGTTTCATCTGCAACCTCAAAACAGTGTGTTGCGCAGCCTTTAACAAGCCGCCTAGTCCGCTCTATGGTATTCATTAAGTCAACATCTCTTGTTTAAGAGCACAAAATCAGGAAATCTTTTCGATTCCCTGATTTTTTCTATTTCCGTTTTCGTGTTGAGCGACGTTCTGTCAAACCATGAGGTAAGAGAACTTCACGTTCTTCCAACTCTTCCTTGTGCATAATCTTGGTCAACATACGCATACTAATGGCACCAAGGTCATAAAGAGGTTGGGCAATCGTTGTCAAGTTTGGACGTGTAAAGCGTGCAATTTGCGAATCATCACTAGTAATGATTTCAAAATCTTCTGGCACAGAAACACCCTTATCAGCCAAACCGTTCAAGACTCCTGCTGCCAACTCATCACCTGTCACAACTGCTGCAGTTGCATTTGATGAAATCAAACGCTCTGCTAAGGCGTAACCATCATCATAGCTATATTTAGATTCAAATACCAAACCCTCACTATAAGCGATTCCTGCTTTTTTCAAGGCTTCCTTGTAGCCAACCAAACGAACCTTACCATTGATGTCATCCACTAGCGGACCGCTAACGAAAGCAATGCGCTCATTTTCTTTAGCAAGGTAACTCACTGCATCAATCGTTGCTTGCTTATAGTCAATATTGACACTTGGAAGCTGATGTTCTACATCCACAGTTCCTGCGAGAACAATCGGAGTACGTGAACGCGAAAATTCTGAGCGAATTTTATCTGTCAAGTGATAACCCATAAAGATAATGCCATCTACCTGCTTTGAAAAGAGGGTATTGACAACAGAAACTTCTTTCTCGTTATCTTCATCGCTATTAGCTAGGACAATATTGTACTTGTACATTTCTGCAATATCATCAATCCCCTTAGCCAAACTCGAAAAATAACCATTGGTAATATTTGGAATCACGACACCGACAGTGGTTGTCTTTTTACTTGCAAGACCACGCGCAACTGCATTTGGACGATAATCCAAACGATCAATTACCTCTAGCACTTTTTTACGGGTATTCTCTTTTACATTTTTATTGCCATTGACCACACGGCTGACCGTCGCCATGGAAACACCTGCTTCACGAGCGACATCATAAATGGTTACTGTATCATCTGCATTCATTCCTTTTCCTGCCCTTTCTATCCCACACATTCTTTTACAAGTAGAGGCACCGATTGAAACTCTATATCTACTTACAAAAGTGAAGATGTGAAAATTTCGTTTTCATGTTTCTACTTATTCCATTCTATCACTAATTGTAAACACTTTCAAGTGTTTTTTGAAGATTGATTGAAAAAATTTCATAGAAAGCCTAGGTTTAGCTCTTGCTACCACCTTAGAGTAAACAAAAAGGAGGAAACTAAGCCCTCCTAAAGTTAGGTATGTTCCATTCAATCCCATCAATTTTAGCACATAATAGTTTTCGAGATATGCTAGTATCACAGCCAACCAGATTCTTTTGCGATATTAGCTGCCTCTGTTCGATTACCTGCATCTAGTTTTGAAAGAATATTGGTGACATAGTTTCGGACGGTTCCGTTGGATAGATAAAGTTTGTCTGCAATTTCTTGGTTAGAGAAGCCCTGAACGATTCCCTTTAAAACTGCGATTTCTTGTTCTGTTAATGGATTGGGATGCGTCATCACCACTTCCATCAATTCAGGCGAATACTCCTTGCGCCCTTCGAGGACAGTGTGCAAGGTTTGCATGAGATCTGCAATGCTTCTTTCTTTTAATACATAAGCATCTACTCCAGCCTTGACTGCACGTTCAAAATACCCTGGGCGCTTGAAGGTCGTCACCACAACCACCTTTGTTTCGAGCTTTTCTGCTCGTATCCACTCCAAGACTTCAAGACCTGTCTTAACAGGCATTTCTACGTCAAGGATGGCGATATCTACAGACTCCTTTTCTAATAGTTGGATTGCTTCTTGCCCATTTTTGGCTTGAAGGACAGACTCTACATCTGCTTGAAAGGCAAGCAACTGGCACATAGCATCTCGCAACATACTTTGATCTTCTGCGACTAATACTTTCATCTACTTTCTCTCCTTATAAGGTAGTCGAACCTGAACTTCTGTCGGTTGTTTCTGACTAATCACCTTTACCTCTCCCGAAAATGGAAGGACACGTTCTCGGACTGTATGGAGCTCATTTTCTGTTACAGTTACAAAACCTTTCCCGTCATCTCTGACCGTCAGGAGCAATTCCTTCTCTGTCCGTTCTAATTTTAAGTAAGCTTTAGACGCTTGGGCATGTTTGATGATATTGGTTACTAACTCAAGCAAAATCATAGAAGCCGTTGACTCCAATTCTTGAGTAAGACTAGCAGTATCTAGTTGGTTATCCGTTTCCACCTCAATTCCAGCAATTTCTAACATCTTTTTCACAGTCTCTAGTTCGGATGCCAAAGTTCTAGACTTAAGATTTTCCACAATGGTTCGAACTTCACGCATTGATTCTTTACTAATCTGCTGTATTTCTCTTAATTCCTTTTCCACCTGTGGATAAGCCTGTATTTGAAATAACTGCAAGGCTAGATCAATTTTAACACTAAGCATAGCAAAGGTATGTCCCAGACTATCATGCAAATCACGACCGATACGATTGCGCTCATTTTCTGCTAGCAATAGATTTATCTGGGTATTTTGCTTAGCCTGAGCTTCTTTCAAATCCTCGACAAGTCGAATCCGAACCGAGCCCAAAGTCATCAAATCGACAAAAGTAAGAATTCCAAGCATATAGACCAGAAACTCAACTTCGATTCTCTGAAAAATCAAAAGTCGCCCCACAACAAGGACTTGAGCAAGGAGAAATGTCCATACATGTAAAGACTTTAAACTACGCACTCTAAAATGATAAATCAAGAGATTGGAAAGGAAAAAGAAAAACCAGATATAATTAACAGCAACAAAGACAGTATTTCCAGCTACATAAGCCAGCATGATCCCCCAGAAAAGCCAAGATAGGCGCTGGTTCTTAGTTATTAAAACACCCAAATACGTCACTACAAATAAAATATCAACCAATAAATGCCAGACAGCAAGCTCCCCAATCACTACAGGTAGAATGGGGAAAAGCATAAAAATCAAACTGGCCCAAAACATATAGTGTATGCTTTTCAGTCTTTCAAGCATTAAGCATTCTCCTTATGACCTTGAAGGTAAATAGTCAAACCAAACAAAACTGCTGAAAAAACAAGTAGATAAACTGTGGCTGATAGATTGATGCCACCCTCGTTTAAGAAGGTCTTGAGCAACTCCATCAACTGATAGGTCGGGAGACACTTACCGACTGCTTGCATCCAGTCTGGAAATAAAGAGATAGGCATCCAAAGTCCACCTAAAACAGCCAATCCTAGATAAAGAAGATTACCCACGACAGACATCAGCTGACTAGTTGGTAAGAGAGTCAAGGTCAAACCAATCGCTACAAAGGCAATACTTCCTACTATCAGCAAGAGCGCAGCCCCAATCCAGTTTCCAAGAGACATGTCCACACCTCTTACAAAATGCCCAACTGAGAAAACAACCAGAATTGAGACCAAATAATCAACCATCATACTTGTTATCTTTGATAGATAATATTCTACCATATTTACAGGGCTATGACGCAATGTTTTCTGCCAGTTGTTGATCTTGTCGGTATGTAAAACAGCTGGAAATGAGAAGATAGCTGTCGACATCATGGAAAAGGCTGTCATGGAGATGAGGTAATCGCGCATAAAATTAGCCGGTCCACCAGGTGTGTCCTGGTACATGCCTGAAAAGAATAAATAGAAAGCTGTCGGCATCCCTACTGATAATAAATAATAGACTGATTGCCGTTTGGTCAATAGAAATTCTATCTTATTTAATGCTATCCATCGTTTCATCTTAGTCATCTCCTTTTTGCGTTTCTTCAAAGATTGTATCCAGCAAACTACGATTATTAACTTCAATTTCTTGTATGCTACATCCTGCTTGAACTAACAGTTCCCAGAAAGCATCTGCTTCTCGTGTGACTACTTGCAGAGCATCTTGTTTTTGAGTCCATTTTTCAACCAAGTTAGACTGCTCAACGACTTCCTTATAAGATATAGGAAGGATAAAGTGCTTTTCTATTTCCTCGCTACGCATGGCTAGTGGTGTCGTATCGCGAATCAACTCTCCCTTATTTAAGAGCAAAATGCGGTCTGCGGTGTGTTCCACTTCCTCAATATAATGGGACGAATAGAGAATGGTGACTCCCTGCGCTTTTAGCTCCTGAACAATTTCCCAAAAACGTTGACGAGTAGAGGTATCCATAGCAGCAGTTGGTTCATCTAAAAAGACAAGCTTTGGTCGCCCAATTAAGGTCAAGACAAAAGAGAAAAGACGCTTTTGTCCACCTGATAATTTTTCTGCGAATTGCTCTTTTTGTTGCTGGTCAAACTGTAATAGTTGATCGATTTCCTGGTTGTTTAAGGGATTTGGATAGATACGTTGAAAGAAAGCAATCAACTCTTTAACTTTTAATTTCTGAACGATTACATTTTCTTGAGGGAGGTAAGCCCTAGTATAGGCTAACTTAGAACTCGTCACTGGTAAACCTTGAATAGATACTTGACCGCTTGTGACTAGTTTATCTCCAAGCAAACAATCTAAGAGTGTTGTCTTCCCAGCTCCATTCGGCCCAATCAAGGCAATGCATTCGCCTTCTGCCACCTCAAAGGAAATATTCTTCAAAATAGCCTTGCCCTTGATATTTTTATGTAAGCCTTGAACCTTAATCATGTTCATGATATTCTCCTTTCAGCAACTCCTTTCCCATCGGAAAGGCGATTAAAATCATAAATCCTAGTCCCCAGGCACCACGGATGAATTGGTGAAGGAAGGCTTGATCAAACCAACCTGTAAACATTTCTACCAACCATACCACTAGTGATAGTCCAATAAAAAGATAGAGAAACGCTTTTTTCATTTTTTAAACTCCTTTTTCACATCTGAGACTAATTTCAAACCTTCTCGGATAAGCCAGGACATCATTCCAAAGCCAGCAAAGACCTCCCAAGGAAAATGATAGAAATCTTCATCCAATCCTGAGAACATGAGATAAGTCATGACTCCTGCTGCTACTAAACTCATTGCGACAATTACTTTATGTTTCATTTTTTCTTCCTCCCTTTCATACTTCAATTATAGTCTTTTGAAGTTAGCGGAGCTAGATACTTCTGTCACTCGTAAATATGACAAATGTCATAAAAAATTCTGTTCAAAACAAGCAAGATACACTATACAATAAAACACAATTAGAAAAATCTAAGGCAACTTCCTCAAAAGAGATATCAAACACCATTCACACTATAATGTAAACTAATACTTATTTAAAATCAAAAAGAATAGAAATTTTTATCAGACAAACACATATATTATACGTTGAACAAAACCCTTCTATTGCTTTCTTAAAAATTTATAGGAGTTATAAAATCTGTTAAATTTCAATGTGTATACCTAGTGTATACCTAAACTACGGTATTTATTGAAAAGACTGGAGACAAAAAGTATACGCTGCCAAAATGAATTACTGAAAATCAAAAAAGAGAGAACGAAACTGATTCTCTCTTGATTTATTTACTATCTAGTTTAAAAAAGAAAAAAGATACACTCACGTATCCCTGTAACGAATCGGGAAGACAGGATTCGAACCTGCGACACCTTGGTCCCAAACCAAGTACTCTACCAAGCTGAGCTACTTCCC
>NZ_CKQD01000010.1 GCF_001171885.1 Streptococcus pneumoniae
CTTGTTGAAGCTGACTCAGACGCTGATTGACTTGCACTTGTTGAGGCTGATTCAGAGGCTGACTGGCTCGCGCTCGTTGAAGCACTTGTTGATGCTGATTCTGAGGCTGATTGACTTGAGCTCGTTGAGGCAGACGCTGATTGACTTGCTGATTCTGAAGCCGACATCGACTCAGACGCTGATTGGGATTCTGACAATGATTGGGATGAACTTGCCGAAGCCGAGAACGATGTGCTAGCACTTTCAGATGTTGATCTGGATGCTACAACACTCTCAGAGGTAGATCGTGATGTTACCACACTTTCAGATGTTGATCTGGACGTTATAACACTTGTTGAAATTGATGTTGATGATACAATACTTGTCGATAGAGATGTACTATACTCCTCATTCGATAACGCAACTCTTAGAGACTCTTTCGTACCATCCGTATACACAACAGTCACTGAACCATCCGCTGCAACGTCAATTCTATCAATTGGCAGACCTGCATTCTTGGTTCTCACTGCTTCACGAATCTTTTCTTGATCCTTTTCAGAAGGATTCGTTTTGTTTGTTACCTGAATCGTATCAGGTGTGGCTGGATCATACTTTTCACTCAATGGAGCTTGACGGATGCCATAGGGCACTCGTGTTTCATTCTCAGAGAAATCTTTCACACGAACATAACGTGTCCATTCATTAGCACTTGCCTTGCTACCATCCCCGTCTGGTCTATATTGTTTATTTGAATTATAAACAGCATCCGTAATGACTTGTCTATTTTGAGGATTGTCAGCAGTTGCAGGGAAATTTCCACCAGTACCACCTAGTACGGCACTACCACCACTATGAACATCTGTCCCTATAAGGGAAGTCGTTGTTGGATTTCCATTACCATTGTTATCATTCCAAGCCTCAATATTTCTAACCTTACCGCTATTGTCAGTAGTTACTACCATCACACGGAATTTATCACCAGCATAGATTTTGCTCTTGCCGTCTGAATACTTAGGTGCTTCTACCCATGTATTAGTCTTAGGATTATAAACTTCTACCTTAACAGTAACATTTGGGTCTTGACGTTCTTTCGTAATTCCTTCTGATTTAATCGTTGTTGCTGATTCTAACGGGTTGGTTTGGCTCGACGTTGGATTTGGAAGAGCTTGTCTAATCGTTACTCTACCCGTTGGAAGCAAGCCGTTATTAGCATTGTAACCTGCTGCAAGGTCTTTTGGCTCGAAAGTCAAGCTTGTATCGTTAGGACCAGCTGTCTTAGTAAAGGTCTGAGTGCCGATTGTCAAGGTAACTGTCGCACCTGGTGTAACATTAGTTACCTCAATACTACGATTTGGCAAACCACCTTTTTCAGTCAATTGATCATCTGCGATTTGTGGCGCCTGCGGTTTAATGACAATGTCAAAACTCTTATCTTCAGCTACATCCCCTGCGGCATCACTGGTCTTATAAGTAACAGTATAAACACCAGGATCGGTTAAGTTGCCTGTAATTTTAGCAGTGGTTCCTTTTTTGACAACTTCTACCGTAAGGTTTTCATTTGCTTTTCTACCAACTGTCGCACCTGGAACTGTTGTATTCAAGTCTTCTTGGTCACTAACCGTAACAAGATTCTTTAAATCGTCCTGAGTTACAGGCGTACCTGCAACATACACCTTGTTTTCTGAACCTATATTTGCAGTAATAGCAGGTTTTTCATTGATAGCATCTGCTTTCACCCAATTCTTAGCTGCTGGTGGTTCTTGTCCTCCATCTGCATATTTAACTAACAACTGAACCTTATCCGCACCTTTCTGAATACGGTACGGTGGATTAGTTGGGTCATTGACGCTAATAGTCAATTCTTTCTTAGTTGGGTCTCCAGCTACCGCTGTCTCAACAGCCGTAACCTTCCCTGCGAAAACTCCTGTTACATTCCATGTTCCATTTGGTTGTTTTTGAAGAGAAATATCCTCATTCCCATTTAAGCGAACATAAGCTAAACCAGCATCATGCGGAATTTGAACAACCACATCTTTTGCCGAAGCAACACTATTGCTTTTATCACCTGTTTTTGGTGTTTTAGCAACCGTTGATGGCTGGATTGTATAATCTCCAAGAGTGACTGCTTTACTTGCAATATCACTTTTAAGTCCATTAATAGTTTGAGTAACCTCAATCCCTTTGGCTTTACTGTCACCACGTTGAAGATTTTGATATTCAGACTGAGTCAATACTTCATTAGGTCCAAGATTTAAAGTCCATGTTGTACCATTTACAGTCGCAGCTTTTTTCGTACCATTTTGAAGCGTTACCTCTACCGTTGCACCTGGTGCATTCGTACCTGTGATAACACGATCTGTCGAAGTTAACCTATCTCCATAAACTGCTTGATTTGCAGGATTAATTGTAGGCGCCTGCGGTTTTACTTTTGGATCTACCGTATTCTGCGTACCATCCTTATAAGTAATGGTTACAGTACCGTTTTCAGCAATAGTATAACCACTGATACGATTGCTTGTTTGTGGATTGGCTGTCTTAACAGCTTCAAGAATCCTATCACGATCCGGACCTGTCAAAGAGTTTGGATTGGCAACTGTAACCGCATCTTCTGGTTGTCGCCCTCGGAATTTTTCACTTAATTTCCCTTGGACAATCTGAAATGTAGTGTCATTATTTGTATTTCCAGAAAGATCTGCTGTACGAATCTGACGTGTCCAAAGATTTCTTGCTTCATACTGTCGATTTTCGTTGTATATACCTTGAATTGTCAGCGTAGCTGGAGTCTCAGTCGTAGCAGTCGTAGGAGTCGTAATATGGGTAATCGTTCCACCTGTATTATAAGCAGAACCTGTCATATTACTTTGTTTACTGCTACCACCGTCCCATACTTCTACGGTACCAACCTTGCCACTGTTATCTTTAGTTTTGATAACAAAGCGGTATTCATCACCAGCAAAGAGTTCATATCCCGAACCGGAACGTCTTTCTTCGTCATTAGCACTGTTACGAACAGCTTTCCTAGTTTGATCAACCCAATTATCCCCATCCTTGACTTGCAGAACGACGTCTACATTTGGTCTTTCAGTTTCATTAGTAATTGTTTTAGTCGTTGTTGCTGATTCAAGTGTTTCTGCTTGGTTTGTTGTCGGATTAGTAAATGCCTTACTTTGTTTAACAGTTACATCTCCCGCTGGAAGTAAACCATTACTATCTGCTAATTCATTCGCTCCAATTGTTAGACTTGTAGCATTATTTGCTACTGTCTTCGTAACAGTCTTACTTCCAAGTGTTAAGGTTACTGTCGCACCTGGTGTAACATTGGTTACTGTAATACTACGATTTGGCAATCCACCTGTATTCGTCACCTGGTCATCTGCAATTTGTGGAGCTTGAGGATTCACTTTAATCGTTACAGGAACATCTGAATAGCTATTTGCTCCTTCTTGAGCTCCCTTTGGTAAAGTAACTCTAACTACCTTCTTATAGATTCCAGGATCCCTTACTGTATCAGCGGCATTCAGTGCCGTCACCCAGCTATAAGTAGTTCTAGTTGCAGCTTCTGGTCCGTTTGGAATTGCTACGCTAGAATCCGAGTTTTGAATTGCTTCCCCAGGATTGCTCACAATTCCCGCTATCGGTGCTGTATTTCCAACTGTTGTAACATATTCTTTCCCTTGAGGATCAATAACTGTATATTCAAATTCCGCATTACTTTTAAGAGCATCTGCGTCAGTCGTCACAGCTCCAAAGCGCCCTGTTGGATAGATAGCTGTAATCGTGTAAGTTGTCTTATGACTTCTAGGTTCTTCTTGAGATGCTTCTTTCGTTGTATACCATACTTCACCAAAATCCGGGGTCCCAATAGAACTTGTTTTCTCTTCACCTGTATTATTCAGTCTATACGTGTAGTACCATTTAGTACCTGTAGGAAGAGAAGCTCCATTAGTATAAACAAACGTACCTTTCCCATAATTATTTGCCCATTGTCTATTTGAAAGCTTACTGTCGTTACCACCCAAAGCACCATTTGTTGAGTGTGTTCCTTTAAATGCAAAGAACTTCCCAGTTACATTATTAGCAGTTTTTGTTTCAATCTTTGGATATACCGTATAATTATAGTCAAAATCCTTAGTGATTCCCGAGCTAGTGACAGTTAGGACAGCTGTCTTTTCACCGTTACTGCTGAAATCTGGTCTCGTTTTCCACGCGACAGTGACATTTGACGGAACTGCAGCCCCATTACTATTGGTGATAAAATCACTTGCAGTTAGCTGGTTAGCATTTTCCCCTTGGACAGCATAAAAGCGATCTGATTTCGTTTTATAGGGCATTTTTGCCGTCTCAGTAGAGGTAGCTCCCTCTGAGTTAAAGTTATAGGCAGTTGCAGTGACTCGGCTTTCGTCTCTGACTGTCGGCTCTGATATAGTAACCGCACCAGTATCCTTATTTAAAGTCACTCCGGCAGGAAGAGGCTCTGGATTATCCCATTTGGTTCCACTCTTCTTGACACTGATGGTTGTATTGGTATTGCCAGTTGTAGGAGTATAGGTGATGGTCACGCTATCGCTTTCTCCCTGAGGAGTAACCGTCACACTACCATCAGTAGGGGCTTGAATAGTAGGTGCTGTTGGAGTGGTAGCTTTTGCGATATTTTCAAAGAAGACTTCGGAAGTATCCTGTGAATCTCCATTTTCGTTGTCCTTGTAAGTGACTACGAGTGTTTTACTCAACCCAACTTTTCCTGACGTGATAGTGGCTGTACTAGCAGTGAAGCCATTGTGTGTCAACACTTTGTTCCGTTCCTCAGCAGTCAAGGTTTGACCCAGCTTGCTTGCGGGCATATCACTTGGTAGAGGGAGGTAAACAGTCTTACCATTAACTGTTGCTTTAACAGCCATATTTTCTCCTACACCTGAACCAAAGGTAGTTCCACCACCAAGCCATTGAACATTGGCAACGTTTAGGTTGGAGACACTAGTCGCTGTTCCTTGAACCGTCGTCGGTGGGATGACATCTCCACTATAGATACGTCCATTTACTTGTTCTTTATAGTAACTCATATCGCTAGGCATACCGAAATGAGGAATTGCGCTGGAAGAATTTGTAAATCCTGCTATCATGGACGCTGCACTAGGAACAGCTTGACCTTTTTCAATGTCGCTATTTAGCACACTTGTTTTGATTGTTGGCTGATAAACTTCCGACTGACTGACAACACGGAAAGGAATATCATAGGTCTGGGTCGTCCCCCCCCTGTTAGGAAAGGTAATAGTAAGTTTATGAGTTCCTTTGGCTAATTTATCTTGAGGACGATCTGCTATTGTGCTTCGAATGTTGGTAATACCAAGGTAAGTAGCGTTCGTATCAGCACCATCAATCTTATATTTAACTTTACTAGCAAAATCCGGAGGAAATTCGTCTAATTTTTTTCCTGTAACGACATCATACAGATCGATGAGTTTGTTAACTTCAGATAGGTCTTCTACACCACTAAACTTAAGGAAAGCTGATTGTTTCCCTCCTTTAAATTCAGCCCTATAACGATCTTGAGAGCCGACCATTTGGAGGTAGTTTCTATGACGTGAATTTTCCAAGGAACGGAATCCAGCCATATAATAATCGTTGGTGTCTGCTGCACTTTCTGTTGTATAGGTGATTCTATACCCTTCGTAACGGACACTTCCTTTAGGGTGGAGGGCATAGACATTGGCAGTGGCTCCTTCAATACTATTGAAAGCAAAGTCCCCTTCTTTTTTCACTTTGTCAGTGATTTTATCAGTTTGATAATAAGCATCTGGGTTATTAAAGGCAAAGTCCCGCAAGCTCGTTAGCGTTCCTCTACCAACCCCACTTGGGCCGACACCGGCAACGTTTTCATAGTAAGCTCCACCTTGGTTATTATTAGCATTCCCGATTGCAGCTAACAAATCCCCACTTTTAGAATTTTCTAGAAAAGCTTTGTTGCCGTCACTCTCGCCCAAAGTATTCCATGTTTTATTCCCACCATCTTTTTGTTCCACCTTCATATGGGTGATTGTATGACCTTTTGGAACAGTAAAGTAGAAATAAGGATTGTCATGCGGTTCCCCACCATCATTAAAAAGGACAGTCCAATGAGTCGTTGTTCCATTTCGCTCAGCCTTCATATAGACTTGCGATGCAATATTTGAAACAGGGACACGTGTACCGACATTCGCTAAGCTACCTGGAGCGCGGTTATTCGCTTGACGTCCCTGGGTCGCATAGAGGTAGGTTCCTTCTCTATAAGAATAGACAATTCCTGGTCTTGCATCTCCTGTAGTTACATCCTTATGATTCAGGACATATCCAACCGACGCCGTGTTGAAACCATAGGTTGCCTGATCAGGGTCATTTTCAGTTGCCCCACCTGGTGCAACCCTAAAATTAGCCCCTCTCTCCATGGGTTTACCATTAAAGCTACTACGTTGTCCATTGTTGGCACGAAGGACGGCATTGATGATTGAGTTTTGTGCAGACGTTGCTTGCTTGATAACATCTGTCAAGTCAGCATTTGGAGTCTTTAGTGCTTCCTCGATAGCTGTCACGGCAGCATTAACCTTTGCAACCGCCGCTTCCGTATTTGGCAAGCCGATAGACTTAGCTAGGTACTCACCCATAGTGGCTGAGATTTTAGACAGACGTTTGCGGTCTTCTTGGGCTTTCTTGTCATTCTCGGCAGTTACCGTAGTCCCTACAGCAGCTGTTATAGTCGTGTCTCTAAGAGCTGTAGAACTAACTGTCAAACTACTTAATTTCGTATCAATCGTTGCTAAAGAGTTCAGACTGTTCTCAATAATAAGTGATAATTCGGACGCATTTCCAGTAGCAGATGTACTTACTTGGCTTGCTTGACTCGTTTGCGCAGTTTCATCAACTTCTTTCAAACTAGCAACTGACTCTTCCGCTGCAGTTGACAAACTCGTCTTACTAGCCACACTTCCATTAACTGGAGCTTGTGAGGCTAGACCATTCCCCAAGATAGAAGCAATCACATTGCCAGAACCTAGTCCAGATTCGCTGATAGCCTTACTTGCAGATAGACTTGTCTCCAAACTAGCTTTAGCCGACTCCGATTCTTTAAGACTTTTACTAGCCGTTTCCGAAACGTGGATACTCTCGCTAACAGATGCAGATAGACTGACTTCATGTGAATCTGATTGTGAATTTGTAATAACAGATTCACTCCCTAACTCACTCTTATTTCCTAAAACTGCAGACCCTACAGTCGCCAAGGCATCAGCGGTATTTACCTCCTTTTCAAGAGCTTGTGTAGTCTCCTCCGCATAGACATGCGTAGTAGTCGCAAGACCACCCCCGAGTACCGTCCCTGCTGCGGCTATCCCTTTCAGGATATCCAATCCAGTCAGTGTATTTGCTGATTGCTCTTCGATTACTTCAGTTGTTACCTGGGCAGTGTCTACACCACCTCGCAAGACTTTAAAAAGACCAAACTGAGAAGTCGAAGCTCGCAACCAATGCTTACCCGACTTGATCAGCTTGAAACGGGTCACTCGATCCGTCTCTCTATATTCACCTTCTTGTCGTCTAAAAAACATTTTGAAAGTATTTTTACCTAAAAAAAAAAAAGCATTTTGCTATTTTATATATAGTATAAGATAAGATTTTTATAAAGACACGTAAATGGGTGTAAATCAGCTCATTCTTGGTTTATATTCCTGTTTTTATGCATGATTATTCTATGGTTTTTCTCAAGACAAACCAAAAATTTTTCAAGTGCTTGAATTCGAAAAAACAAAACCCTTATACAAAGGCATTTTTCTTGTCAGATTATCCTTTTTAGTTTATAAATATAGTTTCTATATTGACTTTTTTCACGATACTATGAAAGACTAACAGTAGACTCATCGCCCCTGATACAACTTAAATGGACTGATCAAACTCTAACTTGTGAATCACTATATCTGATTAGAAAACTACCATTGAGTGTTTGCTCCACCTCATTAGTCCGCTCAAAGCGCCGTCCGCTAATCTTTTCATAGACTTTCTCCCCTCTAGGAGTCCCTGCATAAGGACGATAGAGGTAGCGGTCGATTCCCGTTTCGTCAATAGATAGGACTGGTAAATCTTTTAGGTTATCCAAAATATCAAGAAATTCAGCGACTTTCTCAGGATTTTGTTCCTTAAAGCTAGTCGTCTTTTTTTAAAGTGACCTTCATCTGCTTTAAAGCTGCCCATACTGACGGAACAGCACAATCAAAATGTGCCGCAATTTCCCGTAAAAAATCATCTGGATGAGCCTCTACAAAAGCTCTCAACTCCTCTAAAGGGATTTTCCGCTTTTTGACGACTCGCTTTTTCCGCTCTAATACTCAATGAAAATCAAAGAGCAAACTAGGAAACTAGCCGCAGGTTGCTCAAAACACTGTTTTGAGGTTGTGGATAGCACTGACAGAGTCAGTGTCATATACCTACGGCAAGGCGACGCTGACGTTGTTTGAAGAGATTTTCGAAGAGTATAAGTGTCCTTGTTCGCGTCTTTCTTTTCCCACGTGAAGAGAGTTCTGACGCCGACATCAAAAACTTTGGCCGCCTCGACATGGCTGTGTCCCGCTTTGATGCAATCTAAGGCTCCTTGTTTAAAATCTGTCCTATATGCCATAGATTTATTAGACCATGCTTATTTTAAACTGAGCAACTATAGATAGAGAAATGAAATAAAAACTGAATTCGAATGTGATAAGGAGTTAGAAATTGAAACAATAGGATTCCCCCATTATTCACACAAAATAAAACCACTAAAAAACAGAGCTTGCCAGCTCTTTTGAAAAGTAGTATAATTATTGCATGCGCAATCATCTTGTGATGCAGAGATTGTCCGTGAATGGACATTCTTCTATGTTATAACTCTAAAAAGAAAGGAGATACTATGACCTATTTGGAAAAATGGTTTGACTTCAATCGGCGTCAGAAAGAAATTGAAAGTCTCTTGGAAGAGACTATTGCCCAGCAGAGCGAGCAAAGTCTGACCTTGAAAGAGTTCTACCTGCTCTACTATCTGGATTTGGCTCAAGAAAAATCTCTACGCCAGATTGACCTGCCAGACAAACTTCATCTGAGCCCGAGCGCTGTTTCTCGGATGGTGGCTCGCTTGGAAGCCAAAAATTGCGGTCTACTCAGTCGCATGTGTTGCCATCAAGATAGACGCTCTAGTTTTATCTGCCTGACAAGTGATGGGCAAAAAACACTGGCCTCGCTACAAAAGGCTGTTGAAAAGAGCTTGGAAACTGGTTTGGATTTCTTGATTTAAGATGATTTTTAAAAAAAGTTGCGTGCGCAATCATTTTTCTTGACATTCTCTTTTAAAAGGAGTAAAATAAAGTCATCATTAAACAAAGGAGTTTTTAACATGATTGAAATCACCTATTTAGATGCCAGCAAGAACGAAAGAACTGTGACTTTCGAGTCTTATGAAGACTTTGATCGTTCGCAACAAGCTTGCCTTATCGGCGTCGCAGACTACTACCCTGTCCAAAAATTGACTTATAAGGGTCATGATTTGGACTACCACGGAACTTATGGAGATATCTTCTTCTATCTCAAGAAACAAGATTTAAGCCAATATAACTAAAAAAAGGAGAAATACAATGGCAAAAGCAATTACAGATGCAACATTCGAACAAGAAACAAAAGACGGTTTGGTCTTGGTAGACTTCTGGGCAACTTGGTGTGGTCCATGTCGTATGCAAGGTCCAATCTTGGACAAATTGTCTGAAGAACTTTCAGAAGATGTCTTGAAAATCGTTAAAATGGACGTTGATGAAAATCCAAACACAGCTCGTGCCTTTGGAATCATGTCTATCCCAACTCTTCTCTTCAAAAAAGACGGCCAAGTTGTCAAACAAGTTGCTGGTGTTCACACAGCAGACCAAATCAAGGCCATCGTTGCTGAATTGAGCTAATCAACTGAGAGACCAAGTACTTGCTTTGGTCTCTTTTTTCTTGCCCTTTGCCATTTTTCAAAAAATATGCTAGACTGTATATAGAATATTACGATGTTTGGGACATGCCATCGCTAAAAAAAACCTCGATTTGGTATTTTTTAGCTCCCTCATGGGAGCTTTTTGCGTGCTCTGAACATTTCCCATTTTGGAAGGAGTACTATGAAACGTCAATCAGCCTTGGTCGTCTTTAGTGGCGGTCAAGATTCTACAACCTGCCTCTTTTGGGCTAAAGAACACTATGAAACAGTCGAAGCTGTTACCTTTGCCTACGGTCAACGTCATCATCTCGAAATTCAAGTTGCTAAAGAAATCGCTAAGGAACAGGGGATTCGCCATCACATCCTAGATATGTCTCTGCTGGGACAAATCACTGAAAATGCCCTGACCTCTGATCTGGAGATTGAGCAAAAAGAGGGAGAGGTTCCCAATACCTTCGTTGACGGTCGCAACCACCTCTTTCTATCCTTTGCGGCAGTCCTTGCTAAGCAACGAGACATTAAAGATATCGTGACAGGTGTCTGCGAGACAGACTTCTCAGGCTACCCCGATTGTCGAGATGTCTTTGTCAAATCTCTCAATGTTACCCTCAACCTTGCCATGGATTACGACTTTGTTATCCAAACACCTCTCATGTGGCTAGACAAGGCTGAAACTTGGGAATTAGCCGACCAACTCGGTGCCTTTGACTATGTTCGTGAAAAGACCTTAACCTGCTACAACGGAATTATCGGAAGTGGCTGTGGAGATTGCCCAGCCTGCCACCTACGTCAACATGGTTTAGATGTTTATCTCTCACAGAAAGGAGAGGACTAATGTTTTTTGCACCCAAAGAAATCAAACAGGAAACCGGGGAGTCTCTTGTCTACAATCCTCACAGAACCTTAGTATCAAAAGAGTTTACCTTCGATGCTGCCCATCACCTCTTTCACTATGAGGGAAAATGTAAGTCCCTGCATGGCCACACCTATCATCTGCAGATTGCTGTCAGTGGATTTTTAGATGAACGTGGTATGACCTACGATTTCGGAGATATCAAAGCGATCTATAAGAACTACTTAGAGCCCCACTTGGATCATCGTTATCTCAATGAGACCCTGCCCTATATGAATACGACTGCTGAAAATATGGTTTACTGGATTTTTCAAACTATGAGTCAAGAGTTGCCAGACGAACGTAATCTCCGTTTGGAATACGTTCGCCTCTATGAGACTCCGACTGCCTTTGCGGAGTTTAGACGGGAGTGGTTAGATGACTAAGAAACGTGTCCTCAAACTACCAGTTTTGGAAATTTTTGGCCCAACCTTTCAAGGCGAAGGCCGTGCTATCGGGCAGAAAACCATGTTTGTCCGTACTGCAGGTTGCGACTACCACTGCGACTGGTGCGATTCTGCCTTTACTTGGGATGGCTCTGAAAAACCAACTCGCATGACAGCTGACGAGGTCATTGCTGCCTTGGATAAATTGGGGAGCTACGACTACGTCACCCTATCTGGGGGAAATCCTGCTATCCTAGCAGCCAACATGGCTGAACTCGTCACTAAACTCAAAGAACGTGGTGTCACTCTGGCTGTTGAGACCCAAGGCTCCCGCTGGCAAAATTGGTTAAAAGATATTGACCAAGTCACTCTCAGCCCCAAACCTCCTTCATCCAAGATGGAAGTCAACTTTGAGACCTTGGACTTTATCGTTTCCCAATTGGATCCAGACAAGGTCACCTTTAAAATCCCTGTCTTTGACGATACAGATTTGGCCTTTGCCAAAGGCATTCAAGAACGCTACCAACCAGATGTTCTCTTCTTATCAGCAGGAAATCCTGAGCCCAAGGCTTCAGGCAATATTGTCCAAGACCAATTGGATCGCCTCAAAGAACTCTGGGAACGTGTCGCTGCTGACGACAGCTGGGGCAATGTCCGCGTCCTTCCTCAACTCCATACTCTCCTCTACGATAACAAACGTGGTGTTTAAGATTAGAAAGAAAAAATCATGTCACAACAAGAAGAAATGAAAAACCTAAGCCTCCTCGGCAACAAAGAAACCAACTACATTTTCGAATATCAACCAGAAGTCCTCGAATCCTTTGACAATCGTCATGTGGAAAATGACTATTTTATTAAATTCAACTGCCCTGAATTTACCTCGCTTTGCCCAATCACTGCTCAGCCAGACTTTGCGACCATTTATATTTCCTACATTCCTGACAAGCTCTGTGTCGAGTCAAAATCTCTCAAACTCTACCTCTTTAGCTACCGAAACCACGGAGATTTCCACGAAAACTGTATCAACACCATCGGGAAAGACTTGGTCAACTTGCTAGACCCTCGCTATTTGGAGGTTTGGGGAAAATTCACTCCGCGCGGTGGCATTTCAATCGACCCCTACTACAACTACGGTAAGCCAGGAACTAAGTATGAAGGCTTGGCAGAACAACGCCTCTTCCAACACGACCTTTATCCAGAGAAAATTGACAACCGTTAAACTCTTCGAAAATCCCTTCAAACCACGTTTTGAGCTGACTTCGTTAGTCTTATCTACAACCTCAAAGCAGTGCTTTTAGCAACCTGCGGCTAGCTTCCTAGTCTGTTCTTTGATTTTCATTAAGTATAAACAGATACGAAAAAGCCCTGTTCCTCAAGCTGAGGAGCAAGGCTTTTTGTGTTTCAATTATTCTTCTGTTCCAAGGAAGTTTTTCGCAACGAGGGCTGCAAGGACTCCACCAACGATTGGGGCAAGGATGAAAATCCAAACTTGTTGAAGGGCTGCGCCACCTACTAAGACAGCTGGTGCCAAGCTACGAGCTGGGTTTACTGAAAGTCCAGTAATGTTCAATCCGACAAGAATCATCGCCATCAATGACAAACCGATTACCAAACCAGCAATCGCGCCATTGCCCTTGCTTTCTGAAGTCACAGTCATGATAACCAAGACAAATAAGAAAGTTGCGATAACTTCAAACAAGAAACCACCAAAGACAGTAACACCGTTTGCCAAGGCATTTTCACCAAGACTAGCAGTTGACATACCTGAGTTTGCCAAGAGGAAGAATACCGCGCCAGAAGCGATGAAAGCTCCAACAACCTGACCAAGGATGTAGTTGACAAGCTCTGAAGATGACAAACGTTTGTTAACAAACATAGCGATCGAAACAGCTGGGTTCAAGTGAGCACCTGAAATAGTTCCGATTGAGTAGGCTGCAACCACGATTGCCAGACCAAAGGCAAAGGCGATTCCAAGGTGACCAAGGCCATCAAGACCATTTCCAAAAACAACAGCTCCTGTCCCAATGAACACAAGCATGAACGTACCGATTAACTCAGCAACAAATTTTTTCATTTTCTTTCTCCTTTTTTCGAAAACTAGATACTAGTCTATCAAAAGAGGGAAAGGGTTTCAAGAAAATTGATTGGAAATTTTCTTGAAAATCATAGAACTACTAGCTAACACCTAGTATTGAAAAGACTGGATAGCTTCTTTCAAGTCATC
Source organism: Streptococcus pneumoniae (assembly GCF_001171885.1). Lineage (GTDB taxonomy): Bacteria > Bacillota > Bacilli > Lactobacillales > Streptococcaceae > Streptococcus > Streptococcus pneumoniae_A. The sequence goes on from NZ_CKQD01000010.1 coordinate 13,443, forward strand.
TTGTAAACTATTTCTCTGGTCAAGTTGGACATAGACTTCCAACAGACAGGATCTGAAGTTGGAAAATTTATAAAAATCTTCCCTTTCTTCTATCGGAAAATCAACAGTTTTTATCCAAGAAGCTACTTGCTCTTGCTCCAACTTCCCTTGTAAAATAGGTTCATAGATCACTCTTGCTAAACGCCAATCTTCATCATCTGTAAAACGAATGGTAATTCTTTTAAATAATTGACCAAGTATGTCAAATACTTCATGAACTCTGTTTTTAGGAAAGTCTGGATGACAAACCACCTCTGTCAGTAAATCGGCTCCATGTGCAAAAGCATGAACCCAACCATACTGACTTGAAAAACCCGTTGTATCCTTTTCTTTTGAAAGATAATACAGACCTTGATTTAAAAGGACATTACGAATTCCTGCATTTAATTCCTGATAAAAAATCGATTGCTGGTTGGCATCTGCAGACAAGAGATTTGCATAAATAAGCGCCCTAAAAGAACGTTCAAGGGTTGACAAGCCTACCTTGTCAATCTCTTTATCTAGTCCTCCATCAGCTGAGACCACATCAGCAATGAAATAAAATTGTTCCTGTGTAAATAGCTCTTCCTGAATCCCTCTAGCAAAGCTTGTAAAAACAAGGTCATCGCGAATTTCTGGAGAAGAATCTCCCAAATGGTCAAGCAACCACTGGATTTCTTCCTCATGATAACTTGGTTTTTCTTCTGTTATTTTCCTAAGTAACTCTTGGTACATGGTCAATACCTCTACATTTCTAGCAACTGTTCAAAAAGCCAGCCCAAGATAACTTTCTATCTTATTCTTTTTGAGATAGAGTTTTTCCTGCAGCAATTGCATCGGCCTCTGTCATCTCGACAACATTAGATTTAATAGTTTTTGAAGGCATTCTATCCTTACTATACCAATAAACTTTTGATTTTCCATGGTTTGCAACATAGACAATTCTATCTTGCTGTTGGGCTTTAGTTTCAGCTTCACGTGCAATTCTTTTCTCTTCTTCTTTTTGAGAAATTAAAGATTCAACTGCATCTATCCTACCAAGTAATTCTGCCTTTTTATCATTATTTTCAATCTGATTAACTGTTTCTTTAGCAGACTTCACTTGACTTGCATCTTGACTTTCTTCCAATTGTTTGACTAAGGTTTCACCTTTTTCTTGCAACTCATTTGCAGCTTTTTCTTTGGCAATTCTCTCTTCTTCTGCTTTTTCTTTAGCTTTTTTCTCTTCTTCAACTCGTTTTGCTTCTTCTGTACTAGATGAAGCATCCGTCGTTGAAGATGTAGAAGCAGTAGATGTCATAGTCTGCTTAGTTTCTGACTGAGAAGATGAAATTTTCTTTGTGACTGTTGGGGTTTGAAGAGCAGCTGCAACAAAACTAACAATGAAGAGCCCTATCATTAAATTTCTTTTTCGAATATCTGGTGCTTTCTTTACAAAATACCAAATACCAACTCCGCTCAAAACAAGATAGAGAGTTGGAAGAGCAATCAATAAAATGATTCCCAACAAGACTAGGCCTATTTTGATAAAACGTATTCTTTGTGAATCCTGCTCCAGCCATTTTTTAATTCTGTTCATATCGTTATCCTAAATTCCTTTACTCTCCCAACTCAGCACTGTAGGCGATAATCTGGTCAACTGTGTCAGACAAGAACTGGATAGTATCACGGAGTGGTTTGTCTGTTGAAATATCGGCTCCGATAATCATAGCTGACTCAAGCGGTGTCTTGCTACCACCTGATTTGAGGAGATTGAGCCAGTCCTCAGCTCCAGTTTCTGAATGTTTCAGATGAAGGTAACCCGCAGTCGAGATGACTAGTCCTGCTGAGTAAGTGTAACTATACAAGCCCATGTAGTAGTGAGCTTGGCGCATCCAAGTCAGAGCTGCATCGTCGTCGATTTCAATAGCATCTCCCCAGAAATCCATCAAGACTTCCTTCATAATACTGTTAAGTTTGCTTGCTCCGAAGGTTTCTCCTTCTTCAATCAATGTATACACTTTACACTGGAAGGCTGCTTCCAAAAGGTGAGTGATAAAATTATGGAAGTAGGTGTCTGTCAAGCGGTGAGCCAGAGCGAAGCGTTTTTGACGAGGATCGTCAGACTGGTGCTCCAAGTAATCACTGAGAAGCAATTCATTGAAGGTTGACGGTGCTTCGACGTAGTAAGTCGACATATGGGCATTGAAGTAACTTTGGTGATTGTCTGAAAAGATGAATTGACCAGAATGCCCGATTTCATGAATCAAGGTATAGACATCGCTCAAACGGCCTGTCCAGCTCATGAGAACATACGGATGCACACGATATGGATCCGCCGCATAACCTCCAGAATCCTTGCCACTATTGGCAGCAAAGTCTACCCAGCGCTCTTCTTGATAGCGAGCAACTTCCTGACAATATTCTTGCCCCAAAGGTTCTACCGACTTCATGACCAAATCATAGGCATCGTCGATACTTACCTCAGGATTCAGAGCACTGTCCAAGTCCAATTTCCAGTCTGCAAAGGTCATCTTTTCAAGACCATTTACCTTGGCAACATGCTTGAGGTATCTCTGAGCGACTGGCGCAAAATCCTTCATGATGAGGTCAATCTGGCGGTCAAACATAGCACGGTCCACTTCCTGCTCAGCTAGAAGATAGTCAAAGACAGAGTCGTAGCCCTTCATATCTGCTAGTAGTTTTTCAGACTTGACTTGGGCTAGATAGGCTGCTGCAGCCGTATTTTGGTGCTTACGAAGACCTTCTGAGAAGGAACGGAAAGATTTCTCACGAACCTCAGCATCCTCATGATTTTGGTAGAAATTCTCATAAGTAACAAAGCTGTTTTTGTAGGTCTTACCATGGGCTTCAAAGTCAGCCATTTCAAAGTCCCCAGCTCGCATTTTAGTGTAAATATCCTGCGGACTGTAGAAAACTTCACCCAGATTGGTCAAGGCCTTCTCCACATCAGCCCCTAGATAGTGGGCTTTTTTGATTTTGGCCTGACGAATGGCGGCTGTTAAATGAGGCAATTTACCCAAACGGTCCAAGACTTCCTCATCTGCTGCCACCAAGGCATCGTCAAAGAAGGTCAGAGCTACGCTGGCATCTGTTTCAAATTCCATCCCAGCTTGGGCGATATTAGCAAATTCGTCATTGCTATAGTCTGTCGTCTGCGGCATAAAACCATAGTTACCAATATGGCTCATCTGAATGTAGATTTGCTCCAATTCCGCAAAGGCCTTCTCAAAATCCTCAAAAGTATGAAGATTACCCTTGTAGTCACGGCTAAATTGGTTGATGTCTTCACGAGCTTTCTCGATTGCACGCAAGAAATCCTCACGGTCTTGGTATAGGGCTGTTAAGTCCCAGAGTTCCTTCTCTGGAAATTCTGAACGGTGTTTTTGTTCCATTTTCTTCCTCTTATTTCTCTAATTCTAATAAAACACTAAGGGCTGATAAAGAGTAAAGCGGTGCTGTTTCTGCTCGCAAAATGCGAGGGCCAAGTCCTGCTAAGACTGATCCCTTAGCTTCAAAACTCTCAATTTCTGCAGGTGAGAGCCCGCCTTCTGGTCCAAAGATAAAGAGCAATTTGGCTCCTTTTTCAAGACCAGAGACCGCTTGTAAGAGCGCAGTGGCTTCACCTTCTTTGGCTGATTCTTCATAGGCTACTATGATAGAGTCAAATTGGTCCAGTTGAGCCAGAAAGTCTGCTTTCCTTTCAAAAAGCTGAATACTTGGAACAACATTACGCTTACTTTGCTCGGCTGCTCCAAGGGCGATTTTTTCTAGTTTTTCAACCTTTTTACCCAACTTCTTGTCATCCCACTTGGCAACGGACCAATCGGCAGGAAAGGCCCAGATTTGGCTGGCTCCGAGTTCTGTTACTTTTTGAGTAATGAACTCCAGCTTGTCTCCCTTTGGAAAGCCAGATGCGATGGTCACTTGGACTGGCAGTTCCACATTGTCAGCTAGCTCTTCGACCAACTCAAACTGACGATTTTCCACATCCAGCACGCGCGCCAAGCGCTTAATTCCATCATCAAAGACCAAAGTAACCTCATCATCTTCTTTCAAGCGCATAACCTGAAACATATGCTTGCTGGTTTCCTTGTCCTCGATGGTGACAGGAGAGATAGCACTGCCTTTGACAAAATACTGTTGCATGCTAGCCTCCAATCACACCGGAAATATCCTTGGTTTTCTTAAAGACACAGGCATTCCATTCCCCTTGAACCATGTGAGTTTCGAGGAAAAATCCAGCTGACTCAGCCGACTCGCGCACCATGTCCCACTTGTCCTTGATAATGCCACTCATGATCAGGTAGCCTTCATCCTTGACCAAGCGATAAGCATCATCCGTCAGATGAATGAGAATATCCGCCAAGATATTAGCCACAATGACATCTGCCTCAATCTCAACTCCCTTAAGCAAGTCTCCAGCAGCAACATGGATATTTTCCATACCAGGGTTGAGTTCAATATTTTCCTGAGCCACACGAACTGCCACATCATCTAGGTCATAGGCAAAGATTTCCTTGGCACCAAGCAGCGAACTGGCAATAGAGAGAACCCCTGAACCAGTCCCTACATCCAGCACCGTTTCGCCACCACGAAGAACCTGCTCCAAGGCAAAGAGGCTCATCTTAGTGGTTGGATGGGTCCCCGTACCAAAAGCCATACCTGGATCCAGCTTGATAATCTTTTCTCCCGCAGTCGCCTCATAGTCTGTCCAAGACGGCACGATAGTCAAATCATGAGTGATGCGAGCGGGTTCATAGTATTTCTTCCAGTTGTCTGCCCAGTCTTCCTCAGCCAAGGCAGTCGTCCCCATCTTGACCTCTCCCAAATCCATAAAATCAGTTAGTTCCGCGAGACGGGCCTGCAAGTCTGCTTCAACCACTGCCACATCCACCGTTTCAGGGTAGTAGGCGGTCACAACGATTTCTTCTTGCTGCTCGACCTCTGAGAAAATCTCACCGAAACGATCCACATTTCCCACATAGTCCATGCTGTCTTCAATCGCAACACCTTGCGCTCCCAGCTCAATCAAGAGATTAGAGACTAGCTCCTCTCCCTCACGCTTCACTGTAACTTTTAACTCTTGCCATGTTTCCATTTAATTTTTCCTTATCAATCTATTAATTCTTCTAATTCTTTTAAAGTTCTTCCATCCTGATTTTTCCAATCAGTTCGTCCGTTCGTTTGCATACCCAGCAAAAAAGCCGCTGCATAAGAAGGACTAGAAAAGAGTTGTTTTTCCTTTAACACTCCATCTTGAATAACCTGTGAATCTATTAAATTCTGACGCATTTCTTTTAAACTTGCTGGAAGGTTAGGAGAATCCATTATTTCTACTTGACTTCCTTCTAAAACAACAAAACCTTCAGTTGTCCGTTCACAAGTTGCTTCTATTACTTTGTTAGATTTCTTAGTTTTACGCTTTAAATAAAGATAAGTTGAATGATTATCAGTCAAATCTTGACTAACTTCCTTTGTCATTGGAACAAAAACACGATAACCTAAAGTGCCGATAATCATTAGTGTATTTTCAATAATTTCGTCCAGTTCAGATTCCTTTTCCTCAGTTACATTACCAGGATTTGGATCATTCCCATTTTTCACAATATAGCGACCAGCTTCTTTAGCAAGTTGAGTAAATTTATTTTCCAAATAGCTAATTTCTGTTGGACCGAAAGAATTATTTTGAGTTGTTAGAATTATGACGTCATTAAAATAATCTGCATGAGTATCACGGGTATGCTCTTGAATTCTCAACAATACCCCTTCACCATTTTTCCGAGTTGTTGACTGACCGATATATGTCACATCTTTTTGCTTATCTTCATCTCGACCAAATAAGAAATAAATACCACTTTGTTTCATCTCATCACGCGACTTCAAATCTCCCAATTGAATACGAGGTATTTTGTAAATCACTCCCGTCCAATTTGACAAAGTACATTTGATTTTTCCAGTCACTTCACCATCCATGAGAAACATATTGATATTTTTGCTACGCTTCGCCATTTATCAAACTTCCTCCATGTAATCTCTCACTCTATCCTGCAACTGAGGTACAACTTGACTGGAGCTAAGAAATTCCTCGACATTCATCAACTTATAGGTCTGACCTTCATCACCAAAGGTGATATTGTCAAACTGTTCTTGACTTAGCTGACCAACCATAAAGACAGAGTGCCGACCTTCATAGAGCATGCTTGGATAAACCTTACTCCAAAGCAGACAATCATCAGTCAGATGAATTCCCAGTTCTTCATAAACTTCACGCGCCACGCACTCAAAAGGACTTTCATCCTCCTCTCGCCCACCGCCGGGCAGTTCCCACATATTGGGCCAGGGAATGCTTGTCTTATCATCTCGTAAGATAGTCAGAAGCTTATCTCCGCAAAACAAAGCAATCTTACAGCCTGTGAAATCAGAAATTTCTATTTCCATATTAGACTCCTTCAGTTAATTCCTTTTCCAGCTCGGCTAACCAGTTTTGATAATAGCGTTTCTCGTCCCTCAACATTCGACTACTATCCATTTTCTGTCTAGCAATCTTCATAGCCTTGTGAGTTTGAACTACATCTTTCTTTACCTTAAATTGATACCAAGCTTGAATGACCTGCATATCTGCTGTTTTTATAGATAAAAAGGATTTGACGCTTCGATTACTTGCATATTCTTCCGCTTTCTTATTATCTCCTTCTATCAGAGCAATTTGAAGAAGGTATAATTGAGAAATAGTTTTAGACATTGAATTATTTGTTTTCTCTAGCACAGACTGAAACTGTTGCTTTGCAAGCTCTATATTATCATCCAATATGAATACCAACCCCTGAAGAGTCTGAACACTTTCTGCAAAACTCCCTCTCACATCCTCATCAACAGGCATGATAAAGTCTTTTAAATCATATTCTTGAGGAGCTAGTAAGGTCTGGACAGAATGCCTCAACATCAGGTAGGCGTATTTCGTATTTTCAGGGTGCTGTAGCAATTCCCAAATTTTTGCTCCATCGGTGATGCCGACTGGCAAAATGTTATTTAGGAAGAAAGACAAATTAAGAAAAATCCAAGTGCCTGCAAAATACCAATTTGTTGTCAAAAAACCAAAAAGTGTTGCCAATAATATCAAGCAAAGATGCACTATCAAGCCTCCTGAAAGCATCAAGATGATTCTTTGATCACTTTCATTCTCTTTTAAACCAATATACTGAGCACCAACATTTTTTATAACTGCTGTTCGACTAAGATGAAGCCTTCCTGACTTTTTGGTTAAAAGAAAGTTCCCTAATCCAAAAGCCACCAGACGATAGCCTGTCAGATAACCACAAAATGCATGACCAAGCTCATGAAGAATAAAGATTACATACATGCTTAGAAAAGCAAAAGAATAACCAAAACTAAAAACTAATAATGCAGAATACCCCAACTCTGCAAATGCGATTGTTCCACAAGCACAAGCCAGCATAATAAAGACAACAGCTAGCACATAAACCAAATAAATCCCAATTTTCTTCATAAAATCTCCATCCAACTCCTAGTATCTTGGATAAGGATAAAACTCTCCCTCTTCCAATCCAACTTTTCCTTCTTCAAAGACTTCTTGATTCCATTCCATGACGAATTCTTCTGCCTCTGGGTCTTCCAAAAAGTCCATAAGGGCATCTAGTCCAACCTCTGCAGTGTCTTTGAGGAATAGAGCAAAATAAGCTAGAAACTCACGAGAAAAACCTTTTTTAGGTAGGTAAGGGATGACCGTCAAATAGTCTCCCTCATTGACGGTTGACTTAGCAGGATTGTAAAAGAGTACCGCTTCCTCAAATAGGATATCGTCCGACGAAACCTCTCCGTCTTCATCCACCATCTCCACACCTGCAGCATTTTGCGCTTCCAATAGAAAACTCACTTCAACCGAGTGGTTACGCTTGTCCCAACTAATCTCAAAGTCAAAGGGAAAATTCTTCTCCAACTCTTCCTCTAAAACGTCTAAAAATCCGTATGTTGCCATTTTGTCCTCTTTCTATGCGACTCTTAAATCGCCCCGATTGCTCGGAAATATGCTAAAATAGATACTACCATCTTACCACAAAATTATTTTATGTCCTAATTATACCATATTACCTCATTTAAACCCTTGGTATTAGTGATTTTCTTAACAGTCTGATTTCTTCATTTCTCATAAAAATCAACATAAAAAGCCCTCGAAAGGGCTAGCAAATCTATAGGATCAATAGACAAGTAACCAGCACAATTAGGAGTGTTTTTTTATTGACTATTCCCACGATGTCACACTTAATCTTATGCTTGTATCTTCTTATCTGCAATAGCGTCTGTCAAAGTCTGAGAAAAGTTAAGTCCCATTTCTCGTCCCAACTTATCTGCCCATCTTGGTATTGTCAAGGTCTTTTTAATTGGTTCCTGACTTCCTAGGTATTCTGATACATCGACAGATACCATAGAAATAAAAGATTTATCAAGGTCATAGGTTGACATGAAATCTTCATCATCTTTAAAAGGATCATTATCAATTAAAGACAAGCTATTGATATCTGATGGCTGGGGCAAATCTCCATCACTCTCTACTAAATCTGCGACAGTAATTCCTAACCACTCCGAACCCATAGCCAAAGCCTCAGAAATCCCCGCACCTTGTGTAGCTGAGTATTCAAAATCTGGGAAATGAACAAAATAAGTCGCTTTTACCCCATCTGTATCATCATAATAAAATAAAGCTGGATACGTAACTAACATCTCACTACCTCCATATCAAAAAGCAGGGGCTGAATTTTACAACCCAGCTTGCTTTCTTATCCCTCTTTCAGTGTACTTATTCAGCTCACCATGAGGGATTGTGATAGGTCTTTCCCCTTGCTTCTCCATTTTAATATGGGAGCCTTTACCGCCTTTGGTCTTTATCCAACCATGAGCCGTAAGGAGTTTAACCATCTCTTTTTGTGTCATAGGCATAGCGCTTTTACCTCCTGACAACACCATTATAACACGTGCTACACGTATTGTAAAGTAGTAATACTTATTATTCTCTTATACATAAAAGCCCCTAGATGTGGTTCTAAGGGAAGCCTTATATAAACGGATAGGCAAGACTCTCGGAGTTCCTGCATTTCTCTATCCTCTAGAAGTGGCGCGATGGAATCTTAACATTGCTTCCTCTCTCTTCATTAAAAATGATTATCACCCAAAATTATATTACGATTTTTCTAAAAGATTAGCAAAAACTACTAAATCAATACGTTCTGCAGTCAAAAAACTAGCACTGTCAAATAAACTGTTTTATCATTTACCATACTTTATTCATTAGTAATATCACTTGATTTGAAGTATAATATTGGAAAGGAAATCAGTAATGAATTTAGAACGATATTTAGGAAAAGAAATTAGTGTTGTTTTTGTTGACGGGCAAATTTTAGAGGGTCATTGTAATAGCTTTACAGGGAAACTTGATACGGAAGATGAACTCTATGATGAAATTACAATAAGAACAGATAAATATCCATATGTTGGATTTAATGAATCTGAAATCGCATCAATAGAGTTAACTCAAGACGGTATTACAAAATAACAGGAGTTGTTTATCATGAATAAAACTAAAAAAGAGAATTTAATTTTCATTGATGGTTGGGAGCATGTGCATTGCCCTGTATGTGGAACTTTAGTAGAAACTTATGATATTTGCGATGTTTGTCATTGGCAAAATACGGGAGCATTTAATATCGATGGTGGTTCTAATAAAATGACTCTTGCTGAAGCGAAAATGGCTTATAAAAGGAAGAACGACATGAATGAATCACAAAAGACTTGGGAAATTAACGGGGAAATATGGCTACATTGCCCTGTTTGCGGAACTGAAGTTATGGACTATGATATCTGTGACGTCTGTCGTTGGCAAAATACAGGTATTATAAATATTGACGGTGGCCCAAATAAATTGACTCTAGCCGAAGCCAAAGAAGCTTACGCAAGGAGAAAAATCGTAAAAATTCTAGAATTTGATACAGTGTTGTTAAAAAACGGTCAAACGGCGACAATTGTCGAAAAGTTAAGTGAAGATACTTTTATTGCTGACATAGGAGATTCCCCGAAAGACTGGGATACCATAACAATTACAATCAATGATATTGAAAAAGTAGTGTATTGAAATAGCTAATATATTTGTATAGTGTTGGGAGTAACCTTAAATGAATAAGACTGGAAAAGAGAATTTGATAATCATTGATGGTCGAGAATATGTCCATTGTCCAGTATGTGGGACTGTTACAGCAGTGTATGACATCTGTGACGTCTGTCAGTGGCAAAACACAGGAGAAACTAATATAGATGGTGGCCCTAATGAAATGACCCTTGCGGAGGCTAAAGAAGCTTATGTTAATGGAATTCCAATAATATAACAGACTGAAAGGAGAGACTGATGGATCTTAGAAAATTTAATAATAAGGTTGTCAGAATCACCGATATTGATGGCCAAATATTTAAAGGCGTAGCTCTTTACGAAGACAAAGATGTCTATGATGAAGAACTTGATGGATTATCTGTTAATTCTGGAACCAGATGGACAAAACTCTTTGAAGATGAAATCAAGAAAGTTGAAATTATTAACCAAGATCAAATGGAGTAAAAACTCCTTCGAATAGATATCCACTATTTCACTTTTCAACCATGTTTATAATTTCTTTTAAGCTTGGTTTTGTTTTTCTAATTCTATCCCATGCCCTCATTTTTAAAAAAGTACCTAAATAGATACCATTTTCTTTGGTAATTCGTTAGATAGATTGTATTTCTCTCTAATCTCATCTTTATGACTTTCTACAAATTTGCTACGAGGTAAGCAATAAAAAATACCTTCCCCAAAATAACTTAAATCTTCATCAGATAGTTCAATTAGTTCTTCAGGTTTTACAAAAATTGCTCTATTAACTCTATCTTTGCCACTGGCAAAGGCTTTCTCCACAAATCTTTTATCTAGTCCCATCTTTATTTAACTCTCTCAAATTGTTTTAGTTCCAGAACAGTCAGTTCTTTAAATTCTTTTCCTGTTTCGTTTAAATATTTGTTGATTTTTCCAAGATTGTATTTCATAGGTGCTGGTTTCACTCCATTTGGTAAACCAACTAGTCCGTCAAGTTCCATAAATGACTTATTTTCAAGTAGCTTTGAATTTGAAGTATTCATCTAGTTCCATTTCCTCCTTTTCAAATATTGCTATCTAAATTTATATCTACTATGCACTTTATCAAGAAAACTTCCTAACTTGGTAATCCCATTCTTTCCATTGCTTATCATCTTTCCTTTCATTATAGTTCATGCAATAACATTTAGCAATATTATTTCTCAGATTAGTAACTCTACTTCTTTAGGCTCAACTATCCTATTTTGAGTTTTAAGGGAAATCCTTTCTCTCATGCTGATACCTCTCCTCATTAAATTAAATAGTCAAAAAGATTCTATCTCACACCCTGAATATTACAAAAACATTGAAATATCACAACTAATAGGCTAGAATGGACATAGTAAGATATATTAGATGAGTCATTCTACTCAAAAAATATGACACTAAAATCCACGTTAGAAAGGACTGCTATGCCAGACAATCTCGCGCTTCGCATGCGCCCTAAAACCATCGACCAGGTCATCGGTCAGGAACATCTGGTCGGACACGGAAAAATCATTCGTCGCATGGTGGAAGCCAACCGCCTGTCCTCCATGATTCTCTATGGCCCTCCGGGAATCGGCAAGACCAGTATTGCCTCAGCCATCGCTGGAACTACTAAGTATGCCTTTCGAACTTTCAATGCGACAGTTGATAGTAAAAAACGACTGCAAGAAATCGCCGAAGAGGCTAAATTTTCAGGTGGACTTGTACTACTCCTTGACGAAATTCATAGACTAGATAAGACCAAGCAAGACTTCCTCCTGCCACTCTTGGAAAGTGGTCTTGTCATCATGATTGGCGCTACGACTGAAAATCCTTTCTTTTCTGTCACTCCTGCCATCCGTAGCCGTGTTCAGATTTTTGAGTTGGAACCTCTGTCCAATCAAGACGTCAAGGAGGCCCTGCAGATAGCTCTAAGTAACTCTGAGCGTGGTTTTGATTTCCCAATAGAACTAGATGAGGATGCGCTGGATTTCATCGCAACCTCTACAAACGGAGACCTTCGCTCTGCCTTCAACTCACTGGACTTGGCTGTTCTCTCTACCCCTGAGAATGATAAGGGCATCCGCTACATCACCCTTGATATCATGGAAAATAGCCTGCAGCGGAGCTACATCACTATGGATAAGGATGGAGATGGACATTACGACGTGCTCTCAGCTCTGCAAAAGTCTATCCGTGGCTCGGATGTGGATGCCAGTCTTCACTATGCTGCTCGCTTGATTGAGGCTGGTGATTTGCCAAGTCTCGCTCGTCGTTTGACTGTTATCGCTTATGAAGATATCGGTTTGGCCAATCCTGAAGCCCAGATTCACACTGTGACTGCTCTGGATGCTGCCCAAAAGATTGGTTTCCCAGAAGCACGTATTCTCATTGCCAATGTCGTGATTGATTTGGCACTTTCTCCAAAATCCAACTCAGCCTATGTAGCTATGGATAAGGCACTTGCTGACCTCAAAACATCAGGGCACTTGCCTATTCCGCGACACCTGCGTGATGGGCACTACAGCGGAAGCAAGGAACTGGGGAATGCCCAAGACTATCTCTATCCACACAACTATCCTGGAAATTGGATTAAACAAGACTATCTACCAGAAAAAATCCGCAATCATCACTATTTCCAAGCAGAAGATACTGGTAAATATGAACGGGCTTTGGCTCAAAGAAAGGAAGCTATCGACCGTTTGCGAAAAATCTGAAATCCTTTTCAAAAAATTGCACTTTCCTCTTGATTTTTTTTGAAAAAGTGGTATCATATAAACATAGAAACGCTGTGGTGTACGACTTCACACTTAAGTGTTGACCGACTATTTTTTGTATTATTAGGGAAACAAAAGTCTTCTAACAGCATGTAGGCCGTCTCACACGGAAACAGCTTCAGTTAGAGCGAGTTGCCCACCTGCTTAATTGCGCGGGTTCAATACAAACCGTGAAGTTTCGGCACCAATACAGCTTTTTTCTTTGCCTCCTTAGCTCAGCTGGCAGAGCAGCGGACTCTTAATCCGTGGGTCACAGGTTCGATCCCTGTAGGGGGCATCTACATACAACAGGAAAAACCTTGAAATTCAAGGCTTTTTTGTGTAGTCTTAGCACTAAAAACGATAGAAAAAGCGGCCCTTCTGTACTGACCTCAAAAGTTGGACAGAAAAAACCTAACTTTTGTGGCGCAGTTCATTAGCGCCACATGAAGTTATTTAAGAATCTCTTTTTCTTTTATTGCTATTTTCTGTTATAATAAATCGGACTTATAGAATAGAAAGGACTTGAGATGACAACTCTTGTTAAACATAAACGTGTAAATTATTCAGAACTTTTTTATGATCTAGTTTTTGTTTTTGCGATTTCAAAAGTAACTACTTTAATTCACCATCTTCATAACGGTATTTTGACTTGGAATTCTTTGCTTGATTTTTTCATGTCTGTCTTGCTTCTCATCAATGCCTGGATGATTCAAACCGTTTATACCAATCGCTATGGAAAGAACTCTTTATTTAACATGGTAATCATGTTTATCAATATGGGACTTTTACTCTTTATATCCAATTTGATTAAAGATGATTGGCAACAATATTTTCATTATGTCTGTTGGGCTATTGGTACATTAACCCTTACCTTATTTTTTCAATATTTGGTTGAGTTTTTTAAAAAATCAACCGATAATGTTCATAGGGAAAGTATCAAAGGTTTTCTATGGATAACAGGTCTACGAAGTTTAGAAATCTATCTAGCAGCTCTTCTTCCTATTTACATTGGAGTCTATATCCTTTATGCTAGTATTCTGCTAACATTTATTACGCCAATTACCTCGATTAGTAAAGATGATCATTTCCAGATAGTTCTCCCCCATTTAATCGAGCGCATCTCCCTTCTTGTCATTATTACGTTTGGAGAGATGATTATGGAGCTAGTTAACTTCTTTACAATCGAGAATTTTTCGATTTATTCGATTCTTTATTTCATTATCATGGTTTCTCTGTTCATGTTTTATTTTGGTCAATTCGACCATGCCATTGATGAAGCATCTAATCAAAAGGGAATATTTCTGATTTACAGTCACTATCCTATTTTCATTGGACTGATTATGATGACTGTTTCCATGAGTTTTCTTCTGAATCCTGAAGCCAATCATCTCTTTGTAACCAGCTTCTTTTATATGGGGCTTGGCCTCTTCCAGGCTGCTGTCCTAGCAAATGGTCCCTATAACAAAGACTATCTTCGCTATTCGAAAGGTTTCTACTGGCTACAAGCTGCACTCTATCTGATTGCCTTGATTCTCTCTTTAATCTTTGCTTCTAATCCTATGATAGTAGTGACTATTGCAACCATTTTAGCTCTAGCAATCCAAATCCATTTTGTTCATTTTTACATGACTCAGACTAGAAAACATGCAACACCTGACTGGGATTTGTTTTAATGGGTTTATAACATTAAAAAAGCTTTAGGAACTAAGGCTTTTTGCTTTCTATCTAAACTTTTTCATAACGTATTTTCGTACAGGTGCTTCAACCATTTGAATGATTTCAAATCCTTCTTTTTGGTAAAGATTCTGAGCTGGTTGATTTGTCTCGAAGACATTTAAAGAAATACTATCTATGTCTCCATTTTCAAAGGCCAAACTAACAAATTTCCTGAAAGTCTGGCTACCTAAGCCCTGCCCCTGTTTCTGGGGATTGATAAAAAATCTTCCAATATGAAGATTGCTGTCTTCTTGCCTGATTTTCTGGATAAGCCCCACAAACTCTTGTCCTTCAAAGATTGAAAAGATTCCTTCCAACTCTTGCAAAACTTGAATAGTCAAGGGAAAAGGAACCATTGGTCCCATCCATTGTTCTTGAAAGGATTTGCCAAGGGAGCTGGACCATTGGCATACGAGCTGAGCGTTTTCTGTAGCCACTTTTTCTTCAAAACGAATTGTCATTTTTGCCTCACCATCTTATCTATGTTTCTCCATTATACTACTTCTCCTATTTTTTACGAATAGATAAGTATGATTGATTTTTATTTTTTTCTTGTCGGGAGCATTCTCGCTTCCTTTCTTGGTTTGGTCATTGACCGTTTCCCTGAGCAATCCATTATCCGACCGGCCAGTCACTGCGATTCCTGTCAGACTCCCTTGCGTCCCTTAGATTTGATTCCGATTCTCTCGCAGGTTTTCAATCGCTTTCGCTGCCGCTACTGCAAGGCTTCTTATCCTATCTGGTATGCCCTTTGGGAACTAGGCTTAGGACTCCTCTTTCTATCTTGGTCTTGGGGATTTCTTTCCTTGGGGCAAGTCATCCTAATCACTGCTGGTTTGACCTTGGGCATCTACGACTTTCGCCATCAGGAATATCCCTTACTGGTCTGGATGACTTTCCACCTAATCCTCATGGCTTCCTCTGGCTGGAATCTGGTCATGGTCTTCTTCCTTATCCTTGGAATTTTGGCTCATTTTATCGATATCCGCATGGGAGCAGGGGATTTTCTCTTTTTAGCTTCTTGTTCTCTTATCTTTAGCGTAACCGAATTACTCATCTTGATTCAGTTTGCTTCTGCGACGGGGATTCTAGCCTTTCTCCTGCAAAAGAAAAAGGAAAGACTTCCTTTCGTGCCTTTCCTCTTACTTGCTACTTGTTTGATTATTTTTGGTAAGCTACTGCTTGTTTGATAAAGTCCTGAATCGGCTCTCCTTGGTGGAGAGCTTTTACAATTTTTGAACCGACGATAACGCCATCTGATACCGCATTGAAGCGTTCCAGATCGGCTTGACTAGATACACCAAAACCTGTCAAGACTGGGATGTCGGCTACTTGATGAAGTTGCGCCAAGTGCTTGTCCAAATCTGCACGGTAATTGCCTGATTTCCCTGTCACCCCATTGATGGCAACGGCATAGACGAATCCTTCTGCCCCTTCAATCAACTCTTTCTGGCGCTCAATTCCTGTCGTCAAACTAACTAAAGGAATCAAAGCAATGTCTGTGTCTGCCAAAAAAGGCTCTACAAAGTTGGCATGCTCATGAGGAAGGTCTGGAATAATCAAGCCCTTAACCGCTGTATCTGCCAAATATTTGACAAAGTTCTCCACACCGTACTGAAAGAGGGGGTTGAAGTAGGTCATGATGACCAGTGGAACCTCTGTTTGAATGGTTTTCAAGGTTTCAACCAAAGCCTGGGTAGAGGTCCCGTGGGCTAAACTGCGCAAGCCAGCTTCTTCTATAACAGGTCCATCTGCAACAGGATCTGAAAATGGAATGCCCACTTCAATGGCAGAGACTCCCAAATCTTCTAAAAAGTGGATTGTTTCAGCTAGACCATCCAAGCCTTTCTCGTGGTCTCCAGCCATGATATAGGGAACGAAAATTCCTTTTCCAGCTGCTTTAATAGCGTTCAATTTTTCTGTTAGTGTCTTAGGCATGAGCTTCTCCCTTCTTTGCTGCATCTGCTTCCAAGCGGTCTTTGACTTGAACCACATCCTTGTCCCCACGACCTGATAGACAGACAATCATGGATTTGTCTGGACCAAGTTCTTTGGCCAATTTCACCGCAAAAGCAATGGCATGGCTAGATTCCAAGGCTGGGATAATCCCTTCCACACGAGACAAGAGTTGGAATCCTTCCAAGGCTTCCTCGTCAGTCACAGGAACATAGCTGGCACGTTTGATATCGTGGTAGTGAGAATGCTCTGGACCGATACCAGGATAGTCCAAACCTGCTGAGATCGAGAAGGCTTCAAGAATTTGACCATGGGCATCTTGGAGCACATCCATGAGAGAACCGTGAAGAACACCAGGACGACCCTTGGTCAAGGTAGCTGCGTGGTGCTCCGTATCCACACCAAGTCCAGCCGCTTCAGCCCCATACATAGCTACAGACTCATCTTCTACAAAGGGATGGAAGAGCCCGATGGCATTCGAACCACCACCAACACAAGCTACTAGGGCATCTGGCAGATCTTGACCTGTCAAGTCACGGTACTGTTGTTTAGCTTCTCTACCGATGACACTTTGGAAGTCACGAACGATTTCTGGGAATGGATGAGGCCCCAAGGCAGAACCAAGGATATAGTGGGTATCATCGATATTAGCTACCCATGAACGAAGGGCCGCATTGACTGCGTCCTTGAGCACGCGCGAACCATCTGTTACAGCCTCGACCTTGGCTCCCAAAAGCTCCATTCGGAACACATTGAGGGCTTGGCGTTTGACATCTTCCTCACCCATGTAGATAGTACATTCCATGTTAAAGAGGGCTGCAGCAGTTGCAGTTGCCACACCGTGCTGACCAGCACCTGTTTCAGCGATAATTTTCTTTTTACCCATGCGTTTAGCCAGAAGAACTTGTCCCAAGGCATTGTTAATCTTGTGGGCCCCTGTATGGTTGAGGTCTTCACGTTTGAGATAAATCTTGGCTCCGCCAATATGCTGGGTCAAGTTTTTTGCGTAGTAAAGGGGAGTTTCACGTCCTACATACTGGCGCAAAAGTTGGTTTAATTCCTCTTGGAAACTTGGGTCTGCCTGACTTTCACGGTAGGCCTTCTCCAACTCCAAAACTGCTGTCATCAATGTTTCTGGGACGAAACGTCCACCGAATTTTCCGTAAAATCCATCTTTATTTGGTTCTTGATATGCCATGCTTTACCCTCTCTATAAATCTTCTAATCTTTTCATGATCTTTTTGTCCATCTGTCTCCACTCCGCTTGATACATCGACTGCATAAGGAGTAAAGTGTTGAATTGCTTTTACTACATTGTCTTCCTTAAGCCCACCTGCGATAAAGAAAGGCTGAGTTAGTCCAATCGTCTCCAGTTGAGCCCAGTCAAAGGTCTGGCCACTCCCAGCCACAGGGGCATCAAAGAGTAGATAGTCTGCCTGAGAATTGGGCACATGACCCTCTCCATCCACCTGCACAGCCTGAATACTGGCACAAGGCAAATTCTCAAACAAATCATCTGCCACCTGACCGTGAACTTGAACCAAGTCCAAACCAACTTTTTCAACCGCTTCTAGCAATTCTGCCCGACTTGGTGAAACAAATACACCAACCTTTTTGACATCTGCAGGAATAAGCGTTGCCAGCTCAACAGCCTGATCCAAGGTCACCTGTCTTTTACTAGGTGCAAAGACAAAACCGATGTAGTCTGCTCCTGATGAAACGGCTGTTGCCACCGCTTCTTTGGTCGATAGTCCACAAATTTTAACCTTTGTCAATCTGCAACTCCTTGATTCTCTGGGCTACATCTTCTGCCTGCATAAGAGCTGTCCCTACCAAAATTCCGTTAAAGCAGGGTGCTACTCGTTCCGCATCCTGCCCTGTGAAAATAGCAGATTCAGAAATGTACAAGCAATCATCTTTGAAATGTTTAGCCAAGTCTACACTGGTCTGCAAGTCAACTTCAAAGGTGATCAAGTTGCGGTTATTGACCCCGATAATCTGGGCACCAAGTCTGTGAGCCACTTCTAGTTCAGCTAGATTGTGGGTTTCCACCAAGACTTCCAGACCAA
Organism: Streptococcus pneumoniae; assembly: GCF_001171885.1. Classification (GTDB taxonomy): domain Bacteria; phylum Bacillota; class Bacilli; order Lactobacillales; family Streptococcaceae; genus Streptococcus; species Streptococcus pneumoniae_A. Next base: position 32,102 of record NZ_CKQD01000010.1, read on the forward strand.
GCTCTGTCGCGTAGTCATAAAGTTCCTTAAGACGTTCTTCTGACAAGGCAGCCACGATAAGCAGGATGACTGTCGAACCTGCATTGCGAGCACGGATGATTTGCTTTTCATCGATAATAAAGTCCTTGTTAAGCGTCGGAATCTGTACCTGACTGGAAATCTCCCGCAGATAATCCAAATGACCTTTAAAGAAAACTTCATCTGTCAGAACAGAAATCATCACTGCTCCGTTCGCTTCATAAGTCTGGGCCTGTTGTACAATATCCACATCGAGGTTGATATCTCCCAGACTAGGGCTAGCCTTCTTGACTTCAGCGATTACCTGTAAACGGTCTTGGTGATTCTTCAAAAATTCTGCCAAACGATAGGTCTGGCGCAAGGGCTGGATTTGCTCCAGCTTCATCTGCTCCACCTCACGCGCCTTCCGCTCCAAAATTCGTGCTAAAAATTCCTGACTCATTTTTGGTACTCCTGTAACAGTCTAAGTTTTTCAAGGGCCTTGCCACTAGCAATCACTTGACGAGCTAAGGCAACTCCATCCTTGATATTATCTACCTTACCATTAGCATAGAAACCAAGACCAGCATTTAAAACTGTCGTTTCCAAGAATGAACTTGGTTCATTTTTCAGAACGCTAAGCAAAATTTCTGCATTTTCCTGAGCATTGCCTCCACGAATATCTTCGATAGCGTAGCGCTCCATCCCTAAATCCTCTGGAGTAAAGCTTGATAAGGTGATTTCGCCATTTTCAAGAAGTGCAATCTTGGTTGTTCCGTTCAAACCAGCTTCATCCAGTCCTTCTGGCCCAGCAACCACAATGGCACGCTTGCGACCCATATTTTTCAAAACCTGAGCTGTACTTTCTAGCAATTCTGGACGACTAATTCCAAGAAGCTGTGTTTCCAAGGCCATTGGGTGAATCAGGGGACCAGTCAAGTTCATGATCGTTGGAATTCCTAGTTCCAAACGAGCTGGCATGATGTATTTCATAGCTGGGTGCATATTTTTAGCAAAGAGAAAGACGATTCCAGTTTTGTCAAAGACCTTACCTAGTTCAGCTGGTTTGAGGTCTAGGTTGATGCCCAAGGCTTCGAGGACATCTGCAGAACCAGATTTAGAAGAAATCGAGCGGTTACCATGCTTGGCCATGTGAACACCGCCACCAGCCAAGACAAAGGCTGCAGTTGTGGAAATATTAAAGCTGAAAGACTTGTCTCCACCTGTACCACAATTGTCCATAGCATCATGGATTTCAGTTGGAATATGTTGGGCATGTCCTCTCATGACTTGGGCAATGGCTGTGCGTTCTTCAGGTGTTTCCCCCTTCATCTTAAGAGCCAAAAGGAGAGAAGCAATCTGCGCCTCCGTTACACGCCCAGTTACGATACGCTCAATGACGTCCGTCATTTCCACACCTGATAAATTTTCAAATTTTGCTAGTTTTTCAATAATCTCTTTCATCCTAGTTTCCTCGCTTTACAACCTTCTCGATAAAATTCCGAATAGAAGACAAGCCATCTGGCGTTCCGATACTCTCTGGATGGTACTGGAAGCCATAAATCGGTAGGTTTTTATGTTGAATTCCCATGATAGCTTGGTCATCAGTCGAACGAGCTGTCACTTCAAAGTCTTCTGGCATTTCTTCAATCAAAATACTGTGGTAACGCATGACTGCACGGCCATCCTCGATGCCTTGATACAAAACAGATGGCGCTTCAAAGCTGATATTGCTCTGTTTCCCATGCATGACTTTTGGAGCCAAACCTAACTTACCGCCAAAGACTTCTGCGATGGCTTGATGGCCCAAACAAATCCCAAGAATCGGCTTCTTGCCAGCAAAATCACGAATCATGTCTTCCATCTTTCCAGCATCAACTGGCCAACCAGGACCAGGAGAAAAGACCAGACCATCTGCTTTTTCAGCTTCTTCATACAGCTTGGGATCATCATTTCTCAAAACCTGCACTTCTGCAAAATTCCCAATGTACTGCGCCAAGTTATAGGTAAAAGAATCATAGTTGTCAATCAATAAAATCATGGTCTTAGTTCTCCAATTCTAGTCATAGATTTAGCTTTGTTAATGGTTTCTTGGTATTCGTTTTGGGCGATGGAGTCGTAGACAATCCCAGCACCAGCCTGCACATAGGCTGTTTGATTTTTGAGAATCATGGTTCTGATGGCAATGGCAAAATCCATATCACCCGTCGCAGACAAGTAGCCGATTGCTCCTGCGTATACGCCACGTTTTTCTGTTTCCAGTTCATAGATGCGTCTCATGACCCGAATCTTTGGTGCTCCTGAAACTGTTCCAGCAGGAAGTGTTGCTTTCAAGGCATCCATGGCAGTGAGTTCTGGAAGCAAACGCCCCTTGACTACACTGGTCAAATGCATGACATAACGGAAAAGCTCCACTTCCATATACTTGGTGACTTGGACACTTGCTGTTTCAGAGATGCGGCCAATATCATTACGCCCCAAGTCTACTAACATCCGATGCTCTGCTGTTTCCTTCTCATCCGAAAGTAGGTCTGTCGCCAAAGCCTTGTCCTCTTCATCCGTAGCACCTCTTGGTCGCGTCCCTGCAATCGGATTAGTTGTCACGATGCCATTTTTGACGGAAACCAAACTTTCTGGACTAGCACCGATGATTTGATAATCACCAAAGTCATAGAAATAAAGGTAATTAGATGGATTGGTTACGCGAAGATTTCTGTAGAAGTCAAAAGGATTTCCAGTAACCTCTGCTGAGAAGCGTTGACTGAGCACGCATTGGAACATATCCCCGTTACGAATCAAGTCACGAGCGATTTCCACCATTTCCTCAAACTTCTCAGGAGCGATATGGGGTTTGAAGTCAAGCGGTGATATATCCAAATCTTCAAATTCATTTGGTGCAGGAATGCGTAATTCCTCAAGCACTTGATTCAAAGCTTTTTCCAAGTCTTCTTGACTGCGCTCACTATAAAGAGCATCCTCGATGACATGGATTTTTTCCTTCTTGTGGTCAAAGACAATGTAACTCTCATAGATGAAGAAATGCATGTCTGGAGTCCCAATTGTATCCTCAGGAATTTGACCAATTTCTTCATAAAGCGAAATCATATCGTAACCCACAAATCCAATAGCTCCTCCACCAAAAGGTAGATCTGAATGGTGTTGGCTCTTATGAGTTACTTCATAAAGGAAATCCAAGGGATCACGATCAATCACTTGCCCATTTTGATAAAGGACTCCATTTTCAAACTTAATCTCAAAAACTGGATTATAGGCTAGGATAGAAAAACGAGCTGTTTCCTTGTCTCTCGGAATACTCTCTAAGATAACCTTGTGTTGCCCCTTTAGGCGCATATAAGCCAAGATTGGTGATAAGACATCTCCATGAATGATTCGTTCCATTGTAATTTCCCTTTCAGTTCCTTATTTTTAATTTTTTTCTATTTCCCTTAAATAGTGCGGACGGGAGGTAAAATTATCCAGTGGATGATTTTAGAAATCCATGAAATGAAAGACTTAATTTTTGAGCTCCTCGCTCATTCATTTTTAGGCTCAGGCTAAAATAGTTCCCCGAACTATTTTACTCTCAAAAATTCCGTCCTATAGAAGCATATTTGCTTCTATAGGATACCACTATGGCGGGAAATATCTTTTAAAAGCTCACTTCGTTCGCAAATTTTTTGTAGCAATCTATTTAATAATGAACAATAATTTAAAACTAAACATCTGAACCTATAATAGACATATAAAAATCCCCACGCAAAATAACTTGCGTGAGGACGAAATTCGCGGTGCCACCTCAATTATAGGATTTCTCCTATCTCTCATTCCTGTCTCAGATACCTCCTGTAACAGGCTGTGCGATAAAGGGCACTCCCTTGAGAATTATGTTTTCTTCTCTCGTTTCAGATGGACCCAACCTTACAGCTTTCTCTACTTGTTTCCAGCAACCACAAGCTCTCTGTGAGAGAAAGGACTGTAATTTTTCCATCTTTTATTTTTTAGCTTCTAGGTAGTCTGCAATCGCAGCTACGTCCTTGTCTCCACGACCAGAGACATTGATGATGATAATGTCGTCTTTACTTAGTTTCGGTGCACGTTTAACTGCTTCTGCGATAGCGTGCGAACTTTCAATCGCTGGGATAATCCCTTCTGTCTTGCTGAGAAGGAGGAGAGCCTGAACAGCTTCTTCATCCGTCGCAGCCACATATTCCACGCGACCTGAATCTTTAAAGTATGCGTGTTCTGGGCCAACCCCTGGATAGTCCAATCCAGCTGAGATAGAGTAAACTGGAGCTAGCTCTCCATCTTCCTTAAAGACTGCATAAGTCTTCATGCCATCGACAATTCCGATACTACCTTTTGTCATAGTAGCTGCGTGCTTGTCTGTGTCAAGTCCGTGACCAGCAGCTTCAACCCCAACCAATTTAACTCCTTCATCAGCCACATACTGTGAAAAAGCACCGATGGCATTGGAACCACCACCTACACAAGCAATAACGTAGTCTGGTAAACGACCTTCTTTTTCTAAGATTTGACGGCGAGATTCTTCACTAATGACCTTTTGGAACTCATGAACAATGGTTGGATATGGGTGAGGTCCCACAGCAGATCCCAGAACATAAAAGGCTTCAAGGTCATTCAGCCATGCTCCAAAGGCTGCATCAACAGCATCTTTGAGGGTACGAGTCCCTGTTTCAACTGCGTGAACAGTTGCTCCCATCATCTCCATACGGAAAACATTGAGACGTTGACGTTCCACATCTTCTGCCCCCATGTAGACATCACAGGCCATACCAAACTTAGCTGCAGCTGCCGCCGTCGCAACCCCGTGCTGACCAGCTCCTGTTTCCGCAATCACTCGTTTTTTGCCCATGCGTTTAGCCAAAAGAATTTGTCCTAAAACGTTGTTGAGCTTGTGAGAACCAAGGTGGTTAAGGTCTTCACGTTTGAGATAAATCTTAGCTCCACCTAGGTGTTCTGTCAAACTTTCTGCAAAATAGAGCGGTGTTTCGCGACCTGAATAATCCTTCAAGTAATGGCGAAATTCTGCCAAAAATTCTGGATCATCCTTGTACTTGTCAAATGTCACTTCCAACTCATCCAACAAAGCCTGAATCGGCTCCGGTACAAAACTACCACCAAATTGTCCAAAATAACCTTTAGTTGTCATAAAATTTTCCTCTTTCTGTATTGGTCCCAAGATATGAAAAAAGCCCACACACAGAATTAAATTCCGTGTGAGGGCGTTGGTAACGCGGTGCCACCTCAATTATAAAGGGACTATCCCTTTACATCTCTGCCTTGTCTAACAACAAGTTGCACTGTAAGGTGTGCGCACCGAATTTTCATTGTTTCAAATTCATTTTTTAAAATCAGCCCACTTTCACTACTTCCAACCACCTGTTCACAATCACCACAGGCTCCCTGAAGATCAAAAATAGTTACTTTTCTGATTTATTGAACTTATTTTAATACTTTGTTTTTTCTTTGTCAAGACTTTTTTACAATTTTTTTGATAAAACTAGTACTTTTTCAGAAACTGTTTTGAAAGTCTCAATGATATAGTCCACTTCTTCATCGCTTAATTTAGTGTGAAGAGGGAGCGTAATTTCATTTTCAAAGAAGGCATAGGCCTTAGGATAGTTGTCCATATCAAAGCCAAGATTCTTATAGGCTGTCAAGAGCGGAAGTGGTTTGTAGTGGACGTTACTTGCAATTCCTGCTTTAGCTAATTCTTGGATGATGAGATTGCGTTCTTCTAAGCTCGCTCCTTCTACATGGGTGATGTAGAGATGGCGTGAAGATTCGACAGTTTCAGTCTTGTGTGCCAATGGACGGATACGAGAACCTGCAAAACCACGATCATAGCGGTCCACAATGTCCTTACGGCGTTGCAACAAACTTGGATAGCGGTCCAATTGTACCAGACCAAGGGAAGCCATGATATCGGTCATATTGCACTTGTAGGCTGGTGTGACGATATCGTATTCCCATGAACCCAGCTGCATCTTAGCAAGAGCATCCTTAGTTTGCCCGTGAAGGGAAAGAATTTGGAATTCCTTGTACATCTCTTCGTCGTCAATCGCTGGATTGGCTTTCCAAGTCGCACTTCCACCTTCTGCCGTTGTAAAATTCTTAACGGCATGGAATGAGAAGGAAGTAAAGTCAGCGATAGAACCAGCTGGTTGTCCTTTATATGTAGATCCCAAAGCATGGGCACTATCAGAAACAATCACAATACGGTTAAATGCTTTTTGCCACTTGCTTGAAGCAGTAAAGAGGTCACGTTTTTTCTCCACTACTTGGAACAAACGGTCATAGTCGCAAACAATCCCCGCAAGCTCAACCGGAATAATCACCTTAGTCTTTTCAGTAACGGCTTGCTCAAGCAGGTCATAGTCCATCTCAAACGTATCTGCTTGGATATCCACCATGACAGGGGTCGCCCCTACATGAGTGATAACACTACATGAAGCTGTATAGGTCATGGCTGGAACGATGACTTCATCACCAGGTCCCACTTCCAAGACGCGCAAAATCAACTCAAGAGCGGCAGTCGCAGAGTTTAGGCAGACAGTCTTAGGCGTCTGTGTGTATTGAGACAAGCGGCGCTCCAATTCTTTGGTCTTAGGACCTGTTGTGATCCAACCAGAACGCAGGGTATCCGCTACTTCAGCAATTTCTGCTTCCGTAATATCGGGTGGTGAAAATGGAATATTGTAATTTGGCATTGATTTGCTCCTTTTATCTGTACTCATTTTCTCATGACTACTTTATTTTAGCACTTCAAACACGGTTTGAAACATGATTTTGATGTCTCCAAGGAAACTAAATTCTCGGAGATAGTCGAGGTTATAGCGCATCTTTTCAGGAAGGACGTGTTCTACATAGGCTTGGTCAACTGACAGGCCTTTTTCGGTCATTTGACTGATAATAGCGTCCTCATCCTTGTAGTTGATGCTGGCTGGAGAGGTGATCCCTGCTGGCAAAAGCAAGGTTGCCATCATTTCAGGGCTATACTGCTCTGTGTAGCGTGGCACTTCAGGTCGTGTACCGACAAAGGACATTTCGCCTTTAAGGACATTGACCAGCTGAGGCAGTTCGTCCAAACGGACACGGCGGATGAAATTGCCAACCCTGGTAATGCGACTATCGTTAGCTGAAGTCACCAAACTTCCTTTTTTGTCTGCATTCGTCACCATGGTACGGAACTTCCAAATTTTGAACGGACGGTTGTACTGAGTCACGCGCTCTTGCTTGTAAATAACCGGCCCCTTGCTATCCAACTTGATCCAAATGCTCAAAACGAGAAAGATGGGAGAGGTCAGAACAAGTACAACCAAGGCCAAAACCCAGTCCAAACAACGCTTGAAAATCAGCGAACCCTTCCTTTTAGAGACAAGCTGGTAGTAAGACTCAACCTCGCTTGATTTCATTTCCACAGGCAAGTCTTCCCATTTCAGCATGCTGTTTCTCCTTTGTTTTTATTATACTATTTGTCAACATTTTTCATTATACCACAAAATGGAAAAGGCGGTGAAAGAAATCTGTAATTTGAAGGATTTCCTTCTTATGCTCAATGAAAATCAAAGTACAGATTTTAGGTTGTAGATAAAGATGGCTTGGTTTTAAGAGATTTTCAAAGAGTATTAGGCCATGGCCCCGGCCTGCAAACTATACATCTTGTGATAGGTTCCTCCCAAGAACAAGAGTTCCTCATGGGTTCCGCTCTCGATAATGCGCCCCTTGTCCAAAACATAGATACAGTTGGCGTCTTGGATGGTAGAAAGACGGTGAGCGATGGCAATGGTTGTCCGCCCCTGTCTCATCTTAGCCAGAGAAGCTTGAACTAAGCTTTCTGTTTCAGAGTCAATATTGGCAGTCGCTTCATCCAAAATCAGGATTTTAGGCTGACTGGCTACTGTTCTGGCAAAGGCAAGAAGCTGACGCTGACCAGTAGAGAAGCTCGAACCACGCTCAGAAACAGGGGAATCATAACCCTGAGGAAGTTCTTGAATAAAGGAATCTGCATCCACAAAAGTAGCTGCGTCCTTTACCTGCTCATCACTGATTTCTTGGTACATGGCGATATTGGACTTAATAGTCCCATGATAGAGGAAGGGCTCCTGCAAGACCAGACCAATGTTTTTTCTCAGTTCTTCCTGACTGTAGTTCCTGATATCCACACCATCCAAGAGAACTCGCCCTGATTGAAATTCATAAAAGCGCATAAGGACATTGATAATCGAAGATTTCCCAGAACCTGTATGCCCCACAAAGGCAATGGTCTCACCTTTGTTAACGGAGAAGGAAATGTCATCCAGAATCGGATGTTTACCATCATAAGAGAAACATACATGTTCAAATCGAATATTGCCTTCTTTGACTTTAGCCTGCCCATCTTCTTGAAGAGGCTCATAGGTCCTCTCGTCAATCAAGGCAAATACACGGCCTGCAGAAACCATAGACGTTTGCAGGGTTGAAAAGTTTTGCGTCACTTCAATTAAAGGGTCAAAGAGACGATTGATGTACTGGATAAAGGCATACATGGTTCCTGCTGTTATTCCCAGATAAAGCCCACGGTAGCCAAAGTAGGCCATTAAAACTGCATATCCTAGGAGTTTCAGCAAACTCATGGCAGGGCGCAAAAAGAGGGCATCCAAGGCTACAGAACGGTTGGCATAGACCAAGTGTTCTTTGTTGATTTCATCAAACTCTGACTGTAGACGCTTCTCTTGATTAAAGGCCTGGATTATTCTGATTCCCTCGATGTTTTCAGCCAGCTTGCTATTGATATCAGACAAGAGACTTCTGGTTTTTTCGATAACCTTCACGGATTTTTTCCGATAGAGATTGACCAAAAGAAAAATTAAGGGGAGAAAGAGCAGAACCAAAGCAGTCAAACGAAAATCCAACACCAACATGGTATAAAGAGTTGTCAGAAAAATGAAAACTGCTGAGATAAAGCTGGATAAAATCCCCGAAAACATATCACTAATGGTCTCGGTATCATTGGTCAAACGAGAGACGATGGAGCCTGCTGGCGTCTTGTCAAAGTAAGACATGCCCAGTTTCTCCATATTGGCAAAAGCATCCCGACGAATATCCCTAACAATACTGTAGGACACGCGCGCAAAGAGAAGATTGCCGACATACTGGACCAGAGTTTGCAGGATATATAGACCATAGTAGGCCAGCAAAACGGTAACGGCAAGTTGATTGAGATTGCTGAGATACTGGTCGATAAAGTGGGAAGCCACAAGGGGAATGACACTTTTAATGATCGTCGTCGCTAGGAGAAAACTGAGTGCCAAAAAGGTCAGGAGACCGTAAGGCTTGAGATAGGACATCAAGCGCTTCAATACAGCCCATTGTTCTTGCTTATTCTGCATCTTCTTCTCCTTTCATTTCCAACTGCTGAGACTGGTAGGTTTGCGCATACCAGCCATCCAGAGTTAGCAGGTCTTCGTGTGTACCCCGTTCGATAATCTGGCCATTTTGCAGAACTAAAATCAAATCTGCATGGACAACTGCACTGAGTCGATGAGCCGTGATAATGGTTGTCTTGTCCTTTCGCGTCTCCTTGAGGTTGTCGATAATGGCATACTCTGTCTTGGCATCCACAGCCGACAAAGAATCATCCAAAATCAAGATATCAGGGTCTAAAATCATAGCCCGACTCATGGCCAGACGCTGCTTTTGACCACCAGAAAGACTGACTCCCTTTTCACCAATCAACGTATCAAATCCCTGAGGCATGGCTACAATGTCTTGGTAAACTTGGGCTAGCTTAGTCCCTTCCTCGACCGCTGAAAGTGGTAAATCAGGATTCCCAAAGCGGATATTATTTAAAATCGAAGTCGCAAAGAGGAACTGGTCCTGAGGGACGTAGCCCATGAGACTACGAAGGTCTGTCAGACGATAGTCACGAATATTATGACCGTTTAGATAAATGGCTCCCTTATCCACATCGTATTCACGCAAGAGCAGTTTGATTAGAGATGTTTTCCCAGAGCCTGTTTGCCCAACCAAGCCCAGTGTTTGCCCTTTTTCCAGACTAAAGTGAACATTTGTCAGTGTTTCCTCATTTTCAAAGGCAAAGCTGTCAATATCGTACTCCAAGCGCCCATTTTCAATACCATTTAAAGGAAACTCAGGGTCTTGTACAGGTGATTCCTGAGACAAAAGATTCTTAATCCGCTGGTAGGAAACCTTGCCTCGCTGAGTGATATTAAAGAGGAAACCGATGGCCATGAGAGGCCAGACTAGCATATCCAAATAGCTGATAAAGGTGACTAGATTACCAACTGTAATCTGCCCTTCCTGAACCATCAAGGAGCCGACCAAGAGGGTTAAGACATAGGAGGAACCAACAAACAAGAGAACCATAGGGTCAAAGAGACTATCGTATTTCATGGTTTGCAGGTTCTTTTGGAAGGTCAATTCATTGACTGCCTGGAAAGACTTCAACTCGTCCGCCTGATACCCAAAAGACTTGGTCACTTTAATACCTGATACAGACTCCTGCACCTTGTTATTAAGTTCGGAAAAGGCAGCTTGGGATTCGCCAAAGGCCTTATGGGTCTTTCTACCTAAACGACTGGTTGCATAAGCCATGAAAGGCAGGGGCAAAATAGCAACCAGAGTCATCTGCCAGGAAATGCTAAAGAGCATGGTCAGCAAAGTCACCAAAGCTGTGATAGAGGCATCCACCGCAGACATGACCCCACCACCTGCGAGACGAGTCAAAGCATTGATATCATTAGTTGCGTGTGCCATCAGGTCCCCCGTCCGATAGGTTTGATAAAAGGCTGGAGACATTTTTGTAAAATGCTCAAACAAACGAGAGCGCATAATCTGTCCCAAACGGTAGGAAGTCCCGAGGATATACATCCGCCAAACATAGCGCAGATAGTACATCCCAAAGGCTGCAAGAAGCAGGTAAAATAGGTCAAGAAGGAGGTCCTGCTGGGTTAATTGCCCCGATGTGATGGCATCAATGACCCGTCCCATGACCATGGGGGGAATTAGATTGAGGACGGAAACCAAGACCAAGGCCACAATCCCGACTAGATAACGGCGCTTTTCTAACTTGAAAAACCACCAGAGTTTTTGAATAATGGACATAAAATCCCTTTCTGATTGCAAATGGAAACCTGAGGAAGAGACCTCAGGTTTTTCTTATTCATAGGTTACAACTGAGACGAAACCCTTGTCATACTCAGCGATAAAGATATTGGCCACATTGTCATGCCCTTGTTTGCTGAGATTATCAAGCAACCACTCTTCGCTACGACCAATCGATTCCAAGACATCTACTTGGATCACACCGTCAGTCACAACCGGATACTTAGGATTTTCATCCCCCATTTGGACCACGATGAGTTGGCCATTTTGCTCCTGCACAGCTCGTTTGACCTGCTTCATCTGGAAAATCCCTTGACTACGAAGTTTGAGGGCTACATCTGCCGCAGACAAACCAACTGAACGACAAGCTTCTGGGTCAATCTTCCCATTTTTAATGAGGAGAGTTGGTTTCCCATCAATCAAGCGTTTGACAAAACGGACATTGTTATTGAGCCATTTGAGGGTCAAAACCAAAATCGTCCACATCATCAAAATCACTGCATACTGCAGAATACTAATTGAACTATTGTAAATCACCCCACCGAGAATCCCACCAAGAACATAGTTCTGAATTTGGTCTGTCGCAGAGTTAGGCGCTAGGTTTCCCTTTCCTGTCACATTGATAACGAAAACAAGCGAGAAGAGTCCCAAGGCCAGTTTGATTAAAATTTCCATATAGTTGAGTGTCATTTGCTTACCTCCACCAATTCAATAGCGTCTGTCTGATTCAATTCTAATTTCTCTAAAAGATACTTATCTGGTTGGCTCCCGTTCATGGCACGGTAGACATTTGGACCTACCTTGACAAGCACTCCATCAGTGGTTGCAGAAGTATTGACATAGACTTCTGATTTATCCACTCCCAAGTCTTTGGAAACAACCTCTATAAAATGGAGGGAAGTTTGAAATTGATTGTTAGAGGCTTGATTGGTCTGGTATTTTGAGATTGTCACCAAAAGCATGGCCACTAAGGTCAAGGCCAAAATCATGACCAATTCTCGAAACTTGGTACCCTTTTTATCACGATAAGCCTTAAAAGCAAAAAATCCTGTGATAGCTAGGAGAACAATCCCAAAACCAATCATGATGCCATTTTGCTGACTGATTTGGCTAAGCACATAGTCATATGAGTAAAATTTCATTTATTTTCACTCCCTTTCATAAAATCATTCTTCATTATAAACGAAAGAGGGTGATTTTTCAAACCATACGTTGGGGAAATAGACATATCAGACCAACTTCTCAAACTAATGACTCCAGTAGCTATTTCAAGATTCTGATTTTGATAATTGATAAGAATAGACACTAGGAATTATCACTACAAAGAAAAGTGTCAAGAAGAATACCCAGTAAACATACAGTTGCACAAAGGAATTTAGAAACAATAACAATCCTCCTAATACCCAAATTTTTCCAGCTAGGCGATGCGTTTTTCTCCAGTTCTCATCATTCTCCAAGGTCCACGGTAGTCGAATACCGATTATATAATTTCGATGTGTTTTTGGTAGATAATTTCCAATTACGATCATCACGACTCCCATAAAAATCTGAGCTAGTAGCCCACTCATCATGGAATAACCCAAAGATTCTCCGTATATAGAAATCATTGATAGACAAGATACAAAAGGAATAATCCAGTAAATCAAAACTTGTATTTTTGAACTGATATTGCTAGATTTAGGATCCTTAATCATTAAAAATAGAAGCAACCAATGCATCAAAAGCATGAGAGTAGGTAATCCAAAGATAGCAAACATTTTATGATTGTAGCCATCTGCTTGACCCAGTAGATTAAAATGAGTGGGTATCTCCTCTGGTAATTGATTCCAGAAAACACAACCTACAAGGGAAGGTAGTAGGATGAGAATGCTCATAAATAATACCAATTTCTTATTGATTTTTATCTTCATCAAAATGATCTCCTTTCAGATCTGCTAGCCAAACCATTATATCCTCTAAAACCGATGTATTTAACTCATAATAAATAAAGTTTTTTTCTTTCATTTCATGAATCAAATCCGCTGCTTTCAAAATCGTGAGATGGTGTGAAATAGTTGCACCTGTCAACTCGAATTGACTGGCAATTTCTCCCGCAGATAATCTACCTGCTTTGAGTAAATTTAAAATCTCTCTCCTAACTGGATGAGATAAGGCTTTAAAACTATTTGCAAAACTCATAATGACTCCTTTCCCTTTGTAATATTAGTAGGGCTAGGAATAAGCAAGGTAGAACTGATAGCATTCCAGTCGGTGATGGGCCTAAAATCAAGAGGCTTGAAACTTTTTCTCCTGGTAATTGGAAGAGTAACCCAAGACCTGCAGTTGCATTGATTGCCCCATGAAATAGTGCTGAAGTCCAGATAGAACCTGTCTTTTCCAACAACCAGCTTAACAATATTCCTAGGCTAAAACAAGATAGAAACATAGCAACAACTCCCAAAACGGGATAAGCAAAATAAGTAAGGCCATAATTATATCCTTGTAAATTGATTGGTAGATGCCAAAGACTCCAAACGAGAGCAAGCAAGACATGAGTCTGGACTAGTGAAAAGCGTCCTCTTAGAGCTGGGTAAAGATAGCCACGCCAACCAATTTCCTCTCCCAATGCAAAGAAACTATTAAGAAAAGGAGCGTAGGTCAAACTAGCTAGGATTTGAATCAAGGCCAAGGAAGATAAGGGAATGGCTGATTGAGAGACACCTTTTTCTTGTAAAATGGCTTGAATAGATTCAAAACCAAGGCTGAAATTGCTAGGGAATACAAGAAAATAAAGTCCCGCTCCTAAAAAACTGATGACTGCTGGTAACCAGATAGCTAGTAAGTAAAAGCGCCAGTTGCTCTTGAGATTTACAACTAATTTAGATTTGATTCCACTAGGCTGATTCGTGATTTTCCCTAAAATAAAGACTGCAAGTGCAGGCATCCACATGGCTACAATACTAGCAAGTTGACTCCATGGAGAATTTAGACCAACACCACTTAGCCATAGTGACAACCATATTATCCAAGCAAGGGCATAAGCTAAGACCACAAAAAGAAGGATTGTTCTCTTATTTGACATATATGTAACTTCACTTTCTATTTAGATGTTTTTCTAAATAACATTATACACCTTTCTATTCTAAACACAAGAGCTATTTAGATTTTTTTCTAAATAGCTTAGGGAATTTTTATTTTCTAAGGATAAAGTCTAAAGAGTAATTTTCAAACCATACGTTGGGGAAATAGACCTTTTTTTGGTATAATAAAATCTATAATCTGAATGAAAAAGGTAACTTTATGAAACTTATCTCATGGAATATTGATTCCCTAAACGCTGCCCTAACTAGTGACTCAGCTCGTGCCAAATTGTCCCAAGAAGTCCTACAAACCTTGGTCGCTGAAAATGCTGATATCATCGCTATCCAAGAAACCAAGCTTTCTGCCAAGGGGCCTACAAAGAAACACTTGGAAATTTTAGAAGAACTCTTCCCAGGCTACGAAAATACGTGGCGCTCTTCCCAAGAACCTGCCCGTAAAGGCTATGCTGGTACTATGTTCCTCTATAAGAAAGAACTCACACCCACTGTCACTTTTCCAGAAATCGGTGCCCCTTCTACCATGGACTTGGAAGGCCGCATCATCACCTTGGAATTTGATGAATTTTTCGTGACCCAAGTTTACACTCCAAACGCTGGCGACGGCCTCAAACGCTTGGAAGAACGCCAAATCTGGGATGTCAAATATGCTGAATACTTGGCTGAACTAGACAAAGAAAAACCAGTCCTTGCGACTGGTGACTACAACGTGGCCCACAATGAAATCGACCTTGCAAATCCTGCTAGCAACCGCCGTTCACCAGGATTTACCGACGAGGAGCGTGCTGGATTTACCAACCTTTTAGCAACTGGATTTACGGATACCTTCCGCCACATTCATGGCGATGTTCCAGAACGCTACACTTGGTGGGCACAACGCAGCAAGACTTCTAAAATCAACAATACAGGCTGGAGAATCGACTACTGGCTCACAAGTAACCGTCTCGCAGACAAGGTCACTAAATCTGATATGATTGACTCAGGTGCTCGCCAAGACCACACACCGATTGTCATGGAGATTGAACTCTAAGGAGAAAACGAATGGACTATCAAGCTGTCATTCCTGAATTTGTAGTATCTGACATCGAAAAATCACGCCACTTCTACTGCGACCTGCTAGGATTCTCTATCGAATACGAGCGTCCAGAGGAGAAATTTCTCTTCCTCTCACTTGAAGACTGCCAGCTAATGTTAGAGGAAGGAACCCACGAGGAACTGGCTAACCTTACCTACCCTTTTGGAAAAGGTGTCAACCTATCCTTTGGTATAAAGGATGTCCCACAACTTTATCAAAAAGTTATGAAAGCTGACTATCCTATCCATCGTCCCCTGGCAAAAAGAGAATTTCGAGTAGGAGATAGCTTTATATATCCACATGAATTTGCAGTTTTAGATCCAGATGGCTATTTTTTAAGATTTAGCGAGTAGAATAATAAAGATTGGGAAAAGTCTTTAAAGTTAAAAAGGCATATTATCAAGTCTTGAAAAATCTTGATAATATGCCTTTTATGATGGAAAAACCTTCTAAATGTTAGCTAATAAGTTAATTTTTGCTCATTTTTATTATATTTGTTCGTTTTTTAAAACAAAACACTAACAAAGCATTTGATTTCTAAAGTTATTTAGTGTAAAATAAAAACATTGGCTCAAGCCTATTTAAAATTGAATATCGTTTTACTTGTTTATGTCGTGAATTGGCACGACGTTTCTACAAGGTGCCGGAACACCTAACAATAAGTAAGTCAGAAGTGAGGTATGGTCGTTTTTGCCATGCCTATTTTGGGGACTTACTTAGAGATTAAGTAGGTCCTTTTTCTATCCGCTTTACTGGGTAGAAATCTGAAACTAGCAAATGGATTGGCTTTTAGACTTTAGGAGGTCTTATGAAATTATTAGAAGAGCGCATCCTCAAGGATGGGCATATCTTGGGTGATAACATCCTCAAGGTGGATTCCTTTTTAACCCACCAAGTTGACTTTAGCTTGATGCGAGAAATCGGTAAGGTTTTTGCGGAAAAATTTGCTTCTGCTGGCATTACCAAGGTCGTGACCATTGAAGCGTCGGGTATTGCCCCAGCCGTTTTTACAGCTGAAGCCTTAAACGTTCCCATGATTTTCGCTAAAAAAGCTAAAAACATCACTATGAACGAAGGCATCTTAACTGCCGAAGTTTACTCCTTTACCAAGCAGGTAACCAGCACCGTTTCTATCGCTGGAAAATTCCTCTCACCAGAGGACAAGGTCTTGATTATCGACGATTTCCTTGCTAATGGCCAAGCTGCTAAAGGCTTAATTCAAATCATCGAACAGGCCGGTGCCACAGTCGAAGCTGTCGGTATTGTGATTGAAAAATCCTTCCAAGATGGCCGTGATTTGCTTGAAAAAGCAGGCTACCCTGTTCTATCACTCGCTCGTTTGGATCGTTTTGAAAATGGTCAAGTCGTATTTAAGGAGGCAGATCTCTAATGCAAACTCAAGAAAAACACTCGCAAGCAGCCGTTCTTGGCTTGCAGCACTTACTAGCCATGTACTCAGGATCTATCCTGGTTCCCATCATGATTGCGACAGCCCTTGGCTATTCAGCTGAGCAGTTGACCTACCTGATTTCTACAGATATCTTCATGTGTGGGGTGGCAACCTTCCTCCAACTCCAACTCAACAAATACTTTGGGATTGGACTCCCAGTCGTTCTTGGAGTTGCCTTCCAGTCGGTAGCTCCCTTGATTATGATTGGGCAAAGCCATGGTAGTGGTGCTATGTTTGGTGCCCTTATCGCATCAGGGATTTACGTGGTTCTTGTGTCAGGCATCTTCTCAAAAGTGGCCAATCTCTTCCCATCTATCGTAACAGGATCTGTAATTACCACGATTGGTTTAACCTTGATTCCTGTCGCTATTGGAAATATGGGAAATAACGTTCCAGAGCCAACTGGTCAAAGTCTCTTGCTTGCCGCTATTACTGTTCTGATTATCCTCTTGATTAACATCTTTACCAAAGGATTTATCAAGTCTATCTCCATTTTGATTGGTCTAGTTGTTGGAACAGCCATTGCTGCTAGCATGGGTTTGGTGGACTTCTCTCCTGTTGCAGCAGCACCACTTGTCCATGTCCCAACTCCACTCTACTTTGGGATGCCAACCTTTGAAATCTCATCTATTGTCATGATGTGTATCATCGCAACGGTGTCTATGGTTGAGTCTACTGGTGTTTATCTGGCCTTGTCTGATATCACAAAAGATCCAATCGACAGCTCGCGCCTGCGCAACGGTTACCGCGCAGAAGGTTTGGCCGTACTTCTCGGAGGAATCTTTAACACCTTCCCTTACACAGGATTTTCACAAAACGTTGGTTTGGTTAAATTATCAGGTATCAAGACTCGCCTGCCAATCTACTACGCAGCTGGTTTCCTGGTTCTCCTTGGACTCCTTCCTAAGTTTGGTGCCCTTGCCCAAATCATTCCAAGCCCTGTCCTCGGTGGTGCCATGCTGGTGATGTTTGGTTTTGTATCGATTCAAGGGATGCAAATCCTCGCCCGTGTTGACTTTGCTAACAATGAACACAACTTCCTTATCGCAGCTGTATCAATCGCTGCAGGTGTCGGACTCAATAACAGTAATCTCTTTGTCAGCATGCCAACAGCCTTCCAAATGTTCTTCTCAAACGGAATCGTCGTAGCTAGCCTACTTGCCATAGTACTCAATGCCGTATTAAATCATAAAAAGAAATAAGAAAAAGAGGTGTGAACCTCTTTTTTGTTTATCTATATCCTTACCTGTCTGTCTTCTGACCGTTGGCCTGTGACAAACATGGTAAAGGTTGCTTTACAGACATTTCTGCCATCTTGATTAGTGATATCGACATCCACGACACAAGTTGTGCGACCTTGATGGACACATTCTCCTTTTATTGTCAATACATCATCAAGTTTTCCTGCCTTGAGGTAGTTGATAGAAGATTGGAGTGTCACTCCATCAAGTCCCAGAGATATGACCACCAAACCACTGATCTGGTCGCAAAGGGTAAAGAGATAGCCACCATGGGCATTGCCATAGTAGTTGAGCGACGAGTCCACTACTTTGGTCGTCACCACAACGTGACCATCTTTCATCTCTTTAATTTCGTAATTTTCAAAAGCAGATATAGCGTCAAAATGAAAATCTTTCATCGTTTCCTCCTGATATTTCAAACGACACTATGATACTACTTTTTATAGGACTGTGCAAGGAGAAAGCTCCTAGTCTGGCAAAATTCCGACCTGTTCTACAAAGCTCATAAAGGCTGCCTGTCCTTGTTCCGTCTGCTTGTAGACTCCTGCATCCTCAAGTACACGCGCAAATATAGCGCCTACAGAGTCCTTGACGACTTCAAGGGCTTTTTCTTTATCCGTTAAGTCTGGATATTGGGCTCTAAGTTGGTCTGCCCATTCCTGATGATAAGTGGCAACTGAGACATCTCCTCCCACTAAGTAGCTAGCGACTTGCTCCACTTCTGCTTTCAGACGTGGTGGCAAGATTGCCAAGCCCATGACCTCAATCAAGCCGATATTTTCCTTCTTGATATGTTGGACATCCTTGTGGGGATGATAGATGCCATCAGGATGTTCTGCAGAAGTCTGATTGTCTCTCAAGACTAAGTCCAACTCAAACTGTCCATCGCGTTTACGAGCAATCGGTGTAATGGTATGGTGTGGTGTTCCATTACTTTCTGCCAAGACTTGCACCCTTGGATCTGAATACTGGCGCCATTCCTGCAAAATCTTATCAGCCAAGTTGATCAAATCTTCTTTGGAATCCGAAGTCAAACGCAACACTGACATGGGCCACTTGACAATCCCTGCCTTTACCTGCTCAAAACCAGCAAATCGGAAAGTCTTGTGCAGAGGAGCCAATTCCATAGGAAATACGTGACGGCCTCCCTGATAATGATCATGAGTTAGAATAGACCCCCCCACAATCGGCAGGTCGGCATTAGATCCAGCAAAATATCCTGGAAACTGCTCTACAATAGCCAGTAGACGCTCAAAACTCTGACGGCTAATCGTCATGGGACGATGCTGCCCATCTAGGAAAATACAGTGCTCATTAAAGTAAGCATAGGGCGAATACTGGAAGCCCCATTCCTGACCAGCCATTTCAAAACGGATAATCCGGTGGTTGCTGCGAGCTGGGTGGTTAACTCGACCATGGTAGCCCTCATTCTCTAGACAAAGCTGACACTGAGGATAGTTGCTAGCTTGCACCAACTTGGCTGCCGCAATCTCCTTTGGATCCTTTTCAGGCTTAGAGAGATTGATGGTAATTTCAAGCTCTCCGTAATCAGATGGAACACGGTAAGCAATGTTCTTAGCAATGGCCTTGAGTTTGATGTAGTCATTTTTCTGACTAAGTTGGTAAAAATCCGCTATCGCTTGCTCAGGAGAGTGGGCATAAGCTTCCCAGAAGTCACGATTGACCTGACTTGGACAAGGGGTCACCAAGTCCATCAGTTCAGCGCCAAGGATTTCACGCGCAGTCTGACTATCCTCAATCGTTTCTAATCGAACGGCTTCCTCAACCAGCTGGTCCTTGAGCTCAATCAATTGATCCAGATCGGTCTCAACTTCCAAAACACCATCTCCCACTCTTGCCAAGACATGATTGGTCAGGTAGATTCGGTCCATTTCCTCATATGAACTTTCAGAAATGACATGTGTTACAAATTTATCTACTAAGGTCACTATAGAGCCTCCTTCTGACTAATCAAGGACGCGAGTGCCACCTGCAACTTCAGCGATATAGAAACTTGGAGCGTAGCCAACTACTTCCTCGTAGTGTTTGCCTACAGCTTCCTTAAAGGCCTCAACAGTATCTTTTTGAACCAAGGCAATGGCACAGCCACCAAAACCAGCCCCTGTCATGCGAGCACCGAGAACACCTTCTTGTGCCCAAGCTGTATGAACAAGAGTATCCAATTCCAAGCCAGTTACTTCATAGTCATGTTCAAGAGAAACGTGAGAAGCATTCATCAAGCGACCAAATGTTTCCAAATCTCCTGCTTGGAGGGCTGCTTGAGCTTTAAGGGTACGTTGGTTTTCAAGCACAGCATGGCGAGCACGTTTCAAACGATTTTCATCTTTGATTAGGTAGCTATATTGGTCAAAAGCCCACTCATCCAATTCACCCAGGGTCTGAATATCCAAGACAACTTGCAATTCTTCCACTGCTTTTTCACACTCAGCACGGCGTTCATTGTATTTAGAATCCGCCAATTCACGGCGTTTGTTAGTGTTCATGATAACAACGACATTGTCCTTCAAATCAAGTGGCACCAAGTCATACTCCAAGGTGTTGGTATCTAGATAAATAGCACGTTGGTCAGCCCCCATACCAATAGCAAATTGGTCCATAATGCCAGAGTTGACTCCGATAAAATTGTTTTCAGTTTGTTTTCCAATTTTAACCAAATCGAGACGCTCTAATTTTAAATCAAAGAGATGCTCTGCCACGACTCCTGTCAAGAGTTCCAAGGATGCTGAAGAAGACAAGCCAGAACCATTTGGGATATTCCCATAAACATAAAAATCAAACCCTTTGTCAATCACATGCCCAGCTTCTTGCAAGAAATGAAGAACCCCTTTTGGATAGTTAGTCCAGTTGTGCTCTTTTTCAAACTTGAGGTCAGCGAGAGGCACTTCGATAATGCCCTTGTCCTCAAAGTTAGCTGAGTAGAAACGTAAAACTTGGTCGTCACGCTTACGAGCTGCACCGTAAGTTCCCAAGGAAATAGCAGCAGGAAAAACGTGCCCACCGTTGTAGTCTGTGTGCTCACCAATCAAGTTGATACGACCTGGTGAAAAGAATGTTTGGTCTGCTTCTTGACCAAAAACAGCAAGAAAGTCTTTACGAAGAGCTTCAGCAGTAAGATGTTGTGTCATATGAATTCTCCTTTGACTGTCCGTTAAGTCACCTTAACGTGTAATCGTTTTCTTCTATTGTATCCAAGGAATTTACCAAGGTCAATCCTTTTTACTAAAATTTTACTAAACTATCAGTAAAAAGCGGAAAAATATGATATACTAACCTTAAAGAAGGAGGATTTATGGCTACCTTAAAAGACATTGCACAGCTAGCCTCTGTCTCTATCGCGACCGTATCCCGTGTCCTAAACCGCGACCAGAGCCTATCTGTTACAGAAGAAACCAGACACCGTATTTTAACCGTTGCTGAAGAGTTGGGCTACACCAAGCACCTCAAGACAGGCGAGTCCCACAAACCCAAGCAAAAGATTGCCATTATCCAATGGGTTAGCGAACAAGGGGAGCTGGACGACCTCTACTACTACCAGATTCGCCTAGGAATAGAAAAAAGAGCCCAAGAACTGGACTATGATATCTTACGCTATTTTAATGACCATCCTTTTACCCTAAGCGAGGAAGTGATTGGGATTCTCTGCATCGGAAAGTTTAGCCGAGCTCAGATTTCTGCCTTTGAAGAATACCAAAAACCTCTGGTATTTTTAGACAGCGATACACTTTCCATGGGACACACCTGCATTATCACGGACTTTTACACTGCCATGAAACAGGTTGTCGATTATTTCCTCAGTCAAGGGATGGACCGTATCGGGATTCTAACAGGTCTTGAGGAGACAACTGACCAAGAAGAAATCATTCAGGACAAGCGTCTGGAAAACTTTAAGAACTACAGTCAAACAAAAGGAATCTATCATGATGAACTGGTCTTTCAAGGTAGCTTTACTGCCCAGTCTGGATATGACTTGATGAAAGAGGCCATTCAGAGCTTGGGAGACCAACTGCCACCAGCATTTTTTGCAGCTAGCGATAGTTTAGCCATCGGTGCCCTCCGTGCTCTCCAAGAAGCTGGAATCAGCCTGCCAGACCGCGTCAGCCTCATTTCCTTTAACGACACCAGTCTGACCAAGCAGGTTTATCCTCCCCTCTCTAGCATCACCGTCTATACCGAGGAAATGGGCCGAGCAGGTATGGATATTCTTAACAAGGAAGTCCTCCACGGTCGGAAAATCCCTAGCCTGACTATGCTGGGAACCAGATTGACTCTGAGAGAAAGTACAAGGAATGATTAGAATTACAAAACGACCTCTAGCAAGGCTGTTTCTCTAATAATCTCTATGATTCCGCTCCAACTCACACCTTTCGCTTATGTGTTTGGTGACTTTCTAGGTCAGCATCAACTTCAATGGTAATATTTTGAAAGCCACAATCTTTGAGGAAAATTCGAATAGATTCTTTACAAGTTTCCATATGCTCCATCTCTTTTAAACAAACATGGACAATGGCATTTTTTTCCAAACCATCCATAGTCCAGAGATTAAGCTGATTGATACTAGCGACATGGTCCAATTCTGCTAAATCCGTCTTGATCTTCTGGATATCTACTCCTTCTGGCACTGCATCGAGGAATATCTTGAGCGTGCTCCAAAAACGTGGAAGGGCTTTTGACAGAATAAAGAAGGAAATAGCAAGAGACAAGAGCGGATCCAAGATATACCAAGCGGTAAATCGAAGAACAATGGCCATCAGGATGACAGCCACCCAACCCAAGGTATCTTCCAGAAAGTGCAGGCTGAGAATGGATTCGTTCTTGGTTTGTCCTTTGCGAATGACGAGACTCGCTAGCACATTGATAGTAATCACAATAATTCCTAACCAGAGAATCCCCTCATCATTGACCGATTGTGGATGAAATATTTTCGCTATATTTTCCAAAATGACCAAAACGGACCCTGTCATAAGAATCACAGCCGTTACCATGGCCCCTAAAAGGCTAAAACGCTTGTAGCCCAAGGTATAGTGGCTGTCTTCTTCACGATTGGAGATACTTTCCAAAAAGGCTGAGATCCCAATAGCAATCGCATCTCCCAAGTCATGCACCGAGTCAGCAAGAACTGCACTAGAACCAAACACTCCACCAGCGATAAACTCGACAATGGCATAAGTCAAATTTAAGAAAAAAGCTAGCCAAACAGTATATTTTGCCTTCATATTTCTCATTCCTTTGTTATAATAGATTTATGAACACCTTGTTCATTATCATTATCCACTAAAACTCAAAGAAAGGATAGAAGCAAAACGTCAGCTTTATTCAGTTCTGAACAATTTGCCTCAAGTGTCCATATGACTAACATTGACCGCCGTGTCAGCAAAACCAAAAAAGCCATCTATCAAGCTTTTTTACAACTTTTGAACGATAAGGGCTACGAGTCCACTACAGTTCAGGATATCATTGATCTCGCAGATGTGGGACGCTCCACCTTTTACTGTCACTATGAGAGTAAGGAACTACTTCTGGACGAGCTTTGTCACTACCTCTTCCATCACCTCTTTGAAAGAGAGCAATCCATTTCGACCGAGGACTACCTCGCCCACCTCTTTCTCCATTTTCAGAAAAACCAAAACCATATCACCAGTCTGCTATTTTCCAAAAACGACTACTTCCTCCGTCAACTCCATAAAGAGCTAGAACACCATGTCTATTCCGTGCTAGCTGATGATTTAAAAGAAGCTCACCCAAATCTACCTCTTTCTTACCTCCAACACTTAGTCGTGTTCAACTTTATCGAGACATTGACCTGGTGGCTCAAAAAAGGACAAGACTTTACAGACCAGGAAGTTGTCCAATTTTATCTATACCTTCTCATTCCTAAAAATTGAATATAGATTAAAGCTCGGTTGCCTTATTTCTAGGCTACTGAGTTTTTTATCTTTTCAATAATCAAAAAAGCCCAGACAAAATTATCTGAGCATTCTTCTATATAGTCGTTTAAGCAAGTTGAGTTTAGCTTTTCAAGCTATTTCTTCAACAAACCTTGTTCTTGTAGAAACTCCTTGGCTACTTGCTCTGCTGACTTGCCTTCAACACCGACTTGATAGTTGAGCTGGCTCATCTGACTCTCTGTAATCTTACCAGCCAATTTATTAAGAACTCTTTCCAACTCTGGATGTTTCTTGAGAAGAGCTTCTTTCATCAGTGGTGCCCCTTGATAAGGTGGGAAGAGTTGTTTGTCATCTTCCAAAACCTGTAAATCATAACGCGCCAACTCTGCATCGGTCGAATAGGCATCCGTGATTTGAATATCGCCTGACTGAATTGCCTGATAGCGAAGGGCTGGCTCCATGGTCGCCACATTGAGATTGAGACCATACATTGATTGCAAGCCCTTATTTCCATCTTCACGGTCATTAAACTCGAGAGTAAAACCTGCCTTCAACTGCCCTTCCACTTTTTTCAAGTCCGAAATGGTCTTCAAGCCATATTCTTGAGCAATCTTTTTCGGAACAGCTACAGCATAAGTATTTTGATAAGACATGGGTTTGAGATAGGCTAGATGATCCTGTTTGGCAATGCCATCACGCGCCACATTATAAACCTGCTCTGGCTCATGACTCACTTTCGGTGATGGTTGGAGCAAACTTTCAGTCACCGTACCAGTAAATTCAGGATAAATATCAATATCGCCTTTTTTCAGAGCCTCATAGAGGAAACTTGTTTTCCCAAAATTCGGTTTAACAGTAGCAGTCATACTGGTATTTTCTTCAATGAGGAGTTTATACATATTGGCCAAAATTTCTGGTTCTGGACCCAATTTCCCAGCAATGACCAAGTTTTCTTTCTCTTTTTGAGCCAAAAGGGCTGGACTATAAGACAGACCTAGCAATAAGGTCACCAAGGCAAAACCTGAGAAAATCGTCCGCAATTTTGCTTTTTCCATCACTTTTAGTAGGAAGTTAAAGGCAATGGCAAGCACTGCAGAAGAAAGTGCCCCAATCAAAATCAGACTGGCATTATTACGGTCAATTCCCAAAAGGATAAAGGAACCCAGCCCCCCTGCACCAATCAAGGCAGCCAAGGTTGCCGTACCGATAACCAAGACAGCTGCTGTCCGAATCCCAGACATGATAACAGGCATGGCAAGTGGAATTTCAAACTTCTTGAGACGTTCCCATCTAGTCATCCCAAAGGCAATCCCAGCCTCTTGCAGACTCGGATCAATTCCCTTGAGTCCAGTGATGGTATTTTGCAAAATAGGGAAAATCGCATAAATCACTAGAGCTGTCAAAGCCGGCAAGGTTCCAATTCCCATCAAGGGAATGAAGAGACCCAACAAGGCCAGAGACGGGATGGTCTGGAAAATCCCTGCAATCTGCAAGACCCAGTCGGCCAACTTCTCATGATAGCGAAGAGAAACAGCCAAGGGAATCGCGATAAAAATAGCTAGTAACAGGGTCAACAGTGACAACTGCAAATGTTGAGATAGAGCTGTCACCCAATCACCAAAACGATCCTCAAAAGTTGCAATTAAATTAGTCATGAACACTACCTCCAAACAAGTCTGCTACAAAGTCTGTTGCAGGAGCTTTTAAAATGGTCTCAGGATTCGCCACCTGACGAATCTCTCCATCCTGCAAGACAGCAATACGGTCCGCCAATTTTAGAGCTTCATCCGTATCATGGGTTACAAAAATCGTTGTCATCCCAAACTCTTTATGCAATTCTTTCGTCAGAACCTGCAACTGTTTTCTCGAAATAGCATCCAAGGCTGAAAAAGGTTCATCCATGAGGAGAATCTTAGGCTGACCAATCATAGCCCGTACAATTCCAACCCGTTGCTGTTCTCCACCAGACAATTCACTAGGTAAGCGATGCCCATACTCGGCTACTGGTAAACCAACCTTTGCCAAAAGCTCTTCTGTTTTCTGAGCAATTTCTTCCTTAGTCCAGCCCTTCATCTCAGGAATCAGGGCAATATTTTCCGCAACCGTTAGATTGGGAAAGAGAGCAATGGCCTGTAAAACATAACCAGTAGACAGACGAAGCTCCCGCTCGTCATAGTCTTTGATGCGCTTGTCATCCATATAAATATTTCCATCAGTCGGTTCCAAGAGACGGTTAATCATCTTGATCATGGTCGTCTTACCTGAGCCAGATGGACCAACTAAAACCATAAACTCGCCATTCTCAATCCGTAAATTAACATCTCTCAAGACATCTTTTTCTGTGTAGCGCAAGGCTACATTTTTGTATTCAATCATTCTGTATCCTCATTTAAAACTTCCCTCGATTGGTCAAGTCGTCTACCTTAGGCATGACTTCCTTATTGTCCCAATGCTCCTCAATTTTCCCGTTCTCTAAACGGAAGATATCGTCCTGGGCATAAGCAACTCCATCAATCTGAGTCTGACCATAGCTAACCACATAGTTTCCTTGTCCTAAGAGTTGGAAAACAAAGTCAAAAGTGGCATTTACTTATAAACAGCTAATTTGATCTATTTTAATCCTCATTTTCCCTCTCTTTCAGATTCGACAAAATTCTTTCTTGAAAGGCTTCAAACTGACGAATTTCTTCCTCTGAAAATCCTTTGTAAAAGATCGTATCCAATTTCTGACTGACACGATGCCCCACTTCTTTCTGGGACTTGCCTAACTCCGTTAAAACCAAATACTTCTTACGCTTGTCTTTTCCACACGGACTAACAATTACAAGCTTTTGTTCCTCTAACTTTTTTATCATAGTCGTCAGCGTATTATTCGCAAGCCCAGTCGCAAGCGCGATATCTGTCGCAGTTGCACAGCCAGTTTCACTATTCCATAAAACCGCTAAAATCTTCCCCTGTTCACCCCTATAAAGAGCCTCAGGATCTTGGCTCAGTAACTTTTGAAAAATCCGGCCATTCAACAAACGAATATGATGAGCTAGCAAATGACTATCTTTCATGGCACCTCCAATTTATTTCTATATCGATACGAATAAAAAACATTATAATACTTATTATTCCAATTGTCAACTATTTCGATTTGGAAATAATTTTTGATAATGATTTACATCACCATACTCCGGCTCAAGTAACTTTTAAGGAGAGTTTCTAAACTCCTTCGTCCTCCAGTCTACAAAAGCCTTCCATCTGTACTATCCTATATTTTATTAGGAGATATGTTTTTCCTATCAGACCATTTATTTTAAAGATAGAAGTCAATCATAATTGCTTCCATCTGTTCTTTTATAGTATATTGAAGTTGGACTAGGGCACTGTATCTTCTAAAACATTGATAGAAAGCGATTTGAATTTCCCAATCAATTTGTTCGTATTTAATTTCACCTTACCCTATCTTTCTCATAGCACCCTTCAAACAGCCTATCCCCTACCGTTTGACGATTCCCCCTTCGCTTCACTTCTATTACAGAAGTTTCATCACTACTATTGCTTCGGCTAACTTCTCATGATTCCTTGTTACTACTATTTGAGCGCTCACGAGATAGGTCTTACAAAAAACACTTTGATCCACAATGGAATCAAAGCATTTTAAAAATCTCCCCATACATAAGCGCAGAAGCTGCGGTTCCTCTGTACTTGGTTTCTTCTCTCTTGATAAAACGAGCCAAGTTGAGCAACTCAGGTGCTGGATGTTTGGGATTCTTGAGCAATTCACGATTGACCAGGCCTGAGAGACGAACTGCCAGCAATTGCTCATTTGTAGTAGGCAGTTTTTTAGCAGTCTCTAGGAGAGCAGCAACTAAATCTTCACTCAAATCATGTCGAGCATGATTGTAAAGATCTTTTACAAGGCTTTCTAGGTTTGATTCTACCATCCCTACCACCTCCCTTATGGTTTAATAATGTTTAATCAAATCAACTGTTGAACGATCCAATTTCTTCACCAATGCTTGCAAGAAAGCTTGAGCTTCTAGGAAGTCATCCATAGCGTAGAGGGTTTGATGAGAATGGATATAACGAGCGCAGACACCGATTGTTGTAGATGGGACACCTCCATTTTTCAAATGAGCTGCACCAGCGTCTGTTCCGCCTTTTCCACAGTAGTATTGGTACTTGATACCAGCTTCTTCAGCAGTTGTCAAAAGGAAATCCTTCATTCCTGGGAGAAGCAAGTGACCTGGGTCGTAGAAACGAATCAAGGTTCCATCTCCAATCTTGCCTTGACCACCGTAGACATCACCTGCTGGGGAGCAATCAACTGCTAGGAAAACTTCTGGGTCAAACTTAGTTGTAGATGTATGAGCACCACGAAGACCAACCTCTTCTTGGACGTTCGAGCCAAGATAGAGTTCATTTCCGAGTTTTTGACCTGAAAGGGCTTCTGCAAGCTCACTCACCATAAGAACACCATAACGGTTATCCCAAGCTTTTGAGATGATATTTTTTTCATTGGCTGTTAAGATTGCAGAACTATCTGGGACGATGGTGTCGCCAGGACGGATGCCAAAGCTTTCTGCCTCAGCCTTATCCGCAAAACCGCCATCAAAGACGATATCTGCAATGGCTGGCATGGTTGGTCCACCCTTACCACGAGTCAAATGTGGAGGGACAGAACCCGAAATCACAGGAATTTCACGACCGTCACGAGTCAGGAGTTTGAATCGTTGGCTGCTAACCACCATAGGATTCCAACCACCAATTTCAACCACACGGAAGGTACCATCTGGCTTGATCTCACTAACCATAAAGCCAACTTCATCCATATGAGAAGCGACCAAGACGCGCGGTGCATCTGCAGCTTCTGAATGTTTGATACCAAAAATACCACCCAAGCCATCTGTCACCACTTCATCCACGTGCGGTGTTAACTTTTCACGAAGATAAGCACGAACAGGTGCTTCATGACCTGAGATCGCAGCAAGTTCTGTTACTTCTTTGATTTTTGAAAATAATGTTGTCATTTCAGTTCCTTCTTTCTTTCATCCATTTTACCACTTTTTATAGGAGAAGGATAGCGGGAAGGTGGATAGTTTTTTACTCAGTTTTCCTATAACAAAGAGAGACAGATGTTCTTTCAGGAATTTTTCTTTCTTTTTACATTAAATTGTCAGAAAATTTATTGACAGATTAAAGAAATCATGTTACAGTAATATCCGCAGGTATCTTTCGATACCAAATCTACATGAAAGGATGGGGTATGAAACTTTCTCATTATTTAATTGGCTTACTTCTACTCCTAGTCTTTCTCTCTATTAGCATTGGGACCAGTGATTTTTCATGGGGAAAGCTCTTTGCTTTCGACCAGCAGACCTGGCTTCTCTTTCAAGAGTCCCGTCTTCCAAGGACCATTAGCATTCTCCTGACTGCCTCTAGTATGAGTATGGCAGGACTCCTCATGCAGACTATCACTCAAAATCAGTTTGCCGCACCGAGTACAGTTGGAACGACTGAAGCCGCCAAACTGGGAATGGTATTGAGCCTCTTTGTCTTTCCGTCGGCTAGTCTGACCCAAAAGATGCTCTTCGCTTTTGTTTCATCCATCGTATTCACCCTCTTCTTCCTAGCATTTATGACCATTTTTACCGTAAAGGAAAGGTGGATGTTGCCTCTGATTGGGATCATCTATAGCGGGATTATCGGTTCTGTGACAGAAGTTATCGCCTACCGTTTCAATCTGGTTCAGAGTATGACAGCTTGGACCCAAGGCTCCTTCTCCATGATTCAGACCCATCAGTATGAATGGCTCTTTTTAGGTCTCATCATCCTGATAGCCGTTTGGAAATTATCCCAAACTTTTACCATCATGAATCTAGGGAAAGAAACCAGCGAAAGTTTGGGGATTTCCTACTCCCTACTTGAAAAACTTGCCCTCTTTCTGGTGGCGCTAACGACTAGTGTCACCATGATTACCGTGGGTGGCTTACCTTTCCTCGGAGTTATTGTTCCCAATCTTGTTCGCAAGCGCTATGGAGATAATCTAAGTCAGACCAAACTTATCGTCGCACTGGTTGGAGCCAATCTAGTTCTGGCTTGCGATATCCTATCCCGAGTTCTGATTCGACCCTATGAGTTGTCTGTCAGTCTTCTACTAGGAATCATTGGTAGCCTCGTCTTTATCCTACTTCTATGGAGAGGGGGACGAAAAGATGCCATTTAAAAGCAAACATACCAAACTCTTCTGCCTTCTCATTATTCTGGCCATCGGAGCTTGTCTCCTCTATTTTTGGCCCATCACTCACTTGTCAGCCTTTGCTTGGAAGTTGCGTTCCCAAAAAATCATCGTTTATCTCTTAGTAGCCATCGCAACTGGGGTTTCGACCATTAGTTTTCAAACCCTGACGGAAAATCGTTTCCTGACGCCAAGTATTTTGGGAATCGAATCCTTCTACGTCCTACTACAAACCCTGCTACTGGTTTTTGAAAGCAAATTTCTACAGCTTGGCAAGTCTCCTATCTTAGAATTTCTAGTCTTGCTTCTGCTTCAATCCCTCTTCTTTCTTGCCTTACAAGGCTACTTGAAGATACTGATGAAGCAAGATCTGGTCTTCATCCTGCTGATCTGTCTAGCCATCGGAAGTCTCTTTCGAAATATCAGTACCTTCCTTCAGGTCCTGATGGATCCAAACGAATACGATAAACTGCAGAACAGTCTCTTTGCCTCCTTTCAACATCTCAACACTTCCATCCTAGCCATCGGCTCTCTGATCATCCTTGCTTTGACAATCTTTTTCTTTCGAAAAGCAGTCATTCTGGATGTCTTGCATCTGCAAAGAGAAACAGCTCAGATATTGGGACTCGATGTTGAAAAAGAACAGAAAGAACTCCTCTGGGGCATCGTGCTTTTGACCTCAACGGCCACTGCCTTGGTAGGTCCTATGGCCTTCTTCGGCTTTATGCTAGCCAATCTAACCTACCTAATCGTCAAAGACTATCGGCACAAGTTGCTCTTTATCGTAGCCATTCTGGTTGGATTTATCAGTTTGACCTTGGGGCAAGCCCTGATTGAACGAGTCTTTGCGCTGGAAATTCGCATCAGTATGATTATCGAGAGTGTAGGGGGGCTCCTATTCTTTATTTTACTCTACAGGAGGGCGCGTCGGTGAAACTGGAAAACATTGACAAATCCATTCAAAAACAGGATATTTTACAAGGCATTTCGCTTGAAATCAGTCCTCAGAAACTGACAGCCTTTATTGGTCCCAATGGTGCTGGAAAATCGACTCTCCTCTCCATCATGAGCAGACTGACCAAGAAGGATCAGGGAATTCTCAGTATCAAAGGCCGTGAAATCGAGAGCTGGAATTCGCAAGAACTGGCCAAAGAACTCACCATCCTAAAGCAGAAGATCAATTACCAGGCCAAATTAACCGTTGAAGAACTGGTCAGTTTTGGACGTTTTCCCTACAGTAGAGGACGTCTGAGAACAGAAGACTGGGAAAAAATCCGAGAAACTCTGGACTATCTGGAACTGACAAACTTAAAAGACCGCTACATCGATAGCCTGTCTGGAGGCCAGCTGCAACGTGTCTTTATCGCCATGGTACTGGCCCAGGATACAGACTTTATCTTACTGGACGAACCGCTCAATAATCTCGATATCAAGCAAAGTGTCAGTATGATGCAGATTCTCAAGCGACTGGTGGAAGAACTCGGTAAGACCATTATCATCGTCCTCCACGATATCAACATGACCAGTCAATATGCGGATGAAATTGTTGCCTTCAAGGACGGTCGAGTCTTTAGCAAGGGAACCACTGCTCAAATCATGCAGGCTGACCTGCTCAGTCAACTATATGAGATTCCTATCACGCTAGCTGATATCAATGGCAAAAAGATTTGTATCTATAGCTAGTAACATAGAAGCTCAAGTTAGAGAACTTTCAGTCTCTTAGTCAATAAAACCTAGAGACTCCCTAAATCGTTATCACATTTTAAAAAGGAGAAATTATGAAAACATCCCTTAAACTTTATCTCACTGCCCTAGCGGCCAGCTTCTTGCTCCTACTTGGTGCATGTAGTACAAACTCAAGCACTAGTAAGACGGAGTCAAGTAGCTCTGCTCCAACAGAGGTAACCATTAAAAGTTCACTAGGTGTAGTCACACTTTCAAAAGTCCCTGAAAAGATTGTGACCTTTGACCTCGGTGCTGCGGATACTATTCGCGCTTTAGGTTTTGAAAAGAATATCGTCGGAATGCCTACAAAAACTGTTCCGACTTATCTTAAAGACCTAGCTGGAAAAGTTAAAAATGTTGGTTCTATGGTTGAGCCAGACCTAGAAGCCCTTGCTGCTCTTGAACCAGACCTAATTATCGCTTCACCACGTACCCAAAAATTCGTAGATAAGTTCAACGAAATCGCTCCGACTGTTCTCTTCCAAGCAGGCAAAGATGACTACTGGACTTCTACCAAGACTAATATCGAATCCCTAGCAAGCGCCTTCAGCGAAACAGGTACACAGAAAGCCAAGGAAGAATTAGCCAAGCTAGACAAGAGCATCCAAGAAGTCGCTACTAAAAACGAAAGTTCTGACAAAAAAGCCCTTGCTATCCTCCTCAACGAAGGAAAAATGGCAGCCTTTGGTGCCCAATCTCGTTTCTCTTTCTTATACCAAACTTTGAAATTCAAGCCAACTGATACAAAATTTGAAGACTCACGCCACGGACAAGAAGTCAGCTTTGAAAGTGTCAAAGAAATCAATCCTGACATCCTCTTTGTCATCAACCGTACCCTTGCCATCGGTGGGGACAACTCAAGCAACGATGGCGTCCTAGAAAATGCCCTTATCGCTGAAACTCCTGCCGCTAAAAATGGTAAGATTATCCAACTAACACCAGACCTCTGGTATCTAAGCGGAGGCGGACTTGAATCAACCAAACTCATGATTGAAGACGCACAAAAAGGCTTGAAATAAGCTACTTTACACTTAATCACATCTTTACATGATAAAACGCATCCTATCAGACTCACTCAAACCTGATAGGATGCGTTTTTATCATTTCACTAAAATATTTTTGCCCAGCCTCATTTTTCTTCTCGATTTCGTTTAAGGGAAAAATGGTCTGGGACGGGGTCCTTACCTGTTTTCGACCAGGGATGGCAACGTAAAATCCGAGCCAAGCCCATCAAAACACCCTTGAAACCATGTTTTTCAATAGCCTGAATCATGTAGTTGGAACAAGTCGGCTCAAAGCGACAAGAGGGTGGAAAGGCTGGGGAGATAAACCGTTGGTAAAAGCGCACAGGCGCTATCAAAATTCGTTTCATTATTTCTTGGTTACAGCCATGGTGTGTAGTTGGCTGATTTCTTTTTTGTTAAGACGGCGGGATTCTCCCGGACGAAGACCTGTCAAGTCTAGGTGTCCGAAACGAGTCCGTGACAACTTGTCCACTTGGAGACCAACAGCTTCAAACATATTTTTAACCTGGTGGTTACGCCCTTCATGGATGGTCAACTGCACCACAGAGCGGTTTTTAACTGGGTCCACTTTGAGAATCTCATAGACAGCCGGCTTGGTTTTCTTGCCATCAATCTCAAGTCCACGGGTCAAGGGGCGGAGATTATCCTTATTGGCCACACCTTTAACACGCGCGACATAAACCTTGTCAATCTCATTACGAGGGTGAATCATCTCATCCGTAAAATCCCCATCATTGGTCAAAATCAAGACTCCTGATGTATCCCAGTCCAAACGACCTACAGGGTAGATGCGCTCTTTCACGTTAGGCAAGAGGTCGACAACCGTCTTGCGGCCCTTATCATCTGTCACACTGGAAATGACACCACGTGGTTTGTTAAGCAGATAATAGACCTTTTCTTCATTGTAGATAGGTTGACCTTCAACTTCGACCTTGTCGCCTGACTTGATGGTGGTTGCTAGTTCGCGTACCACTTGGCCGTTAACCGTCACCAAGCCTTGCTTGATCAGCTCTTCTGCTTTTCTCCTACTGGCCACACCTGCGTGGGCAATATACTTATTGATTCTCATCTTCTTCTATCCTTTCACCAAATAATTGGCTTTCTTGGGCTTGAATTTCAAGCTCATCAATCACTGGTAATTCTTCCAAATGATTTATCCCCATGTAATCTAGGAAATAATCTGTAGTCACATAGAGGTTGGGGCGACCCAACACTTCTTTTTTCCCGTCTTCTCGTATCAAGTCAAAGGCCTGCAACTTTGCCAAGGCCCCACTCGAGTTGACCCCACGGATGGCATCAATTTCTATCCGCGTAATCGGCTGCTTATAAGCAATGATGGACAAGGTTTCAAGGGCAGCCCGAGATAAACTCTGGTTGATAGGCGCCTTGGAATATTCCTTCAAAATCTCTGCAAATTGGGGCTTGGTCACCAATCTGTATGCACCACCAGTCTCAATCAGAGCCAAACTGGAATCTGGGTCCTTTTCATACTTCTGGGCTAATTTTTCTAAACTCTGTTGGATGCCTGTCGGTGGCAG
Organism: Streptococcus pneumoniae; assembly: GCF_001171885.1. Classification (GTDB taxonomy): domain Bacteria; phylum Bacillota; class Bacilli; order Lactobacillales; family Streptococcaceae; genus Streptococcus; species Streptococcus pneumoniae_A. The sequence goes on from NZ_CKQD01000010.1 coordinate 66,489, forward strand.
AGAGAGGAGTTCAGCTAACTGGCGGACTCTAATCCCATCTTCACCTGCTACAAACAAGAGCGCTTCTATTTTTGCTAAAGTACTCATCTTTCCTCTCTATCAAGTCTAGCTTTTGGCCACTTGACTTTCTTCCTTCTTTTCCATGAGATAGATATTTCCGAAACTCTCCTCTTGCACGAGGATTAGCTCCTGGGTTTTGATTAACTCTAGGGTTGCCAAAAAGAGGGTGATGACCTCTTGGACATTCTGGGCTTCCTTAAACAAATCCTGCAAGCGCAATTGATCTCGTCCAATCAAGGACTCTTTCACGATAACCATCATGTCCTCAATCTTATACTCATCCCGCAAGATAGTCGTGTGATTCTGTGCAAACTCCTCTTTTTTCTTGGCTAGGATATTTGAAAAAGCCAAAAAGAGGTCAATGGTCGTCTTGTCATGCACAAGCTCCGCATCTTCGTAAATCAACTCAGTCGGCGCTTTAGAATAATACTGGGCCCGTTCTTGGTGCTTGGCTTCCAAGTGCTCACCTAAGAGCTTGAACTTGCGGTATTCTTCAATTTGGGAGAGAAGATCTTGCTCCAGGTCATCCTCCAAGTCTGTCACTTCAGCTACCTTTGGAAGGAGTTTGCGGCTCTTGATCAGCATGAGCTGACTGGCCATAACCATGTACTCGCCCGTCACTTCCAGACGCATGGCCTGAAGGGTTGAGACATAGGCTAGATACTGTTCGATGACTTCTGTAATGGGCACATCGTAGATATCCATCTGGTACTTAGAAACCAGATGCAAGAGCAAGTCCAGAGGCCCTTCAAAATCTTTTAATTTAATATCCATTATCTATATTTTTCTAAGGTCAGGACTGTTTTTAATCCTAATTTTTTTGCAATTTCGTACAAATCGACCTTGTTTTCTATTTGTCTTAGAATGAACTGTTCCCGCAAGGCTTGAGCGGATAAGGTTGGGAAACCTTTCTCCTTGACAAAAAACTCCAACTGACGAAAGGCCCATTGACGAGAATAGGCTTTCCCTCCTCTTTCAAAGAGATAGGTCTGCCCCATCAAGGGTTTCAATTCTGAAAGTAAGGTCGTGGGAATGGTGACAATCCTCTGTTGGGAAGCCTTCTTGATTCGCAACACCTGAAAGTCCAGATTGATATCCGCAACCTTGAGAGCTAAAATCTCACTCGGCAAGAGCCCCATTTCTAGAATTAAGAGCGCTAGCAAGCGGCCCTCTGGAACGTCACTTTCTTGCCAAAAAGAGTCTAGGTCTAACAGTTCTGGCTTTTCGGTCTTCTTCTCAGCTTGTTTGGCTAATTCCAAGCGATAAAAGCTGTCCACCTCTCCTTTTTGATAGAGAAAGTAGAGAAATTGATTACAGGCCGAAATCTTTCGCTTCTGGGCGCTGATTTTTAGACTGGCTAGCTGGGCTTGGTAAATCTTGAGACTGGTCTCAGAAATCCGCTCGCCTACAATGTCTAAAAATTGCTCCAGATCATACTTATAGGACTGCTTGGAATTGACAGACAGACCCTGCTTTTCCTCTAAAAAGGCTGAAATCCTATCTCTCATTTGCATCGAATCTCATATTCCTTACTAAAGTCATGCAAGAGGGCATTGACTGCCTTGAGGATAGACTTGCGCGTGATAATTCCTTGGAAAATACCAGACGCATCCACAACCGGCAAGAAGGACTCATCTACCAGCTTGTGCAAGACCTCTGTAATGGTAAAATCTGGCGAGACGACCGCTACGTCCGTTCTCGTCATATGAACGATATCCGTATCTGCCATGATTTCTTGACTCAAGTCATGCTCCATCTGATAAGCCATAATATCTCTGAGCCCAATCGTCCCAACAAACTGTTTTTCATCTGTCACAACGGGAACACGGGTATAGGTCATCTGACTGAGCAAGAGGGTCGCATGATCCGCATTGTGGGTATCAATCAACACAGCTAGATTTTCAGCAGGGGTCAAAAAAGTTTCCTCCTGCCCCAACAAGAAAGTCTCAAACTCCTTGGCAATCATCGGCTAAACTCCTTGGACAAGCCCGGATACACCTCATGGGCTCGTGTCAAAAAGTCCACTTTGAAATAACTGTCATCAATCTCCACACGAGCATAGAGACATTCTCTGATGGTCCCACGTGGTTGACTGATAGAACCTGGATTTAGAAAAAGAGTCTCTCCTTCCATCCAAGCATTTGGCACATGCAAGTGACCATAGAGACAGATATCTGCCTCTTCTTCCTGAGCCCAGTAGTCCAACTTTTGAAAGTTGAAATTGATGTCAAACAAGTGACCATGGGTTTGGATAATCTTGGTCGAACCAAGCTCAGTCACCAAGCGTTCTGGGTAGCCGGCGTAAAAGTCCATGTTCCCTTTAACAACGCGGATGCCCTCCCAAAGGGGAGAATCTGGACGCAGTTCAGAATCGCCATTATGAAAAACGGCGCCAACTTTGCCCACATAGCGATCACGAATTTCTTCCACAATCAAGCTATCCCCGTGGGAATCACTCATTACAATGATGGTTTGCTTTGCCATGATGGAAATACCTCCAAAAGTTTCTTAACGGCTAAGGCACGGTGAGATTGACTATTTTTTTCTTCCAGGGTTAATTCAGCTGAGGACTTGCCTGTCTCTCCTACAAGGAAGAGAGGATCGTAACCAAATCCATTTTCACCCTTAGGTTCAAAGTTAATGTAGCCTGGCCAGTCTGCTTCAACAACCAAGCTTTCCTTGTTTGGACTGGCCACGACAAGGGTTGTATGGAATTGAGCCGAGCGGTCCTTGAGTTCAAAGACCATGGCCAATTCGTGCAAGAGTTTGGCATTATTTTCACGGTCAGTTGCTCCCACACCTGCGAAACGAGCTGACCAGACACCTGGCAAGCCACCAAGGACATCAACTTTAAGTCCAGAATCATCTGCCAGAACCATCTTGCCCGTTAATTGAGAAATAGTTTCTGCCTTGAGACGGGCATTTTCTTCAAAGGTCATGCCTGTTTCTGCTACTTCAGGCAAGTCAGGATAGTCATTAAGATTTTCCACATCGTAGCCTAGCTTGTCAAAGATAGCTCGGAATTCCTTGGTCTTGCCTTCGTTTCGAGTCGCAATCAATAAGGTTTCTCTGACCTTGTTTGTCTCAAAGAAGGCTTCTACATCAACCCCTTCTTTAGGCAATTCTACATGCAGGAGTTGCCCATTTTCAATCAAGAGAAAAGCTCCCTGACGTTGGATGACTTCCAGATTTCGTCCCATTTCTTGGTTGAGGATATCTACCACAAAAGACAATAAACGGTAGAGAGAACCATAGCGTAAAACAATCACAGAAATAGGAAAACCTTGTTCCTCATCTCGAAATCTTTGGGCAAACTCAAATAGAGGAAAATCCAAGTCTTCATCAGTCAATGTCCGGACACCACCAAAAATACTATATGAGCCGACATACCAGTCCTGGTCATCCTTATATTCATAAATTTTATTTGTCATAATTCTACATGCTCCACATAAATCTCTTTTTCCAGCCATTCTTCACCAATTTGTGCAAAACTTTGGCTACTGGCTGTTGTGTAAAAACGGTGATGGAGTGGTCCAGCATCGCGACCACGATTGATTTCAAAATAATTGAGTAAGACTGAGATGTCCCGTACGCACTCTGCCCCACTATCGATGAGCTGAACCTTGGGCCCCATGACATTTTGAATAATAGGTCTGAGGAGTGGATAATGGGTACAGCCCAAAATCAGGCTATCCACCTTTCCAACCAAGGGACGCAGGGTTTCATAGACCACTTTCTTGGTGACACTGGTTGACAGGGCACCTGACTCAACCAAGGGAGCAAACTTAGGACAGGCCAAACTCTCCACCTGTAAGTCCGGATCCAAATCATGGATTTTCTGACGGTAGATGTCTGATTGTACCGTCATGGGCGTTCCAATCACTCCGATTTTCCCACCTTGACTGGACTTGATGGCTGCCGAAGCTCCTGGCAAAATAACACCCAAGACAGGAATATCTAGTTGAGCCTTGATTTCTTCCCAGACGACGGCAGTCGCAGTATTACAAGCAATGACAATCATTTTGACATCCTTGGTCAAGAGAAAGTTGACCAACTGCCAAGTATATTCACGAATTTGCTCAGCAGGACGGGGACCATAGGGCGCCCGTGCCGAATCTCCAATATAGACGATTTCTTCATGGGGAAGCTGGCGCATGAGCTCGCGCACAACGGTCAAGCCCCCGACACCCGAATCCAAAAAACCAATTGGTCGATTATCCATACAGTCTTCTTTCTAGTCTTTTTCTGATTGATAGTTCATTATGATCACCGTTCCTTATGAACTGAATAATGACAGCCTAATCAACAACTCTCTCTTAATCATAATCAAATATCAATAGAATGCAAGGAAAAAGTCTCATCCCTAAACCATAACCAACATAGTGAGAAGTCTGGAACTTTCATCCCAGACTTTTCCTTATTTATTTTTTCTTTTTATTGTTAGCAAGGGCTGCCTTTTGTTGGCGGATGATTTGGTGGTAAACTTGTTGTACCTTAGCTTCGCTTGGTTTTTGACCATTTGCACTCAAAAGAGTACGAACTGCTTCAGCATTCAAACGTGGGTTGTCAGCGAATTCCTTTTCAATTTGCTTACGAACCAAGTACATTCCTCCAAGAGCTCCTCCTAGAAAAGCTAGCACAATCAATACAATTGCTAATAGTAAATCCATCATTTTTCTCCTGTTTCTTTTTGAGTCTCTTTCATTATACCACAAACTAGCCACCCTGACTAGTTTGTTTTACGCTTTCAAGGATGGAATAGACAGCAAAAAGAACCCTTCTTTTCTGCAAAAGAAGGTTCCTTACTGAGTTTATACTCAATGAAAATCAAAGAGCAAACTAGGAAGCTAGCTGCAGGCTGCTCAAAACACTGTTTTGAGGTTGCAGATAAATCTAACACGGTTTGAAGAGATTTTCGAAGAGTATTAATTTCATATTTCTGCCTATCCATTTGTACTAATAAAAGACTAAGACACCAGATCTCAGCCTTTTTCTTTATCCTAAAACCAATTCATCACTGACTAGACTTTGCCCACTATTTTTCTGGAAGAGATGCATGAGATCTTCAACTGTTAGATTCTTTTTCTCTTCTCCTTTGACATCCACCACTATCTTACCCTGATAGAGCATAATGAGACGATTTCCGTACTCAATCGCATGGTTCATATCATGGGTAATCATCAAAGTCGTCAACTGATGGTGTTCCACAATCTTTTGCGTCAAATCCATCACCATTTGACTCGTTTTCGGGTCAAGTGCCGCAGTATGTTCATCCAAAAGCAAGAGTTTAGGTTTCACCAGAGCTGCCATGACTAGGGTCAAGGCCTGTCTTTGTCCTCCTGAGAGGTATTGAGTATCCACTTTCAAGCGGTTTTCAAGACCAATATTCAACTCCTTCAAGGCCTCTTGAAACTGGATTCTATCCTTCTCCTTCACGCCCCAACCAAGCCCTCTCTTCTGACCGCGTCTCAAGGCAATAGCCATATTCTCCTCAATTGTCAAACGAGAAGCTGTTCCCATCTTAGGATCTTGAAAAACACGGGCAATATCCTTGGCTCTCTTTCTTACACTCAGATTTTTAATGGATTTCCCTGCCAATAAAAGATCCCCTTCGTCCACCGATAGATTACCAGCCAAGATATTCATCAAGGTAGATTTGCCTGCTCCATTTCCACCAATCACAGAGATAAAATCTCCCTCTTCAACCTCTAAATCTAATCCTTTGAGGACATGGTTCTCATTGACCGTCCCTGCTTCAAATGTTTTGTGAATATTTTCAAGTGTTAATAAACTTGCCATAACTTTCTCCTCCTATTCATTTCTCAATTTCAGACCACGAATCTTTAATCTCTTTTGCAATTCTGGTGCAAATAAAACTAAGGCTAACAAGATTGCATTAAAGAGACGAACCAGGTTTTGATCTAGATTTGGAATTTCATAGATATTTAAAATAATCAAACGATAAACAATAGCACCGATTCCGATGGATAATAAGCGGCTTCCAATGGTCAAGTCGTGTATCAAGACTTCCGCAATAATCACTGCACTCAAACCAACAACAATGGTTCCTGTCCCAGAAGTCACATCTGAAAATCCATCATTTTGGGCAAACAAGGAACCACATAAGGCAATCAAGCCGTTTGAAATCATGTAACCAACAATCTTCATGGTGTCTACATTGACCCCATTTGCCTCACTCATCGGAATATTGTCCCCAGTCGAACGCAAGACCAAGCCAATCTCTGTTTTCATCAAAAGGGTCAAGACCAAACAAACAAGTAAGAGACAGGCTAAACTGAATGAGAAAACAGCTTCTTCATTTGACAGCCCCAAACTAGCCAACTGTTTAAAGACAGTTGAAGAATCTCCCAAGGAAAGATTAGGAACGCTTCCCATAATTTTAATATTGATGGAATAAAGCCCTGTCAAGGTCACAATACCTGTCAAGAGAGCTGGAATTGTCATCTTGGTGTGGAGCATTCCTGATACTAGACCTGCTACCATACCTGCCAGCAAAGCAAGTACGGTCGCAATCCAAGGATTTGTCCCTGCCTGTATCTGAGATACGACGACAGCTGCCCCCAGTGGAAAGGCGCCTTCAGCAGTCATATCCGCAATATCCAAAATACGGAAAGTCAAGTAGACCCCAATCGCCATAATCGACCATAGCAAACCTTCTGATAAACTAGATAATACAAAATTCATCTTAAACCTCCTTATTCCTTGCCTTCTAACTTACTAATATCAATTCCCAATGCATCTGCCATTTCTTGATTGGTATGCAATTCCAGTTTTTCAGGCAACTCAACTGCTATATTTTCTGGCTTCTCACCTTTTAAGACACGAACCAGCATTCGTGCTGTCTGACGTCCCAATTCTTCATAATTGGTTCCGTAGTTATACAAGCCACCAACAGCTATCATTTCTGTTGAACCACCAAATACTGGAACCTTGTGTTTAATAGAAACCTGCTTGACTGTTTCCATGGTTGACGAAATGATATTATCCGTTGGTACAAAAACCATATCCACTTCTGCCATCAAGCTCTCTGCTGCCGCCTTGACGTTGTTACTGTCCAAGATTGTTTTTTCAACAACGGTAAAGCCTTTTTCTTCTAGAAGACGCTTAGCTTCATCCTTTTGGACAACTGAGTTTGGCTCGCTCTGAGTATAGAGAATTCCAATTGTTTTAGCCTTTGGCAACACTTTCTTTATCAAATTGATTTGGATTGAAATGGCATCTGATGACTGGTCGCTTGTCCCGGTCACATTGCCCCCAGGATGTTCTCGTGTCTCAAGCAACTTGGCGCTGACAGGGTCTGTTACAGCTGAAAAGACAACCGGTGTCGTTTGCGTTGTATTGGCCAAGCTCTGAGCAGAAGGCGTTGCGATAGCTAGAACAACATCACTGGATTCTGCTAGCTGCTGGGAAATAGTTTTTAGATTTCTTTGCTCACCCTGTGCATTTTGCAAATCAATCTCGATATTTTTCCCTTCCACATAGCCTTGTTTAGCCAGCTCATCCACAAAACCTTCTCTAGTAGCGTCCAAAGATTGATGAGTAATAAACTGCGAAATACCGATACGAAAAACATCTTTTTTCTTATTTGCCTTCAACTGATGCAAACTAATCAGAGAGGTCAAGAGAATCCCCACTACCAAGAGGGGTGCTAGCAATTTTCGAACAACTTTCATAATGAAACTCCTTCTCAGAAAAGATAATACTCAATGAAAATCAAAGAGCAAACTAGGAAACTAGCCGCAGGCTGTACTTGAGTACGGCAAGGCGACGTTGACGTGGTTTGAAGAGATTTTCGAAGAGTATAAAACAAAAAACCGCCTAGATAATACCTAAACGGATGCTTGAAATAATCTAACAAGTTACAACTTAGCTAGTCCATTTAGATATTCATCTATATGGACCACAATCAAAAATCTTAGCCACATAGATACAAACAAATTGCTTGAACTGTTTGCATCCATGGTGACATGTCTACAAACACTATCTAAAGTAGCTAAAGTAAAAGTTTTGATTCATCGTTACAGCTTGTTTCTTATTCATTTCTTTTTCTGCTTTCTTTTTTGATGTTTCCTATCTTACCACCTTTTTCATTAGTTGTCAAGATTTTTTCAGAATTTTTTAAAATTTTTCGAAAATTCTTTCACGGCGCTTTCAAAGTTTTTCAAATCAGTCCAACAAAAAAGGTTTATAATTTCCATAAAATTGACATGGAAATTATAAAACCATTATTAGTTTAGTCCTTGTTGATAACGTGCCAATTCGGCTTGGTTAGCCCAAACATAGTGACCTGGACGGATTTCAACCATAGATGGCTTATCAGTCTCATAGTCGTGTTGACTTGGGTCATAAACCTTCAAGACCTTCTTACGTTCCAAGATTGGATCTGGAATTGGTACAGCTGAAAGCAAGGCCTGAGTATATGGGTGAATTGGATTGTTAAACAATTCTTCTGTTTCTGCAACCTCTACAATAACACCTTTGTAAATAACTGCGATACGATCTGAAATAAAACGAACAACCGACAAGTCATGGGCGATGAAGAGATAGGTCAAACCAAGTTCTTTTTGGAATTTTTTGAGCAAGTTCAATACTTGGGCACGCACAGAAACGTCCAAGGCTGAAATGGGCTCATCCGCAATAACAAAGTCTGGTTGCATGACCAAGGCGCGGGCAATACCGATACGTTGACGTTGACCACCTGAGAACTCATGAGGGTAACGAGTCAAGTGCTCAGCAAGAAGCCCCACTTCACGGATAATATTTTTAACTTTCTCTTTACGTTCTTCTTCATCTTTGAACAGATGGTGATTGTAAAGACCTTCAGAAATAATATAATCAACAGTCGCACGTTCATTCAAACTTGCCGCAGGGTCTTGGAAAATCATCTGGATACGACGAATCAATTCCGCAGCTTGTTCACGCGATTTCTTACCATTAATCTTTTGACCTTCAAAAATGATATCCCCATTACTTGTATCATTAAGACCGATGATAGCACGCCCAATAGTTGTTTTCCCACTTCCTGACTCACCTACAAGCGAGAAAGTTTCTCCCTTGTTAATAAAGAAGTTAGCATTTTTAACCGCGACAAACTTCTTACTTCCTTCACCGAAGGAAATTTCTAAATCTTTGATTTCTACTAATTTTTCAGACATTTCCTTCCTCCTAGTCTTCCAGATGGGTAAATCCCATTTTTTCACGGATTTTATCGTGGAGATTTGCAATCACAGCTGGTTTTTCTACTTTTGGAGCATCCTCATGAAGTAGCCAAGTTTTAGCCCAATGTGTCTCTGATACTGAGAATTGAGGAGCTTTTTGTTCGAAATCAATCTGCATTGCATAGTCAGAACGCAAGGCAAAAGCATCCCCTTTCAAGTCAGTATAGAGTGACGGAGGTGTTCCTGGGATTGAGTAAAGATCCCCTTTATCATCAGCAAGCTGAGGCAAGCTAGACAAGAGACTCCATGTATATGGATGGCGAGGGTCATAGAAGACTTCCTCAACCGTTCCATACTCAACGATTTCTCCTGCATACATAACAGCTACCTTATCCGCAATACTTGCTACCACACCAAGGTCGTGGGTGATAAAGATTGTTGTGAAATGATACTCGTTTTGTAAAGATTTTAGCAAATCAATAATCTGAGCTTGGATAGTCACATCCAAGGCAGTCGTTGGTTCATCACAGATCAAGACATCAGGTCGGCAGGCAAGGGCAATCGCAATAACGATACGTTGACGCATTCCTCCAGAATATTGGAATGGGTATTCATCAAAACGTCTATCTGCGTCTGGAATCCCAACCTTATTCATGTAGTCAATAGCCAATTCTTTTGCTTCCTTAGCTGTTTTCCCTTGGTGTTTTACAATAACTTCTGTAATCTGACTACCAATTGTTTTAATTGGGTCCAAACTAGTCATTGGATCTTGGAAGATAGTCGCAATCTTAGCACCACGAATTTGTTCCCAATCCTTGTGAGAAGACAAGGTTGTCAAATCCTGACCACGGTAGTCAATACTTCCTTGGGCAATGCGACCATTTTCTTCAAGCATACCTGTGAAAGTCTTTGTCAAAACAGATTTCCCTGATCCTGACTCCCCTACCAAGGCTAATACTTCTCCTTCAACTAGCTCAAGGGAAACGCCACGAATGGCTGTCAATATTTTGTCACGAACGTCAAATTCCACGACAATATCGCGAGCAGTCAAAATTACATTTTTTTCTTTTGTCATTTCTACTCCTATCTATGTGTACGTGGATCACTAGCATCCGCTAAGTTTTGACCAACTACGAAAAGGGACAAGGATACCAAAACAAGAGTTGTCAATGGAATCCAGAACAAGTAAGCATTGGTTGTTACGTTTTGTGAATAATCTGAAATCAAACGACCCAAACTTGGCACGGTAATCGGTAATCCAAGACCGAAGAAAGACAAGAAAGCTTCGTATGAGATAAAGCTTGGAAGCATTTGAGTCATGGTTGTCACAATAACAGATACCAATTGTGGCATAATGTTTTTGGCAACAATCTTCAAGGTTGGTGTTCCCAAAGTACGTGACGCCAAGTTGTATTCCAAATCACGATAACGCAAGATTTGCACACGGATCATGAAGGCAATCCCGATCCATGTTGTTACACTCATAGCAAAAATCAAATTCCAGAATCCAGCTCCGATTGAGTAAGTCAAGACAATGACAATCAAAAGAGATGGAATGTTTGAGATGACGTTGTAAACTTCCATCATGACACGGTCAACTGATTTTGAAATACCCCAAATACCACCGACAAAGACACCGATAACCAAGTTAATCACTGTCGCAATCACAGAAATGAGGATAGAATTACGAGCTCCGAACCAGACACCGTCAAAGAGAGATTTACCGTTACTATCTGTACCGAACCAATGCTCAGCATTTGGTTTGATATAACGAGCACTAAAGTCGTTTACCTTGCTGACATCATTAAAATCAAACTTAGAAAACATTGGGTAGATGAAACTCATCAAAATGATGGCTACCAAGATTCCCAACATGACTACAGTTGATTTTTTCTTCATAAATTGTCTAAACACTGATTTCCAGTAAGAATATGCTGGCGCATCAATAGTTTCAGAGGCAAAATCGTCACGTTTTACAAACTGAAATTTTTCTTTATCGATTGTAGACATTATTTGCCTCCTTTCTCAGTCAATTTAATACGTGGGTCAATAATCGTCATCCAAATATCTCCCAAAAGAAGTGAGAAGATAGAAATACATGTAAAGATGAAGACCAGACCAACGACCATAGAGTTATTAGATGCTTTTACAGAGTCAATCAACATTTTACCCATACCTGGGAAGGCGAATACTGTTTCAGTAAGAGTTGCACCACCGATAACCCCGATAACGGCACCAGGAATTCCTGAAACCAGCGGAACCATGGCATTTTTAAAGATGTGTTTATTTGAAATTTCTTTTTCAGACAAACCTTTTGCACGAGCGAAACGAACAAAGTCTTGAGATTGCAAGTCAATCATGTAACGACGAATCCAAATAGCTGTAGCAGGAGCACCCAACAAACCAAGGATAACTGCTGGTAAAACATAAGAACGCCAATCTCCAGCACCCAAGATAGGGAACGAATCTGGAAGACCAATAGATGATCCAATCAAACGAACGATGTAAACCAAGGCAATGGTTGGAAGAGCAAGCAAGAAGGTCAAAACCCCTGTTGAGAAGCTATCGATCCAAGTGTTCTTGAAACGAGCCATAGCTGAACCAAGCGGCACGGCAATCGCATAAGAAATCACCAAACCAATCAAACCTGCAATAGCAGAGCTAACAATCATAGATGGATATTGGTAATTACTTTCAGTCGCTGTATAAGGATCATCTTTCCCATAGCTAGCTACTTCACGGGAGTCAGCCTGACTAGGTGACTTGTAGGTTCTTGAGTAAATATTTACAGAAGAAGTTTTCTTACCTGTTGGGAACTGAACTTGAGATGTTTTTGTTTGTCCTTGACCTTGAGTAATAACCTGAAGAACTGGTGTATTAGCATAGGTTGGATAAGAGTCACCTAAATTGATGTTCACAAAGTTTTGATGCACAAATGGGAACTGACTGTTGAAGTACAAAAGATATTTATGTTTAGTACCCGAACCGACCAAGGACCATCCGATAGCTGGATCATTTTCGAAACGAAGGTATCGTTTCAAGTCTGGATTTTCAGGGTCTTGGATTTTATTTGTGTGGTCAATATCAATCAAGTTCGCATAGAAGTGAAAAACACGTTCAAAAATTGGAATTTCACGAGTAGCGTAGAATTGGCCACTTTCAGTAAATTCTCCCAAAGTCCAACCATGACCTAATTGATTGATGTACTTTTCATAAATAGCTTTATTGGTCGCATTTGCTTCTACTGTTACAGAAGAATCCATGCTACTTGCCTTTTCTTGCAACTCTTTAGTATCGTAATACTCAATGTAGCCCATACGCTCAAACACAGTATTTTCATAGTTATCACGTTTATCAGCCGTTGTCGCAATTTTATTATAGTTAGGGTCCTGCTTGAAAATCAATTTTCGAGGAACCAAGGTATAGATAATCGTGTAGGTCAAAGTCGTTACTAAGAAAATCGAAACCAATGACCGCAAAACACGCATAAAAATATATTTTTTCATATTATTTCCTTTAAAAATCCCAAAAGAACCTTCTCCTCATGGAGAGAAAGTTCTATTAGAAATTATTTACTTCACATGACTTGCCAATTCTTTTTGAGCTTTCTCATTTGATTCAGCTTTTTCTTTCAACCATTTTTCACGAGCTTTTTCATACTCTTCTTTGGTGATTGCTTTTTCACCAACTTCAGTGTACTTCAAGTATCCTGAATTTTCACCTTTAAGACCAGATTCAGAATATGATGAGCTAAATGGTAGAACTTTTGAAACATATGAAACGGCTGTTTCTTTAGGAGAAGCCATTACTGGAATTGTCAAAGCATTGTCAGTCAACCAAGCTTGTGCTACCGCGTATTTTTCATAACGTTTTTGAACATCTTGGTTTTCGCTGTTTGCATCATCAAGTAATTTTCCATAGTCAGCTAAAGCAAGTTTGCTTACTACTGATGCATCAGTGTTTTGGTCAATACCAAGGTAAAGGCGAGTGTTTCCTCCCTTGATGACAAACTGATCTAAGAAAGTAGAAGGATCTTGATAGTCAGGGTTCCATCCTAGCAAGGTGTGGATATCCCAATCTTGCTCTTTAGCTGTTGGAGCACTAAATGAAATTGGTAAAGCTTCTGCTTGAGTCATTTGTTGCAAGTCTACAACAACATTATCTGAACCCAATACTTTTTCAATTGATTGTTTCAATGATTGAACACGGTTTACAACCGCTGTTGATTCTTGGATAACCAAGGCATCCAGGTGGATTGGGAATTCAACACCTTCAGCTTGTAGGCTTGATTTAGCTTTAGCAAATGCTTCTTTCGCTTTTTCTTCATTGTAAAGTCCATTTTGAGAATCTGCTAGAGATACGTTTGACCAAGTAGAAGAATTTGTCTTAGCCAAACTATCTTGTACCAATTCACCAAATGTTTTCTTACCAACTTGAAGATTATATGGTGCAAATGTATTACGGATGGCTACTGCAGCTCCATCAGTACCATTTGTTTGAGCTGAATAAGAACTGCGATCTACCGCAAAGTTCAAGGCTTGACGGAACTCCTTATTTAGCAAAGCTTTTTGAGTAGACGTCTTTTGGGCATCACTTATCTTAGCAGTGTGGTTATAAGTTGTACGGCCATAGTTCAAGCTGACAGTTGCAACACCCGCACCTGGTTCATTAAAGTAAATGTTATCTTTGAAATCAGCTGCATATTTTTCATATGTAGAACTTGTAGGGAAGATACGCGCCTTGCTATATTGACCATCGGCAAAACCTTTGGCAATTACATCTTGATCCTTACCGTCCCAGAAAGTGAACTTAACATTCTCAATTTTTACATTTTCTTTGTCCCAGTAAGCGTCATTTTTAGCCATCTCGATAGATGATTTAGGAGTTACAGCCTTCAAGACAAATGGACCGTTATAAAGAACAGAGTTGGCATCTGTTGGGGCACCAAAACCTTCCCCTTTTGAAGCTAAGAATTCTTCATTAACTGGCATCAAAACACCACTAGTTGTCTTGTCATTCCAGAAAGTTTCTGGCTGGTTCAAGGTATACTCTAGTGTTTGGTCATCGAGTGCTTTTACTCCGACGGTTGAAAAATCGCTTGTTTCACCCTTAATATATGCTTCTAATCCCTTAATAGAAGAGCTAACGATTGAAAGTCCTTTTGATTTTCCATCTACCGCATGTTTCAAACCAGTAACAAAGTCTTTAGCAGTGACAGGAGCATATTCTTCTCCCTCTGCTGTCACCCATTTAGCATCCTTACGGATTTTATAGGTATAAGTCAAACCATCTTTTGAAACTGTCCATGATTCAGCGATAGAAGGAACCAGATTACCATATTTATCGTTAGCCAACAAACCATCTACAGCATTTGTTGTGATGAATGATGTTGAATCGATATTGCTGACAATATAATCCAAAGTTTCTGGATCTGTTTGATAAACATATTGGTAATCTTTTGCTAGTTTAGCATTACTTGAACTAGTGTTTGAACACGCAGCTAGAACTCCTGACGCTAATAAGGTAGCTCCTGCTACAGCAAGCACTTGACTTTTTTTCATTTCTTCACTCCTCGTAATAAAGTATAGGTTATTATCAATTATACCATAGATTTTAAGATGTTTCAAGAAAAATAAACGAATTTTCAGAATATTTAGGCTTATTAACACAAATTTTTCATTTTTTCTGAATATATGATTCAAATTGTCGTTCGAAGTATCAAAGGCTACAGCGAAAATAGGAAATTTGACGCAGAAACTTTGGAGTTTAGGAATACCTATAGTAAAGCGAAATACAGGCTAAACAATGTGATTTTAGAATTCAAATTAAATTATAATAATATTGTAGAAGTATCATTCTAGTATTCAAGATTCAGTTTACTATATCTTTTTCACACCAACCTTATTCCGAATTCAATTACTTTCGTGATTTACACATATAGATTAAGACTATCTTTTATACTTTAAAATTTCTCGCTACCTTATCCACTATATACGCCTTGCTATCACGTTCCTGTTAGTAGTGCCACGATTTCGCTATCCTTTCCTCTGACAATTCTTATTTCCTGCGTCAGACTTAAAACGATCTATCTCCAGACCATTTTTATCCGCTACCTCACGATAGTCAGGCTTGGGGAGCGCTATTGTATTCACCGGTAGTGGATCCCTACAGAGGACTCACACCTCAGATGTAGGACATGTTCAGTGTAAATAAAAAACCTCCCACCCAAGGTAGAAGAATTTTTTAATCTTATAAAACTTAATCCGTCATGTCCGATACCAAAGTTCGATGCTCCAATGGAATACTGCACATAACTAACAAGAAAATGAAACCTGACTGAATCCAGAAGAGGGCCAAGTCAAAGATTCCGTGTACAGCAACCACTGTAAGGAAAGACAGATAAAGGCCGATAATCGGACGTTTCCCTGACTCCTGACTCATATCCATCATCAAGCGAACAGGAGCAACAGAAGACAAAACTAATAAAATAGTTCCCACAATTCCGTAACTTAGAATCGTATCAATATAAAGACTGTGAGCATGTTCATGATAAGGAGCATGTATCCGAGGATACGAGTGCATGTAGGTCAATGGCCCCTCACCCCAAAAAGGATTTTGCTTAAACAAGGCCATCCCAGCATCCCAGATAGAAATGCGTTCTTCCATAGAAGAATCTAAAGTCCCCATCCGAACTCCTAAATCACTGGAAAAGAGGAAGCTCAAGCCGATTGCGAAGACCCCAATACTAAGCCAAAAGGCCTTCCAGTTTTTAATGGTCGTAAAGAGATAGATAATGGCTCCAGCGATAATAGCAGGAAAGGCAGTTCGATTTTGCGTAAAGTTCAAACCAAAGAGATTCACAAAGCCTGCAATCACACAGAATACTTTCAACCAATTCAACTTGGTCGTTGTGAACAGATAGAAGGCAATCATGATACAAAAACAGCAAATAATTCCATAATAATTAGGATTAAAGAAGGTCACTTCTGCACGATTCTGATGCCAAACCTGCATATTGGGTGAAAGAAAAGCATAGTTGAATTTCTTCACAATTTGGAAATGTTCTAAACTCGCAAAAGCAGCTGACAAGACGCTACCAAACAAGACGAGCTGCAAAATCAATCGAAAGAATTTATGTGATAAAATCGACTGATAGTACAAAAAGAAAACAGCAAATAGAAATATTCCCACCGAAGCCACAAGACCCATCCAATTTTGTGCAAGAATGGATATAACAGTGCTATAGCCAAGAAAAAGAAGAAGCATCGGGTGCTCCCCCATTTTCTGAAGAATACTTTTCATGTCTCCTGTAAAAATCAAACTGATAATATATAAACAGAATACAACTACAAAAAGATAAAAGGGTAAAAAGATACTCAGGATAATTCCCAATAAAATCAGCTCTTTACTAGACAACCCTTTCAGCTTTTCAATAAAGCCTATTGATTTCAAAATGAATCCTTTCTCTCCAAATCAGTTGATTCAGATAATAGTAAGCTATCCTATATTGTACCACTTTTTTAGCAATTTGAAAACAAAGGAAATGTTTACTAAAATAAAAAAATATTTTATCCACCATATCAAGGCTTTAAAATGTTACTTCAACTCCATTCTCAATTACCCGATAAGTCTGATTTTGCAAATCAATTTCTGCTACTGCTGTTACGGACTTATCTTTATTTTGACGTTTGATTACAATGCTGTAGGCTGTTGGTGTTTCAACGTCAATAGTTCCTTCTAGTTCAAAGGCTTCTGAACGGTTACGGAAAGAAAATAGATTGAGAAGGGCCTTCACTACAGGACGTTGGACTTCTTCTGCTATTTCCTCATTGCTATAGTAATGACGATTAATATTTCGACCTTCTTTAGTTTCTTCTAATAATTTCAAGTCATTCTTGCCTGCTAATAGCCCCACATAGTAAACCTGAGGAATACCTGGGGCAAAAGCTTGAATTAGACGAGCGAGAAAATACTTGACATCATCATCTCCAAGCGCAGAATAGTAAGTTGAATTGATTTGGTAGATATCTAAATTGTTATACTCTGCACTAGAGTACTTACGTTTGACATTAGCTCCAACCTTATAGAGCTCATTTGAAGCATAGTCGATTTCCTCATCAGTCAGGATATCTTTGACATCTACTACTCCAATCCCATCATGGGTGTCTAGCGTCGTAAATTGCTTCATTGGGATCATCTTTAACCACTTAGCCAAACGCTCTGTTCTGGAACTGTAAAGAGTATAAAGCGTCACCATTGGAAGAGCAAAATCATAAACGTAGTAATCATGGTCCGCTATTTTAAACTGAATCGAATAGTGTTCATGAATCTCAGGTAAGAGCTCTGTCCCATACTCAGCAGCGATATCTCGAACTTTGTCCAATAAATCCCAAATATCTGGTTCCACAAAGAAATCATTAGTATCCAATTTCTTCACTGCATAAGCAAAGGCATCTAAGCGAATCAAATCACACCCATTACTTGCCAAGTGCTGAATGGTCTTACGGATAAATTCCATCGTTACTTCTTTGGTCACATCAAGATCAATCTGCTCCTCACCAAAGGTATTCCACAAATGTTCCACTGACCCATCTGCAAAGACAATCTCTTGCTTTGGTGCACGATCCTTACGCTTGTAAATTAAATCTACATCAGACTGTGTCGGACGGTTTTCTGGCCAAAACTTATCCCAGTTTAAAAAGAGATCTTTAAATTCACTGGCTTCATGTTTTTCTTGATAGTCCTTATAATACTTGGATTGACGAGAAATATGATTAATCATAAAATCAAACATAAGATAATATTTCTCACCTAAACGCTTAACATCCTCCCAATCACCAAAAGCTGAGTCCACTTCGTCATAGTCAACTGGCGCAAATCCACGATCACCTGTTGATGGGAAAAATGGTAAAAGGTGAACTCCTCCAATAGCATCCCCAAAATGTTCTTCCAAATTCTCATATAAGTCTTTAAGATTATTTCCAAGACTATCTGAATAGGTAATCAACATGGTTTTATTCTGAATTGGCATCATTACTCTCCTTTTTCTAATTGAAGCCAAGTCTCGTATGACTTGGCTTTTATGAGTTTATGTATTTTAAGAATTGCTTCATAGGGTACGATTGAAATCAGCAAGCTGAATCGTCCCTTTGTATACGAAATTGAACACGAGACTAATTTCTTAGGAAAAAAGATAAATCTTCTTGTGTGCAAGCACACTACGTCAATTTCCTATTTTTCTACAGAAATTTTCAGCAAGCTGAATCGTCCCTTTGTATCTTATTTCACTGCCCCGTTGCTCATTCCTGAAATAATATGTTTTTGGAAGATGAGGTAGACGACAGTAATTGTTACAATTCCCACAATATAGGATGCAAAACTTGGCCCATAGTCATTAAAATACTGACCTTGGTAGTTGTACTGGAAGAGAGGCAAAGTCCACATCTTGGAATCCTTATTCAAAATCAACAATGGCAACATAAAGTCATTCCAGAACCATAATGCATTGATAATCAAGGTTGTAGCATGCATGGGCTTCAGCATTGGAAAAATAATTCGACGGTAAGTTGTAAATCGATCAGCGCCATCAATTTCTGCAGCTTCATCTAAACTATCTGGTACACTGATTTTAATATAACCAACATACAAGAAGAGGGTCTGTGGAATTGCATAAGTTAGATAAAGTAATACCAACCCCCACATATTTGCCAGGCCGAGTTTGCTCATCATAACTGTTATCGGAATCATGATCACCTGAAATGGAACAAATATTCCTAAAATCAAGAGCGAATACATAATTGCAAAGGCTTTTTTCTTGGACATATTTCGAGCAATGGAATAGGCTGCAGCTGGTATAAAGAAAGCTACTACAATCAATGATAACACCGTAATAACAGCTGAATTCCAGAAATAGCCTCCAATTCCATCCGAAATCAATCGTTCATAATTGCTTAATGTAAAAGGATTGGGCAAACCAAAGAAATGATTCATGATATCCTTGGTTGTCTTGAAGGAACTAAAAACCGTTACCAACAAAGGAACAAGTATAAGAATACCACCTACTACCAAGAGGACATACTTCCAAAACTGATTCAATTTTTCTTCTTTTTTCATGTGTAGGACTCCCCTATTAGATTTCAAATTTCTTTGATAGTTTGATTTGGATAAGAGAAACAATTCCAATAATTAAGAATAAAATCAAGGCAATTGCATTCGCATATCCATATTGATTACTCTTGAAGGCATAGTTATAGACTAAAAGACCAAGAGACGTTGTAGCATTATTTGGACCACCACTCGTCAAGGCAAAAATTTGGTCAAAGGCAGTCAAACCAGACTTAAGAGCTAGGATAAAAACCATAGAAATCGTTGGCAACAAATATGGTAACTCAATCTTCCAAAAGGTTTGTTTGCTTGTTGCACCATCAATTGATGCCGCCTCCAAAATATCAGATGGAATACTCTGAAGACCAGCAAAAAAGAGAATAATTGGCATTGCTACTCCTTGCCATAGAAGAACAAAAATAGTTGTCACTACCGCTCCGATTGGTGTTCCTAATAGACTTTCTTGTAAAAAACTAATCCCTAAAATTTTTCCAATTGTTGGAAGACCATAGTTGAAGAATTGTTTAAAAATCAAGGAAACTGTCAAACCAGACAAAACAGCTGGGAAAAAGAACCATGCTCTAAAGAAGGTCTGCCCTTTCATCTTAGAATTTAAGGCTCGAGCCACAACCATCCCAATTGTAATCTCTCCAATAATCAATGCCAGGGTTAAAATCAAAGTAAAAGCAATGGCTGTGAAGAATTTGCCATCAATCATCAGCAATTTGTAGTTATTCAGACCAACAAATTTATAATTATAGGTCAATCCAGTCCAATTAGTCAAACTATAGAAAGCACCTTGTACCATCGGAAAGTAAAAGAAGATAGCTTGTAAAGCAAGTGGGATGACTAAAAAAGTCCAACCCCAGTATTTATTTAAAAATTTTCGAATAGCCATATCATCTTAACTCCTATTCTAGTCCAAATCTGCCTTCATTGGATTAAAGAAAGCATTGAGATTATTTGCCATATTTTTCAGATTTTTATCTATCAAGTAACCTGAACTTAGATTAAAAAAGTCTTCTTCAGAGTTCCAGTGTTGTCCCAACCAAACATAATGTTTATCCGTAAATGCTAGTTTAGAAATCTCTGCAAGTGCTGAATCTTCTTTTTCCTGTACACCTTTTACAGCAACTGGTGATCCATCCACATCATAATATGCTTGCATAGCTTTTGAACTAGTCATATAGCTGATAAATTCTTCGGTTTCTTTAGGATGTTTGGTAGTAGCTGAAGTTGATAATGCCATGTCTCCTGCACCAACAGTGACTTCTTTTCCTACTTCTTCTCCTGGGAAGGCAAACATCCCCACATCAAATTTTGGATCCTGTTGATTAATTGCCGCTAATGCCCATGATCCTTGCGGCATCATCAAGGCTTTTTCATTCGAGAATGCTACCACCGCATCATTATAAGAGGCACCACGCCATCCATCTTGAGCATTGTCTGCCAACAAATCTAGTCGTTCTGCATCTGCTTTTAAAACAGCATCATCTGCAGAGATAGCGTTTGGTTTTGAAAAGCGAAGATAGTTATTAGCCTCGTCTCCACTACCTGTAATAGTAATGAGAGAAAGTTGGTGGTAACCGTTTAATGTCCACCCTTCATTGCCTGCAACCGCAAACGGATAATTCCCACTATCTTTTATCTTTTTAACAATCTCTTGAAACTCTTTAAAAGTCTTGGGTTTCTCAAGTCCTAATTCTTTAAACTTTGTTTTATTGTAATAGATTCCATAAAGGTTAGCAGTTAAAGGCACACTATAAATCTTGTTATTGATTGCATACTTTTCTGCATAGCCATTCTTAATGTTATCAAGATAAGATTTCCCTGTCATATCTGCAAAGTAACCTGCTTTTGCCCACTCCTGAAAATCCATATTTTGAGGATAGATATTAACAATATCTGGAACATCTCCTGATAAAATCCGAGTCTTCAGAACAATTCCAGCTGCCGGAACCGTCGTCAGTTTTACATCAATAGTAGGATGATCCTTTTCAAAATGATCTACAATTTTTTGCAAAGTATCCGCCATTTCGGTCTTCTGGTTAAAAAATTCAATCGTTACCTTTCCATCAGTCGATTGATTATTCTGACCACAAGCTGCTAGGCCTAGTAAACTAGCCCCAGCGACTAAAAGAAAACCTGCTTTCTTATACCATTTCATTGGAAAGCCTCCTTTATAAATTTATACACCTTTATTATAGTCTTCTAAAAATATACTGTTTACTCAAAAAATCTCCTTGAGATAAGATAACAGTTAAACCTGCATACATGAGTTCTGCACCTGAATAGACTGCACCATTTCCCTGTAGCTCATAAAGCCCTTCTTCCTCTAAGTCTTTTAGTTTCAAGGTTGTTTCCATTGTTTCCACAACTGATAGCACACGAGCATAGGTTACAATCGTTTGATTTCTGTAGTTAAATTGTACAGCTACTTCGTTGGATTCATTATCGGGATTAATTAGTCTATACTGTTGTCCTAACTGAACTACTGGCCGTAATTCTTTATACAAGTTCACCTGCATTCTAATTACTTCTTTTTCTTTCTCAGTCAGACTTGTCAAATCAAGCTCATAACCCAAATTTCCCATCATTGCCACATGACCACGTGTTTCTAACGGTGTCTTTCGTCCCATCTGATGATTCGGTACTGCTGACACATGAGCCCCCATAGAAATGGTTGGATAGAGATAGGATGAACCGTATTGAATTGGTAAACGTGCAATGGCATCAGTATTATCACTAGCCCAGACTTGTGGAAAATAGCGCATCATACCAAGATCATTTCGTCCACCACCACCAGAGCAGGACTCAAAGAGAATATGACTGTGCTTCTCTGTCAGATAAGAAACGAGTTCATAAAGCCCCAGCATGTACTGGTGAGATTGCATTTTTGTCTCTAGATAGTTTGATCCATTTCCTAGGTTAGTAATATTACGATTCATATCCCATTTAATGTAATCAATCTCATGATAAGATAGGAGTTCATCTAAGATATTTTTCAAATATTCTACTACCTGAGGATTGGCAAGATTAAGGACTAATTGATTTCTAGAATAAGTATGCTCATATCCTGGAACCTGAATAGCCCAGTCAGGATGTTTACGATACAAATCACTATCAACAGAAATCATCTCAGGTTCGAACCAAAGGCCAAACTGCAAACCTCTTTCGTGGATATCTGAAATCAGACTTTCTAGACTTCCACCCAGTTTTTCCTCATTCACACTCCAGTCACCTAAAGCACGATTATCATCAAAGCGATTGCCAAACCAACCATCATCTAATACAAAAAGTTCAATGCCAACTTTCTTAGCTTCATCTGCTAACTCTAACAGTTTTTCTCTCTGAAAATCAAAGTAAGTAGCTTCCCAGTTATTGATTAGAATTGGACGTTCTTTTTTAGAAAATTTACTTGGCATAATGTGCTTCAGTATAAAATTCTGACTTTCCTGACTAATACCAGTGAATCCCTTATCTGAATAGGTCACTAAAGCTACCGGTGTTTCGAAGTATTCCTCAGGGTCTAACTTCCAAGAAAAGTTTTCCGGATTAATCCCAATAGCCAGTCGAACTTCATTCAATTGATTCTTTTGAACAAAAGCTTCAAAGTTTCCACTATACATTAGTTGAATAGCAAACACATTCCCTGCATCCTCTGTGACTCCTTGATCACATAGTAGAAGAGCTGGTGTTTGAGCATGCCCAGAAGCTCCACGGTTCGAACTAATCGAAAAGATTCCTTGTTCTACCTGTTGACGTCTGACAGTCTTTTCACGAGCATAAGCTCCCTGAAGAGTTACGATTTCGTAAGCTGCAGCAGGGAAATCAGCCATAAAAGAAAAATCTTTATGGATGACAACTTCCTGATTACTATTATTCTCTAATTTACTGTAGCTAGCAATTGTCGCATCATTATTAAAAGCAGTATAATACAAATTCAGACTAAGTTGAGACTTAGAATCTTCTAACATTAAGACAAGAGTCTCTGTATTGTTCATGCTATGTGGAGAAGGTAAACCCTGTGGACCATTCTGACCTTTTAAAATTTTTGCTTCTACAAATCGAAAGTCTGTTACTTCAGTTGCATCATGCTGAATCTGTAAAGTTGGTTTCCTAAAATCTCCTAAGCCATGTTGTCCAAAAATCTGACGTTGCGTATCCAAACTAAAGGTTCGATTAGTAGCTGTTGGATTTCCTGAAAAGGCATGGTCTCGTTCATAAACACTATTGGAACCTTTATAGTTCTTAATAGTCTTTCCTAAATGTTTCAAAAGTAAGTAGCCATTTCGATTTTCAATAATCAAACTTAGATTTTTACTCTCAACATAAAATAGATTATTCTCTATCCTAACTCCCATTTACTTCACCTCATCATTTTATTGATTCTATTTTATCATCTGAAATCGCTTTCCAAAATAGAAAAATGTCTCAAGAATATGGTAAAATGTTAGGTAGGAGGTAGCACATGCTAGTTTTTTCAGAATACCAGACTGGAACAATCGACCTTTCCCTAAGCTTTTATGGATATGAGGAATGCACACCAAATTACTCTTTTGGTCCAGCCATTCGTGATACATACGTTCTACATTACATTAGTAAAGGACAAGGAAAATTTCATTACAAGGGTAAAATTGTTGATTTAAAAGAAGGAGATTTCTTTCTATTAAAACCAGATGAACTAACCTTTTATCAAGCAGATAGTGAAGAACCTTGGTCCTACTACTGGTTAGGAATCACTGGAGGGAAAGCTCCTGATTATTTTGCTCTTTCTCAAATTTTTGACCAATCCTATCTCATCCAATCTGAAACTTGTCATACCCAGACTACTGCAAAACTCATCTCAGACATTGTCCGCTTCGCTCAGATTACCAAATCAAATGAATTAGCTCAACTCCATATCATGGGACAACTCCATGAACTGATGTTTCATCTGGGAACGATTGCTCCCAATCAGAAAAAAAAGAATATTTCATCAACCCACCAACTCTATCTTGAATGCAAACGATTAATTGATAGCCACTATCCTCAATCACTTACAATTCAAGATTTAGCAAAAGAACTATCCGTTCACAGAAGCTACTTATCAAGCGTATTCAAAGAATTTAATACCTTATCACCCAAAGAATACCTACTCTACGTTCGAATGCACCGAGCTAAACAACTTCTCGAAAATACCCAAGAATCCATCAAGGTAATTGCATACTCGGTAGGTTTTTCAGATCCACTCCATTTTTCGAAAGCTTATAAACAATACTTTAATCAGACCCCAAGTCATACAAGAAAAGAATACTCTCAATACCAACTAGTGAGAAAGGAAACACTATGAAATCCTACCAAGCCGTCTACCAAATTCTAGCAAAAGAAACCGATTATATCAGCGGAGAAAAAATCGCAGAAGAACTATCCCTCAGTCGAACATCGATTTGGAAAGCCATCAAACGGCTAGAACAAGAAGGCATTGAAATTGATAGTATCAAAAACAAAGGATATAAACTGATGAATGGTGACCTTATTCTTCCAGAGATTCTAGAAGAAAATCTTCCAATTAAAGTCAGCTTTAAAACCGAAACAAAATCAACACAACTAGATGCAAAAGAAGCAATTGATTTAGGGAATGAAGCAAATACCCTCTATCTAGCTTCCTATCAAACAGCAGGCCGAGGCCGTTTTCAACGTTCCTTCTACTCACCACAAGGTGGTATTTATATGACACTCCATCTCAAACCAAATCTTGCCTATGACAAATTACCATCCTACACACTACTTGTAGCAGGAGCTGTCTACAAAGCCATTAAGAACCTAACTTTAATAGATGTCAACATAAAATGGGTCAATGATATCTACCTAAACAATCATAAAATTGGAGGAATTCTCACTGAAGCAATGACCTCTGTAGAAACAGGCTTAGTCACAGATATCATTATTGGAGTAGGTATCAATTTCACTATTAAAGACTTCCCTCAGGAATTAAAAGAAAAAGCTGCTAGCTTATTTAAAACTACAGCTCCTATAACAAGGAATGAATTAATCATAGAAATCTGGCGTGCTTTCTTCGAAACACCAGCAGAGGAGCTATTATACCTATACAAAAAACAGTCATTCGTTCTTGGAAAAGAAGTCACTTTCACACTAGAGCAAAAAGACTACAAGGGACTTGCTAAAGACATCTCTGAAAGTGGAAAACTTTTAGTACAATGTGATAACGGAAAAGAAATCTGGCTCAATAGCGGAGAAATTTCACTCAAGGGTTGGAAGTGAAATAACACAATTATAATATAAACGATATAAAAATAACTTCAGATTAGTAATTCAATTAAGTTTTACAGATCTGAAGTTTTATTGTCTCTAAAAATAAAAAAGAGAGTTATAAACTCTCATTAAAACGGAGAATAAGGGATTCGAACCCTTGCGCCAGTTACCCGACCTAACGATTTAGCAAACCGTCCTCTTCAGCCTCTTGAGTAATTCTCCAATTAATGGGCACGAGTGGACTCGAACCACCGACCTCACGCTTATCAGGCGTGCGCTCTAACCACCTGAGCTACGCGCCCAAGTTAAAAA
>NZ_CKQD01000011.1 GCF_001171885.1 Streptococcus pneumoniae
GATAGAACTGACGAAGTCAGCTCAAGACACTGTTTTGAGGTTGCAGATAGAACTGACGAAGTCAGTATCATATACCTACGGCAAGGCGACGTTGACGCGGTTTGAAGAGATTTTCGAAGAGTATAAATTGTAGAAAGTACCCCTTATTCTAGTCAGATATGTAGAAAATTTGATATGATAGTAGGGAATAAGGAGAAGAATACAATGACCAGTGAATACCAGAAAATGATTGCAGGAGAGTTTTACAGTCCGTCGGATCCAGAACTGAGTGCCTTGGCTCAGGTTTCTCGCCAAAAACAGACTGCTTTTAATAAGGAAGAAGATCCCTTAAAGGGAGCTGAAATCATTAAGGCTTGGTTTGGCTCAACTGGGCAAAATCTATATGTCAATCCACGCTTGGTGGTCGATTATGGAGTCAATATCCATCTAGGGGAAAATTTTTATTCTAACTGGAATTTGACCATGCTGGATGTTTGTCCGATTCGTATTGGAGACAATGCCATGATTGGTCCTAACTGTCAGTTCTTGACTCCCCTCCATCCGCTGGATCCACATGAGCGCAATTCAGGTGTTGAGTACGGTAAGCCTATCACAATCGGAGACAATTTCTGGGCTGGTGGTGGCGTCATTGTCCTGCCTGGAGTTACACTTGGAAATAATGTCGTCGCAGGAGCAGGGGCCGTGATTACCAAGTCCTTTGGAGATAATGTTGTGTTAGGTGGCAATCCTGCGCGCGTGATTAAGGAGATACCTGTGGAATAGAAGTAAAAAGGAACAGCGGGTGTTGTTTCTTTTTGTAGGTTTCATCATCTTTTACCCAGCCCACATTCACCTACTCTATATCTTAGCAAGTCTGCTTCATTGATCAATTTTAAATCATCTCGTAACTGGGATGTTTTTTGATACAAGAAGTATTAGTGTAGGAGAGAGTTTTTGTGGATGACTAGATGATGTCAATGATTTCTCTATTTATTTTCAGTCAAAGATGATACAATAGCACGGTCGCAAACACTAGACTGCGCAGGCAGTAGGTGATCTTATGTGCGTTTTCATCGAACTTGTCTTGCTACCTATTCTTGCTGGTACACTAGCGAATGTCTTATCCGATTTGTAGCAAGCAAATGCGACAAGAAAAAGAAATAGCCTGAGCGCCTTGAGCAAGCGCAAAAAAACACCACTGGCGGCAACCGGTGGTGTTTTCTTATATGCTTATTTCATCGAACTTTTAAGCAAGTCCATTGTACCATTAAAAAGAGTCTCTGTCAAAAATATTGCGATTGTATTGTTTTTCTCCTCAGTTCATCAGCTTCCTCCTTGACACTCCGTTAATTTTTGATACAATAGTACAAAATTAGAGGAGGCAGGCTATGATTCAGAAACATGCAATTCCCATTTTAGAGTTTGATGACAATCCTCAGGCAGTCATCATGCCCAATCACGAGGGGTTGGATTTGCAGTTGCCAAAGAAATGTGTCTATGCTTTTTTAGGTGAGGAGATTGACCGCTATGCGAGGGAAGTAGGGGCGAACTGTGTCGGTGAATTCGTTTCTGCCACCAAGACCTATCCAATCTATGTCATGAGCTATAAAGGCGAGGAAATTTGTCTGGCTCAAGCACCTGTTGGTTCTGCTCCAGCGACCCAGTTTATGGATTGGTTGATTGGCTATGGTGTAGAGCAGATTATTTCCACAGGTACCTGTGGTGTGCTGGCTGATATAGAAGAAAATGCCTTTCTAGTCCCTGTTCGGGCTCTACGAGATGAAGGAGCCAGTTACCACTATGTGGCGCCTTCTCGTTATATGGAAATGCAGCCAGAGGCTATTGCTGCTATTGAGCAAGTTTTGGAAGCCAGAGGGATTCCCTATGAAGAAGTCGTGACCTGGACGACAGACGGTTTTTACCGAGAAACGGCTGAAAAGGTGGCTTATCGCAAGGAAGAAGGCTGTGCTGTTGTGGAGATGGAGTGTTCTGCTCTTGCGGCAGTAGCCCAGCTGCGTGGGGTTCTCTGGGGAGAGTTGTTGTTTACAGCTGATTCTCTAGCGGATTTGGACCAGTACGACAGTCGTGACTGGGGTTCGCAAGCTTTTGATAAGGCGCTAGAACTGAGTTTAGCAAGTGTTCACCTCCTTTAGTTGTGCTGACAAAAGGTCTGCTTTATCATACAATGTCTAGCTCATACTTTGCAAAAATATGTTTAAAGAGGTCATCTTCCTCTTTTTGGACGTATGTTGGGATTGGGAAAAATCTTTAAAATCAGAAAAATGCATAGTATCAGGTCTTGAGAAACTTTGGTACTATGCGTTTTATGTTGGTAAGATTTAGAGTGAGATGAAATAATACTCTTCGAAAATCTCTTCAAACTAGGTCATCTTCACCTTGGCGTATAGATGTTACTGACTTCGTCAGTTCAATCTGCAACCTCAAAACGGTGTTTTTAGCTGACTTTGTCAGTTCAATCTGCAACCTCAAAACGATGTTTTTAGCTGACTTCGTCAGTTCTATCCACAACCTCAAAACAGTGTTTTGAGCAACCTGCGACTAGCTTTCTAATCGATGCCTTGGTTTTCATTGCCTATAATCAAAAAGAGAAATTTTCTCCTGAAAAGCATATAGAGTAGCTAGCGTTAACAGCTCCTGCCTTGCTTTTTTGACCTATAGTCACATCTATCAAGTATTGTTCTTGCCTAGGCTATCAACAAAAAGGTGGCATTTTTAGGCTTGGTGTTAGTGGATTTTGCCTTATCCTATCTAAGTCATTTCGAGCTTTTTATGGTACAATGGAAACATGTTATTCAAATTATCTAAGGAAAAAATAGAGCTAGGCTTATCTCGTTTATCGCCAGCCCGTCGTATTTTTTTGAGTTTCGCCTTGGTCATTTTACTAGGCTCTCTTCTTTTGAGCTTGCCTTTTGTCCAAGTTGAAAGCTCACGAGCGACTTATTTTGATCATCTCTTTACAACCGTATCCATGGTCTGTGTGACAGGTCTTTTTACCCAGCCTGTCGCTGCCACCTACAATATTTGGGGTCAGCTCATTTGTATGTTCTTGATTCAGATTGGTGGTCTGGGGCTCATGACCTTTATTGGGGTTTTCTATATCCAGAGCAAGCAAAAGCTTAGTCTTCGTAGCCGTGCAACTATTCAGGATAGTTTTAGTTATGGAGAGACTCGATCTTTGAGAAAGTTTGTCTATTCTATTTTTCTCACGACTTTTTTGGTTGAGGGTTTGGGAGCTCTATTCCTCAGTTTTCGTTTTGTTCCTCAACTTGGCTGGGGGCGCGGTCTCTTTAGTGCTATTTTTCTAGCTATATCCGCCTTCTGTAATGCAGGTTTTGATAATTTTGGAAGTACGAGCTTGATTGCTTTTCAGACTGATCCCTTGGTCAATCTGGTCATCGCAGGCTTGATTATCACAGGTGGTCTTGGATTTATGGTCTGGTTTGACCTTGCTACGCATATAGGGAAAAAGAAAAAAGGGCGTCTGCATTTTCACACCAAACTGGTTTTATTACTGACGGTGGGGCTACTAGCTTTTGGGACGGTGAGCAGTCTGGTTCTTGAATGGAACAATGCAGGGACGATTGGCAATCTCCCTGTTGCAGATAAGGTCTTGGTCAGCTTTTTCCAAACTGTCAGCATGAGAACGGCTGGTTTTGGGACAATTGATTACAGCATGGCTCGTCCTGTTACCTTATTGATTTATATCTTGCAGATGTTTCTCGGTGGGGCTCCAGGAGGAACAGCTGGGGGACTCAAGATTACCACATTTTTTGTCCTCTTGGTCTTTGCACGAAGTGAGCTTCTAGGCTTACCTCATGCCAATGTCGCTCGACGGACGATTGCGCCGCGAACGGTTCAAAAATCCTTTAGTGTCTTTATTATCTTTTTGATGACCTTCTTGCTGGGCTTGATTTTACTAGGGATCACAGCCAAGGGAAATCCCCCCTTTATCCACCTCATATTTGAAACCATTTCTGCTCTTGGGACAGTCGGAGTGACGGCAAATTTAACTCCAGATTTAGGGAAATTAGCTCTAAGTGTGATTATGGTTCTCATGTTTATCGGACGAATTGGTCCCTTGACCCTGCTGGTCAGTCTAGCAGATTACCATCCAGAAAAGAAAGATATGATTCACTATATGAAAGCAGATATTAGTATTGGTTAAGAAAGGAAAGAGCATGTCAGATCGTACGATTGGAATTTTAGGCTTGGGAATTTTTGGGAGCAGTGTCCTAGCTGCCCTAGCCAAGCAGGATATGAATATTATTGCTATTGATGACCACGCAGAGCGCATCAATCAGTTTGAGCCAGTTTTGGCGCGTGGAGTGATTGGTGACATCACAGATGAAGAATTATTGAGATCAGCAGGGATTGATACCTGCGATACCGTTGTAGTCGCGACAGGTGAAAATCTGGAGTCGAGTGTGCTTGCGGTTATGCACTGTAAGAGTTTGGGGGTACCGACTGTTATTGCTAAGGTCAAAAGCCATACAGCTAAGAAAGTGCTAGAAAAGATTGGAGCTGATTCGGTTATCTCGCCAGAGTATGAAATGGGGCAGTCCCTAGCACAGACCATTCTTTTCCATAATAGTGTTGATGTCTTTCAGTTGGATAAAAATGTCTCTATTGTGGAGATGAAAATTCCTCAGTCTTGGGCAGGTCAAAGTTTGAGTGAATTAGACCTCCGTGGCAAATACAATCTGAATATTTTGGGTTTCCGAGAGCAGGAAAATTCCCCATTGGATGTTGAATTTGGACCAGATGACCTCTTGAAGGCAGATACCTATATTTTGGCAGTCATCAACAACCAGTATTTGGATACCCTAGCAGCATTGAATTCGTAAAAGAGGGAGTTTCCCTCTTTTTTGATGCCCAAGATGGCAAAGAGAGACAGAAGCCTTGTATTCTAGTAAAAGTTCTTCAAAGGCTGGACTTTATGGTAAAATAGAAAGAAGTGACAAGAGAGAGTAATACTCAATGAAAATCAAAGATCAAACTAGGAAACTAGCCGCAGGCTGCTCAAAACACTGTTTTGAGGTTGTAGATAAGACTGACGAAGTCAGTATCATATACCTACGGCAAGGCGACGTTGACGCGGTTTGAAGAGATTTTCGAAGAGTATAAGAAAAAATCAGTCCCCTAAAGGAGTAGATTATGAAGTTATTGTCTATCGCCATCCCTAGCTATAATGCTGCAGCCTATCTTCATTACTGTGTGGAGTCGCTAGTGATTGGTGGTGAGCAAGTTGAGATTTTGATTATCAATGATGGGTCTCAGGACCAGACTCAGGAAATTGCTGAGCGTTTAGCCAGCAAGCATCCTAACATCGTGAGAGCTATCTATCAGGAAAATAAAGGCCATGGCGGTGCTGTCAATCGCGGCTTGGCAGAGGCTTCTGGACGCTATTTTAAAGTAGTTGATAGTGATGACTGGGTGGATCCTCGTGCTTACCTGAAAATTCTTGAAACCTTGCAGGCACTTGAGAGCAAGGGTCAAGAAGTTGACGCCTTTGTGACTAATTTTGTTTATGAAAAGGAAGGCCAGTCTCGTAAGAAGAGTATGAGTTATGAGTCAGTCTTGCCTGTCCAACAGATTTTTGGCTGGGACCAGGTTGGAAATTTCTCCAAAGGCCAGTATATCATGATGCACTCACTGATTTATCGGACAGATTTGTTGCGTGCTAGCCAGTTCCAACTGCCTGAACATACTTTTTATGTCGACAATCTCTTTGTCTTTACCCCCCTCCAGCAGGTCAAGACCATGTACTATCTGCCTGTCGATTTCTATCGTTATTTGATTGGGCGTGAGGACCAGTCTGTCAATGAGCAAGTGATGATTAAGCGCATTGACCAGCAACTCAAGGTCAATCGACTCTTGGTAGACCAGCTTAACTTGTCCCAAGTGAGTCATCCCAAAATGCGAGAATACTTGCTGAATCATATTGAAATCACGACGGTGATTTCCAGTGCCTTGCTCAACCGAGCAGGCACAGCAGAGCATCTTGCCAAAAAACGGGAGCTGTGGACCTATATTCAGCAGGAAAATCCAGAGGTTTTTCAGGCTATCCGTAAGACCATGCTCAGCCGTTTGACCAAACATTCAGTCTTGCCAGCTCGCAAACTGTCCAATGTTGTCTATCAAATCACCAAATCTGTTTATGGATTTAATTGATATAAGTATTTTATAAGAGGGATTTAAGAAAAATTTTAACTTTTTCTTAGTCCTTTTTAATTTTAGGAGATTATACTAGAGTCATCAAATAAAGAAAAACTCTAAGGAGAATCCTATGAAATTCAATCCAAATCAAAGATATACTCGTTGGTCTATTCGCCGTCTTAGTGTCGGTGTTGCCTCAGTTGTTGTGGCTAGTGGCTTCTTTGTCCTAGTTGGTCAGCCAAGTTCTGTACGTGCCGATGGGCTCAATCCAACCCCTGCTCAAGTCTTACCTGAAGGGGAATCGGTAACGAAAGAGGGTGACTTAGCAGAAACTCAGGGAGACACCGTTCTTGCTCAAGCGAAACCTGAGGTCGTTGCTGGAAATACAAACTCACTTTCTACACCTACAGAAGGAACTGAAGTGAGCGAGGAAACAAGCCCTTCTCGTCTGGATACACTTTTTGAAAAAGGTGAAGAAGCTCAAGAAAATCCAGAGCTAACAGATGTCTTAAAAGAAGCTGTAGATACAGCTGATGTGGCAGGGACACAAGCAAGTCCAGCAGATATTGAAAAAGCTGTCGATGAGGATGTTCATGACAGTATTGATGTCCCAGCTGGCTACCTAGAACAAGCCAAAGCTACCGGTCCTTTCTTGGCTGGTGTAAACAAACCGCTTAAATACGAACTTTTCGCAGGCGATGGTATGTTGACTCGTCTCTTGCTCAAAGCATCTGACAAGGCTCCATGGTCAGATAACGGTGTCGCTCAAAACGCGAAAATTCCACCAGTGAAAAATTTACCTGATGGCAAGTATTACTATCAAGTATCTTTGAATGGTAACACCACAGGTAAGCAGGGTCAGGATTTATTAGATACACTTCGTACTAATGGTACAAATACCTATGAAGCTACCCTGACTGTCTATGAAGCAGCCGGTGATAAACCTGATTTGACTAAGGTTGTCAAGGAACGTAAAGTCAATATTACCTTGAACGGTCTTGTAACAAGAAGCGATGTTAACTCTGCAGTTGAAAACAACGTTAAAGACAGTATCGATGTTCCAGCAGCTTATCTTGAAAAAGCTGAAGGAAAAGGTCCTTTCACTGCCGGTGTAAACCAAGTAATTCCTTATGAACTCTTCGCTGGTGATGGTATGTTGACTCGTCTCTTGCTCAAAGCTTCTGATAAGGCTCCATGGTCTGATAATGGTGTAGCTAAAAATCCTGCTTTATCTCCATTAGGAGAAAATGTGAAAACCAAAGGTCAATATTTCTATGAAGTAGACTTAAATGGCAATACTGTTGGTAAACAAGGTCAAGATTTAATTGATCAGCTTCGTGCTAATGGTACTCAAACTTATAAAGCTACTGTTAAAGTTTACGGAAATAAAGACGGTAAAGCTGACTTGACTAATCTAGTTGCTACTAAAAATGTAGACATCAACATCAATGGATTAGTTGCTAAAGAAACTGTCGAAAAAGCTGTTAAAGATAACGTTAAAGACAGTATTGATGTTCCAGCTGCTTATCTTGAAAAAGCTGAAGGAAAAGGTCCTTTCACTGCCGGTGTAAACCAAGTAATTCCTTATGAACTCTTCGCTGGTGATGGTATGTTGACTCGTCTCTTGCTCAAAGCTTCTGATAAGGCTCCTTGGTCTGATAATGGTGTAGCTAAAAATCCTGCTTTATCTCCATTAGGAGAAAACGTGAAGACCAAAGGTCAATACTTCTATGAAGTAGACTTAAATGGCAATACTGTTGGTAAACAAGGTCAAGCTTTAATCGATCAGCTTCGTGCTAATGGTACTCAGACTTACAATGCTACTGTTAAAGTTTACGGTAACAAAGACGGTAAAGCAGATTTGACAAACATCGTAGCAACTAAACAAGTTACTATTAAGATAAATGTTAAAGAAACATCAGGCACAGCAAATGGTTCATTCTCACCTTCTAACTCTGGTTCTGGCGTGACTCCGATGAATCACAATCATGCTACAGGTGCGACTCATCAAACAGCTGCTGACCATAAGGACATGATGGCACCGGCCAAAGAGACTGATAAAGCAATGCCAGCAAATGACCAAATGGAAAAATCAGGTATGAAGACTGAGACTCCAGCTCCAAGTACTACAGATAGCATGCCTGCTGACACCATGACAAGCTCTACCAATACGATGGCAGGTGAAAACATGGCTGCTTCTGCTAACAAGATGTCTGATACGATGATGTCAGACAAGATGATGTCGGATGATAAAGCTATGCTACCAAACACTGGTGAAGCTCAAACATCAATGGCAAGTATTGGTTTCCTTGGGCTTGCACTTGCAGGTTTACTCGGTGGTCTAGGTTTGAAAAACAAAAAAGAAGAAAACTAATCAGCTAAGGAAATAAATGATGGATAGTGGGCTGACTAAGGCTAGTTTACCAACTCAATCAGCTATCAGGACTTTCTTTCAATAGCAGATTAAAATCATCGTAAAACAATAAAAATAGTGTTATACTTAAAGCAGTATAGCACTGTTTTTATCAAAGGAGAGACAGATGGGAAAGACAATTTTACTCGTCGATGACGAGGTAGAAATCACAGATATTCATCAGAGATACTTAATTCAGGCAGGTTATCAGGTCTTGGTAGCCCATGATGGACTGGAAGCGCTAGAGCTGTTCAAGAAAAAACCGATTGATTTGATTATCACAGATGTCATGATGCCTCGGATGGATGGTTATGATTTAATCGGTGAGGTTCAATACTTATCACCAGAGCAGCCTTTCCTATTTATTACTGCTAAGACCAGTGAACAGGACAAGATTTACGGTCTGAGCTTGGGAGCAGATGATTTTATTGCTAAGCCCTTTAGCCCTCGTGAGCTGGTTTTGCGAGTCCACAATATTTTGCGCCGCCTTCATCGTGGGGGCGAAACAGAGCTGATTTCCCTTGGCAATCTGAAAATGAATCATAGTAGTCATGAAGTTCAAATAGGAGAAGAAATGCTGGATTTGACTGTTAAATCATTTGAATTGCTGTGGATTTTAGCTAGCAATCCAGAGCGAGTTTTCTCCAAGACAGACCTCTATGAAAAAGTCTGGCAAGAAGACTACGTGGATGACACCAATACCTTGAATGTGCATATCCATGCTCTTCGACAGGAGTTGGCAAAATATAGTAGTGACCAAACGCCCACTATTAAGACAGTTTGGGGGTTGGGATATAAGATAGAGAAACCGAGAGGACAAACATGAAACTAAAAAGTTATATTTTGGTTGGATATATTATTTCAACCCTCTTAACCATTTTGGTTGTTTTTTGGGCTGTTCAAAAAATGCTGATTGAGAAAAGCGAGATTTACTTTTTGCTTGGAATGACCATCGTTGCCAGCCTTGTCGGTGCTGGGATTAGTCTCTTTCTCCTATCGCCGGTCTTTACGTCGTTGGGCAAACTCAAGGAGCATGCCAAGCGGGTAGCGGACAAGGATTTTCCTTCAAATTTGGAGGTTCAAGGCCCTTTAGAATTTCAGCAATTAGGGCAAGCTTTTAATGAAATGTCCCATGATTTGCAGGCAAGCTTTGATTCCTTGGAAGAAAGCGAACGAGAAAAGGGCTTGATGATTGCCCAGTTGTCGCATGATATTAAGACTCCTATCACTTCGATCCAAGCGACGGTAGAAGGGATTTTGGATGGGGTTATCAAGGAGTCGGAGCAAGCTCATTATCTAGCAACCATTGGGCGTCAGACGGAGAGACTCAATAAACTGGTTGAAGAGTTGAATTTTTTGACTCTAAATACAGCTAGAAATCAGATGGAAACGACCAGTAAAGACAGTATTTTTCTGGACCAGCTCTTGATTGAGTGCATGAGTGAATTTCAGTTCTTGATTGAGCAGGAGAGAAGAGATGTCCACTTGCAGGTAATCCCAGAGTCTGCCCGGATTGAGGGAGATTATGCCAAACTTTCTCGTATCTTGGTGAATCTGGTTAATAATGCTTTTAAATACTCAGCTCCAGGAACCAAGCTGGAAGTGGTGGCTAAGCTGGAGAAGAACCAGCTTTCAATCAGTGTGACCGATGAGGGACAGGGCATTGCCCCAGAGGATTTGGAGAATATTTTCAAACGCCTTTATCGTGTAGAAACTTCGCGTAACATGAAAACAGGTGGTCATGGTTTAGGTCTTGCGATTGCGCGTGAATTGGCTCATCAATTGGGTGGGGAAATCACAGTCAGCAGCCAGTACGGCCTAGGAAGCACCTTTACCCTCCTTCTCAACCTCTCTGGCAATGAAAATAAAGCTTAAACCCCCTTTACAAATCCAGCTATTCATGGTAAAATGGATTTTGTGTGAAATATCAGCAGGAAAGCATGAAGCTCGTCAACAGATGTCTTATGATAAGTAACCTTGGCTGTTTAGGCGAAGGGCATCTGCACGAATCAGGGCTTTCTAAGTGACTATTTCCACCGAAATATTATTTATATCAGGAGGACATTCACATGTCACGTTATACAGGACCATCTTGGAAACAAGCTCGTCGCCTTGGCCTTTCACTTACAGGTACAGGTAAAGAATTGGCACGTCGTAACTACGTACCAGGACAACACGGACCAAACAACCGTTCTAAATTGTCAGAATACGGTTTGCAATTGGCTGAAAAACAAAAACTTCGTTTCACTTACGGTGTAGGTGAAAAACAATTCCGTAACTTGTTCGTACAAGCTACAAAAATCAAAGGCGGCATCCTAGGTTTCAACTTCATGCTTCTTTTGGAACGTCGTTTGGATAACGTTGTTTACCGTCTTGGTCTTGCGACTACTCGTCGTCAAGCTCGTCAATTCGTAAACCACGGTCACATCCTTGTTGACGGAAAACGTGTTGATATCCCATCATACCGCGTAACTCCAGGTCAAGTAATCTCAGTTCGTGAAAAATCATTGAAAGTTCCAGCAATCCTTGAAGCAGTAGAAGCTACTCTTGGACGTCCAGCATTCGTATCATTCGACGCTGAAAAATTGGAAGGTTCATTGACTCGCTTGCCAGAACGCGACGAAATCAACCCAGAAATCAACGAAGCACTTGTCGTTGAATTCTACAACAAAATGCTTTAATTTTAAGAAATATCTTACAGAAAGCCTACAACAGTGGGCTTTTTGCTTTGTCTTAAAATGTTGATTTCTGGGTTTGTCCCCCTTTACAAAGAACGCACAGCTTTCTCATAAAATGAAACGGCTGTTTTTGATTTTTCTTTGGAGAGATGACTGTAAGTGTCCATAGTCATAGCTAGTGTAGAATGACCTAGACGGTGTTGCAATTCTTTATATGGTATTCCAGAATTTAGCAAAAGATTAGCGTGTGTGTGTCTAAAACCGTGGAAACCAATATTAGGTACACCAGCATGTTTGAAACGTGTGTGTAAACGAGTGGTTAGTGTTTTATTGTTTGGGTATTGAGGAAATAAGAGAAGTTTAAAAGTCTATCATTTTAAATTTGATGTTTACAAAATGATAAGCAGATAAGCAAAGCAATAACTTGCCTTAATTCCTTATCAAATAGTATGGAGAATGGACTTGAACCAAGAGCGAACGCCGAGAAAATGCAAAAAAAAGCACTTAGAAAAATCTAAGCGCTCAAGAGTAGTGGACGGTGTGCCTGTCCCGTCATCTCATACTATGAAGTTGCGTAGCGACACTATCATTTCTACCTCACTTCTC
Organism: Streptococcus pneumoniae; assembly: GCF_001171885.1. Classification (GTDB taxonomy): domain Bacteria; phylum Bacillota; class Bacilli; order Lactobacillales; family Streptococcaceae; genus Streptococcus; species Streptococcus pneumoniae_A. Next base: position 11,854 of record NZ_CKQD01000011.1, read on the forward strand.
TTTAAACTAATTATATCATAAAGGAGTAGCAGCTTGACCACTGACGAAGTAGAAAAGAAGCTAAAAAGCTATTGTAATGGTGTCTTGTTGATTGAATATTAGAATAGGAAAGTTTATAATGAAGTTAAAGTAAAGGAGGTTTCGTTCTAGATATGATGATACCACCAAGCAAAGAGCTGTTGATTTTTTATAATCAAATTCATGAGTGGGTTGACTAAGTTTATCCAGACCAGGATAAACCTACTGTATCATTTAAGAAAGACACTCCACAATCTATTTTAGATTTATTTGATAGTATTAAATCTAAAATAGGTTTTGATTACCAAGAACATAAGTATTAAAATAATAATTATGGATAAGTTAAACACGAAAAATAAGATAATTGATGTTTATAAAATAGCGCATCGTCTTGTTTCTATAACTGTTGAGAATCCTGATTTTTCAGATTTGAAAATCAATCATTTTGTGAGAATTGGAGAAAAAGAGTATAGGGTGCATAGTGTCCCCATGATTCATTCAATTCCATTTAGTTTAGATACTTTTACAATTGACTACACAGAGGACGACTTGATGAATAAAGTGGCGGTATTTACGCATAGGGAAGTATTTAAAGATGATTAAAATTTCAATTAGTTTGTTACTAGATGCGATTGAAGATAACATAAACGACGAAGAACTTCAATCTATCGATTTCGAGAGCTATATTAGAAAAATTACAAAAGAATTTCAGGGAGAAAATGGTGAGTTCTTAGTAAAAGAAGAAGCGTTTGAAACGCTACCTTTGGACAGAGATACAAAGGATAAAATCATTGAGCAAATAAAGCAAAATAGTCAAAATGTTTTCGAAGACGATTTCGATACCTTGTTGCAATTATATTTTTGAGCACCAAGAATAATTCCAGTGCCTTATTTTACAATAAATAGAAAATGATAAAGATTGATAAACAAATTATTACGATGTACAAAATAGAAGATGGAACCTCTAAGAGGAAGTATTTTATTGTGAGTGGAGGTTGTAGAGGTATTGCAACTGTCGATAAAACTACTTTGGAATATAGCTATGTTGGAGATGATTTAGGACAATTTGCTTCATTTGTCAAAGATACTTTGACTAAAAGTATTAAGTTAGGAAAAGAGTTGCCGGATAAATTTTCGTATGGTTTTGGATAAGTTGTGGAATATCTTATATAGGAGAATCAAGATATATTATGGCGATATTTGATGATTTACAAGCATTGTATGACAATGGTTGGGATGCTTCTTTTGATTATAAGGGTCAAGTATGTGGTATTTTTCCTAATTCTGTTTATGATATTGTAGTCGTACTTGGAGATAATGAATATAAAGTGGTATCTTTTGATGAGTTAATTTCTTTACAGATTAACGGGAAAACTTTGCTGGAAATCATGAGTGAGGTTGAAGTGCAATATGGTTGAAAGACACTAGAGAAAAAGATAGAGAATAAATTCAGATGCACAGATTGAAAGTTGAGAAAAAAGTGCTATAATGAAGATATGAAGGATAGAGGTTGAGAATCTGTCACCAACGCGCCACTTATAAGTGGGTCGAGAAATGCAGGAGCCCCGACAGTCCTGCCTATTCTTGCAAGTCAATCAGCCCTTAGCTATGAATCTAGGGGCTTTTTGCTTTGTCTTAAAATGTTGATTTCTGGGTTTGTATAGAGATTTGCTAGTAAGGTTATTGGTGTATCTAAGTCTATCTATGCTAATAATGACGCGATGTTGATGATATAAATCTGGTATGATATAATATTTTGGCCCCCTCACTTTAATGAAGGGAGGTGTTGCCGATGTTAGAAATTATCATCACAATTTTTCTAGCACCCTTAGTAGTCAATATTTTGACAACCTTGTTTGAGAAATGGCTTAACTCACGCAAGAAATAACCTTTAAGGGGCAATAAGCCAAAAAAACCTCAACGCGTGAACGTTGGGGCTTTTTGTTGCCTTGTTAGACAATTATCATCACTATAAATCCATTCTAACACAACCCCTCCGATATTTCAAGCTTTTGTTTTGATGTGTCCTCGGAGATCATTCCGCAATCTTCTAACACTGAAGTCTGTGGTTTGAGTCCGCTTCACTGAAATTAGAACATGCGCTACTAGCCTCCATTCTACAGCAAAGAAATCAACTCTTTTCTAGGGGATTTACGCCCTCATTTTGCTCTTTTGTGCTAAAATAGACTTATAAATTGAAAATAAGGAATGTTTATGAAATCAGGTAATGGTTTTTGGAAAGGCTGTCTCTATTTTTGGGGCTTCTTGTTCTTACTGGGCCTTTTGGTTCAATATGCTCTCCCGCTTGCGGCTTGTGTCCTGCTAGGCTATGGTGGTTATCGTCTCTATAAACGTTGGCGCTATCCTCTTTTGCAGGATCGTTCTCTCGACGATCGGATTGAGCTTTTAAAAGCTCGTATTCGTCAGGCGGACAAGGATATTCAGCAATTGGAGGGAACTTTAGTAGAAAAAGGCTCAGAGTCCTACAAAAGTCTGGCCAATCAAGTATTGATCGAACTGCGGGAAATCCATCAGGAGGCGGATCGTCTCAAGTCCTATATCGATGATGATGTCTATAATCGTATTGATAAAAAGGTTCGTACAGTAAGGGCAAACATCGATGTTCAGCTAGAACGTTTGGATAGAGAAAGTCAGGTAGATCTTGAAAATGCGGAGCCAGAGGAACTAGCTCCAGAATTATCCCAGACCTTGGCCAATATTGCTATTGACCATCAGGCCATTTTAGACAAGATTGCTACCTCTGCTGAGGGTGATAAGGAAGAATTGACTGCCATTCATAGTTTGAAGATGGAGAAGTTCCAAACGATTTTAGAAGGCTATTTAAAGATTAAGGCCAATCCGAAGAACTATAATCGGGCAGAAGAACGTTTGCAACAAGCTAAAGCAGCCATCGAACAATTTGACCTTGAGCTTGACCAAGTTTTGAGAGAACTCAATGAAACAGATATGCGTGATTTTGATATCAGTCTGCGTATCCTAGAAAAAGATCGTAAAGAATAGGTTAGAAACAAAGGAGTAACCATGACAGAATTTAATTTTGATATTGACCAGATTGCCAATAATACGGTAGCTAAGGTGGATAAAACAACCCAAATCATCGAGACCAATACTGGCTCAGACAAGACCTTGACCTTCCTTGAGAAGCTGAGCCCTGAGCAACAAGAAGGGATCAAGGCGCACGTACCCCAGTTAGTAGACCAGTTTGTCACAAATCAAAATGCTCTTTTGGATTTTGGACAATCTGCTGTAGAAGGCGTAAACAATACAGTCAATCGTATCTTGTCAGAACAAAAGAAACTGCAGATTCCCCAAGTGGATGATCTACTCAAGAATACCAACCGTGAGTTGCAAGGCTTTGTAGTCAAATACAAGAACGCTGAAATTGCTGAGTTAGAAGAGAAGCCAAACTTTTTGCAACGATTGTTTAACAAGAGTAAAAATACGCTACAAGAATTTTACTTTGATTCAAAAACAGTGGAGCAAAAGCTCGATGGCATGGCTGCCGCAGTGGTCAAGCAAGAAGATGTGCTAGCTCGAAATATCGTCTCTGCTGAGATGTTGATTGAGGACAATACCAAATCCATTGAAAATCTAGTGGGAGTGATTTCCTTTATCGAAGCCAGTCAGACAGAAGCTGGCAAACGCGCTGCCGAACTGAAGGGCCAAGCTGACCAACTTGATACAAGTACGGTAGAATACCAAACCAAGTCACAAGAATTGGCTCGCATGGCTGAAGTGGTCAATACCCTCGAACAACAGCACACCGAGTATGTCAGCCGTCTCTATGTTGCCTGGGCAACAACACCTCAGATGCGCAATCTTGTGAAGGTGTCATCTGATATGCGCCAAAAATTGGGCATGCTTCGTCGTAATACCATTCCGACAATGAAGCTTTCTATTGCTCAACTGGGTATTTTGCAACAATCAATGAAATCAGGTGTCGTGGCAGACGCCATTGTCAATGCCAATAATGCTGCTCTTCAGATGCTAGCTGAGACCAGCAAGGAAGTGATTCCGCAGATGGAACGAATTGCTCAAAGTCCGACAGTAGCTGTTGAGTCTGTTACCAAACTGGCTGAAAGTCTGGTTGCACAAAACCAAGGTATCGTTGCTGCCATTGAATTGGGACGCCAGAAACGTGCCCAACTAGAAACAACCATCGTCAAGTCCGCAGAAATGATCAACGATTCTGTCAAACTACGCGATGAGAAAATCGTCCAAGCCCTTCTCGACCAAGGAAAGGCCGCCCAGAAAGAAGTACAAGAATAATACACAAGTCCCTTGTAAGTATAGCTTGCAAGGGATTTTGCTTGTTTTATACTCAATGAAAATCAAAGAGAAAACTAGGAAGCTAGCCGCAGGCTGTACTTGAGTACGGTAAGGCGACGTTGACGTGGTTTGAATTTGATTTTCGAAGAGTATTAGTAGAAGTTTGAAGGTCAGGGAATTCTTGCTAGATTTAGAGAGAATGCCCTAGAAAAGCTTTTCACTACTAGTCTTTTATGATACAATGGAAGGAAGTAAAGGTGTTGTTTTTCAATCTTATCAACGCCTTGGATGAATGAAAAGGAAGAGTCCCTATGGTTTTCAGATTTAAGCAAATAACTAGCTTGCATATATATATATATATATAAACTCGCGTTTTCATACCCATTTTCAAAACCTGCCAATTTTTTTGGTAGGCTTTTTGCGTTGTAGAAATGGGGTATGAACATGGCTTACACCTTATCAAAAGAATTAGAGCAAGAGCTCATCGTTTTAGCACCTGAGTTGCAGGCTAGTTATGCTGCCATCGTAGAATACCTAGAAGCTATCAACCAGAAAGAAGCATCTGGAAGTAACTCTCAGGAACTCCAGAACCAGCTTACTATTCAGCTGGGACGTTTAGAAGATTTGGTGCAGGGCTATATCCAAATAAAGAAGAAACCGCATCACTACCTAGATGCAGATAAAGACTTGACGGCAGCCTATCAAGCCATTAAAGGGACGGAGCAAGATCTTCTCAAAAAATTGCAACATCTCAATCAAGCAGACTTGCAGGATTTCCATATCAGCCAGAGACTCTCTCCCAAAGATGAGACTGCTATCCCTGTAGCAGGTAAAGCCAAAACCAAACAGGAATTGGCTATCGAGCGAGATTTGATCAACCAGTTGACAAAGGGAGAAAGTCAATGGGTGTATCGACCTGAGTTAAATACAGAAGACCTCCTATGGGGAAACTTTTTTGCCAAGCTGGAAGCTAATAATGTCCGCATTTTGCAAGACCATCCCCTGACAAATTCAGAGAAAAATCAAATCAAAAACCAGCTCAATTTCGTTAACTTCTATGAAGCAGCCAAGTGGATAGCAGGGGAAAATGGCATTGCCAAGGTGCAGGTTCAACGTGAAGATGCCAGTTTAGGCACCATTCGCTTGGAAGTCTTGTGGAGAAACAATGTCGCTGGTGGCAAATCCAGCTATGAGGTTGTCAACCAAGTCATCACAGGCGGAGAAGGGATTCGCCAGCGTCGTGGGGATGTGACTTTGCTAATCAATGGTCTGCCCATGATTCAAATCGAACTGAAAAGCCGTTCTCATCCTTACATGGATGCCTTTCGTCAGATTAAAAAATACGATCAAGAAGGACAGTTCAGAGGTATTTATTCAAGTCTTCAGATGTTTGTCGTCTCAAATGTCACAGAAACTCACTACATCGCAGCTGCCAAAGCCAACAAGCTAAATGAACGCTTCTTGACCAAGTGGGTGGATAGTGAAAATAGACCTCAACCTCAACTATTTGACTTTGCAGAGTTTGTCTTGTCGATACCGAGAGCTCACGAGATGGTCATGCAGTATTCTGTCATCGATGATGACAAGAAGGCCTTGATTTTATTGCGCCCCTATCAGGTTCATGCTATTGAGGCCATCCGTGAAGCCAGTCGCAAGCGCCAGTCGGGCTATATTTGGCATACGACTGGTTCAGGAAAGACCCTGACCTCTTATAAAGTTTCGCGCAATCTGCTCCAGATACCATCCATTGAGAAGACAATCTTTGTGATTGATAGGACAGACCTTGACCAGCAGACGACCAGTTCTTTTCAGTCTTACGCAGAGAACGATATGATCGATATCGACGAGACTGATGATACACAGGAATTGGTTAAAAATCTGGCTTCTGATGACCGCCGTGTCGTTGTGACGACCATCCAGAAAATCAACGCCATGATTCGTCAGTTTGATGAAGGACGTCACCAAAAGGTCTACAATCGTATCAAACAACTTAAACTAGCATTTGTCGTCGATGAATGCCATCGCGCAGTGACTCCTGAACGCCAGCGCCACCTAGAGCACTTCTTTACAAATTCTCTCTGGTATGGGTTTACAGGAACTCCTATCTTTACAGAAAATAAACGTGAACAAAAAGGAGACCTTGCTCAGACGACCGAAGAGCAGTACGGTGACTGTCTCCACCAATATACCGTCAAAGAAGCCATTCATGACAAGGCGGTTCTTGGTTTTAATGTGGAGTATCAGACGACCATGCCTGGTTGGGCAGAAGATGAGATTGACGAGGAGCGCTATGATGACGAAGGCCACATGCTTGCCGTTTTAGATGCCATTCTCAATCGCTCAAGACGCAAACTCGGTTTCCAAAATGGGGTAGGAAAAACCTATGAAGCCATTTTGACCGTCAAAAGCATTGCCCGTGCGCAGGCCTATTATAACCTGATTAAGCAAGTCAAAAATGGAGAGAAGTCTCTAAGCATCTCGGAAAATGTTAAAAAGGTTTTACCAGACTTTCCTAAGGTTGCCATTACCTACTCTGTGACAGAAAATGAAGCAGACTCCTATGTCAATCAAGCCTACATGGAGGAGAGTTTAGAAGACTACAATGCCATGTTTGGCACCCACTTTAGCCTAGCAACCATTGCTTCCTACAATAGTGACCTCAACGACCGTCTGGCCCGTAAGAAAGAACGCTTTGCCTTCCGTGAGGAACAGTTGGACCTGGTTATCGTTGTGGACCGCTTGTTGACAGGCTTTGATGCCCCTTGCCTATCGACTTTGTTCATGGATCGTCAGCCCATGAAGCCCCAGCATATCATTCAGGCCTTTTCACGAACCAATCGCCTCTTTGATGAAGGCAAGAGATTCGGTCAAATCGTTACTTTCCAAACGCCTGACCGCTTTAAAGAAAAAGTGGATGAAGCTCTGAGCCTCTACTCAAATGGTGGCGAAACCAGTGTCTTAGCCCCAGAATGGCAGGAGGAGAAGGCCAAGTTTCTTGAGAAGGTTCATCAACTATTAGCCATCGCTCCAAGTCCAGAGCAGGTGCCTGATTTGGATACAGCGACAGATGCAGAATTAAAACGCTTTGCCAAGGCCTTCCAAGAATTTGACAAGCTCCTATCCTCTATACAAGTCTATTCGGACTATGATGAGAAAGTCATCCTCAGAGAGATTGGCCTCAGCCTAGAAGACATCGAGAACTTTGCCGGCCAATATCAAAATGTCATCGAAGAACTCCGCAGACGTAGAAAAGAAGACCAAGAAGATGAAGGTGTGTTACTGGATATCGAGTATGAGCTCGAATCCATCCGCACCGATGAGATAAATTATCACTATATCCTCTCTCTCATCCAAGCCCTGATTGAAAATCGAGAAAACCTCATTGGTAAAAAGGAAAAGAGTCTGGTAGATAACTATATCGAAGATTTGAACAAATCCAATCCCAAGTTATCCAGTCTCATCTCCAAACTCTGGCAGAATGTCCAAGCAGATGCCAAGAGCTATCAGGGTCAGTCTATCATCCATAAGTTGGATGAGATGATTGAGTTAACAACCCAGAAAAAGATTCGTGAAACGGCAGATTATTGGCAGATAGGAGAGGATGAGCTCCAGTTCGTAGTGGACAACTACCGCATCGGACGAGACAAGCAAAATGGCGAAAAAGCCATTACAGAGTCTCAAGACTATCTGGCTTATAAGGAAGCCCACGGAGATAAGGCACTACCAAAACTCAAATACAAAAAAGCCCTCAAAGAGGACTATATGCGCATGATTTCAGAGGATATCTTACCGCTAAGGGGAAGATAGGTCTAAAAATGGTCAGAAAGATAATGTTGGGAAGGTTTTCGACTAATTAGGGTCAAAATTCCCCTCTCTTCAAGATGCAAGAAAGCATCCTTGACCTTTTTCTTAGAGTAATGATGGTTGGATTGATTGGCCAGTTGGATGATGCTTCTATCTTCTATGCCATCTCTCTTATCATCGACAAAGAGCTTGGACTGAGCGAGGAGAAACAAGATGTATTTCTCGACTTCTTCCAGCCCTTCTGTTTGCTCTATCTTAACTTTATAGCGATGCAGTTGCTCCTGTTTTTCAAGGAGAGTTTGGATAATATTTTCCTGCCCTTCCTTAATAAAAGTTAACAAAGTTTCAACGAAGAAGGTAGCATCGGCACGGTTGAGATGATCACCAGTATTCCTAAAAGCCTTATAATAGTCTTGCTTATGGTGATTGATTTGTTGGGATAAAACCAGACCCGAGAATTTATCGAGCTTTCTAGACAAGTACTTGGCAAGGATATAGCGGCCTGTCCGACCGTTACCGTCATAGAATGGATGAATATTTTCAAAAAAATAGTGTCCAGCACAAGCCTTGACAAGGTTTGGGATAGAATGATCGTTTATAAAACGAATCCACTCTGTCAGCATGACCTGAATCTGTTCCTCCTTTTGAGGTGGGATATAGATGACTTTGCCAGTCTTGTCGTCTTGGATAAAGACCGATTTCTGTCTAAAAAACTCTCCATCGAGTTCATCCTCTGGCGAGATTTCTCCTTGTGTTAATTGGTTATAAATCCCTCTGATATCTTCAAGTGATTGGATTTGGAGAAATTCATCCTTAAGGATTTGTTGGTACATTCGCAAGGTGGAAAGATGTTTGATTTGTTCGGTCTTATAGGGGTCTTCCTCTAGGAGTTTCTCCACATCGACCAACTCTTTACGAGTTGTATGGATACCCTCAATCTCATTTGTGGAAATAATCGATTGGTAGAGTTGTTCTTTATAAAACTGATCGTGGGCAATCTTAGGGAGGGTATCAGCTATTTCGCTAATTCGTTGAGACTGCTGTGAGATAGTTTCCATCAGTTGGGAAATCCCTAGATGCAGGGTAACAAATAGAGGGTATTGACTTGTTTTGACAGTATCGCGTTGCATTAAATGAGGATAAAGAGATGTCCTAATGGAGCTATATCCCTGTAAGCGTAGTTGATACTCTTCCTCATATTGGTCACGATGACTGTAGTAGATTTTTCTAAGTTCTCTATAGTTCATATGTAGTCATCCTCGCATTTCAACGTTTTTTAACATTATATCACAAAATCAACCTATCTATTGTTTCAAAAGATGCAAAATTGAAGAATAGGATAGCGTAGTTGTTGTTCTAAAGTGCAAAAATGGCAAAAATTGAACAATAGAAATGACAGATGGTAATTCTAAAGTGTAAAAATAGGTAAAATTGAAGAATAGAAATCAAAAAAGAAAATCTAAAGTGTAGAAATAAGAAAATGGAGTAATAGAAAGGGGGAGATATAGTGATTGACAAATATATAGTTGTGGGAAATGGATTCGATATGAATATTGGCCTAAAGTCTTCCTATCAGTCTTTTTTGGATGATATAGGTGAGAATTATAAATTGAAAGAACCGTCAAACTTTTATAAGTTTAATCCACTATTCCAAAAAGGTATTAACGACAATTGGTCGGATTTCGAAGGAGTGTTTGAGAATCTTATCTTTAATGCTAATTCAATTGAGGACAAAAAACTAGCTTGTCAGACGGTTGATACATATAATCAAGCATTGGAAAGGTTAGAACTTCAATTTTATACCTATCTTAGTCGAGAATATCGTCGATGGAAACAACGAATAGGAGGCGAAGTAAATCCTGTATACCGTTCGATTTTTAGAGATTCTAAGGTTTTCAATTTTAATTACACAAATACTTTGGCAGATATTGGACTGCAGGATTTAGCAGATAAAGTTTATCAAGTTCATGGTAGCCTAGAGAATCGCAACATTATTTTTGGTGGAGGCTTTCTAGAACACGATAGAATTTCTGAGATAGTTTTACCTAACTCGACGGATAATGATAAGTTAGTGAGAATTAAAAAGGATCATCTATTATTAAAAGAAAGAGATGAGATGCCAAGAGATATCGAACCAGATGATGAAATGGATCTTTATATCTTAGGACATTCGATAGCTGGGACAGATTTGAACTTTTTAAGTAAATGGATAAAAAAAGCGAGAAAGATTTATCTATTTTACTATAAGCGGGATTATAGCGATAAGATGCAAACTCTTCTCCAAAATTTTAAGCGTGATGTAGTCGAAAAAGTTCAATTGATTCCTTTTGTGGATGTATTAGTAGATAAGGAACAAGCTTTGGAGTTCAATCTGTCTGGAGAAAATCTTTCAGAAAAAGAAAAAGGTGAAGAAGAATTACTTCTTTTTCAAAAGCTTTTTAATCTGAATATTCCTAAAAATAAGGAATTTGAAAAGATTTGGATAACAGTTTCTTCCTTGGAATGTTCAGATATTCGATCGATTCAACTCAAAAGTGACGAAGACTGTGAAGGATTAGAGTGGATATTGAAGTTTATCGAATTTGAGGAAAATGATAAGAGTAAAGAAATACCAATTGAGTTTGAAAGTGTGAGAGAGAATGCAGGATTTTCTACTTTGATTTTGTCAGATTCTTTTAAAGTTTTATTAAGCAATTGCTCGGAATTGAGGATAAAAAATTGCTCGATTTCTACAGATGACTTATTCGATAATCTGAAAGGAAGTAGATGCAGTGCTATTCGTATTTGGGATAGTAGACTGACTACTGAGAAAAAATCTATTGACTTATCGGGTTTCCCAAATTTAGAGGAAATAGAAATTCAAAATTCAATTTTTACAAGACCTATTTTGCCAGAATGTGAGAAAGAGTTTCATTTCATCCATCCAGGGAATGCACAACTAGAATTAAAAGTAAATGTAGATTCTATGAATTTGATTAAAGAAAGGGAGTAATATGACAAAACAACCAAGTTATCGCTTTGTGGGCTATACTGAATCTTGGGAGCTTACCTTACTGTTTCAAAAAATAGAAATGTAGATGGTGAGTATGATAAAAGTGATGTTTTATCTGTTTCGGGTGATTATGGGATTGTTAATCAGATTAAGTTTCAGGGTAGGTCATTTGCAGGTGCTTCTGTCTTACCGTATGGTATTGTAGAAACTGGAGATATTGTTTATACAAAGAGTCCTTTAAAAGCTAATCCGTATGGGATTATAAAAACTAACCATGGTAAAAATGGAATTGTTTCCACATTGTATGCTATTTATAAAGTTAATAATGATTCAAATGGAATATTTGTGGAGTATTATTTTGATGACAATTTACGATTAAATAAATATTTAAAACCATTAGTTAATAGAGGAGCAAAAAATGACATGAAAGTCACTGATGAAAATGTTTTAAAAGGTGATGTCATTTTCCCCTCTCTCCCTGAGCAAACTGCTATTGGTTCTTTCTTCCAAGATATTGAGCAGCTCATTAGCCTTCAACAGTGTAAGTTAGAGGTACTTAAAGAGCAAAAGAAAACCTACCTCAAGCTTCTCTTCCCGGCCAAAGGACAAACCAAACCAGCCCTTCGCTTCGCAGGATTTGAAGATGAATGGAAGGAAGTGAAGTTGGGGGAAGTGTTTGAGTTTTCTAAAGGCAAAGGTCTACCTATGGACAGTTTTTATGAAGGAGAAGATAATTTAGCAATTGCATATGGTCATCTCTACACTCTCTATAATGAGGTTATAACAAAGGTACAAAAAAGTTCAGATAATGAATGTAGTATGTATTCAAACGGGAATGAACTTCTTTTTCCCGCGTCTAGTACGGTTCCTTTTGGTACAGCAAAAGTGGTTGCTTTACTTGAGAGTGGTGTTAAATTAGGTGGGGATATAATTGTTGCAAGTCCTGATTCAAAAAAAGTAAATAACATTTTTATGTCCTATAATATAAATTCTATCAAGGAGAAAATGTTCCCTATAACTGTAGGAACGACAATTACTCATATGTATGCAAAAGATTTAAAAGAGTTAAGATATTTTCTTCCTAGTCTCTCTGAACAAGAAGCAATCGGCTCTTTCTTTCAAGAGCTAAACAAGGCCATTGCCAAGCAAGAGGAAAAAGTCAACCAGCTCAAAGAAAGCAAACAAACCCTACTCAGAAAAATGTTTATCTAAGATACAAAGATCACAAAAAGCCCAGTAAAAATAGGAAACTGGCGCAGTCTTCGATGAAGACCAGACAGTTTATCTTTTTTGCCCAGCTTTTAGGTCGTGTTCAATTCATAAGATACCAAGACCTCAAAAAGCTACACTAAACGAATGAAAGTAGAAATTGATAGGAGACCCTATGTCACAAACAGATTTATCAAGAGAACTCTACCAATCTCTCTGGAATGCGGCAGATATCCTGCGTGGCCAGATGGAAGCTAATGAATACAAGTCCTACCTCTTGGGCTTGATTTTCTACAAATACCTATCCGACAACATCCTCCAAGCCGTCTGTGATAACTTGGACGAGACCTTCGAGTCCTTCCAGCAAGCCCAGCTTCTCTATGAGGAAAACTTTGCGGATGCAGATGTCCGTGAAGACCTCATCGAGGTTCTAAATGACGAGTTGGGCTATATGATTGAGCCTTCTCTAACCTTTACCAAGCTGGTTCAGTCTATCCATGAAGGAACCTTCCAGCTAGAATCCCTAGCCCAAAGTTTCCGTGATATCGAGCAGGCCAATGAAAAATTTGAAAATCTCTTCGAAGATATCGACCTCTATGCGAAAAAGCTAGGAAACACCCCACAAAAGCAAAACAAGACTATCTCTGAGGTTATGAAACAGCTCAACGACCTCAATGTCTCTGGTCATGCTGGTGATATTTTGGGTGATGCTTATGAGTACTTGATAGGCAATTTGCAGTGATTCTGGGAAAAAAGCTGGTGAGTTCTATACACCTCAAGCGGTTTCACACCTCATGACTCAGATTGTCTTTGCAGGGCGTGAACATCAAAAGGGGATGTCGGTTTACGACCCGACTATGGGTTCTGGTTCTCTCTTGCTCAATGCCAAGCGCTATAGTAAGGAAGCTTCGACGATTTCTTACTACGGTCAAGAGTTGATTACTTCGACCTTCAACCTTGCTCGTATGAATATGATGCTTCATGGGGTTGCGATTGAGAACTATCATCTCAGCAACCACGATACCCTAGACGAAGATTGGCCGACGACGGAGCCGACAGACTTTGATGGGGTTTTGATGAACCCACCCTATTCACTGAAGTGGTCAGCAGATAGTGGATTCTTGCAAGATCCTCGCTTTTCAAGTTATGGAGTTCTTGCACCTAAGTCCAAAGCAGATTTTGCCTTCCTCCTTCATGGTTTTTACCACCTCAAGCATAATGGTGTCATGGCCATTGTCCTTCCTCACGGAGTTCTCTTTAGAGGAGCAGCCGAGCAAAAGATTCGCCAGCACCTGCTAGAAGAAGGCGCTATTGATACAGTTATCGGCTTGCCAGCAAATATCTTCTACAACACCTCTATCCCGACAACCATTATTATCCTTAAAAAGAATCGCACTAACAAGGATGTCTTCTTTATCGATGCCTCAAAAGAGTTTGAAAAAGGGAAAAATCAAAACAATATGACCGAAGACCATATTGCCAAGATTTTGGAGACTTATCAAAAACGCGAGAATGTTGAGAAGTTTGCCCATCTAGCCAGCTTTGAAGAGATTGTAGAAAATGACTACAACCTTAACATTCCACGCTATGTCGATACTTTCGAGGAAGAACCCGTTGTTCCCCTCGCCGACCTCGCAGACCAGCTAGCAGAGATTGATAAAGAGATTGGAGAGGTAGAAGCCAGACTCGCACACATGCGCAGCCAGCTAGTAGGGACAACATCAGAAGCCCAAGCAGAATTAACAGCCTATCTTGAAAAGTTGAAAGAGATTTAGAGACTTGTGAGAATACTCTGCTAAAAATTTAGAAAAATAAAATGACAGTAGAAAATCTATTGTCATTTTTGTTATTGATTATCTAAGTAAAAATCGAATTAGAACTAAACTAAAAGGATTCAGTCCTATCAAATACAGAATTTAATCCTTAACATAAAGATAATGACTAACTTTTTGAGAAGTGATGTTATTTTTCTAAAACAAAATAAGTAAAGTGTGTATTATTTTCGTGAAGTAAAAACGGGATTTGCTTCACCTAATCTTTCTTTAATGAAGCAAATCCCGTTTTTACTTCACGAAAGAAAGTAGAAGTGAAGCAAAACGAAGATGAGCTTCAATATAAAATTATTGAACTATTCTTAGCAGGTGTGGACAAAAGTAAGTACGATTTCTTTGAGCAGAGTCTGTTGAAAGAAATTCTTCATCAATTAATTTATTTAATAATGTATATACCGTACGTTCAGAGATACTAAGGTGTTTGCTGACTTGTTTTGCTTTAAAAATTGGAGAAGAGAAAATGAAATCAAGAAGTTGAATACCAGAGACAGAATTCAATTTTGGTATTATTTCTTCTTTCATCTTATTATAAAGGTTTAAGATATCCTGTGCCTTTTTTGTACTCTCTTCTGCTGAGAAAATTACTCCTTCCAAATAGTATTTAAACCAATCTTTCCAGTTATTATTTTTAGAGATGTTTGATAAATGAGAGATATATAGTGATCGATCACTTTCAAAATATGAACTCATGTAAAATGTAGGATAAGATAGCAATTCTTGGTAGTAAAGAAACAGTGGGATTAACAATCTTCCTATTCGACCATTACCATCTTCGAATGGATGAATCATTTCAAATTGAGCATGTACAATAGCTGATTGAACTAATAAGTCTAAATCATCATGATGCATATATTGTTCTAAATTGGACATATACTCCGTAGTTTGTTCTGGCGGAACTGGTGTGTAAGAGATAGTTGCTCTACTTCCAATGTAATTTTGAGTTCTTTTAAAATTTCCTGGATTCTTGCTGCTTCCTCTAACGTTATCCAATAGAATTTTATGCATCTCTTTTATTATTCTATTAGATAATGGTAACCCTCTAGAGTTATTGTCATTAATTGTAGTAATATTTTCGAGAGCATAAAAAAGTGCTTTTCGATAATTAATAATTTCATGTAGTTCATCACGTTCTATATCAACCTTATTACCTGCTTCGTAATTTAGTAGGTCTTCTAGAGTTGCATGAGTACCTTCAAGTTTTGAGGAAAGGACGGCTTCTTGGCTGAGCAATGGTGAAATTAGTAGCATTGGATTGATAATAGATGCTAAAAATCCTTCATAGGTTCCAATAGCTATACCTGCTTTAGAAACTAATCTAATTATTTGTGGATCTGTATATATTGAAGTATAGTCAAATGGAAGTTTTTCTGGTAAATAGGGTTTAGGTATGTTTTTAAATGTATTATTCATGTTTATAATTCCTATTAAAATTTTTTCTCAATATTTTTATTATAGAAAGCCAATGTAGTGAGTGACTATAACCTGTACTTGAATTATATTTCTAAGGTATATTGACAAGTATATGAAAATCAAGTAAAAAAGTAAACTGGATTGTCAATTTAAATCTTTGATTTTATGATATTTTTTAAAATAGTAATGTAAATATTTTTAGAGTTTAAGTTTGATTAAAAGTGTGTATCTTCATTAAGTATAGATTGAAAGGATTAATGTTGAACAATTTTAATGAGATGCTAAAAACGGAATGTAAATGTTTGTTTTATTTCATTATAGCACATAGATAAGAAAAAATAGATAGTGAGATGAGTTTAAATAGGATTACTCGCTATGAAATGTTAATTACTTTTGATGGCTTAACAAATATTATCAATAATGTAGTCATTCGAATGATTTTGATTACAATGTACTGAAATTAACAAAAAGAAAAAACGCTTGAATCAGCGTTTTTCTTCTGTATTGATTCGTATTGAATGCTTACTTAACCTCTGTAAACACAACGTGTTTGCGAAGTTTTGGTGAGTATTTCTTCAATTGAAGACGGTCTGGAGTGTTACGTTTGTTTTTAGAAGTAAGGTACAAGCGTTCACCAGATTCTTTGTGTTCAAGTGTAATATTTACGCGCATGGTATCTCCCTTCTATTATTCAGCTGATGCAGCTTTAGCGATTTTACGTCCTTTGTAGTATCCTTTAAGTGATACACGGTGAGAACGTGAGTAATCTCCAGTAGTTTCGTCAAAGTTTACAGATGGAGCTGTTACTTTGTAGTGTGTACGACGTTTGTTTTTCTTCGCTTTTGAAGTGCGACGTGCAGGTACTGCCATTTTGATTTCTCCTTTAGGTATTTATATTCGATTCAATCTACTGATTTTCATCAACCATACTAGGATAACACATTTTTTTTGTAAAGTAAAGTTACTTGACAAAAAAAGATGAAAAAATTCTCCTGTCAGACCTAGCAGACAGGAGAAAATGTTAAATATCAATCTCAAATGGTTCGTCAATGGTTTCTGATACGTATTTTCCGTCTTTCTTCCGTTGTTTGACACATTCTGTGAGGAGATATTCGATTTGCCCATTGACTGAACGAAAGTCATCTTCTGCCCATGATGCGAGTGCAGCGTATAACTTTGTTGAGAGTCGAAAGGGGATCTGCTTTTTTTTTAGCTTCAGCCATCTTTAGTAAAGACTTCCTGTGTTGACAATTGGTTGTGCATCATGATTGCCGCAGAGAACGACTAGGAGATTTGAAACCATGGCAGCTTTTCGTTCTTCGTCAAGCTCTACCAATTCCCCTTCATTGAGCCGTTCCAGTGTCATTTCAACCATTCCTATTATTTGATATCTAAATAATATCGCTTTAATTTATAAATTCAAGAAAAAGTAGAAAAATAATTACTAAAAACTTTCAGCCCAATAATTTCTTTTAAAAGGTGAGATTATATTGTGCTCAAATACTCTTTTATTCTTATAACTTTTACACTATAATTGTAGTTAGAAAGGAAGAGAAATGTTTGATTATAGAGCACTAGTTATTTTGATGACTTTGATGGATCATTGTGAGCTATCGTTATATGAGTTATCTGTTAAGGTGAGCTTACCTATAAAGGAAGTCAAAGAAGGAATAGATTATTTAGTGCCTTATCTAGCTAATAAAGGGATAGTGCTGGATAAAAAGCAAGGTCGCTATAGTTTATCAAATCGTACGAAGCAATCTTTGACAGATATTATTAAGTCGGATGAATTGGTTTTACCAAAGTCGACTCGCTTAGCTTTAATCTATCTTTACACTTTTTGCCGATTAGATTTTATATCAAATAATCATTACCAAGACTTTTTGAAAGTAAGTAAGAATACAACCTTATCTGATATTCAATCATTAAGAAAGATTATGTTAGATAATGATTTGGAGCTAGGGTATAGTAGAGCAAAAGGCTATACTTTACACGGTTCAGAGTGGAATAAGCACCGTTTAGCTTTTCAAATGGTTAGTGAGTTGCTGGAATCCTCCATAGGAATTTGGGGTTTGGATTATGTTTTATCCAGTTGGGGGTATTCATTAACTTATGATTTGATAAATCAGGTAGTTAAAGATTATTATGAGAAGCTACAGCTAGTACCTATTGTTAATCAATTAAAAGTTTGCCTTTTCGGTTTAGTATTCATTCTGTGTAGGTATCAAAGGGATGTTGAAAGAGTATGTCTTTCAGAGACATTAGTATCTCCTGTTATTCAAGATATAACGACTATTTTATTGGATACAGTGGTTGATTTGGGAATTATAGATACGGTGTTTTCTGAGGATGATTATCGCTATATAACAGTTTTATTATCAAGTTGCTTTGAAGGTGAAGTAGATGTTGCTCCAGTTTACTTTAATCAATTAACAGAAGCTATTATAAGTAGAATGGAAGATATTTCTTTGTTACATTTTAAACAAAGGGAAGGATTGAGAGAAAATCTTCGTCGCCATCTTATACCGGCTTACTATAGATTAAAGTTCGGCCTACCTAGTTCAAATGAATATGTATTGCATGTGAAAGAACATTATCCTGATTTATTTGAATTAGTCAAAGATTCTTTGATGCCCTTGATGGACGCTATTGACAATCCCATACCTGATAGTGAAACAGCATATTTTGTTATCCATTTCGGAGGTTATTTAAAGAAAGCAGATACTTTGCCTCAAAAATGGTATAAAGCAGCAATCATTTGTCCTAATGGTGTTAGTTCTTCATTGATGTTAAAAGAGAATCTATTAGCATTATTTCCTCAAATTGAGTTCATAGGAACCTCAAAGATTGATGATTTACAGGTGAAAGCTAGTAGTGACTATGATATGGTTTTTTCTACCATAAAGGTGGAGACAGAAAAGCCAAATTATCTAGTCTCGGTTATGATGACTGAAGAGCAAGCAATACAACTGGTAGAACTAGTATTAAAAGATTTTCCGAATTTAGAGTATGGGGATTTTGAGATTGAACAAATCCTGAATATTGTCAAAAGATATGGAATTATTACACAAGAATTGGAATTAAGATTGGCGTTAAAGAATTATCTTTATCAAAAAAATGATAGAAAGGAAATTGTACCAGTGCTAGAACAACTTATTACCAAAGAAACCTATCAGGTTAGTTCGCAAAAATTAGGATGGAAGGAGGCGATTCGTTTAGCAGCTAAACCGCTTTTGGATCAAGATAAGATAACGGAGAACTACCCTGAGGCAATGATTCAAAAAGTAGAAGAGTTTGGGCCTTTTATTAATTTAGGGAAGGGAGTAGCAATTCCTCACGCTCGGCCAGATGAAGGTGTGAATGAAATAGGAATGTCAATGTTAGTTTTGGAAGAACCGATTTATTTATTGGATAATCCAGAACAAGAGGTAAGATTGTTGATTTGTATTGCAGCCATTGATAATGAGAGTCATTTAAAGGCTTTGTCGCATTTAACAACAATTTTAAGAGATAAAAATCATGTTCAAACTTTAATATCATCAAAAAACTATGATGACATTGAAATGATAATTAAACAGGAGGATTAGATAATGTTAAAAATTGGTACAGCTTGTGGTTCAGGATTAGGTTCAAGTTTTATGGTACAGATGAATATTGAATCTGTATTGAGTGATTTGAATGTTTCAGATGTAGAAGTTGAACACTATGATTTAGGTGGAGCAGATCCAAATGCAGCTGATATTTGGATTGTTGGTCGTGATCTAGCTGATTCAGCTAGTCATCTTGGAGATGTTCGTATCTTAAATAGTATTATTGATATGGACGAGCTACGAGAATTAATTACTAAAATTTGTGAAGAAAAAGAACTTATATAGGAGGCTAGCGTCATGATGAAGTTCATATTGGATATTGTTAGTACACCAGCTATTTTAGTAGCTTTAATTGCAATCTTAGGATTAGTGCTTCAGAAGAAGAAATTACCTGATATTATTAAAGGCGGAATTAAGACCTTTGTTGGTTTCTTAGTTGTATCTGGTGGTGCAGGAATTGTACAAAATTCTTTAAATCCATTTGGTACCATGTTTGAGTATGCTTTTCATTTATCTGGCGTTGTGCCGAATAATGAAGCAATTGTAGCTGTAGCTTTAACAACATATGGCTCAGCTACTGCAATGATTATGTTTGCAGGCATGGTGTTCAATATCTTAATCGCTCGTTTTACTCGATTTAAATATATCTTTTTAACAGGGCACCACACTCTATATATGGCATGTATGATTGCGGTCATTTTATCAGTTGCTGGCTTTACAAGTTTGCCTCTTATCTTACTAGGAGGACTAGCACTCGGTATTATTATGAGTATTTCCCCAGCATTTGTGCAAAAATATATGGTTCAATTAACTGGAAATGACAAGGTGGCTTTAGGTCATTTCAGTTCTTTGGGATATTGGTTGAGTGGTTTTACTGGTAGCCTTATCGGTGACAAATCAAAATCAACAGAGGACATTAAATTTCCAAAGAGTTTAGCTTTTTTACGTGATAGTACTGTTAGTATCACTTTATCTATGGCAGTTATTTACATTATTGTAGCTATCTTTGCAGGGTCAGAATATATAGAAAAAGAAATTAGTAGTGGTACAAGTGGTCTAGTTTATGCTTTACAATTAGCAGGTCAATTTGCAGCAGGGGTATTTGTTATTTTAGCAGGTGTTCGCCTTATTTTGGGTGAAATTGTTCCAGCCTTTAAAGGTATTTCAGAGCGTCTTGTACCTAATTCAAAACCTGCTTTGGATTGTCCGATTGTTTATACTTATGCACCCAATGCAGTTCTAATTGGATTTATCTCTAGTTTTGTTGGTGGTTTAGTAAGTATGGCAATTATGATTGCTTCAGGAACGGTTGTTATCTTACCAGGTGTTGTGCCTCATTTCTTCTGTGGAGCGACTGCAGGTGTCATTGGGAATGCATCTGGTGGTGTTCGTGGAGCCACTGTTGGAGCATTTTTACAAGGTATTTTAATCAGTTTTCTTCCAGTCTTTTTAATGCCAGTTTTGGGAGGACTTGGTTTCCAAGGATCAACTTTCTCAGATGCAGATTTTGGTCTATCAGGAATTATTTTAGGAATGTTAAATCAATTTGGCTCACAAGCAGGCATTGTGATTGGTCTTGTTCTTATTTTAGCAGTTATGTTTGGAGTATCCTTTATTAAAAAGCCATCTGTAAAGGAGGAATAAGGGATGATTTTAAGTAAAAATAGAGAAGATGAATTAAGAAAATTTGCAACAAAAATCCGATTAAATACTCTTGAAACCTTGAATCATCTTGGATTCGGACATTATGGAGGGAGTCTGTCTATAGTAGAAGTTTTAGCAGTGCTTTATGGTGAAATAATGCCGATGACTCCAGAAATATTTGCATCACGAGATAGAGATTATTTCATATTATCAAAAGGTCACGGAGGACCAGCTCTATACAGTACACTCTATTTGAATGGTTTCTTTGACAAAGAATTCTTATACTCTTTAAATACAAATGGAACCAAATTACCATCTCATCCTGATAGAAATCTAACGCCAGGCATAGATATGACAACGGGCTCTTTAGGACAAGGAATTAGTGTTGCAACCGGACTTGCATATGGTCAGAGAATAAGAAAAAGTCCCTTTTATACCTATGCTATTGTTGGAGATGGTGAGTTAAATGAGGGACAATGTTGGGAGGCTATGCAGTTTGCTTCTCATCAACAGTTATCTAATTTAATTGTATTTGTAGACGATAACAAAAAACAATTAGATGGTTTTACAAAGGATATTTGTAATCCAGGTGATTTCGTAGAAAAATTTTCAGCATTTGGATTTGAATCCATTAGGGTCAAGGGTTCAGATATTAGAGAAATTTATGAAGGGATTGTCCAATTAAAACAGTCAAATAATTCATCACCTAAGTGCATTGTATTAGATACTATTAAAGGTCAAGGGGTTCAAGAGCTGGAAGAAATGAAATCCAATCATCATCTTCGCCCTAATGTAGAGGAGAAACAAATGTTAACTTCAGTTGTAGAAAGATTAAGTCAGGAATTGGAGGAAACAGAATGATGAGAAGTACGAAGGAATTACGGCATGTATATAGAGACTTCCTTTTAGAGGCTAATCAAAGTTATTCTGATATAGTAATCTTAGAAGCCGATTTGTCAAGTTCGATGGCTACTAATAATCTTGAAAAGGACTTCGGAGACCGTTATGTGAATGTTGGGATTATGGAAGCAGAAATGGTCGGGCTTGCAGCAGGCTTGTCTATTCAGGGGTTTAGACCTTATCTTCATACATTTGGCCCTTTTGCCTCACGAAGAGTATTTGATCAATTATTTATTTCTCTTGGGTACGCACAATTGGATGCCACTGTGATTGGATCAGATGCAGGAGTAACTGCAGAAATGAATGGTGGGACACATATGCCATTTGAAGAAATTGGATTGTTACGTTTAATTCCTAAATCGATCATTTTTGAAGCAACTGATGATATCCAATTTCGTGAAATATTGAACCAGACATTAGACTTAAAAGGACTAAAATATATTCGAACAATTAGAAAAGCTCCAGAGGCTATATATCAAGGTGGAGAAGATTTTTCTAAAGGCTACATTGAGTTAAAACACGGTGAAGATGTTGTAATAGTTGCTTCTGGCATAATGGTTGCTCCAAGTATTCGAGTTGCGGATGAACTGTCTAAATTAGGTTATTCAGTAGGTGTGATAGATTTATTTAGAATCAAACCGATACCAGAACAGATAAAAACAATGTTAGGTGGAAAAACTATATTTACTGTAGAAAACCACAATCAGATAGGTGGAATTGGCAGTGCTTTATGTGAATTATTCTCTGATGATGGAATAACAAAAATTCATCGGATGGGTGTTCAAGAAAGATTCGGTCAAGTAGGGAAAATGGATTATCTTCTTAATGAATATGGTTTGAGTGAATCGAATATAAAAGAGAAGATTCTAGAAATTTATAATGCAAGATAGATGTTAAATACACTTATTTGAAAGAATTTCTGTAAAAATTACAGTACGTTATTT
Source organism: Streptococcus pneumoniae (assembly GCF_001171885.1). Classification (GTDB taxonomy): domain Bacteria; phylum Bacillota; class Bacilli; order Lactobacillales; family Streptococcaceae; genus Streptococcus; species Streptococcus pneumoniae_A. Next base: position 34,487 of record NZ_CKQD01000011.1, read on the forward strand.
AAAGAAAGCGGATTAAAAAGCATATTCTGGTCATCAGAAAGTGCACTAATCCGCTTTGTTGTTTTTAATTTTAAATATTTCACATGCGTATAGAATTTTCTGAAAATTCAAGAATTTTCTTCTGTTCATTGCCTTTAAAATGTGCTATAATAGTAAAAACTGAAATGGGAGGGAACAAATGACTGAATTAGATAAACGTCATCGCAGTAGCATTTATGACAGCATGGTAAAATCACCAAACCGTGCCATGCTTCGTGCGACTGGTATGACAGATAAGGACTTTGAGACACCGATTGTTGGGGTTATTTCGACTTGGGCGGAAAATACACCATGTAATATCCACTTGCATGATTTTGGGAAATTGGCGAAAGAGGGTGTCAAATCTGCAGGTGCTTGGCCTGTGCAGTTTGGGACTATTACCGTAGCGGACGGGATTGCCATGGGAACGCCTGGTATGCGCTTCTCTTTGACATCTCGTGATATTATTGCGGACTCAATCGAGGCGGCTATGGGTGGTCACAACGTCGATGCCTTTGTCGCTATCGGTGGCTGTGACAAGAACATGCCTGGTTCTATGATTGCTATTGCCAATATGGATATTCCAGCTATTTTCGCTTATGGTGGAACTATTGCACCGGGAAATCTTGATGGCAAAGACATTGACTTGGTTTCTGTTTTTGAGGGTATCGGAAAATGGAACCACGGTGATATGACGGCTGAGGACGTGAAACGTCTTGAATGTAATGCCTGCCCTGGCCCTGGTGGCTGTGGTGGTATGTACACTGCTAATACCATGGCGACAGCTATCGAAGTTCTAGGTATGAGTTTGCCAGGATCTTCATCTCACCCAGCTGAATCAGCTGATAAGAAAGAAGATATCGAAGCAGCAGGACGTGCTGTTGTTAAGATGTTGGAGCTTGGTCTTAAACCATCAGATATCTTGACTCGTGAAGCCTTTGAAGATGCCATCACTGTAACCATGGCTCTCGGTGGTTCTACAAACGCCACTCTTCACTTGCTCGCCATTGCCCATGCCGCAAATGTTGACTTGTCACTTGAGGACTTCAATACGATCCAAGAACGTGTGCCTCACTTGGCTGATTTGAAACCATCTGGTCAGTATGTCTTCCAAGACCTCTACGAAGTCGGTGGTGTGCCTGCGGTTATGAGATATCTCTTGGCAAATGGTTTCCTTCATGGAGACCGCATCACATGTACTGGTAAGACTGTCGCTGAGAACTTGGCTGACTTTGCAGACCTCACACCAGGTCAAAAAGTTATCATGCCACTTGAAAATCCAAAACGTGCGGATGGTCCGCTTATCATCTTGAACGGGAACCTTGCTCCTGACGGTGCAGTTGCCAAGGTATCAGGTGTTAAAGTGCGTCGTCACGTTGGGCCAGCTAAGGTCTTTGACTCAGAAGAAGATGCGATTCAGGCCGTTCTGACAGATGAAATCGTTGATGGCGATGTAGTCGTTGTTCGTTTTGTTGGACCTAAAGGTGGTCCTGGTATGCCTGAGATGCTGTCACTTTCTTCAATGATTGTTGGTAAAGGTCAGGGAGATAAGGTGGCCCTCTTGACGGACGGACGTTTCTCTGGTGGTACTTATGGTCTGGTTGTTGGACATATCGCTCCTGAAGCTCAGGATGGTGGACCGATTGCCTACCTTCGTACAGGCGATATCGTTACGGTTGACCAAGATACCAAAGAAATTTCCATGGCCGTATCCGAAGAAGAACTTGAAAAACGCAAGGCAGAAACAACCTTGCCACCACTTTACAGCCGTGGTGTCCTCGGTAAATACGCCCACATCGTATCATCTGCTTCACGTGGAGCCGTGACAGACTTCTGGAATATGGACAAGTCAGGTAAAAAATAAACTCAAAAAGCAAGCCAACTTCGGCTTGCTTTTTTTCATCTTCAAAAGTAATTTACCTGCTTAACGAGGTGGCAGTCCAAGGGCAATACGGCCGTAGCGACTGATTCGTGTGATTTTCCAAGCAGGCGACCAGGTAACTTCAACCTTGACATCTTCGATACCCTCGATTTGTTTCAGACCTGCCACGATTTCGATAGGCAGGCTTTCGGCGCAATCGCAGGCGGTGTCGGTGAAGGTCATGACAATCTTGCAGAGCCCCGTTTCATCCAGATTGATTTCATAAATCAGCCCTAGATTGTAAACATCCAATTCCACATCTGTATCAAAAACCTTCTCTAGTTTTTCGATAATTTGGTCTTGTAAGGCCAAAGCACGGTCATTGATTTTGATATCCTCTCTCATTACAGTCCCTCCACGTGATAAATATCCTCTATTTTCTCATAATTCTGACAATTTGGCAAGTTTTTGATGAATTTTCTGAAAAATATGATAAAATGAAGAAAATACTGAATCAAGGGGAAGCCTATGGAGCAGATTGGAAAAGTCTTTAGACAATTACGAGAATCAAGAAATATCTCGCTGAGACAAGCAACTGGGGGACAATTTTCGCCGTCTATGTTATCTCGCTTTGAAACAGGTCAGAGTGAGCTTTCGGTGGAAAAGTTTCTGTTTGCCCTAGAAAACATATCTGCCAGTGTAGAGGAAATCCTCTTTCTGGCGAGAGGTTTTCAGTATGATACAGATTCTGAGTTGAGAAAAGAAATCATAGATGTCTTGGATCCAAAGAATATAGCACCTCTTGAGGACTTGTATCGCAGGGAGTATCAAAAGCATGCACATTCTCAAAACAAACAGAAACATATTCTAAATGCCATTCTTATCAAGTCTTATATGAAGGGCATGGACGAAAGGGTAGAGTTAACGGCAGAGGAGGGGAAAGTCCTTCATGATTATTTGTTTTCTACCGAGATCTGGGGAATCTATGAACTCAATTTATTTTCAGTCAGTTCTCCCTTTTTATCTGTTTCTCTTTTTACTAGATATGTACGAGAAATGGTACGTAAATCTGATTTTCTAATGGAAATGTCTGGTAATCGAAACCTGTTTCACACTATACTATTGAATGGTTTTTTAGCCAGCATCGAGTGTGAAGAATTCACCAATGCCTCTTATTTTAAACGTGTTATCAAAGAGCATTTCTACAATGAAAATGAAACCTATTTCCGAATTGTCTATTGTGGGCGGAAGGTCTCCTTGATAGCAAGCAAGGTAGAGTCAAGGAAGGCCAGAAAAAGATGGAGGATGCTGTCCGTATTTTTGAGATGCTTGGCTGTAATAAATCTGCCGAATACTATAGAAAAACGACTGATTGTTGAATATCTGCAAACCAAAAAAATAATTTGAAATTTTAAGCGATAGAACTGTTGGGCTCTCTCGTGTCACTGGAGAAATTCTATCATCTCTTTTTACTTATTTTTTTGTTGCATATATTCAAAAGTTTTTCCTCTAAAATTTCTAAGTGCTATACTATAGTCATACTTCACATAAAACTTCGAACAAGAAAGGAGATTACCTATGAAACTATTGTTCAGAAATCAAGCTTATCGACTCTTGACTTTGTCACGCTTCTTCAATGCTTTTGGTGCTTCAATTTTCAATCTGGTATTTATCGTTTATGCATCGACCCTGCCACAAGCATCTTTTGCTGTTGCTATGGCGAATATTGTCATGATTCTTCCGACTCTCTTTACAGTTTTTGTAGGGATTCGGGCAGATAACACGAGGGACAAGGTCAAATGGATGGTTTATAGCGGTTTGTTTCAGGCAGTTTTATTTTTTCTAGCAGCCCTAGTTGTTCAGCAAGCTAGTCTCTTTGCCTTTTCTAGCCTGTGTTTAATCAATGTCATTAGCGATGTCATTAGTGATTTTGCTGGTGGTTTGCGCATGCCTCTTATTAAGGAAAAAGTAGCTGAAGATGATCTGATGGAAGCTTATTCTTTTTCACAGTTTATCACTTATATTTCAGCTATTGGTGGTCAAGCTTTTGGAGTCTGGCTCTTAGGTCTATCGGTTAATAATTTTTCCCTCGTTGCGGGAATCAATGCCTGTTTTTTCCTCGTATCAGCTTCTGTTCTCTTTTTAGGAAAAAGCAAATTGAGCCTGTCAATGTCATCTGCTGATGGTGAAATTCTAAAGAATGAGAAGCTTTCTATCAAAGAGCAGTTCCTAACGATTTATCGAAATTTACGTCTCGTTTTTCTTAAAGGTGGACAGAAAAACTTTGGATTCATGATCTTTGCTGTCTTGCTTATCAATGCCTTGGGTGGCGCTTTAGGAAGCATCTATAACATCTTCTTTTTGAGCCATTCTCTTTTGGACTTTTCTTACACAGAGGCATTATTTATCAGTCAATTCTGTGCTTTGTTAGCAATCATCATCAGTAGCCTTACGGGCAATGATTATTTTGGGAAGCAGTCCTTGCCTAGATTGATGATGTGGGTGACCGTAGGACTCATCCTAGTTGGTCTAGCTAATTTATTCAATCAAGTCGTACTTGGTTTACTATTTCTCTGTTCAACTCTGTATGTGTCTGGTAAAGTTCAACCAAAGATTAGTGCCATGCTCCTGAAAAATCTAGCTCCAGAGGTTCTAGCTCGTACTAGTAATTTTTTAGGTTTATTGTTCACCTTATCCATACCTGTGGGAACAGCCTGTTTTTCACTTGTAGCTGTATGGAATATACAGTTGACTTGGATGCTATTTGTTGGTCTTTCCTTGTTGGCTATTCTTTTGACAGGTCTTAATCTCAAAAATGATATCTAATACTCTTCGAAAATCTCTTCAAACCACGTCAGCGTCGCCTTACCGTAGATATGGTTACTGACTTCGTCAGTTCTATCCACAACCTCAAAACACTGTTTTGAGCAACCTGCGGCTAGTTTCCTAGTTTGCTCTTTGATTTTCATTGAGTATAAATCCTAATTTTTTTCTCACTGTTTTAATCCCTCTATTTATGGTAAAATAAGACTATTAAGTTTAAAGAGGATTCCCTATGAAATTACAAAAACCAAAAGGAACGCAGGATATTTTACCTGCTGAATCTGCCAAGTGGCAGTACGTTGAGGGCTTTGCCCGTGAAATTTTCAAGCGCTATAACTATGCAGAAGTGCGCACGCCTATTTTTGAGCACTACGAGGTTATCAGTCGCTCTGTCGGAGATACAACGGATATCGTAACCAAGGAAATGTATGACTTCTATGACAAGGGTGACCGTCATATTACCCTCCGTCCAGAAGGAACTGCGCCCGTTGTCCGTTCCTATGTGGAAAATAAACTTTTCGCCCCAGAAGTGCAAAAGCCAAGCAAGTTCTACTATATGGGCCCTATGTTCCGCTATGAGCGTCCACAGGCAGGGCGTTTGCGCCAGTTCCACCAGATTGGTGTTGAGTGTTTTGGCTCTAGCAATCCAGCTACCGATGTGGAAACCATTGCGATGGCAGCCCATTTCTTGAAAGAAATCGGTATCCAAGGTGTCAAATTGCACCTCAACACTCTTGGAAATCCTGAGAGCCGTGCAGCCTACCGCCAAGCCTTGATTGACTATTTGACACCGCTCAAGGAGACCTTGTCTAAGGATAGCCAACGTCGCTTGGAGGAAAATCCTCTCCGTGTCTTGGACTCTAAGGAAAAAGAAGACAAGGTAGCTGTAGAGAATGCACCGTCTATCTTGAACTTCCTTGATGAAGAAAGTCAAGCTCATTTTGATGCTGTGCGTCAGATGTTGGAAAATCTTGGAGTAGACTATATTATCGATACCAATATGGTGCGTGGTCTGGACTACTACAACCACACCATTTTCGAGTTTATCACAGAAATTGAGGGCAATGACTTGACAGTCTGTGCGGGTGGTCGTTACGATGGTTTGGTTTCTTACTTTGGAGGCCCTGAAACTGCTGGATTTGGTTTTGGACTTGGTGTAGAGCGCCTGCTTCTCATTCTTGAAAAGCAAGGTGTGGCTCTCCCTATCGAAAATGCCCTAGATGTCTATATCGCAGTCTTGGGAGAAGGAGCAAATGTCAAGGCCTTGGAGTTGGTGCAAGTCCTTCGCCAACAAGGTTTCAAAGCAGAGCGTGATTACCTCAACCGTAAGCTCAAAGCTCAGTTCAAGTCAGCCGATGTCTTTGCGGCTAAGACCCTCATCACCCTAGGTGAGAGTGAAGTCGAAAGCGGACAAGTAACGGTTAAGAACAACCAAACCCGAGAAGAAGTGCAAGTGTCACTTGAGACAATCAGCCAAAACTTCTCAGAAATCTTTGAAAAACTAGGATTTTAATGATAGATAAAGTGGTCAGGAACCTACTCCTGACCTTTTTCTTTTGCAAAATGACAAAAATCATAAACTTTTTGACAAATATGCTTGTCAAAAAGAAAAAGATGTGTTACAATATAAGCAAGTTAAGAGAAAAGGAGCAAGGAACGATTATGTGGGCATTAGGATTTGTACCTCTTGTGATTATGTATTATATCTACCATTCCCAAAAGGTCAAGAAACTAGAGAATAGAATCAAAAAGCTTGAGCGAAAAGAGAAAGGAAATAAAGAAATGTCAAGATTATTAAAAGAATTGATTGGGAAAAAACCAACAATCATTGGACAATTGTTTGGGACAGATAACTGGGAAGTTGTAGATGTAGATGAGGAATGGGTCAAGCTACGTCGTGTTGATAAAAAGGGAAAAGAAAAATTCAAACTACAACGCATTGAGGATATCCAAACCGTTGAATTTGACGGAGAGTAGGTGTGTAACATGCAACTAAAAAATCGTCTAAAAGAGCTTCGAGCTCGCGATGGTCTCAATCAAACCGATCTAGCCAAGCTGGCAGGGGTTTCCAGACAGACCGTTAGCCTACTAGAACGGGACGAATACACCCCGTCCATTATCATTGCCCTGAAAATATCTCAAATTTTCAACGAAACAGTCGAATCAGTATTTCGCTTGGAGGAGGACGAGTGATGAACAAGTATAAAGTGATTTATTACATGAGTGTTCTTGCCCTTATTGTGAATGCCTTTGCTATGATTGGAACATTACTGGGGTGGTTCTATTTTGTTGAAAGTAAGTATTTATTTTGGGTTAACTTAGTCCTCTTGTCCATTTTCAACTGGTTGAAGAAGAAGGAGAAAAATGATGAACAAGTATAAAGTAATCTATTATGTAGTTGTCGCAGCTCTATTAGTCAGCGTATTTCTATTGATTGGGATAGACTTAGGTTGGTTTAATCCTTATCAAAGTGACCAATTTATTTGGGCCTACTTTGCCCTCATCCCAGTCGTTGACTGGATTGAAAAGAAATCCAAAAATCTAGCAAGTAAATAAGGAGAATGAATATGAAAAAGAAAAAGAAACGTGGATTGTTGTTTTTAATGGTTGTTGTCTTGGGATTTTTCTTGGGCATTTTTGTAGGGATGTTTAAGGCTGTTGCCGAATCCCACGGAATTATGTTAGATGTAAAAATCTTGATACCATGGATACCAGCTATTTGTTTAGTGTTAGGTTTCATTAGCATTCTTTTGACATTCAATTTCTTAAAGAAAAGCAGAAAATTTCATTCCTTGTATCAAGAGGAAATGGATGATGATCTGAATGAAACCTATTATGTGCAAATGTATCGGAATCTCGAGTTTGGAACCATTGCTTTTAATATTGCAAGTGTAGCGATTTTATTGGCTCTTTTCATCTCAGGTAGTGAAGCGGTTGTACTAAATGGAAGCCATATAACCTTATCTCTTTCTTTTTTGGCATTAGTGCTGATTTTCAGTGTTCAAAAATATCTTTTCAAGACGATTTCGATTGTTCGTCAGTTTGATTTGGCATTTTTCTCTATTCCAAAGGATATGTTAGATTATGTCAATTCTTACGATGAAGGAGAACGACAAGCTAATTTGGAACAGAGTTTTCGGATTTTATTCCAATTAAACCAATATATTTTACCAGGTTTGTATATTTTGATTGATATTGTTTCTGTACTTACGGGAGAAATTCAGTTATTAGGTCTTTTAGCTGTAGCTGTAGTCCATATTTATATCAATATAATGTATATACCTATGGTGAAACGTTATTTCAAATAAAGGAGTTATCTATGAAATTACTTAAAAACCTTGGCTGGTTTCTTCTAGCCATTCTATCCTTTTTATTCATCTATGGCTTCATTCAGGGGCTCGCGACTACTTCGCTTGCCTTAGGCGCTTCACCCTATGCTGTGACCTTGCTCTATGTGGCCTTGGCTGGAGTTTATGTGTACGGCATTTACAAATGGTACCAGAAAGGTTCTGTCCATATTGAGAAGAGCGACTTCAACCGATTTATTTGGCTTCCTGCCTTGGTTTGGTTCTTATCTCTGGTTGTCCAGTTTTTCTTGCCAAATGACCCTTCAGTAAATCAGCAAATAGCGATAGACTTGACCTTGTCTCAACCACTTTTCTCATTCTTTGCGGTCGTTATTTTTGCTCCGTTGACGGAAGAGCTTATCTTTAGAGGGATGTTGGCACGCTATCTCTTTCCTAAGCAGGACAATAGTAAACAAATTCTGATTTTTCTTCTGGTATCTAGTCTTTTATTTGCCTTGATTCATTTCCCAGGTGATGTGCAACAATTTTTTGTCTATTTTAGCCTTGGTTTTAGTTTGGGCTTGGCTTATATTAGCAGAAAAGGTCTGGTCTACAGTATTTCTCTTCACGCTTTGAATAATTTAGTCGGCTTTTTGATGATTCTCATGCTATAATAGAGTCAGGAGGTCACATGAAACGAGTAATTTTATTAGCAGTGATTCAAGCAGTCGTTCTATTTTTCATCATTGGAGCGCTAGCTTATGCCTTTAAGGGCGATTTCTTCTACAACTATCTAGCAGTCGTCTTTGCCCCTATTGCAGGTGTCTTGCGATTTGGGACAGCTTATACAACGGAAATTGTCTTGCCGAGAAAGGCAGCCGAAATCGCTGAAAAGCGTAAAGCAGGCAACAATTCAAAATAAAAGAGTCCGGTGAACTTCATCGGATTTTTGTATGGACGCTAATTTTTAGAGTCTTCACTTGATTTTTAAAGACTGACAAACTTTTCTGCTGATTTTCATGAAGAGCCTGCGCTTTTATGGTAAAATAGTAACAGAATAAAAGAGGAGAGAAACAATGAAACGTAGTATGTATGCTGGTCGTGTTCGTGAGGAACACATCGGACAAGAAATAACCTTGAAAGGATGGGTAGGCCGTCGTCGTGACCTTGGCGGTTTGATCTTTATCGACCTTCGTGACCGTGAAGGAATCATGCAGTTGGTTATCAACCCTGAAAAAGTCTCTGCAGAGGTTATGGCGACAGCTGAAAGCCTTCGTAGCGAATTTGTTATCGAGGTGACTGGACAGGTCGCTGCGCGTGAGCAAGCCAATGATAAGTTGCCAACTGGTGCAGTTGAGTTAAACGTGACAGCTCTGACAGTGCTTAATACAGCTAAGACAACCCCATTTGAGATTAAGGATGGGATCGAGGCAAATGACGATACACGTTTGCGTTACCGTTACCTTGACCTTCGTCGTCCAGAAATGTTGGAAAATCTTAAACTTCGTGCTAAAGTGACCCACTCTATCCGCAACTACTTGGATGAGTTGGAGTTTATCGACGTGGAGACACCATTCCTTTCTAAGTCAACTCCTGAAGGGGCGCGTGACTACTTGGTGCCATCTCGTGTCAATAAAGGGCATTTCTATGCTCTTCCACAAAGTCCACAAATCACGAAACAGCTCTTGATGAATGCTGGTTTTGACCGTTACTATCAAATCGTCAAATGTTTCCGTGATGAAGACTTGCGTGGAGACCGCCAGCCTGAATTTACTCAGGTCGACTTGGAAACATCTTTCCTTACTGAGCAAGAAATCCAAGATATCACAGAAGGCTTGATTGCGCGCGTGATGAAAGAAACAAAAGGAATCGAAGTGACGTTGCCATTCCCTCGTATGAAATACGATGATGCTATGGCTCTTTATGGTTCTGATAAGCCTGACACCCGTTTTGACATGTTGCTTCAGGACTTGACAGAAGTGGTCAAGGGTGTTGATTTTAAAGTCTTTTCAGAAGCACCTGCTGTAAAAGCAATTGTGGTCAAAGGAGCTGCGGACAACTATTCACGTAAAGACATCGACAAGATGACGGAAGTAGCCAAACAGTACGGTGCCAAAGGTCTTGCTTGGGTCAAGGTAGTTGATGGAGAATTAAACGGACCAGTTGCTAAGTTCTTGACTGGTATCCAAGAAGAATTGACAACAGCACTTGCTCTTGAAGATAAGGACCTCGTTCTCTTTGTGGCAGATACGCTTGAAGTGGCCAATGCAACACTCGGTGCCCTTCGTGGACGTATTGCCAAAGAGCTTGGCTTGATTGATAACGATAAATTTAACTTCCTTTGGGTGGTTGACTGGCCAATGTTTGAATGGTCTGAAGAAGAAGGCCGTTACATGAGCGCCCACCATCCGTTTACCCTGCCACAGGAAGAAACGGCTCACGAATTAGAAGGTGATTTGGCTAAGGTTCGTGCCATTGCTTACGATATCGTCTTGAACGGTTATGAGCTTGGTGGTGGTAGCCTTCGTATTAACCAAAAAGACCTTCAAGAACGCATGTTCAAGGCTCTCGGTTTCTCATCTGAAGAAGCAAATGACCAGTTTGGCTTCCTTCTTGAAGCCATGGACTATGGTTTCCCACCACATGGTGGTTTGGCTATCGGGCTTGACCGCTTTGTCATGCTCTTAGCAGGAGAAGACAATATCCGTGAAGTCATTGCCTTCCCTAAGAACAACAAGGCAACTGACCCAATGACACAAGCTCCTTCAACAGTCGCTCTCAAACAACTAGAGGAACTCAGCTTACAAGTAGAAGAAGATGAAACAAGCAAAACGAATTAAGCGGTGGCGCTATTATCTGCGCCGCTTTGCTTATCAGATAAAAATTTTACGTGTCTTACAAAGCATCTCTCGAGAGAAGTATGATGAGAAGATTTCGGCCTCTCTGGTCTATGGATTTTTATCAGCAGTGGCGGTCAATTTCTTTTTCCAACCAGGGCATGTGTATTCGAGTGGTGCGACAGGTTTGGCACAGATTATCTCTGCCTTGAGTAATCACTGGTTTGGTTTTCATATTCCGATTTCGCTAACCTTTTACGCCATTAACTTCCCTTTGATGGTCTTAGCTTGGTATCAGATTGGGCATAAGTTCACCGTTTTTACCTTTATCACGGTGTCTATGAGTTCTTTCTTTATCCAGTTTGTCCCTGTGGCGACCTTGACGGAGGATCCCATTATCAATGCCCTTTTTGGGGGCGTTGTCATGGGCTTGGGGATTGGTTTTGCTCTTCGAAACAATATCTCCAGTGGTGGGACGGATATCGTCAGCCTGACCATTCGCAAGAAAACGGGTAAGAATGTCGGTAGTATTTCTTTCTTGGTAAATGGAACTATCATGCTGATAGCAGGTTTGACCTTTGGTTGGAAATACGCCCTCTACTCTATGATTACCATCTTTGTCTCTAGCCGTGTGACAGACGCTGTCTTTACCAAGCAAAAACGTATGCAGGCTATGATTGTGACCAATCATCCAGACAAGGTAATTGAAAAAATCCATAAAAAATTGCACCGCGGAGCAACCATGATCCACGATGCAGAAGGAACCTATAATCACGAGAGAAAGGCCGTTTTAATCACTGTCATTACACGTGCCGAGTTTAATGAATTTAAACAGATTATGAAACAGGTGGATCCAGGCGCCTTTGTCTCTGTATCGGAGAATGTTCATATTCTAGGAAGATTTGTTGAGATAGATAACTAGTGATTAGTACTTAAAATGAGTCTTCCCACAATAAAACGCAGACTATCAAGTTTTTAACACCTGATAGTCTGCGTTTTTTGCTTTTAAAGATTTTTTGCCCAGTCTCTTATTTTTCAATAATTTTGTGGGCAATCAACTGACGGTAGCAGATTTGTCTATTTTCTTTAGAATCATTGATGATGCAGAGAATAGTTTCTAAAGAAGTGCGTCCAAGGGCTAGGCTATTGATATCTATATAGGCTGCCAAATTGAGCTTAGGATTAACCGAGTCAAAGCTGAGAACAGGGACATCCAGTTGGTGTTTGGCAATATAGTCACAGACCCCTTCAGCTAGGAGGCTATCGGTTGTGATGATGGCATCAATTTGTGGATCGTGCTTGAATAATCGCTTGCTAAATTTATAGCCCTTTTCTTCCAGAAACTCGTCTGCAAAGTAGATGCGATTGTTGTCAGTGGTAAGTTTGTAATGTTTCAGCGCCTGTTCATAGCCTGTTAAACGGTCTTTGGTCACGAAGAGCTTCTTACTTCCTCCGATAAAGGCAATGCGTTTGCAGCCTTTTTTGATGAAATATTCAGTCGCATCAAAACCAGCTTGAACATTGTCGTTGTCGACAAGTGGGATGAAAGGAGATAGAGATTTACCTAAGATAAGGAAGGGGAACTGTTCTTCTGCTACGAGTTTTACAAGAGGGTCTTCTTCTTGGGCATAGAGAAAGATTAGCCCATCTACACGCTTGCCGTAGACCATTTGTGAAATAGCGTTGAGACGCTCCTTCTCATCTTTTCCTGTTGCTATCTGAATGGCATAGTGGTTTTCAGATGCGACTTGAGAGATGCCACGCAGAACCGATGGAAAGAAAGGATTCTGGTAGAAGGCATCTGAGTCATCAGGAAGAACTAAGCCGATAACTTGCGTATAACTGCTTACCAAGCTACGAGCGTTGAGGTTTGGGTGGTAATTGAGCTCTTTCATAGCCTTGCGAACGCGTTTTTTTGTTTCGTCGCTAATGGTTGATTTATTTTGAATAACACGGGTTACGGTTGAAGGTGAAACACCAGCAGCCTTGGCCACGTCTTTAATCGTAACGGGCATAAAAATCTCCTATTTATGGTAATCTGGATCACGGAAATGCGTTTTATAAAAGATAGTGACCAGATATAGAACAAAAAGAATGTTTTGTACAGTAATCAGGGTTGTCATATTTTGGCCAAATAATCCCAAAATAAGCGTAATCAGAGTTGGTAATCCTAAACAGTTCAAGATAAAATGGTAGCACTCTTTAAAGGTTCTAAATGAAAAGAGGCGTGATTTCTTAGTGATATAAAGGAGAAGACTCGCCCCTAGAGAGACGATAAAGAAATTCAAACCAAAGAGGAAGCTGGCACCGAGAACTAGGAAGAGACTGATATAGACACGATTTTGTTGGTACCAGTCTTTAGAAATGGCTTGGGTCAAGCTGTCTTTGCTTTTGAAACTCCCAGTCTCAATGGCTCGGTAAGAGACGCGGGTCAGTTCCTTACTTTCCTTGCTGATGACTAGCTCATTTGTATCGAAATGCAGTTGCAAGTCCTTAGGTAATTCCTTACTTTGACTGGGGCCAATCACAATAGAAGGCGCTTGACTAGCTGTTCCTGTATAAGTTAATGTGCCATCAACAATTCTAGCGTGTTCAGAGAGATCCTGGACAACCTCATCCGTCAGAGGTTCATAGACATTATCGATAAAGGTTTCTAGCGGATAAGTCTCCTGTGAGCTGTTTTGAATGGCAATGGGTACCATAGACAAGCTGATAAGGAAGATACTGGTAAAGAGAAGTTGAAACCAGTTGAGCCCGAAACGTTTGGACAGGGGCTTACGAAATCCCCAAATACTTGAAAAATAGGAAAATGGATATGGAAGCATAGGTATCTTTCTAAAAGGTGTTTTCTATATGAGTATTATTATATAGAGAAATGTGCTTTATTTCAAGTCTAGGAGATAAATTGCTTGTTGTAAGGACATTACTTACAGTAACAATCGCTAATACTCAATGAAAATCAAAGAGCAAACTAGGAAGCTAGTCGCAGGTTGCTCAAAACAGTGTTTTGAGGTTGCAGATGGAAGCTGACGTGGTTTGAAGAGATTTTCGAAGAGTATAAAATGAAAAAGGGTGGCGGGGATATATTATCCCTTGTCGCCACCACTTGTAAGTCCTGAAACAAAGTTCTTTTGTAGGAAGAAGAAGAGAATACTGATTGGAAGGGCGATGAGGATAGCACCTGCTGAGAAGTAGGCAATCTTCATGTTTTTCGCATTGTTAACGAAGGTTTGGAGACCTACGGCAACAGTAAAGTATTCTTTCTCACGAAGCAAGAAACTAGAGAGGATGTAGTCCCCGAAAGGTCCCATGAAGGCCCATAGAGCTTGTACGGCAACCATTGGGCGAACAAGTGGAAGAACAATTTGCCAGAAGCGGCGGAAGTGTCCTGCACCGTCTAGTTTTGCAGATTCGTCTAAAGACATTGGCACTGTATCGAAGTAGCCTTTCATGAGCCAAGCATTCATCGGGATACCACCACCAACGTAGAGGAAGATGAGGAACCAGCTGTGGTTAAGGGCGTTCAACATAAGCGCCATAACGAAGAAGGCTGTCAAAGCGGCCATGGTTGGCACCATTTGAATAATCAAGAAGAAGATCAAACTTTGCTTACGAGCCAAGAAGTTGTAACGGCTGTAGGCATAACCAGCAAGTACGATGATACTTGTTTGAACGGCCATAGTAATTAAGGCGATAATCAAAGTGTTTAGGTACCAAGTACCGTACAAGGTTTCCGTGAAGAGTCCTTGGAAGTTAGCAAAACTAAAGTCGACGTTATTGTCTAGTTTAAAGGCTACTACGTTACCAGTCTTGAAGGCTGACATGATGGTAATCAACAATGGATAGATAATCACAATTGAGAGACCAATCAAGTAGAGGTAAGTAAGGGTTTGAGTCAGTCTACGTTTGAGTTTAATTGAGTTATTCATCTTAGACGTCCTCCATATCAAATGCGTGTAGTTTCTTGAATGCGATCATAGAGATTGAGATGACAATGATAGAGATAATCAAGGTAACAGCTGCCGCCATTGAGTATTGAGGAGATGTACCTGTTGTCAAACGGTAGATCCATGAGATCAAGATATCGGTTGAACCAGCTCCACCACCGACACTACCAGGTCCTCCAGCATTGAAGAGGTACATGATAGAGAAGTTGTTAAAGTTGAAGGTGTATTGGCTAATCAAAGTAGGTGCCGCAACGGCCAAGATCATTGGGAAAGTGATGTTGCGGAATTTTTGCCAAGCATTGGCACCGTCAATATAAGCTGCTTCGTAAAGGTCGTTAGGAATAGATTGCAAGATACCCAAGGTCAAAACGTAGATATATGGGAATCCAAGCCAACCTTGCATCATAATCAAGGCAATCTTAGTCCAAGTTGGGTCTGTTTTCCAAGGAATAAGAGCCCCATCAAGGAAAGGAAGGAATTTAGCCAAGATTGGCAATACTTGAGTGTTGATAGCCCCGACACTATCGTTAAACATGTTTGAGAATGTCAAGATAGTAATGAAGGCTGGGACAGCCCAAGGAAGAAGGAAAATAACACCGAAGATACGTTTTCCTTTGATAAATGGTTGGTTAGCAATGATAGCTGTGAAGATACCGATGACGATCTGTAAAGTTGAGGCAGCCAAAGCCCAGATGATAGTCCAAGAAAGAACGGCACCGAAGGCAGAACGGAAGGTACTCAAACTCCAGATATTACTAAAGTTTGTCAAACCAACCCAGTCCAACAATTTGTTTGGTGGTAAGTGTTGGAAGTCATAGTTAGTAAAGGCGATCATCAAGGTTACGATAACTGGGAAGATAATCGCAAAAGTCATGGCAACATAAGATGGAATGATCAAGAGGTAAGGGAAGCCATTTTCATAAATCCCTTTGATCATGTCTTTGAGTGTACGTGGGACTGGAATTCCATTGTTAATGCGTTTTGCAATCGTATGTGCATCTTTAATATTTGCGAAATAAAAGAGTACATAAACGACTACAAAGATTAAATGGAAGGCACCACGAATCAGCATAAAGAGGGAATTGTCACGACCTGGCTTGTCACCAAGAGTGATGAGGTTGCTCAATTCAGGGGCTGCAAGTGCTAGGAAGTAAAGGACAAATACGATGGTTACACCAAGGAAGATAAAACCTTTGGCTTTTTGTTTATTGTAAATCTGTCCTAACCCAGGAATGATAGACAGCAGGGCTGCTTTACTAGGTTGTTGCTTTTCCATAATAACTCCTTTCATAGGATACTACTTTTTTATAAGAAAGCTAAATTATTTGTGTTTCTATTGATAAATTCAAAGGGGGATTTGATTTCCACCCCCCTTGAACAAATTTTTTATTCACCAAATTTTTGTTTGATTGTTTCTTTGATCAATGTTACAGCATCGTTAGCAGCTGTTTTAGCATCTTTCTTACCACTTACAGCATCAAAGAGCATGTTAGCAGCTGGTTCCCAAACTGCAGACATTTGAGAGATGTTTGGAATTGGTTGAGCGTTCTTGAATTGTTTGATAACAGCTGTTGTCAACTCATCGTTTTTACCTTCAGCGTATGAACGAGCTTCAGTGTTAGCTGGGATTTCGTTAGTTGCATCGTAGAAGGCTTTTTGTTGTTCAGTTGAAACAAGGAAGTCTACAAATTTTTGTGCGCCTTCAAGGTTCTTAGTACTTGATGGAATGATCCAAGCTTTACCACCACCGAATGCTGCGTAGTTTTTCCCGTTTGGAAGAGTTGGGATAGTTGCAACACCGTAGTTTACTTTAGCATCTTTGAATGCTTGAGCTTTCCAAGGCCCATCAATGATAGCAGCTGTTTTACCTTCTTGGAATGAAGTTTGAATCAAGTTTCCAGCAGCTGTACCATCTTGCATACCTTTAGGCCATTTTTCATACCAAGATTTAGCGTAGTTGATACCTGCGATAGAACCGTCGTTTGCAAGACCGATGTCTTTAGGGTCTTTACCGTTTTGTCCGAATACGTAAGCGCCGTTACCAGCAAGAAGTCCGTATGCATAGTAGAAGTTTGTCCAGTCAGCTAGGAAAGCAGAAGTTTTTCCATCTTCACCAGCGAAGGCATATTTGCTATCTTTAGCAAGTTCTTCTAGTTCAGCAAAAGTTTTTGGAGCTTCTTTTACCAAGTCTTTGTTGTAGTACATAACAAGTGACTCGATAACGGCAGGAGCACCGTAAACTTTACCGTCAGCAGCTGTTACAAGAGATTTAGTTGTATCTTCTGTTTTAGCACCATCGCTCAATTTCACTTCTGAAAGTTGTCCGTCAGAACCAAGGCTACCCACACGGTCGTATGGTGCCATCATAACGTCAGCAGCTTGACCAGATTGGTTGTCAAGAGAAAGTTTGTCAAGTCCACCAAGTTGGTCACCAGATTTGATGTTAATTGTTGTGCCTGATTGCTCTTTATAAGCTTTGGCAACTGTTTCAGCATAAGCTTTGTATTGGTCCTCAACGTAGAAAGTGAGTTCTTTGGCTTCAGATGAACCAGAATCAGCAGGCTTATCAGCAGTTTTGCTTCCGCAAGCTACCAAAAGCAAGCTAGCAAGTGTAACAGTTCCAAGCACCGCAGCGCTCTTCATGAATTTAGATGACATAGTGTATTCCTCCTAAAGAATAACAAGTTTTATTGACAAGAAAAACGCAAACGTTTTCCTTTATGAGCTTAGTATAGCACAAATAGAAAACGGTTGCAAGTGTTTTTGTCAAAAATTTTAAAAAATTTTTAAGCTTGATTTGATAGCATGATTTTGCTTTTCAATAGAAGAAAAGTGTGAAATAGATAAGAATACAGTATTTTTAATAAAAAATAGATGGAATCTGTCTAAAGAGGGAAATCAGGAGGGGCTATCTCCCTGTTTCTACTCCCTATCTATTTTCTATAGACTTTTGTGTCCTTTGCATATAAATTAAAGTTTTCTAAGGAGGTTTTGCACTTTGTAGACTGTCCCATGAGGCTCAAACTTTAGGATTAGATAGTTTTAATACTCTTCGAAAATCTCTTCAAACCGCGTCAACTTTATCTGCAACCTCAAAGCTGTGCTTTGAGTAACCTGCGGCTAGTTTCCTAGTTTGCTCTTTGATTTTCATTGAGTATAAGTTATCTTTGCTAAAATGAGTTGGTCTCCTTAAAAATAATCCAAAAAGTTTTTTTAAAAACGCTTGCAATTATGCTTGAAAAGGAGTATACTTATAAGTGGCGCAAACGTTTGCGTCTGCAAAAATACGCAACGTTCCATTATTTTAATACACGAGGTGTTATTTATGAAAAAACGTCAAAGTGGTGTGTTGATGCACATCTCTTCTCTCCCAGGAGCCTACGGAATCGGATCATTTGGTCAAAGTGCCTATGACTTCGTTGATTTTTTGGTTCGTACAAAACAACGTTACTGGCAAATTCTTCCGCTAGGAACAACTAGTTACGGAGATTCTCCTTACCAATCTTTCTCAGCCTTCGCAGGGAACACTCATTTTATCGATTTAGATATATTGGTGGAGCAAGGCTTGTTGCAAGCAAGTGACCTTGAAGGAGTTGACTTTGGTAGCGATGCGTCTGAAGTTGACTATGCTAAAATCTACTATGCACGTCGTCCTCTTTTAGAAAAAGCGGTGAAACGTTTCTTGGAAGTAGGAGATGTTAAAGATTTTGAGAAATTTGCTCAAGACAACCAATCATGGCTTGAGCTCTTTGCTGAGTATATGGCTATCAAAGAGCATTTTGAAAATCTTGCTTGGACAGAATGGCCAGATGCGGATGCCCGTGCTCGTAAAGCTTCAGCACTTGAAAGCTACCGTGAGCAATTGGCAGACAAATTGGTTTACCACCGTGTGACTCAATACTTCTTCTTCCAACAATGGTTGAAATTGAAAGCTTACGCTAACGACAACCACATCGAAATCGTTGGGGACATGCCAATCTACGTAGCGGAAGATTCAAGCGATATGTGGGCAAATCCACATCTCTTCAAGACAGATGTCAACGGTAAAGCAACTTGCATCGCAGGATGCCCACCAGATGAGTTTTCTGCAACTGGTCAGCTTTGGGGTAACCCAATCTATGACTGGGAAGCAATGGACAAAGACGGCTACAAATGGTGGATTGAACGCTTGCGTGAAAGCTTCAAAATCTACGATATCGTTCGTATCGACCACTTCCGTGGTTTCGAATCTTACTGGGAAATCCCTGCTGGTTCCGATACAGCAGCACCTGGTGAGTGGGTCAAAGGTCCTGGCTACAAGCTTTTTGCAGCCGTTAAGGAAGAACTTGGCGAGCTAAACATCATCGCAGAAGACCTTGGTTTCATGACAGACGAAGTTATCGAATTGCGTGAACGTACTGGCTTCCCAGGAATGAAGATTCTTCAATTTGCTTTCAACCCAGAAGACGAAAGCATCGATAGCCCACACTTGGCACCTGCTAACTCAGTTATGTACACAGGAACTCACGATAACAACACGGTTCTTGGTTGGTACCGTAACGAGATTGATGATGCGACTCGTGAGTACATGGCTCGCTACACGAACCGTAAAGAATACGAAACAGTGCCACATGCTATGCTTCGTACAGTCTTTTCATCAGTTAGCTTCATGGCAATTGCAACTATGCAAGATTTGCTAGAATTGGATGAGACAGCTCGTATGAACTTCCCATCTACCCTTGGTGGAAACTGGTCTTGGCGTATGACTGAAGAACAATTGACACCAGCTGTCGAGGAAGGTTTGCTTGATTTGACAACAATCTATCGACGAATTAATGAAAATTTGGTAGAATTAAAGAAATAATACAATATCAGGAGACATCTTAAACATGTTATCACTACAAGAATTTGTACAAAATCGTTACAATAAAACCATTGCAGAATGTAGCAATGAAGAGCTTTACCTTGCTCTTCTTAACTACAGCAAGCTTGCAAGTAGCCAAAAACCAGTTAACACTGGTAAGAAAAAAGTTTACTATATCTCAGCTGAGTTCTTGATTGGTAAACTCTTGTCAAACAACTTGATCAACCTTGGTCTTTACGACGATGTCAAAAAAGAACTTGCAGCTGCAGGTAAAGACTTGATCGAAGTTGAAGAAGTTGAATTGGAACCATCTCTTGGTAATGGTGGTTTGGGACGTTTGGCTGCCTGCTTTATCGACTCAATTGCTACTCTTGGTTTGAATGGTGATGGTGTTGGTCTGAATTACCACTTTGGTCTTTTCCAACAAGTTCTTAAAAACAACCAACAAGAAACAATTCCAAATGCATGGTTGACAGAGCAAAACTGGTTGGTTCGCTCAAGCCGTAGCTACCAAGTACCATTTGCAGACTTTACTTTGACATCAACTCTTTATGATATTGATGTTCCTGGTTACAAGACAGAAACGAAGAACCGCTTGCGTTTGTTTGACTTGGATTCAGTTGATTCTTCTATTATTAAAGACGGTATCAGCTTTGACAAGACAGATATCGCTCGCAACTTGACTCTCTTCCTTTATCCAGATGATAGTGACCGTCAAGGTGAATTGCTCCGTATCTTCCAACAATACTTCATGGTTTCAAACGGTGCGCAATTGATTATCGACGAAGCAATCGAAAAAGGAAGCAACTTGCATGACCTTGCTGACTACGCAGTTGTCCAAATCAACGATACTCACCCATCAATGGTTATCCCTGAATTGATCCGTCTTTTGACTGCACGTGGTATCGAGCTTGACGAAGCAATCTCAATCGTTCGTAGCATGACTGCCTACACTAACCACACAATCCTTGCTGAAGCTCTTGAAAAATGGCCTCTTGAATTCTTGCAAGAAGTGGTTCCTCACTTGGTACCAATCATCGAAGAATTGGACCGTCGCGTGAAAGCAGAAGTGAAAGATCCAGCTGTTCAAATTATCGACGAGAGCGGACGTGTTCACATGGCTCACATGGATATTCATTACGGATACAGCGTTAACGGGGTAGCAGCACTTCACACTGAAATCTTGAAAAATTCTGAGTTGAAAGCCTTCTACGACCTTTACCCAGAAAAATTCAACAACAAAACAAACGGTATCACTTTCCGTCGTTGGCTCATGCATGCTAACCCAAGACTTTCTCACTACTTGGATGAGATTATTGGAGAAGGTTGGCACCATGAAGCAGATGAGCTTGAAAAACTCTTGTCTTACGAAGACAAAGCAGCTGTCAAAGAAAAATTGGAAAGCATCAAGGCTCACAACAAACGTAAATTGGCTCGTCACTTGAAAGAACATCAAGGTGTGGAAATCAATACAAACTCTATCTTTGATATCCAAATCAAACGTCTTCACGAGTACAAACGCCAACAAATGAACGCTTTGTACGTGATCCACAAATACCTTGACATCAAAGCTGGTAACATCCCTGCTCGCCCAATCACAATCTTCTTTGGTGGTAAGGCAGCTCCAGCCTACACAATCGCTCAAGACATCATCCACTTGATCCTTTGCATGTCAGAAGTGATTGCTAACGATCCAGCAGTAGCTCCACACTTGCAAGTAGTTATGGTTGAAAACTACAACGTTACTGCAGCAAGCTTCCTTATCCCAGCATGTGATATTTCAGAACAAATCTCACTTGCTTCTAAAGAAGCTTCAGGTACTGGTAACATGAAATTCATGTTGAACGGAGCTTTGACTCTTGGTACTATGGACGGTGCTAACGTGGAAATCGCTGAGTTGGTTGGAGACGAAAATATCTACATCTTTGGTGAAGATTCAGAAACTGTTATCGACCTTTACGAAAAAGCAGCTTACAAATCAAGCGAATTCTACGCTCGTGAAGCTATCAAACCATTGGTTGACTTCATCGTTAGCGATGCAGTTCTTGCAGCTGGAAACAAAGAGCGCTTGGAACGTCTTTACAATGAATTGATCAACAAAGACTGGTTCATGACTCTTCTTGATTTGGAAGACTACATCAAAGTCAAAGAGCAAATGTTGGCTGACTACGAAGACCGTGACGCATGGTTGGATAAAGTCATCGTTAACATTTCTAAAGCAGGATTCTTCTCATCTGACCGTACAATCGCTCAGTATAACGAAGATATCTGGCACTTAGACTAAGATACAAATTTATACTAATACATCTTGTAAAAAAGCGAGTTTCGGTTGAAATTCGCTTTTTTGCCTCTTTATTTGAATGCTGTGGATTTGGGTCAATCTTGTCTAAAAGCAGAGAAATCCTAGATACAGTGAAGGTTTAGAAATACTGGTTTTTACTGTCTTTCATCCTTATGTTTCTTTGTAGTTCCTTACCTCATATTTCTTGCATACGCTTACATATAGTGTTATAATATGATTATAGGAAAGAAGGTGTTCTTATGTGGAAAAAATATTTTTCAAAATATAAATGGACGGATTTATTTTGGATTCTATTTGTTATTTTGACATGCCTCTTGACGGGTAATAATACTCTTTTCCCCCTTACCCATCAAGAAATCTCTTATCATGGGTGCTTATTGGGAATTACACTTGCCTTATATCACTTGCTATTTATTGATAAGTTTGTTATCTCGAATCGAAAATAAAGATTAGAACTATGCTTGACTGCCTACTTTTATGATTGATTTTTGGGGGAAGATTTTGTCTCTATTATTTATTATTTTAAACTTGTTTATCTTGTACAAGATTTATTCTTTGAGGCGAGAAAAATCGAAATACTTGATTTATACGGCCTATATCATATTTGGGGTAAATGTAGTATATGGTATTCAATGGTTATTAAAAGAACTGATTTCAACTATTTCCCCTTAATGTGTATGGAAACTATAACAAAACGCATAAGATTAAGGTTTTTGAGTACTGACCCCAAAAAGTTAGACAATTAATTTATCCGAAGGATTTAGTTCTGTATTGCACAGGACTGAGTCCTTTTAGTTTTACTTTAATTCGTTTGTTATTGTAATAATCAATATAGTTTACAATAGCTTGTTCCAATTGCTTAAGCGACTGAAATGACTTCTCATAACTGTAAAACATTTCCGATTTCAGAATCCCAAAGAAGGACTCCATCATGCCGTTGTCTGGGCTGTTACCTTTGCGTGACATAGATGGCTGAATTCCCTTACTCTCTAAAAACCTGTGATAAAAATCGTGTCGATATTGCCATCCTTGGTCACTATGGAGAATGGTATTCTCGTAATGTTCCTCACCGAAAGCCTGATCTAACATATCTTTCACTTGTTCTAAGTTCGGCGAACAAGAAAGATTAAAAGCAATAATTTCGCTGTTAAAGCCATCTAAAACTGGTGATAAGTAAAGCTTTTGAGTACTTGCTGGAATGGCAAATTCTGTCACATCTGTGTAGCACTTTTCCATTGTTTTAGAGCCTTCAAATTGACGTTGAATGAGATTCTCTGCCTTCTTGCTAACGTCTCCTTTATGAGAAGAATATTTTCGTTTCTGTCGCATTTTAGCTTGTAAATTGAGTACTTTCATCAAGCGTTGAACTCTTTTATGATTTACCAGATAACCACGATTTCTTAGTTCTAAATGAATTCGACGATAATCATAATTTCCCTTATGTTCGATAAAAATGGATTGAATTTCAGCTTTAAGCTCTTGGTCCTTATCTGGTTTGTCTAGCTGTTTCAAGTGATAGTAGTAGGTCGAACGAGCTAGTTTAATGGCTTTTAGAAGAATATCTAACGAAAAATCAGTCATTAGTTCTTGAACAATTTCTGTCTTTCTTCTTTCTCTTTTTCCTCCTTCAATCGGAGTTCTCTTAACTTTTTTAGGATAGCATTCTCCACTCTCAGGTACTCATTTTCTGCTTGAAGGCGTTCTAACTCTGTCATCTCTTCGGGTTTCTTCTTTGGTTTACGTCCCATTTTAGATGGTCTCCCTTTTGTTTTCTAAGTTCATAGATCTGAACTTTATCATCATGAGTTAATTTCATAATAAAAACACCCCAAAAGTTAGATTTTTTCTGTCTAACTTTTGGGGTGCAGTTCATTCACTAAATTACCGTTTTTTATTTGAATTCTATTGCTATTAACTACCTATTATTACTAATATTAGTACTAATATTATTACCAACAGTACTAATATTAGTACTAATTACCCTGAGGCCATCGTTTGTAAATTGACCCAAAACGTCAAATCCGTCATAAATTCCTTTATAAATAAAGAGTCCTAAAATTATAGATGAAATAATAATACTTGCACAAATAAAATATGTACGTTTTTTTTCATTCATAATATCGATTATCTCCTAAGTTAGTATAGACTAATAGTTGTATAGACTAATAGTTCCGTTTTGATTAAATGGGACTCTATAATAAGATTTGCCTGACATACTACCTCCAAATGTAAATCCAGCTCCTAACAACTCTGCTTTAACTGAAGCTGAACCACTAGTTTCTACAACTGCTGTTAAAGTGCCATTATAAGCATACTTTATTTTTGTTGTAGGGTATCCATTTGTAGACCAAACATCAATAGTTTTGTCTTCAATAGATGTGTTTGTAATAGAATTTGTTATTCCTAAGTAATAACCGTGAATTGAGTTAATCTGACGGAAAGAACCCTCATTATATAGCTCAATATTTACGCTTAATTGAACTGTAGTTCTAGCAAATGTTGCACTTCTTTTTAATGTATGTGAGGTAACTGTAGCGCGAGAAAGATCTGGGATAAGTTCGATAGTTTCGACAACTTTTCCAGTATCACTATCAAGAACAGTTGCGACTTCTTTGAATCCTGATTTTGAATAGATTACTTCTGGATTAGGGATATTATAATCCTCAACAGTAAATGTTAGTTCATTGAATTTTATGACAAGATTATTATTAGTGTCGGCATTTACAGAAATAGGCAAACAAAATAATGCTAAACAACTAAACAATAGAGTAATTAGTGTTCTTTTCATGACAATCACCTACCATTCTTTCATAACTAAGTTGGATATTAAGAGTTGATAATTATAGTTTGTACATTGGAATCATCTGCTTTCTTATAGGAATATTAATTGAATAAGGCAATTTCTTTTTATTTGTATCCGCTTACATTTTATCATATAATGTTATTGTAGTCAAGAAAAATGTGCTATTATGTTAAAAAATATTTTTCAAAATATAAATGGACGGATTTATTTTGGATTTTATTTATCATTTTGACCTGCCTCTATATAGGTAACCATGATTTGTTTCCTCTCAATCATCAAGAAATCTCTTTTCGTGGTAGTCTCTGGGGGTTGGTACTGGCCTTATATCATTTACTATTTATTGATAAGTTTGTTATCTCGAATCGAAAATAAAGTTTAGGGCTATGCTTAGCTGTGTACCTTTAGGATTGATTTTTGGAGGAAGATTTTGTCTCTATTATTTATTATTTTAAATTTGTTTATCTTGTACAAGATCTATTCTTTGAGACGGGAGAAATCGAAATACTTGATTTATACGGCCTATATCATATTTGGGGTAAATGTACTATATGGTATTCAATGGTTATTAAGAGAACTGATTTCAACCATTTCCCCTTAATGTGTATGGAAACTATAACAAAACGCATAAGATTAAGGTTTTTGAGTACCTGTTCTTATGCGTTTTTGTAATATTGAGGAGTTTCAGTAAGTTTTCTACTTTTGCGAACTCTAGTTTAGAATGCTTTCCCAACCAAAATCTCTGCTTCGATAGTAATCTCTGCCAGTTGGCTCCAGTCAATCTTGCTCTGGTCGACGTGAAAGAGGAGTGGAGTCATACTGAGTAGGGCTTGGAGCTGATCTGTTGTGATAGTCTTAGTCAGAGAGGCCGTTTGACTAGATAGGATGGTAAAGTGTTCCTGGAAATGCTCCTTGATATCTTGGTTAGAATAGTCCTTGTTTGTCAGCTGGTCCTGTACTCTTTGACGGATTTCTTTGAGGTGATTTTCAGTTGGGATAACCTTTATCAAGATGCCATCTTTGGATAAAACGCGACGAAATTCTCCATAGTTGGCAGGGGAAAAGATATCAAGTAAGATATCCATGCTGGCGTCTTTTATAGGAAGACGAGCTAGGTCGCCAACGAACCAATTGACTGCCCAGTTGGGTTCGCTCTTGGCAGCGATTTGGACTGAATCTTTGGAGATGTCAAAGGCATAGAAAGTTTTTTCAGAGTGATTTTCTTGGAGTTTACGAGAGTAGAAACCTTCGCCACAACCAATATCCAAGATTGTTGTGGCAGTTTTTGAGCTTGCAAGCAAGTCAGATACAGCCTCTAAGATAGCTTGGTAAAAGCCGGCTTCTAGGATTTGTTGACGGTTTTGAAAGTTTTCCTTGTCGTAGTTGGCAGATTGCTTGATTTGAGGTGCCAGATTGACATAGCCGAATTTCGCCAAGTCAAAAGAATGGCGATTGTTGCATTTGAGACTGCTCTCTACCAGAGTCAGATTTTCTTGGCAGATAGGACAGGCAAAGGCAGTCGCAGAAGCAAAACGCTGGAGTTTGGGTTTGAGATTTGTATTCATAGTTTAAGTGTATCAAAAGAGGCAAATGAAAGCAACTTTAGGATGATTTGTAATAAAATTAAATAGTAGTATCATTACTTTTCAAAGTGCCAAAATTAAATTGCTTTTATATCTAAATTGCTATATAATAATATCTAGGAGGAAATAAGTATGTTAAAAGAAGTATTGACTGTCGCAAAAGTTGCGAAAAAATCATCACTCTTTTTGGGTGGTGTCGCATTTGGTACCCTTGGTTTGAAAATCTTAGCAAGTAAGGAAGCTAAAAAAGGTTATTCTAAAGCTTTGGCTAAGGCTTACAAGTTGAAAGACGAGCTAGATGCATCTGTTTCTGTTGTGAAGCAACATGGAGACGATGTCTTGCAAGATGCCAAATATTTGTACGAGCAAGAGAAAAAAGAAGAGCAATTAGATAGCCTTATAGGAGAATAATATGTCTTTTAAAGTGCTACATAGAGGATACCAACATATCCGACTATCATCTTCTTTTTCACTCACCTTGGATATTCAAGACTATCTTCGTTCCTTGGCGAGAGATGAAAAGGGGATTGAGTCTATCCAGTTTTACATGGATCAACAGCACTTTACTCTACGCATAAAAGAAGGCTTTTCTGTATTAGATAATGCAGAAGCCTTTTTAAAAAGAATAGATAAAGGGAAAGTTTCTGAGTTGATGACTCTTCCCATTCGTAGAGAAGAGAGTGCTTATTCTATTGTTTCAGGTGCAGCGATTAAGCGTGTACTTTTTCGTAGTTTTGTGCCGTATCCTATTCGCTATATATGGACTTGTTATCAGGCTTTTGGCTATATTAGAGAAGCCTATCAAACATTAGCGCGTAAGGAACTAACGATGGAGGTCTTGGACTGTTCGGCGATTTTATTGTCCTTGTTTATGAACCAATCCAAGACAGCTAGCAATATCATGTTTATGCTTGATTTGGGGAATCATTTAGATCAGTGGTCCTTGAAAAAAACTGCAACAGATTTAGAACAGAGTCTTCTTGCAAAAGAGAGCGATGTATTCTTAGTGCAGGGCGATACGGTTGTTAGTATCAAGAGTTCCGATGTTCAAATAGGAGATGTTTTGGTCTTATCTCAAGGAAATGAAATTCTGTTTGATGGACAAGTAGTTTCAGGTTTAGGTATGGTCAACGAAAGTTCCTTGACAGGAGAGAGTTTTCCAGTTGAAAAAAGAGAGTCTGATTTGGTTTGTGCAAATACAGTATTAGAAACTGGAGAGTTACGCATTCGTGTAACCGATAATCAGATGAACAGCCGGATTTTACAGCTGATTGAGTTGATGAAGAAATCTGAAGAAAACAAGAAAACGAAACAACGCTATTTCATCAAAATGGCGGATAAGGTCGTCAAATATAATTTCTTGGGGGCTGGGCTGACTTACCTATTAACAGGTTCTTTTTCTAAGGCTATCTCTTTCCTATTAGTCGATTTCTCCTGCGCTTTGAAAATCTCTACTCCTGTGGCTTATTTGACAGCTATCAAGGAGGGGTTGAACCGTGAAATGGTAATTAAGGATGGAGATGTTCTGGAGAAATATCTGGAAGTTGATACTTTCTTGTTTGATAAGACGGGAACAATCACAACTAGTTATCCTATAGTTGAAAAGGTGTTACCTTTTGGAGACTATAGTGAGGAAGATATTCTCAGAATCAGTGCCTGTCTTGAGGAACACATTTATCATCCTATTGCTAATGCCATTGTCAAGCAAGCTGAGATAGAGGGGATTGAACATGAGGAAATGCATGGGAAACTCCAATATATCGCAAGTAAGGGAATCAAATCTCATATAGATGGGCAACCAGTTCTTATTGGGAATTATGTCTTGATGCAGGATGAGCAAATTCATATCAGTTCAGAACAAAATGCTTTAATTGAAGAGTACAAGAGTCACTACAATCTCTTATTCTTAGCCTACCAGAATGAATTGATTGGAATGTTCTGCATTCATACTCCTTTGAGAAAAGAAGCAAAAGCAGCCTTGGAGAAACTTAAGGCACAAGGGAAAAAATTGATTCTGGCAACAGGGGACACCTTGGTTAGAACAGAGGAATTAGTCAAAGATTTGCCCTTTGATCAGGTCTATACAGACTTGAAACCTGATGGGAAATTTGAGTTAATAGAGGAACTGCAGAAAGCAGGTCACACTATTTTGATGGTTGGAGATGGGTTGAATGACTCAGCGGCTCTAACCCTATCAGATATCGGTGTGGTGATGAATGAGAGCGCAGATATTTCTAAGCAGATGAGTGATATCTTATTGTTAGATAATCGTTTGGATTTCTTCCAAGAGTTGGATTGGCTATCATCATCTTTGCAAACACTCATCAAGAAGAATATTCAAGATACCGTTGTCGTAAATAGTAGTTTGATTGGCTTTGGCTTGTTTAATTGGCTCAGTCCTTCAAATCTCTCTATCTTACATAATCTAACAACCTTGCGCATAGTCCTGCGTAGCCTGTCTATTAAGGGATAGGTGGGGACTATTAACAGCAAAAAGGAGTTACCTTTCTCGAGGGTAGCTCCTTTTTTTATAGGTAAATGTTGAACAGTTTAGTAAGTCAATACAAAATATTTTTTCTTCCCACGACGGATAACAGTCAGTTCATTCTCTAACTTATCTGCGTCACTCAAGACATAGTCAAGGTCTTGGATGCGGTCACCGTTTACGTAGATAGCACCGTTTTGAACGTCTTCACGGGCTTGGCGTTTTGAGTTAACCACACTAGATGACACGAGCAGTTCTACGATATTGTGGTTTTCGTCTGCTTGTACGTGGTAGTTTGGTACACCACGAAGTCCTTGTTTGAGCTCTTTAACAGAAAGGTTTTTGATGTTTCCTGCAAAGAGTTGTTCAGTGATGTTGAGGGCTTCTTTGTAGGCTTCTTCTCCGTGAACAAGTGTAACGACTTCACGAGCCAAGACTTTTTGAGCCAAGCGTTCGTGTGGCGCTGCTTCAAATTGTTTACGGATTTCTTCAATCTCATCAAGTGACAAGAAAGTAAAGATCTTCAAGAAGCGTACAGCGTCAGCGTCCATAACGTTCATCCAGAATTGGTACATTTCGTATGGAGAAGTCTTTTCAGGATTAAGCCAGACGGCATTTCCTTCTGATTTACCAAATTTCTTACCAGTTGCATCGGTAATCAGTGGAACAGTGATTACGTGGCCAGTCTTGTCAGCTTTACGACGAAGTAATTCGGTACCAGCTGTCATATTTCCCCACTGGTCAGAACCACCGATTTGAAGAGTGACATTGTGGTCTTGGTTAAGGACGAAGAAGTCGTACCCTTGCATGATTTGGTAGGCAAACTCAGTGTAGGAAATCCCTGTTTCAATCCGTTTTTTCACAGACTCCTTACTCATCATGTAGTTGACCGTGAAGTATTTTCCAATATCGCGGAGGAAGTCAATGAAGCTGATACTGCCAAACCAGTCGTAGTTGTTGACCATGACAGCTTTATTTTCGCCATTTTCAAAGTCAAGAAAACGAGAAAGTTGTCCTTGGATAGACTTGACCCAGCCCTCTACTGTGTCTTTTGTTTGGAGACTACGTTCAGCATCTTTGAAGGACGGATCTCCGATGAGACCTGTAGCACCGCCAACGAGCGCATAAGGTTTGTGACCTGCTAGTTGCAAGCGACGACTTGTCAAGATTGCGACAAGGTGGCCTAGGTGAAGGCTGTCAGCAGTTGGATCGTAGCCGGTATAATAAGAAACTTGACCTTCTTCTAGGGCTTTACGCAAAGCTTCTTCATCAGTCGTTTGAAAAATCAAACCACGCTCTTTTAGCTCATCAAAAATGTGCATGTGTCTTTTCTCCTTTTTAAAATTATTGTTTCTACCTATTGTATCATAAACTCGGGCAATAGCCTAGTAGAATAGGGAAGAAAGTGGCTATTTTATTGAAAGTTTCCCTTTTGTGGTATAATAGATAGAGTGAGGAAATCCATGCAAAATCAATTAAATGAATTAAAACGAAAAATGCTGGAATTTTTCCAGCAAAAACAAAAAAATAAAAAATCAGCTAGATCTGGCAAGAAAGGTTCAAGTACCAAAAAATCTAAAACCTTAGATAAGTCAGCCATTTTTCCAGCTATTTTACTGAGTATAAAAGCTTTATTTAACTTGCTTTTTGTGCTCGGTTTTCTAGGAGGAATGTTGGGAGCTGGGATTGCTTTGGGGTACGGAGTGGCCTTATTTGACAAGGTACGGGTGCCTCATACAGAAGAATTGGTGAATCAGGTCAAGGACATCTCTTCTATTTCAGAGATTACCTATTCGGACGGGACGGTGATTGCTTCCATAGAGAGTGATTTGTTGCGCACTTCTATCTCATCTGAGCAAATTTCGGAAAATCTGAAGAAGGCTATCATTGCGACGGAAGATGAACACTTCAAAGAACATAAGGGTGTAGTACCCAAGGCTGTGATTCGTGCGACCTTGGGGAAATTTGTAGGTTTGGGTTCCTCTAGTGGGGGTTCAACCTTGACCCAGCAACTAATTAAACAGCAGGTGGTTGGGGATGCGCCGACCTTGGCTCGTAAGGCGACAGAGATTGTGGATGCTCTTGCCTTGGAACGCGCCATGAATAAAGATGAGATTTTAACGACCTATCTCAATGTGGCTCCCTTTGGCCGAAATAATAAGGGACAGAATATTGCAGGGGCTCAGCAAGCAGCTGAGGGAATTTTCGGTGTAGATGCTAGCCAGTTGACGGTTCCTCAAGCAGCATTTTTAGCAGGGCTTCCACAGAGTCCCATTACCTACTCTCCTTATGAAAATACTGGAGAGTTGAAGAGTGATGAAGATTTAGAAATAGGCTTAAGACGGGCTAAGGCAGTTCTTTACAGTATGTATCGCACAGGTGCCTTAAGCAAGGACGAGTATTCTCAATACAAGGATTATGACCTTAAACAGGACTTTTTACCATCGGGCACGGTCACAGGAATTTCACGAGACTATTTATACTTTACAACTTTGGCAGAAGCTCAAGAACGTATGTATGACTATCTAGCTCAGAGAGACAATGTCTCCGCTAAGGAGTTGAAAAATGAGGCAACTCAGAAGTTTTATCGTGATTTGGCAGCCAAGGAAATTGAAAATGGTGGTTATAAGATTACTACTACCATAGATCAGAAAATTCATTCTGCCATGCAAAGTGCGGTTGCTGACTATGGCTATCTTTTAGACGATGGAACAGGTCATGTAGAAGTAGGGAATGTCCTGATGGATAACCAAACAGGTGCTATTCTAGGCTTTGTAGGTGGTCGTAATTATCAAGAAAATCAAAATAATCATGCCTTTGATACCAAACGTTCGCCAGCTTCTACTACCAAGCCCTTGCTGGCCTATGGGATTGCTATTGACCAGGGCTTGATGGGAAGCGAAACGATTCTGTCTAACTATCCAACAAACTTTGCTAATGGCAATCCGATTATGTATGCTAATAGTAAGGGGACAGGAATGATGACCTTGGGAGAAGCTCTGAACTATTCATGGAATATCCCTGCTTACTGGACTTATCGTATGCTCCGTGAAAAGGGTGTTGATGTCAAGGGTTATATGGAAAAGATGGGTTACGAGATTCCTGAGTACGGTATTGAGAGCCTGCCGATGGGTGGTGGTATTGAAGTCACAGTTGCCCAGCATACCAATGGCTATCAAACCCTAGCTAATAATGGAGTTTATCATCAGAAGCATGTGATTTCAAAGATTGAAGCAGCAGATGGTAGAGTGGTGTATGAGTATCAGGATAAACCGGTTCAAGTCTATTCAAAAGCTACTGCGACGATTATGCAGGGCTTGCTGCGAGAAGTTCTATCCTCTCGTGTGACAACAACCTTCAAGACGAATCTGACTTCTTTAAATCCTACTCTGGCTAATGCAGATTGGATTGGGAAGACTGGTACAACCAACCAAGACGAAAATATGTGGCTCATGCTTTCGACACCTAGATTAACCCTAGGTGGCTGGATTGGGCATGATGATAATCATTCACTGTCACGTAGAGCAGGTTATTCTAATAACTCTAATTACATGGCTCATCTGGTAAATGCGATTCAGCAAGCCTCCCCAAGCATTTGGGGGAACGAGCGCTTCGCTTTAGATCCTAGTGTCGTAAAATCCGAAGTTTTGAAATCAACAGGTCAAAAACCAGGGAAGGTTTCTGTTGAAGGAAAAGAGGTAGAGGTCACAGGTTCGACTGTTACCAGCTATTGGGCTAATAAGGCAGGAGC
Organism: Streptococcus pneumoniae; assembly: GCF_001171885.1. Lineage (GTDB taxonomy): Bacteria > Bacillota > Bacilli > Lactobacillales > Streptococcaceae > Streptococcus > Streptococcus pneumoniae_A. The sequence continues at coordinate 67,024 of NZ_CKQD01000011.1, forward strand.
GCCAACGACCAGCTATCATTTTGCTATTGGAGGAAGTGAGTCAGATTATCAGAATGCTTGGTCTAGTATTGTGGGGAGTCTACCAACTCCATCAAGCTCCAGCAGTTCAAGTAGTAGTTCTAGCGATAGCAGTAACTCAAGTACTACACGACCTTCTTCTTCAAGGGCGAGACGATAAGTTCTATAAACTGTGCTAAATGAAGTGGCTAATCAATGGATTGCCACTTTTTTCTTTTTTCCTTTCGTGTTACAATAAAGGTATGAATCAGTATCAGAAAAAGATTGTTAAAGGAACCATTTATTCGCTCCTATCCGGCTTAATCTGGGGAATCTGTGGAATTTTAGGAGAATATTTCTTTACTCATTATCAGGTGTCTTCGGGCTGGATTACCTCCATGCGTTTGACACTGGCAGGGAGTCTTGTGCTCATTTGGTCTGCGATGCAATTAAAATCGCAAGTGTTAGATATCTGGCGAGATAAGAAAAATTACCTGCCCTTTTTGGCCTATGCTATTTTGGGGATTTTTTCAGTCCAGTATTTTTTCTACCTCTGCGTAGAATACTCAAATGCAGCGACAGCAACTATTTTACAGTTTATCAGTCCTGTCTTTATCCTCTTTTACAATCGCTTGGTTTATCAAAAACGAGCGTCAAAAAGCGCTATTTTCTATGTTTTGGTTGCCATGTTGGGTGTTTGCCTGATGGCGACAAAGGGAGATCTCTCTCAGTTATCCATGACACCACTAGCACTTGTGACAGGTTTGCTGAGTGCCATGGGGGTCATGTTTAATGTTATCTTGCCCCAGCCTTTTGCGAAGCGTTATGGTTTTGTACCTACGGTTGGGTGGGGGATGATTTTGGCCGGTTTATTTAGCAATGTCCTCTCGCCGGTTTATCAGCTTTCCTTTACTCTTGATATTTGGAGTATTTTAATTTGTCTCATTATCGCTTTCTTTGGGACGGCTTTTGCTTTTTTTATTTCCATGAAGGCGGTGTCCTTGGTTTCTCCTCTGGTGGTTTCCGTTATCAGCGCCAGTGAACCTCTCTCTTCTGCTCTCTTGAGTGTTTTGTTCTTAGGATTGGTAGTGGATTGGTCCCTTCTTCTAGCTATGGCTCTGATTATTTTACCTATGATTTTCCTATCGATAGAAGAAGCGAAAGAAAGTAGATAAAAAGTCTTTTCTTAATTCTAAAAGTGTGCTATACTAGAATAGTCAATAAAACACGGGGAGATAGTTGTGAAGATTGTTTTTAGGTTGTATCGGTAGGGGCTTGCTTTTACCGACAGCACGTTTTATCTCACATCCCTAAAAAATCATACCTAAAAACAGACAAAAAGGCTTCAAATTTGAGGCCTTTTTTGGTAGAATAGTTATCATTATAAAGAATGAGAGGCCTTTTATGACTGCTACAAAAATGAATGCTCAAGAAATTATCCAATTTATCGCCAATGCTGAAAAGAAAACCAGTGTTAAAGTAACCTTTGAGGGACAACTCGTAGCTGCTGTACCTAGCTCTGTTGTCAAACTAGGGAATGTCCTATTTGGAGACTGGAAGGACGTTGCTCCGCTTCTCGAAGGTTTGGTAGAAAATCAAGACTATGTTGTTGAGCAAGATGCTCGCAATTCTGCAGTTCCCTTGCTAGATAAACGTGCTATCAATGCTCGTATCGAGCCAGGTGCGATTATCCGTGATCAGGTTGAAATTGGTGACAATGCTGTTATCATGATGGGAGCGATTATCAATATCGGTGCTGAAATCGGTGCAGGAACCATGATTGATATGGGTGCCATCCTTGGTGGCCGTGCCATCGTTGGAAAAAACAGTCACGTTGGTGCAGGTGCCGTTCTTGCAGGTGTGATTGAACCAGCTAGCGCTGAACCAGTCCGCGTTGGAGACAATGTTCTTATCGGTGCTAATGCAGTGGTCATCGAAGGAGTTCAAATCGGTAGTGGTTCAGTTGTCGCAGCAGGAGCTATCGTTACTCAAGATGTCCCAGAAAACGTGGTGGTAGCAGGTGTTCCAGCTCGTATCATCAAAGAGATTGATGCCCAAACCCAACAAAAAACAGCGCTAGAGGATGCGCTTCGTACCTTGTAATTTGTAAAAGAAAAATAGAGGCGGGACCCTTTTTCCAGCCTCTTTCTGCTATATAGGAGGATAGATAGATGTTAGATTTGATTCAGACTAGACGAGATTTGCACCAGATTCCAGAGATTGGCTTGGAGGAGTTCAAGACTCAGGCTTATCTGCTGGATGTGATTGAGAAATTGACTGCGGGCAAGAATTTTGTTCAAGTTCGAACTTGGCGGACAGGGATTTTGGTTTATTTGCAGGGAAGTCAACCAGAGCGTACCATTGGTTGGAGAACAGATATTGATGGTCTTCCTATCGTCGAACAAACAGGACTTCCTTTCGCTTCTCAACATCAAGGTCGTATGCACGCTTGTGGACATGATTTCCACATGACCATTGCCTTGGGCTGTCTTGAGCGAGCCCTTGAGGAGCAACCTAAGAACAATCTGCTCTTTCTGTTTCAGCCTGCTGAAGAAAATGAAGCTGGTGGGATGCTCATGTATGAGGATGGCGCTTTTGGAGACTGGTTGCCAGACCAATTTTATGGTCTCCATGTCCGTCCAGATTTGAAGGTTGGTCAGATTGCGACTAATACTCATACACTCTTTGCAGGGACCTGTGAGGTGAAGATCCATTTCAAAGGCAAAGGTGGCCACGCAGCTTTTCCTCATGAAGCCAATGACGCCTTGGTGGCTGCTAGTTACTTTGTGACCCAAGTGCAGTCAGTTGTTAGCCGCAATGTCAACCCAATCGAGGGAGCAGTAGTGACCTTTGGTCTTTTTCAGGCTGGAACAACCAACAATGTTATCACAGACACAGCCTTTTTACATGGAACTATTCGGGCCTTGACACAGGACATGAGTCTCTTGGTGCAAAAGAGAGTCAAAGCAGTTGCAGAAGGGGTTGCAGCATCCTTTGGTATGGAAGTTGAAGTGGAACTCAAACAAGGTGGTTACCTGCCTGTTGAGAACAATCCAGCCTTGGCGCGTGAACTAATGGACTTTTTTGAAGAAAAAGACGGAATCGAGTTGATTGATATCGAGCCTGCTATGACAGGCGAGGACTTTGGTTATCTCCTTTCAAAAGTTGATGGTGTTATGTTCTGGCTTGGTATCGATAGTCCCTACGCCCTTCATCACCCTCAGATGAGCCCTAAGGAAGAGGCACTAGCTATTGGGGTGGATGCGGTCTCTAGTTTCCTGAAAAAGAAGGCAGCAGAGTAGAGGAATTGTCTATGAAAGCAGAATTACGCAAGCAAGTCTTGCAAGAAATGAAGGCTATATCTCAAGAGCAAAAACAGGCTTTAGATCAAACTTTAACCGAGCGACTTTTACAACACCCCTTTTACCAAGAAGCTAAGGTCATCGCAACCTACCTCTCTTTTCCTCATGAGTTTCAAACGCAGGAACTGATTGAGCAGGCGCTGAGGGACGGCAAGAAGGTTCTGATACCCAAAACTTATCCCAAGGGGCGCATGGACTTTGTAGTCTATAATCCGCAACAACTGGTCAAAACTTCCTTTGGTTTACTGGAGCCACAGGGAGATTTGGAAGTAGTAGATGCCTCTCAGATTGATTTGATTCATGTTCCGGGGCTGGTTTTTACGACGGAAGGATATCGGATTGGATATGGTGGAGGTTATTATGACCGCTATCTGGAACAGTTTACTGGTCATACTTTGAGTACGGTTTATCCTTGTCAAATTCGGGACTTTAGCCCTGAAAATCATGATATTCCTGTTCAGGAGGTACTGATTGATGAAAGGAATCTTTGATAGGCGTTACCCTGTGACGAGTTTCTTTCTCTTAGTGACGGCCTTGGTATTTCTACTAATGTTGGTGACCACAGGAGGAAACTTTTATAGGGCAGATACCCTATTTCGATTTGGAGCCATGTATGGGCCTGTCATTCGACTCTTTCCCGAGCAGATTTGGCGTCTCTTTTCTGCCATTTTTGTTCATATTGGTTGGGAGCATTTCATTGTTAATATGCTTTCGTTCTATTATCTTGGTAGGCAGGTAGAGGAGATTTTCGGTTCTAAGCAGTTTTTCTTTCTCTATCTCTTATCTGGAATGATGGGCAATCTCTTTGTTTTTGTATTTAGTCCCAAATCCTTAGCAGCAGGAGCCTCGACTTCTCTCTATGGGCTATTTTCCGCGATTATCATTCTTCGCTATGCAACTCGCAACCCCTATATCCAACAGCTAGGGCAATCTTATCTGACACTTTTTGTGGTTAACATTATTGGAAGTGTTCTGATTCCTGGAATCAGTCTAGCAGGTCATATCGGAGGTGCAGTTGGTGGCGCATTTCTAGCAGTTATCTTTCCAGTTCGAGGAGAAAGACGGATGTATAGCGCTAGTCAGAGACTGGTAGCGTTAGTGTTATTCGTAGGACTCGTAGTCTTACTTCTCTACAAGGGAATGGGATGAAAATTTGTGTAATGAAAAAAGATAAGGAATTTTTTGAACCTTATCTTTTTATGTTATACTCAATGAAAATCAAAAAGCAAACTAGGAAACTAGCAGCAGGTTGCTCAAAGCACTGCTTTGAGGTTGTAGATAGAACTGACGAAGTCAGCTCAAAACACTGTTTTGAGGTTGCAGATAAGACTGACGAAGTCAGTAACCATATATACGGCAAGGTGAAGCTAACGTGGTTTGAAGAGATTTTCAAAGAGTATTATTCCTTCTCAGCCAATTCTTTTCCCAGTTGGATGAGGTAATCTTTCAAGTCATCTTTGACTTGTGGATGTTTGAGGGCGTAGTCAATAGATGTTTTCATAAAGCCAAACTTATCCCCAACGTCGTAACGAGCTCCTGTAAATTCACGGGCAAAAACACGCTGTGTTTTATTAAGCGTATCAATAGCGTCGGTAAGCTGGATTTCATTTCCAGCACCAGGAGCCTGCTTTTCGAGGATATCAAAAATTTCCGGTGTCAGAAGATAGCGACCGATAATAGCTAAATCACTTGGTGCATCTTCGGGAGCTGGTTTTTCAACGAAAGTTTCAACGCTATAGAGTCCATTGATTCCTTCACCTTGAGGAGCAATGACTCCATATGATGAAACGTCTTCGTGTGGTACGGGCATGACAGCAATAGTTGATGCGTGTGTCCGCTCGTAATCATTCATCAGTTGTTTTGTCAAAGGAACGGCGTTCTCATCTGTGATGTCCATAAGGTCATCACCCAGCATAACAACGAAGGGCTCATTCCCCACAAAAGCTTTGGCTTGTAAGACAGCGTCTCCAAGACCACGAGGGTGAGTTTGGCGGATGAAATGAAGGCGCATGCCAGTTGCTTCATCTACTAATTTTAACAGATCTGTTTTACCTTTTTCTTTGAGGTTGTACTCAAGCTCAAAGTTTGAGTCAAAGTGGTCTTCAATAGAACGTTTTGATTTACCAGTGACAACCAGAATATCTTCAATGCCTGATTTAAGAGCTTCTTCTACGATAAACTGGATAGTTGGTTTATCTACAATTGGCAACATTTCTTTAGCAAGTGCCTTGGTGGCTGGTAAGAAACGAGTCCCGAGTCCAGCGGCAGGGATGACTGCCTTTCTAACTTTTGATGTCATAAGAATCCTTTCTTTAGAGGGTTAAGACCACTCATTTTCTGCTTTAAATTCATTGTTCATGATATCATAAATGGCATCTTTGATGTTGGTTCCGTGATAAATAACTTGGTAAATGGCCTGTGTAATTGGCATATAGACTCCAAGTTCTTGCGCTAGTTCATAGGCTGCTCGAGTCGTTGAAATTCCTTCAATCACCATGCCCATATTGGCTTCGATATCAGCTAGAGATTCTCCACGACCAAGAGCATCTCCGGCTCTCCAGTTACGAGAGTGGATGGAGGTTCCCGTTACGATCAAATCTCCCACACCAGATAAGCCGCTATAGGTCAATGGACTGGCACCGAGTGCTACCCCTAGGCGGGTAATTTCTGCCAAACCTCGAGCGATGATGGCTGCCTTGGCATTGTCACCAAATCCCAAACCATGTAAAGCTCCGGCGCCAACAGCGATAATGTTTTTAAGAGCACCAGCAGTTTCGACCCCGATAACATCCGTATTGGTATAAAGTCGGAAGTAATGATTGCTAAAGAGTTCTTGCACGTACTGAGCTGTTGGTAAATCTTTAGAAGCAGCAGTGATTAAAGTCAGGTCACGTACAATGGTTTCTTCCGCATGACTAGGTCCTGAAACAACGACGATATCACTGCGGAGATGTTCAGGAATTTCTTCTTCAAGGATGGTTGATAATCGTTTATGACTATCAGGCTCTAATCCCTTTGATGCGTGCATGATGATAGCCTTATGGTCTAAGGTTTGTGCAACTTGCTGGGCAACAAGTCGTGTCACTTTTGTTGGGACAACAAACAAAATCGCATCCACATCTTTCAGTGCCTCTGCTAAGTCGGTGTAGGCAATGATATTTTCATCTAGGATGACATCTTTAAAGTAGTGCTTATTAGTATGGTGTGTATTAATTTCATTGATTTGCTCGGGAAGATTTCCCCAAATACGTACCTCGTGTCCATTGTCATTTAAGACTTGTGAAAGGGCAGTTCCCCAAGAACCAGGCCCCAAGACGGCGACGGTTTGTTTTTCCATGATTTCCTCCTTGATAGAGTTCTTTCTCTTATTCTATCATATTCTAGGGGATTTTGCACTTGCACTGCTGGGGTATGGTGGCTTTGTGACTTCAAAAATACACAAAAACCGAGACGAAGGGATAAACTCTTAGTCTTTAGTTAAAGTGAGAAGAAATCTGATAGATAGTTTGATTCAGTATATGCTATAATAGAGGTAAACAACTCAGGAGGTTCTTGTAGGTTGCGAGAGTTTGGCGAAAAAATTAAAAGATTACGTTTGGCTAAAAAAATCAGTCGTTCAGAATTTTGTGGTGATGAGTCTGAATTAAGTATTCGTCAATTAATTAGAATTGAAAATGGAGAATCCAGACCAACACTAACAAAGTTAAAATATATCGCTGAACGTTTGGGGGTTGAAGATTACAAGTTGATGCCAAGTTATATAGAGTTGGATAAGGAATACCTAGAATTGAAGTATTTCTTGATGAGGACTCCTACATACGAAGATGAAACTATCGCCCAAAAGAAAGAGAGTGTTTTTGATAAGATTTTTGAAGAGTATTATGATAGGCTACCTGAGGAAGAAAGATTTATCATAGATGTTTTACAAGCATATGATGACTTTGGTTGGTGGAATGATGATAGCAATTTAGGAATGATTTTACAAGAGTATTTCGATCACATTTTGTTGAAATCAAAATATGAAGTTAATGATATTTTAATCATAAAGCTATTTTTGGTAAGATTAGTACACCAAGATACAATCATAAATGAGATTGAAGTGAATACCTTCTTAGTAATAGCTGATAAAATTTTACAACAAGTTGAGATGTTTGATATTGAATATTCATTTCTAATCAGAGATTCATTACTTTTGTTGTTAGGAATATTTGAAAAAATTGCTAATTACAGTCAATTTGAAGATATTCTTTACAAATTAAATGAAATTACCTCAAAATCATACGACTATCAGAAAAAACCAATTATTCGACTATGGGAGTGGCGCTATGCATTATTTGTAAAAAAAGATTATTCAGTAGCTGAAAATTATTTTCAAGAAGCAAAAATATTTGCTAGAATGATTGATAATCGTCATTTGATAGAACAGCTAGAAAAACAATGGCAACATGACCTCCAGGATTTTTTTAAAAATACACATTAGAAAATAAAAAAGTGACAAAAATGTCATTAGTTAAAAAGACCGAGAGAAAGTTTTCAAAATCATAAAAACGCATGATATCAGGTGTTTAAAAACTTGATATTATGCGTTTTATCATTTAAAGAGTTATTATGTTTTTCCCTTAGATTGAGTTCGTATCGAGTTCCTTTTTATACTAATTGAGTACTCATTAGTAGATAAGTTGTTGAAATTAGTGACATTTATGACCTTGGAGAATGTGTAATACAGAAGTATAATAATCCTGTAGAAAAAATAAGGAGAGAAAATATGTTAGTGCTAGTTGTTGCCATTTTTGGGATTTATAAATAATAAAGATAGAATAGGAAGGTCTATGTTAGAACTAAAAAATATTAGCAAAAGTTACGGACAAGGGACGCTAAAAAATAATGTCTTAAGAGAAATAAATTTTAAGGTAGTTGAAGGAGAATTTGTATCGATAATGGGAGCATCAGGTTCGGGCAAATCGACATTTATCAATATTTTGGGACTGATTGATTCTGAATTTGAAGGAGAATATATATTAGACGGAAAAAGTATTGAGAAGTTAAATGAAAATCAACAAGCAAGTTACCGTAATCGTGATATTGGATTTGTTTTTCAACAATTTCATCTTATTGATGAATATACTGTTAAAGAAAATATTTTATTATCATTCCTATATTCTGACCAACAGCCAGATATAGAATACATTGATAGTTTATTACAAGACTTAGGGCTTATAGATAAGATGAATGAGTACCCAAGTCATTTATCAGGCGGACAGAAGCAACGAGTTGCTTTAATTAGAGCTCTTGCTCATAAACCTAGATTTCTTATAGCGGATGAACCTACAGGTGCATTAGATGAGAAAAATAGGAATGAGATATTGCAAATTCTAGAAAATTTGAATCATTCTGGAACGACAATTATTGTAGTAACTCACGATGAGTTTGTTGCCAGTCATTGTAGAACAAGGTATCGAATGAAAAATGGGTATCTAACATCTGAAGGAGAAGGATTACATGAAGATTAAAAAGCTGTTAATAGATACTCTAAAGCTGTTAAAGAGGAATAAAAGACAAAGTATTCTGACATCCTTAGCCATCACAGTGGCAACATTTGTTTTATTAGTAATACTATCAAGTTCTTCCTATACAACTTCTACATTAGGTAATGATTTAAAGATAGAAGAAGACACAGCAACAATGACTTATACTCCTCAGAATATGTTGGATATTAGAGGGTTTACACAGGAAGATAAACAATTGGTTGAGCAAACTATTGGAAAACCTGCAAGACTTTCTGCCAGTTCTTATGCTTTGTATGCTGAAACGTATTTTAATGATTCTAAGCAGAATCTTAGTTTTCGAACATTAGGCGATTTGAATAAGAATGGTTTAGTTGTGCCTGCCTTATTAAAAGGAAGAGCATTAGAGGAACTAGATGGAGGTGTCGCTATTAGCGATAAGGCTCTCATGTCATTGACTCGAAAGGAAAATATTGAAACTTTTTTAGGAGAGACTATCAATATATCTGGAAAAGAATATCCCATTCAGGCAATATATTATGGATCAGCTGTTAATGAAAGATTACCTTCTTTATTGGTTACCAATGAAATCAAAGAGTTACTTTTAGGAGGAAGGGAATATTTTGATGAATTAGTGGTAGAAACTAATCAGTTGGAGAATATAAATAAGGCTTTATCTGCTTTAGATACTTATGGAATATTCCGCAAGGAAGGAACTTATGGATATATAGATAATAGAAGGGTATATGAGGAAACAAAGGCCCAAGCTACTACAATATTAAATTTCATTGCACTTTTATCAAGCATTTCAATTTTTGTAGCTGGTTTTGGGGTTATGAATGCTATGTTGTCTTCTGTTAGCGAACGTAGTAAGGAGATAGCCATTCGTCGAGCTTTGGGGGCCAAAAAATCTGATATTTATCAATCATATATGATGGAGGGGATTTTTTTATCGCTTCTGGGAGCTATAACTGGTATTGGAGTAGCGACATTATTTGTTGTTTTAATGAACATGAGTGGTTTTGTTACGACATTAACTCTGGATCATATTTTGATTACTCTATTCACAACGGGTGTATTTGGAATTGTATTTAGTATTATGCCTGCAATGGTTGCAGCAAATAAAAATGTTATTGAAGGTCTAAGGTAATGATGGATGTGAATTTAAAGGAGGTAGAATGAAATTTACAAAAATAGATAGAGTATTTTCTCTATTGCTAATTGTGGAATTTACAATATGTTTTTTTACACTAGATAATTTTAATCTTTTTCAATTTATGTTATTCGTACAAATTATACCGTCAATATTGTTAGCTTTGTTATCGGGAAGTATTTCTTCTAGGAGTAAGCACAGCTGGGTGTTATTAATTATTTTTGGAATAATCTATGCTTTAATGATGTTTGGAATTTTCAGGGTTACTCCTATGACGCTTATAGAACAAAATACGATTCAATCTGAAACTTCCGTATTTACATTCAATAGAAATTTACAGTTAGGAACTTATTTTGGATTTTTCCTACAGGAATTTTTACTAGGAGCTTTTATTTGCACTATTTCAAAAATTTTTGGGAGAATTAAACAAGGGAAATTTTAATGAAGCCTGCATTAAAAAGAAGAATTGCTTCTGCAGTTATTTTTAGAAAATGATATTATTGAAATGGTGTAACATTTGGAGAAAATTATTTTTGAACGAAAAAGATTTGAGTATATCAGTCCTAAAAGAAAGCAAGTAAAGGACTTTATGATTCTAAAAAATTTCATGTCTAAGACAATTCAAGTTGAAATCAGAGTGGAGGACTACTTGTTAGACCTTCTTATTTTAAAAGAGATGAGTACAGAATTTTATAATTTAGATTTTCTTTCTTTGCCCTATGATGTCAATATAGATGTGAAAGAAGTTGTAGAGGATGTTGATTTAACAGTCTATAAGAATAGTAAATATAGGGAGTTTGATTTCTTTAAAAATATTTGTAAATGATATTTTTGAAAGTCTATCCATCCTTATATTAGAATTGCTACAACAAGTTTTCAACATTTGTTTCAATTGAACATACTAAAACCGAGACGAAGTGATAAACTCTTAGTCTCGGTTTTGATATTCATTAAAGTATAGCTAGGTTTATTTCAATTGATCTGTAATGTCTTTTGATAGCAACATTCCCAGATGATAAGTTTTATTGATGTAAGCAATGACATCATTGATATTTTCAGTCGTGTGAATTTTCTCTTTGATATCAGTCCTAAATGTTTCATCCTTCAAAAGTTGTTCTTGGTAGAGCCTTTGAAGTCTCTCCTTCTCGTACTTATTAAGCAGAAAAAGGAACACCAAGCTAATTACAACGAGGATATAAGCATATTGGCTCATAGGAAATCTCCCTGTATGATAAAAAAGTAGTAGTGAGTAGATTGAATTAGTCAATTCAAAGTAGCAGAGCAAGTCAGCAAAACTTGATAAGATTTTTGACAGGCCTCTAAACCAAAGCCTGTATAGGCTTTAGTGTAAGTTACTTAGATTATTTTGCAATCAAGTAATTAAAAGATTACGACATGAGCCTAACCAAATCGATATTATTTGGTTAGATGAATTAGTGAAGCGATTAGACAAGTATCTCTAATTACGACGTAAAGAAACATAAATCGATAATATTTATGTTTCTTTACTAGTGAAGCGCCTAGCCAAAGTCCGAATAGGATTTGGCGTTAGTTACTTAGATTGCTCCGCAATCAAGTAACTTTGGTGATTTACATCTTCTCAGGCGCTTCCACTCCAAGCAAGCGAAGGGCTTCTTTGAGAACGACTGCGGTTGCGTAGCTGAGAGCTAGACGGCTGTCGCGTTCTGGGCTTTCATCCAAGATACGCGTGTGTGCATAGTATTTGTTAAAGGCTTGAGCTAGGCTAATTGCAAATTTAGCAATGATAGAAGGTTCAAAGTTATCCGCCGCACGGTTGATAATACGTGGGAAGTCTTGGATGAGTTTGATGATTTCCCAGCTTTCAGCATAATTCAAGCTGTAGTTGCTAGCTGTTTCTGGTTTGAAGTCTGCTTTACGTAAGATAGATTGGATACGAGCGTAAGCATATTGAACGTAAGGTCCAGTTTCCCCTTCGAAGGATACCATAGCCTCTAGGTCGAAGTCGTATCCATTTGTACGGTCAGTCTTTAGGTCATAGAATTTAATGGCTCCAACCCCAACAGCATGTGCCACCTGGTCTTTATTTTCAAGTTCAGGATTTTTAGCCTCAATTTGGGCTTTAGCACGACTAACAGCCTCTGCAACAGTGGGCTCTAGCAAGATGACATTTCCTTTACGGGTAGAGAGTTTTTTCCCTTCTTTTGTAACCAAACCAAAAGGAACGTGGGTAATGTCGTCACTCCAATCGTAACCCATCTCTTGCAAGACAGCTTTGAGCTGTTTAAAGTGGGCAGATTGCTCTTGACCAACGACGTAGATAGATTTAGCAAATTGGTATTCATTTTTACGGTAGAGGGCTGCAGCCAAGTCACGTGTGATATAGAGAGTTGCACCATCAGATTTCTTGATAAGGGCTGGATGTTCAATTCCATATTTCTCAAGATTCACAACTTGGGCACCTTCTGATTCAACAAGTAGTCCTTTTTCAGAAAGAATATCTACAACTGCATCCATCTTATCGTTGTAGAAAGCTTCTCCGTTGTAGCTGTCAAATTCAACTTGTAATTCATTGTAAAGGCGGTTAAATTCCACCAAACTTTCATCACGGAACCATTGCCAAAGTGCGAGAGCTTCCTCGTCTCCATTTTCAAGTTTACGGAACCATTCGCGTGCTTCTTCATCCAAGCTAGGGTCCTTTTCAGCTTCAGCGTTGATGCGGACATAGAGTTTAAGAAGTTCATCGATTGGATGAGCTTTTACAGCGTCTTCGTCGCCCCATTTTTTGTAGGCAACAATCAACATCCCAAACTGTTTACCCCAGTCTCCTAAATGGTTGACCTTGACCGTTTGATAACCGATTTTTTGGAAAATATGTGACAAGCTATCTCCGATAACAGTTGAGCGCAGGTGACCGATAGAAAATGGTTTAGCAATATTGGGACTAGACATGTCGATCACAACATTTTCTTGTTTGCCAATATGTTGGTCAGCATAGTGTTCTTTTTCAGTGATAACAGCTTGCAACACTTGAGCAGAAATGGCAGATTTATCAAGGAAAAAGTTAACGTAAGGTCCTGTTGCCACAACCTTTTCAAAGGCTTGACTGTTAATTTTTTCAGCCAGTTCAGCTGCAATCATTTGAGGTGCTTTACGTTCGACTTTTGCAAGAGAAAAAGCGGGGAAAGCGATGTCTCCCATTTCTGAGTTTTTAGGGGTTTCCAGTAAATTTAAAATAGCCTCTTGGTCCAGGCTATCAATGATGCTAGCCAATTCGCTAGCAATCAATTCTTTTGTATTCATTAAGAGCTCCTTTTTGGACTTTTCTACTATTTTATCACAATTTTAAAGAAAGAAGAAAAAATTTTTGAAATCTCCTATTTTTTTGGTATAATATAGTTATAAAAATAGTTATAAATATTCACATAAGAGGATTTTATGAGAAAAAGAGATCGTCATCAGTTAATAAAAAAAATGATTACTGAGGAGAAATTAAGTACACAAAAAGAAATTCAAGATCGGTTGGAGGCGCACAATGTTTTTGTGACGCAGACAACCCTGTCTCGTGATTTGCGCGAAATCGGCTTGACCAAGGTCAAGAAAAATGATATGGTGTATTATGTACTAGCAAATGAGACAGAAAAGATTGATTTGGTGGAATTTTTGTCTCATCATTTAGAAGGTGTTGCAAGAGCAGAGTTTACCTTGGTGCTTCATACCAAATTAGGAGAAGCCTCTGTTTTGGCAAATATTGTAGATGCAAACAAGGATGAATGGATTTTAGGAACAGTTGCTGGTGCCAATACCTTATTGGTCATTTGTCGAGACCAGCACGTTGCCAAACTCATGGAAGATCGTTTGCTAGATTTGATGAAAGATAAGTAAGGTCTTGGGAGTTGCTCTCAAGACTTATTTTTGACAAGGAGAGACGGAAAATGGCGACAGAAAAGCTATCACCCGGCATGCAACAGTATGTGGATATTAAAAAGCAATATCCAGATGCGTTTTTGCTCTTTCGGATGGGTGATTTTTATGAATTATTTTATGAGGATGCGGTCAATGCTGCGCAGATTCTGGAAATTTCCTTAACGAGTCGCAACAAGAATGCCGACAATCCGATTCCTATGGCAGGGGTTCCCTATCATTCTGCCCAACAGTACATTGATGTCTTGATTGAGCAGGGTTATAAGGTGGCTATCGCAGAGCAGATGGAAGATCCTAAACAAGCAGTTGGGGTTGTGAAACGAGAAGTTGTTCAGGTTATTACGCCAGGGACAGTGGTCGATAGCAGTAAGCCAGACAGTCAGAACAACTTCTTGGTTGCTATAGATTGTGATGGCAGTCAATTTGGTCTAGCTTATATGGACCTGGTGACGGGTGACTTTTATGTGACAGGTCTTTTGGATTTCACGCTGGTTTGTGGGGAAATCCGTAATCTCAAGGCGCGAGAAGTGGTGTTGGGTTATGACTTGTCTGAGGAAGAAGAACAAATCCTTAGTCGCCAGATGAATCTGGTACTTTCCTATGAAAAAGAAGGCTTTGAAGACCTTCATTTACTGGATTCACGATTAGCAGCTGTGGAACAAGCGGCATCTAGTAAGTTGCTCCAGTATGTCCATCGAACCCAGATGAGGGAATTGAACCACCTCAAGCCTGTTATCCGCTATAAAATCAAAGATTTCTTGCAGATGGATTATGCGACCAAGGCTAGTCTGGATTTGGTTGAAAATGCTCGTTCGGGCAAGAAGCAAGGCAGTCTTTTCTGGCTTTTGGATGAAACCAAAACTGCTATGGGAATGCGTCTCTTGCGGTCTTGGATTCATCGCCCCTTGATTGATAAGGAACGAATTATCCAACGTCAAGAAGTGGTGCAGGTCTTTCTCGACCATTTCTTTGAGCGTAGTGATTTGACAGACAGTCTCAAGGGTGTTTATGATATCGAACGCTTAGCTAGTCGGGTTTCTTTTGGCAAAACAAATCCCAAGGATCTCTTGCAGTTGGCGACCACCTTGTCCAGTGTGCCACGGATTCGTGCGATTTTAGAAGGGATGGAGCAACCTGCTCTAGCTTATCTCATCGCACAACTAGATGCCATTCCTGAGTTGGAGAGTTTGATTAGCGCAGCGATTGCTCCTGAAGCCCCTCATGTGATTACAGATGGGGGCATTATCCGAACTGGATTTGATGAGACTTTAGACAAGTACCGTCGCGTTCTCAGAGAAGGGACTAGCTGGATTGCTGAGATTGAGGCTAAGGAGAGAGAAAACTCTGGCATCAGCACGCTTAAGATTGACTACAATAAAAAAGATGGTTATTATTTCCATGTGACCAATTCGCAACTAGGAAATGTGCCTGCTCACTTTTTCCGTAAGGCAACGCTGAAAAACTCAGAACGCTTTGGAACCGAAGAATTAGCCCGTATCGAGGGAGATATGCTGGAGGCGCGTGAGAAGTCAGCCAACCTAGAGTACGAAATCTTTATGCGTATTCGTGAGGAAGTCAGCAAGTATATCCAGCGTTTGCAGGCTCTAGCTCAAGGAATTGCGACGGTTGATGTCTTGCAAAGTCTGGCGGTTGTAGCTGAAACCCAGCATTTGATTCGACCTGAATTCGGAGATGATTCGCGAATTGATATCCAGAAAGGGCGCCATGCTGTCGTTGAAAAGGTTATGGGGGCTCAGACCTATATTCCCAATACGATTCAGATGGCAGAAGATACCAGTATCCAACTGATTACAGGGCCAAACATGAGCGGGAAGTCTACCTACATGCGTCAGTTAGCCATGACGGCGGTTATGGCCCAGCTAGGCTCTTATGTGCCAGCAGAGAGTGCCCATTTACCGATTTTTGATGCGATTTTTACCCGTATCGGAGCAGCAGATGATTTGGTTTCGGGTCAGTCAACCTTCATGGTGGAGATGATGGAGGCCAATAATGCCATTTCGCATGCGACCAAAAATTCCTTGATTCTTTTTGATGAATTGGGACGGGGAACTGCAACTTATGACGGGATGGCTCTTGCTCAGTCCATCATCGAATACATCCATGAGCACATCGGAGCCAAGACCCTCTTTGCGACCCACTACCATGAGTTGACTAGTCTGGAGTCTAGTTTACAACACTTGGTTAATGTTCACGTGGCAACCTTGGAGCAGGATGGGCAGGTCACCTTCCTTCACAAGATTGAACCAGGACCAGCCGATAAATCCTACGGTATCCATGTTGCCAAGATTGCTGGCTTGCCAGCAGATCTCCTAGCAAGGGCGGACAAGATTTTGACTCAGTTAGAGAATCAAGGTACAGAAAGTCCAGTTCCTATGAGACAAACAAGTGCTGTCACTGAACAAATTTCACTCTTTGACGAGCCTGAAGAGCATCCTATCCTAGCTGAATTATCTAAACTGGATGTTTACAATATGACACCTATGCAGGCTATGAATGTCTTAGTAGAGTTAAAACAGAAACTATAAAAACCAAGACTCACTAGTTAATCTAGCTGTATCAAGGAGACTTCTTTGACAAGTTCTCACTTTTTTGCTAGAATAACATCACACAAACAGAATGAGAAGGAGCTGACACATTGTCGCTCCCTTTTGTCTATTTTTTAAGGAGAAAGTATGCTGATTCAGAAAATAAAAACCTACAAGTGGCAGGCCTTGGCTTCGCTCCTGATGACAGGCTTTATGGTTGCTAGTTCACTTTTGCAACCGCGTTACCTGCAGGAAGTGTTAGACGCCCTCCTTGCTGGGAAATATGAAGCTATTTATAGTATAGGGGCTTGGTTGATTGGTGTGGCCGTGGTCGGTCTGGTTGCTGGTGGGCTCAATGTTGTCCTCGCAGCCTATATTGCCCAAGGAGTTTCATCTGACCTTCGGGAGGATGCCTTCCGTAAAATCCAAACCTTTTCTTATGCCAATATTGAACAATTTAATGCGGGAAATCTAGTCGTTCGCATGACAAATGATATCAACCAAATTCAGAACGTCGTCATGATGACCTTCCAAATTCTTTTCAGACTTCCCCTCTTGTTCATCGGTTCGTTTATCCTGGCGGTTCAAACCTTACCTTCTCTGTGGTGGGTGATTGTTCTCATGGTAGTCTTGATTTTTGGTTTGACTGCCGTTATGATGGGAATGATGGGGCCTCGTTTTGCCAAGTTTCAAACCCTTCTTGAGCGCCTCAATGCCATTGCCAAGGAAAATCTGCGCGGTGTTCGTGTGGTCAAGTCCTTTGTCCAAGAAAAAGAGCAGTTTGCTAAGTTTACAGAGGTCTCAGACGAGCTTCTTGGTCAAAACCTTTACATTGGTTATGCCTTTTCAGTAGTGGAACCTTTCATGATGTTGGTCGGTTATGGGGCGGTATTCCTCTCTATTTGGCTGGTTGCTGGGATGGTTCAGTCGGATCCGTCAGTTGTTGGTTCCATTGCTTCCTTTGTTAATTACCTAAGCCAGATTATCTTTACCATTGTCATGGTTGGATTTTTGGGAAATTCTGTCAGCCGCGCCATGATTTCCATGCGTCGTATTAGAGAAATTCTTGATGCAGAGCCAGCTATGACCTTCAAGGATGTCCCAGATGAAGATTTGGATGGAAGTCTTAGCTTTGAAAATGTAACCTTTACCTATCCAATGGATAAGGAACCGATGCTGAAAGATGTGAGCTTTACTATTGAACCTGGTCAGATGGTTGGTGTCGTTGGAGCGACTGGTGCAGGAAAATCAACCTTGGCTCAATTGATTCCACGTCTCTTTGACCCACAGGAAGGGGCTATCAAAATCGGAGGTAAGGATATTCGAGAAGTGAGTGAAGGGACCCTGCGTAAAACAGTTTCTATCGTTCTCCAACGTGCCATTCTCTTTAGTGGGACAATTGCAGATAACTTGAGACAGGGCAAGGGAGATGCTACTCTATTTGAAATGGAGCGCGCAGCCAATATTGCCCAAGCCAGTGAATTCATTCATCGTATGGAGAAAACCTTTGAAAGTCCAGTTGAGGAACGGGGAACCAATTTCTCAGGTGGGCAAAAGCAACGGATGTCGATTGCGCGTGGAATTGTCAGCAATCCACGTATTCTGATTTTTGACGATTCGACCTCGGCCTTGGATGCTAAGTCAGAGCGGCTGGTCCAAGAAGCCTTGAATAAGGACTTGAAGGGAACAACAACCATTATCATCGCGCAAAAGATTAGCTCGGTTGTCCATGCAGACAAGATCTTGGTACTGGATCAAGGACGATTGATTGGTCAAGGCACGCATGCAGACTTGGTTGCCAACAATGCTGTTTACCGTGAAATCTACGAAACACAGAAAGGAAAGGAGGAGTAAAATGAAGACAGTTCAATTTTTTTGGAATTATTTTAAAGTCTATAAGCTATCATTTGTAGTTGTCATCCTGATGATTGTTCTGGCGACTCTTGCCCAAGCTCTCTTTCCGGTCTTTTCTGGACAAGCAGTGACGCAGCTAGCTAATTTAGTTAAAGCTTATCAAGATGGCAATCCAGAACTTGTATGGCAAAGCCTATCAGGAATCATGGTCAATCTTGGTCTGCTAGTTTTGGTTCTATTTATCTCCAGTGTCATATACATGTGTCTCATGACGCGCGTGATTGCAGAATCGACCAACGAGATGCGCAAAGGCCTCTTTGCTAAGCTTGCTCGCTTGACGGTTTCATTCTTTGACCGCCGACAAGATGGCGATATCTTGTCTCGTTTTACCAGTGATTTGGATAATATCCTTCAAGCCTTTAACGAAAGCTTGATTCAGGTCATGAGCAATATTGTTTTATATATCGGTCTGATTCTTGTCATGTTTTCGAGAAATGTGACGCTGGCCCTCATCACCATTGCCAGCACACCAGTTGCCTTCCTCATGCTGATTTTTATCGTGAAAATGGCACGGAAATATACCAACCTCCAGCAAAAAGAGGTAGGGAAGCTCAACGCCTATATGGACGAGAGTATCTCAGGTCAGAAAGCTGTCATTGTCCAAGGAATTCAAGAGGATATGATGGCAGGATTTCTTGAGCAAAATGAGCGCGTGCGCAAGGCGACCTTTAAAGGAAGAATGTTCTCAGGAATTCTTTTCCCTGTCATGAATGGGATGAGTCTGGTTAATACAGCTGTCGTCATCTTTGCTGGTTCAGCGGTACTTTTGAATGATAAGTCTATTGAAACAAGTACAGCCCTAGGTTTGATTGTTATGTTTGCCCAATTTTCACAGCAGTACTACCAGCCTATTATCCAAGTTGCAGCTAGTTGGGGAAGTCTTCAGTTGGCCTTTACAGGTGCTGAACGGATTCAGGAAATGTTTGACGCAGAGGAAGAAATTCGACCTGAAAAGGCTCCAATCTTTACTCAGTTGCAAGAAGGTGTTGAAATTAGTCATATTGATTTTTCATACTTGCCTGATAAACCTATTTTGAAAGATGTCAGCATTTCTGCCCCTAAAGGCCAGATGACAGCGGTTGTTGGGCCAACAGGGTCAGGGAAAACGACTATTATGAACCTCATCAATCGCTTTTATGATGTTGATGCTGGTGGTATTTATTTTGATGGGAAAGACATCCGTGACTATGACTTGGATAGTCTCAGAAGCAAGGTGGGGATTGTCTTGCAAGATTCGGTCTTGTTTAGCGGAACGATTCGAGACAATATCCGTTTTGGTGTGCCAGATGCTAGTCAAGAAATGGTTGAAGCAGCAGCCAAGGCAACCCACATTCACGACTATATCGAAAGCTTAACTGATAAGTACGATACTCTTATAGATGATGACCAGAGCATCTTCTCAACAGGCCAGAAACAATTGATTTCTATCGCTCGAACCCTGATGACAGATCCAGAAGTTCTCATTCTCGATGAAGCAACTTCAAACGTAGATACGGTGACAGAAAGCAAGATTCAGCATGCCATGGAGGCGGTTGTAGCAGGAAGAACCAGTTTCGTCATTGCCCACCGTTTGAAGACCATCCTCAATGCTGATCAGATTATTGTCCTCAAAGATGGAGAAGTCATTGAACGTGGTAACCACCATGAACTTTTGAAACTAGGTGGCTTCTACTCAGAACTCTATCACAATCAATTTGTTTTTGAATAAGAAAAAAGTTGTCCTATGTGGGCAGCTTTCTTGTCCATAAAAAATATTTATCACGGCCTTTAAAAAAACATATTAGACGAAAGACGTTTTGAGTGATAAGATAGGACTATCGTTATACTCAATGAAAATCAAAGAGCAAACTAGGAAGCTAGCCGTAGGTTGCTCAAAGCACTGCTTTGAGGTTGTAGATAGAACTGACGAAGTCAGTAACATATATACGGTAAGGCGACGCTGACGTGGTTTGAAGAGATTTTCGAAGAGTATTAACATTCGAAAGGAGAGACATCATGACTAGAACGGTTGTAGGGGTTGCTGCAAATCTATGTCCCGTAGACGCAGAAGGCAAAAACATTCATTCATCTGTATCTTGTAGATTCGCAGAGAGCATTCGTCAAGTCGGTGGTCTCCCTTTAGTCATTCCTGTTGGTGATGAGTCAGTCGTGCGCGATTATGTAGAAATGATTGACAAACTCATTTTGACAGGAGGCCAAAATGTTCATCCTCAGTTTTATGGAGAGAAAAAGACAATCGAGAGCGATGATTACAATCTGGTCCGTGATGAATTTGAATTGGCACTCTTGAAAGAAGCGCTCCGTCAGAATAAACCAATTATGGCAATCTGTCGCGGTGTTCAACTTGTCAATGTTGCCTTTGGTGGAACCCTCAATCAAGAAATCGAAGGTCACTGGCAAGGACTACCTTTCGGAACATCTCACTTTATTGAGACAGTAGAAGGAAGCGTGGTGGCCAAGCTATTTGGAAAAGAAAGTCAGGTTAACTCGGTCCATCGTCAAAGCATTAAAGATTTGGCACCTAATTTCCGTGTAACTGCTATTGATCCAAGAGACCAGACCATTGAAGCGATTGAGTCTATAGACGAACACCGCATTATCGGTTTGCAGTGGCATCCAGAGTTTCTGGTCAATGAAGAAGATGGCAATTTAGAATTATTTGAGTATTTATTGAATGAACTGTAACGACTGGAACATCTAGTCGTTCTTTCTTTTATTTTTTCAAAATTTTTGGAATGTGGGATTTTTACGCAAACGTTTGAATTCTGATAAAAATTGGAGAAATTTGACAAAAAAACTTGAAAAAAACGAAGGTAAGCGTTATGATAGAAAAGAAGAAATATTGGAGGAATAACATGTCACATATTAAATTTGATTATTCAAAAGTTTTAGACAAATTTGTTGCACCACATGAAGTGGAATACATGCAATCACAAGTAACAGCAGCAGATGAATTGATCCGTAAAGGAACTGGTGCTGGTAGCGACTTCTTGGGATGGTTGGACCTTCCTGAAAACTACGACCGCGAAGAATTTGACCGCATCTTGAAAGCTGCTGAGCAAATCAAGTCAGACAGCGATGTTTTGGTTGTGATCGGTATCGGTGGATCTTACCTTGGTGCCAAAGCAGCAATCGACTTCTTGAACCACCACTTTGCAAACTTGCAAACAAAAGAAGAACGTAAAGCTCCACAAATCCTTTACGCAGGAAACTCAATCTCATCTACTTACCTTGCTGACTTGGTAGAGTACGTAGCTGATAAAGACTTCTCAGTAAACGTGATTTCTAAATCAGGTACAACAACTGAACCAGCGATTGCTTTCCGTGTCTTCAAAGAACTCTTGGTTAAGAAATACGGTCAAGAAGAGGCTAACAAACGTATCTATGCAACAACTGACCGCCAAAAAGGTGCTGTTAAGGTTGAAGCAGATGCTAACGGTTGGGAAACATTTGTTGTTCCAGATGACATCGGTGGACGCTTCTCAGTATTGACAGCTGTTGGTTTGCTTCCAATCGCAGCATCAGGAGCTGACATCAAAGCCCTTATGGAAGGTGCTAACGCAGCTCGCAAAGACTACACTTCAGATAAAATCTCTGAAAACGAAGCTTACCAATACGCAGCAGTTCGTAACATCCTTTACCGTAAAGGCTATGCAACTGAGATCTTGGTAAACTATGAGCCATCACTTCAATACTTCTCAGAATGGTGGAAACAATTGGCTGGTGAATCAGAAGGAAAAGACCAAAAAGGTATCTACCCAACTTCAGCCAACTTCTCAACTGACTTGCACTCATTGGGTCAATTTATCCAAGAAGGAACTCGTATCATGTTTGAAACAGTAGTCCGTGTTGACAAACCTCGCAAGAACGTGATTATCCCTAGCTTGGAAGAAGACCTTGATGGACTTGGTTACCTTCAAGGAAAAGACGTTGACTTTGTAAACAAAAAAGCGACTGACGGTGTTCTTCTTGCCCACACAGATGGTGATGTACCAAACATGTACGTGACTCTTCCAAAGCAAGACGCTTTCACTCTTGGTTACACTATCTACTTCTTCGAATTGGCAATTGCCCTTTCAGGTTACTTGAATGCTATCAACCCATTTGACCAACCAGGTGTTGAAGCTTACAAACGTAACATGTTTGCCCTTCTTGGAAAACCAGGATTTGAAGAATTGAGCAAAGAACTTAACGCACGTTTATAATAGAAGAAAAGAGTGGTTTGTCCACTCTTTTTACTCTCTTTATTCATAGAAATTGGACTCAGCCAAGACTTGTGATATAATATAGAGAGCAAAAGGCAGACGCCTAATACTCTTCGAAAATCAAATTCAAACCGCGTCAACGTCGTCTTGCCGTACTCCAGTACAGCCTGCGGCTAGTTTCCTAGTTTGCTCTTTGATTTTCATTGAGTATAAAGACTTTATAGGAGAAACTATGTCAAAAGATATCCGCGTACGTTACGCACCAAGTCCAACAGGACTACTACACATCGGAAATGCCCGTACAGCATTGTTCAACTACTTGTATGCACGTCATCATGGTGGAACTTTTATCATTCGTATCGAAGATACTGACCGTAAACGTCATGTCGAAGATGGGGAACGCTCACAGCTTGAAAACCTTCGTTGGTTAGGTATGGATTGGGATGAAAGCCCAGAAACACATGAAAATTACCGCCAGTCTGAACGTTTGGACTTGTATCAAAAATATATCGACCAATTGCTAGCTGAAGGAAAAGCCTACAAATCTTACGTTACAGAAGAAGAGTTGGCAGCTGAACGCGAACGCCAAGAAGCAGCTGGCGAAACACCACGCTACATCAATGAATACCTTGGTATGAGTGAAGAAGAAAAAGCAGCTTACATCGCAGAACGTGAAGCAGCAGGGATCATCCCAACTGTTCGTTTGGCTGTCAATGAATCAGGTATCTACAAGTGGCATGATATGGTCAAAGGCGATATCGAATTTGAAGGTGGCAATATCGGTGGTGACTGGGTTATCCAAAAGAAAGATGGTTACCCAACTTACAATTTTGCCGTTGTCATCGATGACCATGATATGCAAATTTCTCACGTAATTCGTGGAGACGACCACATTGCTAATACACCAAAACAGCTCATGGTTTATGAAGCACTTGGTTGGGAAGCTCCAGAGTTTGGTCACATGACTTTGATTATCAACTCTGAAACTGGGAAAAAATTGTCCAAACGTGACACCAATACCCTTCAGTTTATCGAAGACTACCGTAAAAAAGGTTATTTACCAGAAGCAGTCTTTAACTTTATCGCCCTTCTTGGTTGGAACCCAGGTGGCGAAGATGAGATTTTCTCTCGTGAAGAACTCATTAAACTTTTCGATGAAAACCGCCTCAGCAAGTCTCCAGCAGCCTTTGACCAGAAAAAACTAGACTGGATGAGTAATGACTATATCAAGAATGCAGACCTAGAAACTATCTTTGAAATGGCAAAACCATTCTTAGAGGAAGCAGGCCGATTGACTGATAAGGCTGAAAAATTGGTAGAACTCTATAAACCACAAATGAAATCAGTAGATGAAATTATTCCATTGACAGATCTTTTCTTCTCAGATTTCCCAGAGTTGACAGAAGCAGAGCGTGAAGTCATGGCGGGTGAAACAGTCCCAACAGTTCTTGAAGCCTTCAAAGCAAAACTTGAAGCGATGACAGATGATGAATTTGTGACAGAAAATATTTTCCCACAAATCAAAGCTGTTCAAAAAGAAACAGGTATTAAAGGGAAAAATCTTTTCATGCCTATTCGTATCGCAGTTTCAGGTGAAATGCATGGACCAGAATTACCAGATACAATTTTCTTGCTTGGACGTGAAAAATCAATCCAGCATATCGAAAACATGCTAAAAGAGATCTCTAAATAAGAAGGATGCAACAATGGACATCTGGGAAAAGATGTACGAAGAAGCACAGAAACTATACAATCCACATGAAGTATCTGATTTTGTTTATGCTAATCATGTCGTTGCCGCAGTAGAAGCAGAAGATGGACAAATATTTACAGGATTCTGTATGGAGGGAACCTGTGGTGTTTTCCATCTCTGCGCAGAGCGGGCAGCTCTCTTCAATATGTACCAATTTTCAGGTCAAACTAAGGTTAAAAAAGTATTAGCCTTTCGAGACAAAGCACCTTATGGTGGAAGTTCAGGAATGCCCTGTGGAGCCTGCAGAGAATTCCTATTAGAGTTGAACGCTGAAAATAAAGATGCAGAATTCATGATGGACTACGATAGAAGAAAGATAGTGAAAGTAGCAGAACTAATGCCCTATTGGTGGGGAGAAGAACGTGCTTCTAAGTTTAATGAACAATAGAAGAGTCAGTACAATTCTGGCTCTTTTTACTATAATTTGAAAAACTGTACTTGAAAAGAATTGAAAATTTGAAAAAAATGAAAAAAGTTTAAAAAAGGTGTTGACAAAGTTTAAAAAGTGGGTATAATAGTAAGAGTTGAAAATAACAACTCTGGTCCGTT
>NZ_CKQD01000012.1 GCF_001171885.1 Streptococcus pneumoniae
AGCGTCTTTAGGCGCTGGCTGGTAATTTGGGCTTATAGCCCTGGTTCAAACCACCCGTTAGACGGGTGGTCATGATTATGTAATTTATAATCTATAATCTATTTTGAGCTATTTGGTGAGATACATTTTTCTTGGAGAGATTGGACTAACTTCCACTTTGGCCAGTAAAGTGGAAGTTATCGAAATTTTTTATACTATAAAATCAGATCCATAATATCTATATAAAAATATTATAGTTATAAGAGGATCTATCCAAAAGTTTTAAGTCGGTCTTTTTAGGACTTTAATCTTTTGACATTTAGGTAGTAAATTTGTTTCTATTCTGTCAACTTTTCCTATTTTTTCTCTTGTTGAGGTTGGTATTTTAACAATTCAGAAATTATTAATGATTAATTAAAATTTTTTGTTAGAATAAGATCATAAAAAGTAAAGGAGTGTATGCTTATGCTACAAAATATTTATGATCAGATGACTGATTTCTATGACAGTATCGAAGAAGAGTATGCTACTTTCTTTGATAATAGTTGGGAATGGGAACATTTTCATTTTAAATTTTTGATTTATTATTTAGTTCGATATGGCATTGGGTGTCGTAGGGATTTTATCGTTTACCATTATCGTGTTGCTTATCGTTTGTATCTTGAAAAGATGATAATGAAACAAGGTTTTATTTCTTGTTGAGATAGTCTGAGTTAATTTCCGAACAAACTTACTTTTTTTATAGCAATATAACAATAAATAGCTGGTAATTTTTCTAAAACATTTTTTAATAGTTGGAAATAGCAAATCTTTCTATTGTTTCTTCTTGATAAAAAGGCGATTTTTTCTTATAATAAATTGTAAGATATAATTGCAGGTGAGAGTCCTGCCATGTATGTGAGAAAGGAAGAGCCTGAGGGCTCAGACAAGATTATGACTTCAGTTGTTGTTGTAGGTACCCAATGGGGTGATGAAGGTAAAGGGAAGATTACAGACTTCCTTTCAGCGAATGCAGAAGTGATTGCACGTTACCAAGGTGGTGATAATGCAGGTCACACGATTGTGATTGATGGTAAGAAATTTAAATTGCACTTGATTCCATCTGGGATTTTCTTCCCTGAAAAAATCTCTGTTATTGGAAACGGAATGGTTGTAAATCCTAAATCTCTTGTAAAAGAGTTGAGCTATCTTCATGAGGAGGGTGTGACAACTGATAACTTGCGTATTTCTGATCGCGCGCATGTTATTTTGCCATACCATATCGAGTTGGATCGCTTGCAAGAAGAAGCTAAGGGCGACAATAAGATTGGTACTACAATCAAGGGAATTGGTCCAGCTTATATGGACAAGGCTGCTCGTGTTGGGATTCGTATCGCAGATCTTTTGGATAAAGATATTTTCCGTGAGCGTTTAGAACGTAACCTTGCTGAAAAGAATCGTCTTTTTGAAAAATTGTATGACAGTAAAGCGATTGCCTTCGATGATATTTTTGAAGAATATTACGAATATGGTCAACAAATCAAGAAGTATGTGACAGACACATCTGTCATTTTGAATGATGCGCTTGATAACGGTAAACGAGTGCTTTTTGAAGGTGCACAAGGTGTTATGCTAGATATCGACCAAGGTACGTATCCATTTGTTACGTCGTCAAACCCTGTGGCTGGTGGTGTTACGATTGGTTCTGGTGTTGGTCCAAGTAAGATTGACAAGGTTGTTGGTGTATGTAAAGCCTATACGAGTCGTGTAGGAGACGGTCCTTTCCCAACTGAGTTGTTTGATGAAGTGGGAGAACGTATCCGTGAAGTGGGTCATGAGTATGGTACTACAACAGGTCGTCCACGTCGTGTGGGTTGGTTTGACTCAGTTGTGATGCGTCATAGTCGTCGCGTTTCTGGTATTACTAATCTTTCATTGAACTCTATCGATGTTTTGAGCGGTTTAGATACAGTGAAAATCTGTGTGGCCTATGATCTTGACGGTCAACGTATTGACTACTATCCAGCTAGTCTTGAGAAATTGAAGCGTTGCAAGCCTATCTATGAAGAGTTACCAGGTTGGTCAGAAGATATCACTGGAGTTCGTAATTTGGAGGATCTTCCTGAGAATGCGCGTAACTACGTTCGTCGTGTGAGTGAATTGGTTGGCGTCCGTATTTCTACTTTCTCAGTAGGTCCTGGTCGTGAACAAACAAATATTTTAGAAAGTGTTTGGTCCTAAGAGATTTTTAAGATTTGTTTAAGATAGGTCGGGTATACTATAAACAGTTACAAGAAGACCTCCTAACTTGTTGTAACAAATATCCTAAACTTTTCTTTTTCATAATAATCTCCCTATAGAGTCACCGCATTCGGTGGCTTTTTTTGTCTTGGAATTCATGATATAATAATAAAACTGACAAGTAGGAAAAGGGAAATTGATGAATTATACAGTTGAAGAAAAAGAAGTCTTTATGAGGGAGGCTTTGAGAGAGGCTGAAATTGCTTTGGAACACGATGAAATTCCAATTGGTTGTGTGATTGTCAAAGATGGGGAAATCATTGGTCGTGGGCATAATGCGCGTGAGGAACTGCAACGAGCAGTTATGCATGCGGAGATTATGGCAATAGAGAATGCGAACCTGAGTGAGGAGAGCTGGCGCTTGCTGGATTGCACGCTTTTTGTGACCATTGAGCCTTGTGTCATGTGTAGTGGGGCGATTGGACTAGCCCGTATTCCAAACGTGGTCTATGGGGCTAAAAACCAGAAATTTGGCGCTGCTGGGAGTTTGTACGATATTTTGACAGATGAGCGTCTCAATCATCGTGTGGAGGTTGAAACGGGAATTTTGGAAGATGAATGCGCAGCTATTATGCAGGACTTTTTTAGAAATAGACGGAAAAAATAATTTTGCTTTTAAAATAAATAGGAATGTGATATAATAAATAGTGGAGCAACAGTTCTGCGTGAAGCGGGTCAGGGGAGGAATCCAGCAGCCCTAAGCGATTTGAATTGTGTGCTCTTTTTTTCGTGCTTTTTCCGAATAAATAAGATAGAATAATCTAGAATAAATGATAATAGAAAAGAGAAGATGATGAAAATTCGTGGTTTTGAATTGGTTTCTAGTTTTACAGATGAAAATTTATTGCCCAAGCGTGAGACAGCGCATGCGGCTGGTTACGACTTAAAGGTTGCTGTGCGTACGGTTATTGCGCCAGGAGAGATTGTCTTGGTTCAGACAGGGGTTAAGGCTTATATGCAACCTACTGAGGTTCTCTATCTCTATGATCGCTCTTCAAACCCTCGTAAGAAGGGTTTGGTCTTGATTAACTCTGTGGGTGTCATTGATGGGGATTATTATGGAAATCCTGGGAATGAAGGGCATATTTTTGCTCAGATGAAGAATATCACAGATCAAGAAGTGATTCTTGAAGTTGGGGAACGTGTGGTCCAGGCTGTCTTTGCGCCTTTCTTAATCGCAGATGGAGATGCGGCTGATGGCGTTCGAACTGGTGGATTTGGTTCAACAGGGCACTAGAATGAAGATTATCTTTGTACGTCACGGGGAGCCAGATTATCGTGAGTTAGAGGAGCGTTCTTATACGGGATTTGGGATAGATTTGGCGCCCTTGTCTGAGAAGGGACGGCAGCAAGCCCAGAAATTGAGCACCAATCCTTTACTCTCGTCAGCTGAAATAATCGTATCTTCTGCAGTCACAAGAGCTTTAGAAACGGCTTCTTATGTAGTTTGTGCTACGGGACTTCCTTTGAGAGTGGATCCATTATTGCATGAATGGCAGGTCTATGAAAGTGGCACAGATAATTTTGAAAAAGCTCGTACTATGTTTCTAGAAAACAAGGGGGAGTTACTTCCTAATAGTCCTATTCAATATGAGACAGCTACGGAAATGAAGTCTCGTTTTTTAGAATGTATGTCTAAGTATCGAGAACATCAGACTGTGGTAGTTGTTGCTCATCGAATGCTCATGCGCCAGTTTGTGCCAAATGAGAAGATTGATTTTTGCCAAGTGATTGAGTGTGAGTTAGAGATATAGAAAGAGGTTTATTATCGCAAAGAAAAAAGCGACATTTGTATGTCAAAATTGTGGCTATAATTCCCCTAAATATCTGGGGCGTTGTCCTAACTGTGGGTCTTGGTCTTCTTTTGTAGAAGAGGTTGAGGTTGCCGAGGTCAAGAATGCGCGTGTGTCCTTGACAGGTGAGAAAACCAAGCCCATGAAACTGGCTGAGGTGACTTCAATCAATGTCAATCGAACCAAGACGGAGATGGAGGAATTCAACCGTGTACTTGGAGGCGGAGTGGTACCAGGAAGTCTTGTCCTCATTGGTGGGGATCCTGGAATCGGGAAATCAACGCTTCTCCTACAAGTCTCAACCCAGCTGTCCCAAGTGGGAACGGTTCTCTACGTCAGTGGGGAGGAGTCCGCCCAGCAGATTAAACTACGTGCAGAACGCTTGGGTGATATTGATAGTGAGTTTTATCTTTATGCAGAGACCAATATGCAGAGTGTTCGAGCTGAGGTGGAGCGCATCCAACCAGACTTACTCATTATTGACTCCATTCAGACCATTATGTCTCCTGAGATTTCAGGGGTGCAGGGATCTGTTTCTCAAGTGCGTGAGGTGACAGCTGAACTTATGCAACTGGCCAAAACCAATAACATTGCCATATTTATCGTAGGTCATGTGACCAAGGAGGGAACCTTGGCTGGGCCGAGAATGTTGGAGCATATGGTGGATACGGTGCTTTACTTTGAAGGGGAGCGTCACCATACTTTTCGTATTTTGAGAGCGGTTAAAAACCGCTTTGGCTCCACTAATGAGATTGGGATTTTTGAGATGCAGTCGGGCGGATTGGTTGAGGTCCTCAATCCGAGTCAAGTTTTCCTAGAAGAGCGTTTGGATGGGGCAACTGGTTCGTCAATCGTTGTGACCATGGAAGGGACGCGTCCTATTCTTGCAGAAGTGCAGGCCTTGGTAACACCGACCATGTTTGGAAATGCCAAGCGTACGACGACAGGACTTGATTTTAATCGTGCTAGTCTGATTATGGCTGTTTTGGAAAAGCGGGCAGGTCTTCTCTTGCAAAATCAGGATGCCTATCTCAAATCTGCTGGCGGTGTCAAATTGGATGAACCTGCGATAGACTTGGCCGTTGCTGTTGCCATTGCTTCGAGCTATAAAGACAGGCCAACTAACCCTCAGGAATGTTTTGTCGGAGAACTGGGCTTGACAGGAGAAATTCGGCGCGTGAATCGTATCGAGCAACGCATCAATGAAGCTGCTAAACTTGGATTTACAAAAATCTATGTACCTAAGAATTCCTTGACAGGAATCACTCCGCCCAAGGAAATTCAGGTCATTGGCGTGACAACGATTCAGGAAGTTTTGAAAAAGGTCTTTGCATAATCCGTGACAAATCCTCTTAAAAATGATAAGATAGGAGAAATATTTGACTATCAAATTTTCAAGGAGGGAATCGTGTCGTATTTTGAACAGTTTATGCAAGCCAATCAGGCTTATGTTGCCCTACATGGGCAGTTAAATCTGCCACTTAAACCCAAAACAAGAGTGGCTATTGTGACCTGTATGGACTCTCGTCTGCACGTTGCGCAAGCTTTAGGTTTGGCACTTGGGGATGCTCATATCTTGCGGAATGCAGGTGGTCGAGTAACTGAGGACATGATTCGTTCGCTAGTTATTTCCCAGCAACAAATGGGGACAAGAGAGATTGTGGTATTGCACCATACAGACTGTGGTGCTCAGACCTTTGAAAATGGACCTTTTCAGGAGTATCTGAAAGAGGAACTAGGTGTCGATGTGTCAGATCAGGACTTCTTGCCCTTCCAAGATATAGAGGAGAGTGTACGCGAGGACATGCAATTGCTTATCGAGTCTCCCCTAATACCAGATGATGTCACTATCTCTGGTGCTATTTACGATGTGGATACAGGAAGTATGACGGTCGTAGAATTGTAAATACTTTATTTAGAAAGAAAGTGTATGAAGAAAAACAGTATTTTATTTATTTTTATTTTATTGCTATGTATTGGTTTACAATATGAAACCATCTACTATACGGACGGTTCGATGTCAGGTGCGGAATATGGACTAATGGGAGTTTCTATCTTTCTAGCTCTCTTTTACATGATTCCGGCTCTTTATTTCCTTTTCCGTATTGGGAAAAAATGGGAATTGCCAAAGAATGCCTTGATTTTGTCTTTATTGGGTGGGATGTTCCTTGCAGGCTGGTTGTCTAGCTTTGCGAATACCTATATCCATGATTTGCTGGGTATTCTTTTCCCAGATAGTGCATTTTTAAATGCCTTTGAAAGTGCGATTGTGGCTCCTTTGGTAGAAGAACCCTTGAAATTATTGCCACTTGTCTTTGTTTTAGCTTTGATTCCTGTGCGAAAATTAAAATCTTTGTTTTTACTAGGCATTGCTTCTGGTTTGGGATTCCAAATGATTGAGGATATTAGCTACATTCGTACGGATTTGCCAGAGGGATTTGACTTTACTATTTCGAGAATTTTAGAGCGTATCATCTCAGGTATTGCCTCTCACTGGACTTTTTCAGGTCTAGCTATAGTGGGTGTTTACTTGCTTTACAGAACCTATAAAGGACAGAAGGTTGGCAAGAAACAGGGCCTTATTTTCCTAGGTTTAGCCTTGGGAACTCACTTCTTGTTTAACTCTCCTTTTGTTGAATTGGAGACAGAGTTGCCATTAGCTATTCCAGTGGTTACGGCTATTGCTCTTTACGGTTTTTATCAGGCTTATCGCTTTGTTGAGAAGAACGATGAGATAATGAACTAGAATATTTTTCAAAAGAATGATGCAAGGGTACAAATATGGTGCCCTTCTTTTATTTTTGATTGAAAAATAGTGCAAAAAGCGCTACAATGGTAGATGGAAAAATCTTGTGAAAAGCACAAGCGATACATATATACCGGAGGAAATCATGTCTTTTTCTGATTTAAAGCTGTTTGCCCTTTCTTCTAATAAAGAATTGGCAGAACGTGTGGCGCAGGAGATTGGGATAGAGTTGGGGAAATCAAGTGTTCGCCAATTTTCAGATGGAGAGATTCAGGTCAACATCGAAGAATCAATCCGTGGGAAACACGTCTTTATCCTACAATCAACTAGCTCGCCTGTAAATGACAATCTGCTTGAAATTTTGATTATGGTAGATGCTTTGAAGCGTGCGAGTGCAGAATCTGTCAATGTTGTCATGCCTTACTATGGGTATGCACGTCAGGATAGAAAGGCGAGAGCGCGTGAGCCAATCACTTCAAAACTTGTTGCAAATATGCTTGAAGTAGCTGGAGTGGATCGTTTGTTGACCATCGACTTGCATGCTGCGCAGATTCAAGGATTCTTTGATATTCCTGTGGATCACTTGATGGGGGCTCCTCTGATTGCGGATTATTTTGAGCGTCGTGGCATGGTTGGTTCTGACTATGTGGTTGTCAGTCCAGACCATGGAGGGGTGACTCGTGCTCGTAAATTGGCAGAATTTTTGAAAACATCTATCGCTATCATTGATAAACGCCGTAGCGTTGATAAGATGAATACCAGTGAAGTCATGAACATCATCGGTAAGGTAGAAGGCAAGACTTGTATCTTGATTGATGATATGATTGATACTGCTGGAACGATTTGTCATGCGGCAGATGCTCTTGCAGAAGCTGGTGCTGTTGAAGTCTATGCAAGCTGTACGCACCCAGTTCTTTCTGGTCCTGCTATGGACAATATCCAAAAATCAGCTATCAAGAAATTGGTTGTTTTGGATACCATCTATCTGCCAGAAGAGCGTTTGATTGATAAGATTGAACAGATTTCGATTGCTCATCTACTGGGTGATGCTATCGTACGTATTCATGAAAAACGACCACTTTCTCCACTTTTCGGTATTGAGAAAAAAATTTAATGACCAAGCCTGAGATGATTCTCAGGTTTTTTCGTTTTTTTCCGAATAAATAGATAGAGCCAGAGAATCTAGTCAACCTAGATTTAAAACTGTGGTATAATAAAAGGAGGAAAAGGATGATTCTAAGACATCCGGGCATCAGCCCAACTAACGATTTGGTTGCTAAGAAAATCTTTAGAAATCCAGAAATCACTTGTCAGTTTATTCGCGATATGCTGGATTTACCAGCTAAAAATGTGACCATTTTGGAGGGAAGTAACATTCATGTCTTGCCTTCCTTACCGTACTCGGCACAGGATTTCTATACAAGTATAGATGTTTTGGCGGAGTTGGATAATGGTGCGCAAGTTATCATCGAAATTCAGGTTCATCATCAGAATTTTTTCATCAATCGTTTGTGGGCTTACTTGTGCAGTCAGGTCAATCAAAATCTTGAAAAAATTCGCCAACGTGAGGGTGATACCCACCAGAGTTACAAGCATATCGCACCTGTTTACGCAATAGCTATTGTGGATAGTAATTATTTCCAAGATGATCTAGCTTTCCACAGTTTCAGTATGCGCGAAGACACGACAGGTGAAGTCTTAACCATCACAAACAATGGACAAGAAAACCATCTAGTCAAGATGGCATTCTTGGAATTAAAAAAATATAGAGAAACCAGCAAAGATAGTATTCGCAAACCATGGTTGGAGTTTTTCGGGAACAAACCCTTTACCCAGCACCCCGAGCGAGCCATCAGCCAGGCAGATCAACTGCTGGACTATAAGAGCTGGTCCGTGGAGGACAGGAAGATGTTTAGCCAACTACGTATGCGAGAAGAACAGGCCTTGTTAGCACAGGACTATGCCTTGGAAACAGCTAGGGCGGAAGGTCTTGAACAAGGATTGGAGCGTGGGAAAGTTGAAGGATAAATCTTTGCCTTTATTGATTTAGTATGACAACATGCTTTGCCTTTCGAATTTACGAGTGAACAATTAGACACAAATTGAAAAAATATCAAGTTGACTTGACTTTTTTTATAGAATAGTATAGTATTTAGATACAAGCACTCCTTTTGCTCCCTGTTTCATAGCAACTGGAGTCATTTTTTTATAAATTTAGAAGGTTAATGATGTACACAACTGATAATAGTATTTCTTTGTCAAGAGATTTAAAGAGAGAAATGAAAGCATTTTTACCTCTTGAAGATTTGGTAAGTTATCTTTCAGATAAGCTAGATATGTCACCTGAAGAGGAACTAGATTCCAAAAATTTTTTACGTTGCCATAATTACTATTCGTTTTCTGCTTTTATTAAACAGGTTCCAGATAATCTTCATAAAGGAAAATTTCAAGCAGCGATTTCATTGTATGAATTTAATGACTGGTTGTCACAGTTTCTGTTTATATTTTCTGGTAGATTAGAGCAGTTTATAAAATCAACTTTTATTGAATCGCTTTGTCAGCAATATAATGGAAAATATCAAAAAGGTGAGTGTTACTTGGATGAAACTATTTATGAAAACTCTGAATTATATAACGAATTTATTTCAATTATAGAAAAACATTTATCAGAGAATCAAAGTCTGTCAATACAGCATCATATCAAAAATAAAGGTTCTAAGTTCCCAATTTGGGTGCTTTTTCAAGAGATGACTTTTGGGGAAACAACTCGTTTTATAAGTGCACTGAAAAAAGAATACCGGGAGTATTGGATAGATACTACATTTTTATCAACTGGTGTGGTAAATTCTAAAATTCATGGAGAAGAAATCCAGAGTAAATTATTTGGCTGGGTTTCAGCTACATGGTATATGAGAAATAGGACAGCACATCATTTAAGATTATATGGTCAAAATTTTACAATAGCAAGTCCAAGTTTCTTTTCAGCTGATTTGCGTCAAATAAACAAGAATGCAGAGACTAAAAAGAAAAAGACGCATAATAACGATTTATTTGCTTATCTTCTAGCTATGAAAAATCTTATACAACATCATTCACATTCTTTTGTTCAAGATTGGAACGATTTTTTAATGAGTTTAGAGGCACAGTTGATGGAAAAGTCAAATATCATATTATCTAGTAAGATTGGTTTGCCAAGCAATTGGAAAGATATATTGTGTATTGGTTGAACTAAGGAATGATTTATTTGCTCAAGCTATTATTCAGGTTATCTTTGACAATCCAGATGAGAAACCAAACATTAAGAAGTTGATTACCAAGATGAATGAAGGATAAGATGCGAGATTTGGGAATTGCTATAGCGGACGATGTAACACCTGAACAAACTGAAAAAATTAGAATCATCAAGGAACACGATGATGCTCTTTCCGTCTGTAAAGAAGATTTGGAAACTCAGTCAAGAATACCAAGAACAGGTCAAGATGATTCAAATCGTTCCTAGATTCAGGGTGCTTTAATTTTAAAAATTAGGTGTCAAAACCTCTTTTAATACAGACAAAATTAAGAATAAACAATAATTTTAATAACTTTTATTTTTTTTCGTCTCTTTTCCGAATAAATAGATAGTAACAGTGAATCTAGGAAACCTAGATTTAAAACTGTGGTATAATAAAAGGAGGAAAAGGATGATTTTAAGACATCCGGGCATCAGTCCAACCAATGATTTGGTTGCTAAGAAAATCTTTAGCAATCCAGAAATCACTTGTCAATTTATTCGCGATATGCTGGACTTGCCAGCTAAAAATGTAACCATTTTGGAGGGGAGCAACATTCACGTCTTGTCTTCCTTACCGTACTCGGCACAGGATTTCTATACCAGTATAGATGTTTTGGCGGAGTTGGATAATGGTACGCAAGTTATCATCGAAATTCAGGTTCATCATCAGAATTTTTTCATCAATCGTTTGTGGGCTTACTTGTGCAGTCAGGTCAATCAAAATCTAGAAAAAATTCGCCAACGTGAAGGTGATACCCACCAGAGTTACAAGCATATCGCACCTGTTTACGCAATAGCTATTGTGGATAGTAATTATTTCCAAGATGATCTAGCTTTCCACAGTTTCAGTATGCGCGAAGACACGACAGGTGAGGTCTTAACTATCACAAATAACGGTCAAGAAAACCATCTGGTTAAGATGGCATTCTTGGAATTAAAAAAATACAGAGAAACCAGCAAAGATAGTATTCGCAAGCCGTGGTTGGAGTTTTTCGGGAATAAACCCTTTACTCAGCAACCCGAGCGAGCCATCAGCCAAGCAGACCAACTGCTAGACTACAAGAGCTGGTCCGAGGAGGACAGAAAAATGTTTAGTCAACTACGTATGCGCGAAGAACAAGCCTTGTTAGCACAGGACTATGCCTTGGAACAAGCTGAGGAAAAGGGCTTAGAACGTGGTCGTGCAGAAGGTATTGAACAAGGTTTAGAGCGTGGGAAAATCTTTACCTTTCTAGATTTAGTACGCCAACATGTTTTAACTTCCGAATTCGCGAGTGAACAATTGGGTATGTCAGTAGCGGAGTTTGAAGCACTTTTGTAATACCATCACAGTAATGGCGTTCTTAGACCTAAAAATACAGAGAAACCAGCAAGGATAGCGTTCGCAAGCCGTGGTTGGAGTTTTTCGGGAATAAACCCTTTATCCAGCGCCCCGAGCGAGCCATCAGTCAGGCAGACCAACTGCTAGACTATAAGAGCTGGTCCGAGGAGGACAGGAAAATGTTTAGTGAACAACGCAGACGCGAAGAACAAGCCTTGTTAGCACATGACTATGCTTTGGAACAAGCTGAGGAAAAAGGGTTGGAACGTGGTCGTGCAGAGGGTATTGAAAAAGGGCGAGAAGAAGGTCTTGAATGGGGACTGGAGAGAGGGAAAGTTGAAGGAAGTTTGTCTATGCTACTAAATCTAGTTCGTCAAGGTCTTCTGACTACCGAGGTTGCCAGCCAGCAGTTGGGCATGACCGTGGCTGAGTTTGAGTCCTTGCTATGAGGTCACATTTTAAATAGTAGAAAGTTAATGGAATGACGAGTTATTTCTAAAATACTTGTCATTTTTGCTTGACATTTGGAAGGGGTTATAGGATAATATCATGGAAGTGAGTTCTATCCAACTATCGATATGGATTAGATATGTGAGGTTTGACTCAGGGTTTAAGAAATTTGTGAGATTTTCACTTGGGAGATACGGTATTTGAAGGGTCTTTCATCTCACAAAGACGTTTTTTCACCTTTTTTGAAAAAAATAGGTAAAAAGTTGATGAAAACCCTTGACAAATCCTGCAAATATTTATATACTGTATGGGAGTAAGATAGTCTTACGAAAAAATATTTAAAAGAAAACAAAGGAGATAAAACGATGAAAAAAGTTTTATTGACAAGCGCAGTCGCTCTTGCAGCATTTGGTGCTGTACAAGCTGTTTCAGCTACTTCAGGAGAATCGTTTGGAAATTATAATCCAGATGGTTCAGTAAGATATGGTTCAACTCAAAAAGGTGGAGATGTATACTTCCAAGGTACAGCTCATGACCGTTTTGGTTATGGTTATGCAATTGGTGCTAAATACATCCGTTACGACCGTGATGCAGCACATGGTTTCAACCGTCGTGTTCGTGTAACTGTTGTTGATGGTGGTGGACGTCCAGTTCCAAACGTAGAAGTAGACTTCTTCTTGAAACCAGCTTCAGGTGAAAAGAAACCAGAATACTTCACTGCTACAACTAATGCAGCAGGTGATGCAGAACTTCCAACAGGCTTTCAAGCTGGTGAAGTAATTCAATACCGTGTATCTAAGACTGCTACAGACTTTAAAGAAGCAGTAGAGCTTGTTGGTGAGTTTACTGTTAAAGGCGGTGTTAATGTACAAGGTGTAGAAGTTGGAGGTTACTTATATACTGAGGAAACTATCACATTGCCTTACAAACTTGATGATCGTGCTGCAAAAATCGGTAACCCAACTACAGCAGCTCAATATGGTTGGGCTAACACAGCTGAAGGATGGAAATACTTCGAAAATGCTACAGCTGTTACAGGTTGGAAACAAGTTGACGGTAACTGGTACTACCTAAACGATAAAGGTGTAATGCAAACTGGTTGGGTAAACGTTAACGGAACTTGGTACTACCTAAACAAATCAGGTGCTATGCAAACTGGTTGGTTGAAAGATGGTGGAACTTGGTACTTCCTTGAAGCAACAGGTGCTATGAAAGCTAGCCAATGGTTTGAAGTTGCTGGTAAATGGTACCATGTGAATGGTTCAGGTGCCCTTTCAGTAAACACAACTGTTGACGGTTACAACGTAAACGCAAACGGTGAGTGGGTATAATCCTAATACATGAAATATAAAACAGGAGAGTTATCTCCTGTTTTTTCTTGCATTTATTTTGTATAAGTATTATAATAGTTAAAAATAATAGGAGGTTTCCAATGAAATCAAAAGTGATAAACGTTTTATTAGGTGCGACCTTGGCAAGTGCTGCTCTTCTTGGCGCAAAAGCAACTGATGTAAAGGCTTCGGAAACGAATGTGTATAAGACAGTTGTTTGGGTCACAAAACAGGAAGATGGAAAGGAAAAGGTTTTAAGAGGTGCTCAAACTTATGATTCATCAAAACCTGAAACAGCTTCTCCAGGTACTTTTTCAGGATATCAATTTGATACTTCTTCAATAGATGGAACTGTATTAAAGCATTACTTTAAGCCAGCAGTGACAGTTACAGGAGATAAGGTAGATGGCCTTTCTGTAAAGCCTGACATTTTAAAACCCTTTAAAGATACAGTCAAAGGGACTTCTTGGCTGGTAATGGAATCAGATGGAACTAGTAGAGAATTAAAAGCTTTTCTTCCTGCTAATGCTACCAAAAAAACTGAAGAAGTTGAACATGGTACATTTAAAGGTTATCGTTTTGTAGAAACAAAGATTGACCAAGGAGTTCGTAAACATTGGTTTGTAAAAGACGATAGTGTTACTGGAACTGAAAAAGTGGAAGAGAAACGTACAGGTTGGCAATATATCGCTGATAAGTGGTATTTCTTTGACCAAGATGGTGTGAAGAAAACTGGCTGGGTCAGTGACGGTAGCTGGTATTACCTAGCGGCAGATGGCAGTATGCAAACAGGTTGGAAGTTTATCTCTGGTAAATGGTACTATCTCAATAGTGCTGGCTCTATGCAGACAGGCTGGTTAAACCAAAGTGGCAAGTGGTACTATCTGCATTCTGATGGTGCAATGGCTACTGGTTGGAGAAAAATAGATGGTGTCTGGTACTATCTAAATACTTCTGGTGCTCTGGTGACTGGATGGTTCCAAGCAGGTGGCAAGTGGTATTATGCCTATAGTTCAGGCGCTCTTGCAGTAAATACAACGATTAACGGTTATACTCTAAATGCAAATGGTGAGTGGGTGTAACATTATACACGGAATAAGTGATAAAGAGGTAAAAAAGATGAAAGCAAAACATATTTTAGCAGTAGGTGCTGCAGGGGTGACATTACTTGGAGCTAGTACTTTATTAGCTTCAATTTCAGATGAACTAACAGTTTACGCTAGTCAAAAGACGGATGAAAATCCTAATCCAGAAGACTTTCGTAAGACAGAGTGGAGATATAGAGATAAATCTAATATTCCATTAACCTTCAAACATGTTGAGAAATACTCAGATGAACCAGGAGAGGTGACAGGTTTAACTTATAAACAAAGTTATAGAGATGGAGGCATTTGGGTACATGAGTTTTCTTTAAACGCTGGTGCAACACCTCCAGCTTCAAACGATAATACATATGTTAATACAAATAGTACTGGTAGAAATAATACGGACCATGTAGATTCTTCTGATACTAACTCATCAACTAACCAAAAAAATGAGTACAAATGGTTAACTGTTGATGGGAAACCTCAACTTTATATTAATAATAATTTAGCTACAGGCTGGCAAAAAGTTGATGGAAAAATCTATTATTTTGATGACAAAGGAGTCATGAAAACAGGAATCCTCGAAGTAAAAGATAAACGCTACTACTTTGATGAAAATGGCGTGAAGAAAACTGGTTGGGTCAATGAAGGTGGTAAGGATTACTATATTACTGATGATGGTTCTAAACCAACTACTGTCATTGCAAAAGGTGAGAAGATTTACTACGTTAAAGAGGGGATTCAACAAACAGGTCTTCAACAGATTGAGAAGAAGTGGTATTATTTATTGGCAGACGGTAGCCGTAAAACAGGTCTCGTTCAAGATGCAAATAAGAAATGGTACTATATTACAAATGATGGCGAACGTAAAGTTGGTCTCGTAAAAGATAGTGATGGTGCTTATCATTACCTTACTCCAGAAGGTGAACGTAAAACAGGTTCTATCACTATTGACGGCGTGACTTATCGTTTAGCGGATCGTGCTAGTAGCAAGCCAGGTTGGAATAAAATTGATGGTAAGTGGTACTATTATGATGCGGAAGATAACATGAAGACAGGTTGGGTTAAAGATGGCTCATGGTACTACTTGGATGCTTCTGGTGTAATGAAGACAGGTTGGCAAAAAATTGATGGGGTATGGTATTATCTCAATGGTTCAGGTGCTATGCAGACAGGTTGGTTGAACCAAGGTGGCACATGGTACTACCTCAACAGCTCAGGTGCTATGCAAACAGGTTGGCTCAAGCAAGGTGGTACTTGGTATTATCTTGCTGGCTCAGGCGCTATGAAGACAGGTTGGTACCAAGTTAGCGGTAAATGGTATTACTCATATTCATCAGGTGCATTGGCTGTGAACACGACTATCGATGGTTACACAGTAAATGCCAATGGTGAGTGGGTGTAAGGAATATAATAAAGAAATAAGAGGAAATTCCTCTTATTTTTTTGTCAATAAGGAGGTTATTTCTTGATTTTTCCGAAAGAAAATGCTATAATGACAGCAAAAAGGATATTAAAGGTGGTAAATACTTTATGGACAAGAAAAAACTTTTCACTGCTAGCTTGGCTAGCGTTGCCGTTTTAGGAGCAGGTTTCCTTGCTTCAAACCCATCAGTTGTGAAAGCTGCAGAAGATACTAATGCAGCTGCTGTGACTAAAGAAGATGTAGCTGATTACTTTACAGAGTTAGAAAAACAAGCTGAAGAAGCTATTAATAAAAATGATAAAATCAAAGATAAAGAAGCAGCAAT
Organism: Streptococcus pneumoniae; assembly: GCF_001171885.1. Classification (GTDB taxonomy): domain Bacteria; phylum Bacillota; class Bacilli; order Lactobacillales; family Streptococcaceae; genus Streptococcus; species Streptococcus pneumoniae_A. Next base: position 16,011 of record NZ_CKQD01000012.1, read on the forward strand.
TTTAGCAGCTAAAGCAGCTATCGGTAAAGATGATTTATTAAAAGCTATTGATGATAAAGAGATTACACCTGAAGAAGTGCTAAAAGACTTAGCAGAAGCTAGCAAGACAGAATCAGATGAAGCAGAACCAGGAAAATATGGTGCAAACTATGCACCTGTAGAAGTTAAAGATGCAAAACCTGCTCCAGGTGCTGAATTAGTTCGTAACGAATCAGGTGAAGTTACAGAAGTTAAACCATTAAACGGTGGAATTGATGCTGATGCTCAAGATAAAATCAACAAACGTTTAGATGAAGAAAATACAGATGTTAAAGATGCAGAAGAAAGATTAGCTGCAGCTAAACATGATGAAAAAGAAGCTGAATCTAACAGAGAAGAAGCTAAAGCAGCTGTAGAAGCAGCTAAAGAAAATGTGAAAGCAGCTCAAGAGGAATTAGCAGCTGCAAAAGAAGCTAAAGCAAAATTTGAAAAAGAATTAGCAAGCTATAAAGATGCTGACGGTGAACAAGCTGATCAATATAGAGAAGCAGCAAGAGCTGATTTAGAAAAAGCTGAAGCAGCATTAAAAGATGCAGAAGAAACATTAAAACAAGCAGAAAAAGAAGCAAAAGAAGCTAAAGCTGCATTAGAACAAGCAGATGAAGATTATTATTCATATGTAGCAGACCGTGAAGCAGAAGAAGTTCGTGTACTACGTCGTCAAATTGCAAAAGATAAAGCTGATGGAAAAGATACTACAGCATTAGAAGAAGAACTTGATATTGCTTTAAATGGTGTAAAACCAGCGGTAAATGAAGTTAACCCATACGAAGGTCCAGTAACTGGTTTCTTTGACGAAACAGGAGAAAACCCAATTGCAGAAGGTGAGTTAGGTACACATGCACCTAGAAATATCCCTGGATACACTTATACAGGAGTTTCATATACAAAAGATGGTATTTTAAGACATATCTATAAGGTAACTGGTTCTGATTCAGGTAACAGTAACCTAGACCATCAGGCAAATGGTGGGGAGTATCCAGGTGATCGCTATATTATTAACAGACCATCTGTTACACCAGGTTCAACAACACCATCTACACCAGCAAATGAAACACCTGCAACACCAGCTCCTGGAGCAGATACTCCAGCTGCACCAACAGCTGAAACACCAGCACCGACAGCTCCAGCTGTAGCAGGTACTAGTCAAGACAACACTTATCAAGCACCAGCTGCAAAAGCAGAAGATAAGAAAGAACTTCCAAACACTGGTGGCAAAGATAATGCTGCAATTGCATCATTAGGATTCCTAGGCTTGCTCCTTGGTGCCCTTCCATTTGTGAAACGCAAAAACTAATTAGTTAAAAATATGAAAGAGAAGGACTTGATGCCTTCTCTTTTTTTGTATATAATCGAGTGAGGGTTTTGTTGGATAGTAGAAAATAAAAAGTGAACAAGACAATATTTCATTCTTGTTCGCTTTTATGTTATTAGTGATTGTATAATCTTATAACAGTGCCTCAAACTCAGCGACGGTCATGCCTAATTGCTCACTCGCAAATTCGGAAGTTAGAACATGTTGGCGAACCATGTCTAAGAAGGCAAAAAGTTTCCCTTCTTCCCTTCCTTCAACTTTCCCACGCTCCATTCCCTGTTCAAGACCTTCTTCTCGCCCTTGTTCAAGACCCTCTGCACGACCACGTTCAAGTCCACGCTCTAAACCTTGTTCAAGACCTTCAGCCCTAGCAGTTTCCAAGGCATAGTCCTGTGCTAACGAGGCTTGTTCTTCACGCATACGTAGTTGACTAAACATTTTCCTGTCCTCCTCGGACCAGCTTTTATAGTCTAGCAGTTGGTCTGCTTGGCTGATGGCTCGCTCGGGTTGTTGAGTAAAGGGTTTATTACCGAAAAACTCCAACCATGGCTTGCGAACCTCGTCCTTGCTGGTTTCTCTATATTTTTTTAGTTCCAAGAACGCCATCTTGACTAGATGGTTTTCCTGTCCATTGTTTGTAATTGTTAAAACTTCACCTGTCGTGTCCTCGCGCATGCTAAAGCTATGAAAAGCCAAGTCATCTGAGAAGTAGTTGCTATCCACAATTGCGATAGCGTAAACAGGTGCGATGTGTTTGTAACTCTGGTGTGTATCACCTTCTCGTTGGCGAATTTTTTCGAGGTTTTGATTAACCTGACTGCACAGGTAAGTCCACAGGCGATTGATGAAAAAATTCTGATGATGAACTTGAATTTCAATGATTACTTGGGTTCCATTATCTAACTCCGCTAAAACATCTATACTGGTATAGAAATCCTGCGCTGAGTAGGGCACGGAAGGCAAGACGTGAATATTGCTCCCCTCCAAAATGGTTACATTTTTGGCTGGCAAGTCCAGCATATCGCGGATAAATTGACAAGTGATTTCTGGGTTGCTAAAAATCTTCTTAGCAACCAAATCATTAGTTGGGCTGATGCACGGATGACGTAATGTCATATTCTTTCTCCTTTCATTATAGCACATTTTTAAATCTAGGTTTACTAGATTCAATGCTTCTATCTATTTATTCGCAAAAAGTATGAAAAATATTGAGTATGGCTCTTCCCAATGGTATTTTTTGGTGCTTTCCTTTATAATGGGTGTATGGATAAGAAAAAATTATTATTGATTGATGGGTCTTCTGTAGCTTTTCGGGCGTTTTTTGCGCTCTATCAGCAGTTGGACCGTTTTAAGAATGCGGCTGGTTTGCATACCAATGCGATTTATGGTTTCCAGTTGATGTTGAGTCATTTGTTGGAGCGGGTTGAGCCTAGTCATATTTTAGTAGCCTTTGATGCGGGAAAGACGACCTTCCGTACAGAGATGTATGCGGACTATAAGGGTGGTCGAGCCAAGACTCCTGATGAGTTTCGTGAGCAGTTTCCTTTCATTCGTGAGTTGTTGGATCATATGGGGATTCGTCACTATGAGTTGGCTCAGTATGAGGCGGATGACATCATTGGGACGCTGGATAAGCTAGCAGAGCAAGATGGTTTTGATATTACCATTGTCAGTGGGGACAAGGACTTGATTCAGCTGACGGATGAGCATACGGTGGTTGAGATTTCCAAGAAAGGTGTGGCTGAGTTTGAGGCCTTTACGCCAGATTATCTCATGGAAAAGATGGGCATTACACCGACGCAGTTTATCGATCTCAAGGCGCTTATGGGAGATAAGTCGGATAATATCCCTGGGGTGACCAAAATCGGTGAAAAGACGGGTATCAAGCTCTTGCTGGAGCATGGTTCACTCGAGGGGATTTATGAGAATATCGATGGGATGAAGGCTTCTAAGATGAAGGAAAATCTCATCAATGATAAGGAACAGGCCTTTTTATCTAAAACGCTAGCAACCATTGATACCCAGGCACCGATTGAGATTTGTTTGGAGGATTTGGTCTATAGTGGTCCAGATGTGGAGAATCTTGGGAAATTCTACGACGAAATGGGCTTCAAACAGCTCAAACAGACTTTAAATGTGTCGTCAGCTGATGTGGCTGAGAGTTTGGACTTTACTATCGTTGACCAAGTCAGTCAAGATATGCTGAGTGAAGAGTCTATCTTCCATTTTGAGCTTTTTGGTGAGAATTACCATACGGATGATTTGGTTGGTTTTGCCTGGTCTTGTGGCGATAAGCTCTATGCTACAGACAAGCTTGAACTTTTGAAAGAGCCTATTTTCAAGGACTTTTTAGAAAAAACACCTCTGAGAGTTTATGACTTCAAGAAAGCTAAAGTTCTCTTGCATCGTTTTGGTGTGGATTTGCAGGAGCCTGCTTTTGACAGCCGTTTGGCTAAATACCTCCTTTCGACTGTGGAGGACAATGAAATTGCGACCATCGCTAGTCTTTATGGTCAGACTTATTTGGTTGATGATGAAACTTTCTACGGTAAGGGAGTCAAGAAGGCCATTCCTGAACGTGAGAAATTCTTGGAACACTTAGCTCGCAAGGTTGGAACACTGGTTGAAACAGAGCCTATTTTGCTTGAAAAACTCAGCGAAAATGGGCAATTAGAGCTTCTTTATGATATGGAACAACCTCTGGCTTTTGTCCTTGCCAAGATGGAAATTGCTGGGATTACGGTTAAGAAAGAGACCTTGCTTGAGATGCAGGTTGAAAATGAGCTTGTCATTGAAAAACTGACTCAGGAGATTTATGAACTGGCTGGTGAGGAGTTTAATATCAACTCGCCTAAGCAGTTGGGCGTCCTTCTCTTTGAAAAATTGGAACTTCCTCTAGAATACACTAAGAAAACCAAGACAGGTTATTCGACAGCGGTGGATGTGTTGGAACGTTTGGCTCCTATTGCTCCGATTGTTAAGAAAATTCTTGACTACCGTCAGATTACTAAGATTCAATCGACTTATGTGATTGGCTTGCAAGACTGGATTTTGGCTGATGGCAAGATTCATACTCGCTATGTGCAGGATTTGACCCAGACTGGGCGTCTGTCTAGTGTGGATCCAAACCTGCAAAATATCCCTGTGCGTTTGGAGCAAGGTCGTCTCATTCGTAAGGCTTTTGTGCCTGAGTGGGAGGATAGCGTATTGCTCAGCTCGGACTATTCACAGATTGAATTGCGTGTTTTGGCTCATATTTCCAAGGATGAACACTTGATTAAGGCTTTCCAAGAAGGGGCAGATATCCATACTTCGACAGCCATGCGGGTCTTTGGCATTGAGCGTCCTGAGGATGTGACTGCAAACGACCGTCGCAATGCAAAGGCTGTCAACTTTGGAGTGGTTTACGGGATTTCAGACTTTGGTTTGTCTAATAATCTGGGCATTAGCCGTAAGGAGGCCAAAGCCTACATTGATACCTACTTTGAACGCTTCCCAGGTATTAAAAACTACATGGATGAAGTGGTGCGTGAGGCGCGTGATAAGGGCTATGTGGAGACCCTCTTCAAGCGTCGTCGTGAGTTGCCAGATATCAATTCGCGCAACTTTAACATTCGTGGTTTTGCGGAGCGAACGGCCATCAACTCTCCTATCCAGGGATCGGCGGCAGATATTCTCAAGATTGCCATGATTCAGATGGATAAAGCCTTAGTTGCAGGTGGTTATCAGACTAAGATGCTTCTGCAAGTGCACGATGAAATCGTCCTTGAAGTGCCTAAATCTGAATTGGCAGAGATGAAAAAATTAGTGAAACAAACCATGGAAGAAGCCATTCAACTCAGTGTTCCCCTCATCGCAGACGAAAATGAAGGGGCAACCTGGTACGAGGCTAAATAAAAAGGGGGCTAGTCCTCCTTTTTTGTAGTAGAATGATGCAAGCCTTTTCAAAATGTGCTATACTGATGAAAAAGGAGGATTTCTATGAGTCAAGAATTTATCAATCCAAGTGATGGTGTGATTCGTCAGTATCTAGCAACGAGTAAAACCCTTGCTGTAGTGGGTTTATCAGACCGTGAGGAAACAACCAGCAATCGAGTGACCAAGGAAATGCAGGCTCGAGGTTATAAAATCATTCCAGTCAATCCCAAGGCGGCAGGTGGCGAAATCTTGGGTGAAAAGGCTTATGCTAGTCTAGCAGAGATTCATTTTCCTGTAGATATTGTCAATGTTTACCGTCGCAGTGAATTTTTGCCAGATGTGGCGCGTGATTTTCTCAAGGCTGATGCCAAGATTTTTTGGGCACAGCTAGGACTTGAAAGTCTAGAAGCGGAAGAAATCTTGCGTGCTGGTGGATGTGATGACATCGTGATGAATCGCTGCATCAAGAGAGAGCATACACGCTTGATTGAGGAAGCATAAGAAAAAGGTAGCTGATGGGGCTACCTTTTGTGTTATACCCAATGAAAATCAAAGAGCAAAGAGGAAACTAGCCGCAGATTGCTCAAAACACAGTTTTGAGGTTGTAGATAGAACTGACGAAGTCAGCTCAAAACACAGTTTTGAGGTTGTGAATAGAACTGACGAAGTCAGTAACCATACCTACGGCAAGGCGACGTTGACGTGGTTTGAAGAGATTTTCGAAGAGTATTAGAAAATGCCGATAAGGGTCTGCATACCAAGACTAGTGAGGATGATGGCAATCCAGCAGATGGCTCCAAGAAGAATGGATTTGCCGCTGGATTTGATCATGGCTACCAGATTGGTTTTGAGACCGATGGCACTCATGGCCATGATAATAAGGAATTTAGAGAGTTGTTTGAGCGGGGTAAAGAAACTACTAGACATACCTAGAGAGGTGAGTAGTGTAGTGAGGAGAGAGGCAAGGATAAAGTAAAGGATAAACAGTGGGAAGACTTTTTTCAGTTGCAGGCCTTGCTTATTTTTTTGCTCTCGACTTTGCCAGTAGGAGAGAAAGAGAGTGATGGGGATAATAGCAAGGGTTCGCGTAAGTTTGACAATGGTTGCGGATTCGAGGGTATTACTTTGGTAGAGGCTGTCCCAGGCGCTGGCTGTGGCGGTTACAGAGGAAGTATCATTGACCGCAGTTCCTGCAAATAGGGCGAAGCCGTCATTGGATAGATGAAGCCAGGTGCCGAGGGTTGGAAAGATGAGCGCAGCCAAGACATTGAAGAAAAAGATAACGGAAATGGCTTGGGCTACTTCCTTTTCCTTAGCATCAATAACGGGCGCTGTCGCTGCAATGGCAGAGCCACCACAGATAGAAGAACCTACTCCAACCAAGGTAGCCAGTTTTGTATCCAGTGCAAAGAAGCGCTGGAAGAAGTAGGCAATAATCAAGGCTATTGAAATGGTGGACAGGATGACAGGGAGTGAAGATTGTCCGACTGCGAAGACTTGCGAGATATTGAGACCAAAACCAAGCAAGATAACGGCATACTGGAGTAATTTCTTAGAACTAAAGGTCAATCCCGCATCCAGTTGTTTATGGGATGAGAGAAAGGGATGGAGAAGCATACCTATGAAAATGGCAAAGACAGGTGCGCCAATCACAGGGAAGAATCCGCCTAGATACCAAGCAAGTAGTGAAATCAGAAGACAGGCCAAGATGCCTGCTCCATTTTTTGATAGAAATGACATAAAAACCTCCAAATAGAATCTGTTACCATTATAGACCTGTAAACAGGAAAAGTAAAATAGAAAGTGGGTCCTAATAATTATTTGACAAGTAGTGCTAATTATGTAATAATAATCTTACAAGAACTGTAACGAAGTCTTGGCAAAAACAAAAATACCAGAGCTCCACCTCTGGTATTTCTTTTTGTCCAGTTACATTAAAACTAAACTCAGGTTATATTTTTTTGTCGCGCTTATCTAACCACTTTCTGACTATCCACTCAGAAATGACATTACCGGTAATAGTAATCAGTAATGGTGCTAGAATAGTTGTAACGAAGATTATCAAAACCTCAATACTCGTTGAAAATCTCATGATACGTTGTCATCTTCGGCTTACCTAACTTTAGTTATGCTTTCACCTTGATTCCTAGTCTCATGAGATTTTCATTGAGTATTCTCAAAACATAGTGTTGTAATCAATTTAAATTAACACACTTCAATTTGTCATGCTAGCGTTATTCTATCATGTATTTTTGCGGTCGGGGGCCTTTTGTAGTATAATAGAGATACGTTTTGAAAGTAGGAGGTATCTATGGACTTAACTAAGCGCTTTAATAAACAGTTAGATAAGATTCAAGTTTCGTTGATTCGTCAGTTTGACCAGGCTATTTCGGAGATTTCTGGGGTCTTGCGTTTGACCTTGGGGGAACCTGATTTTACAACGCCAGATCATGTCAAGGAGGCGGCCAAGCGAGCCATTGACCAGAACCAATCCTACTATACAGGGATGAGTGGTCTGCTGACCTTACGTCAGGCAGCCAGTGACTTTGTTAAGGAAAAGTACCAACTGGACTATGCTCCTGAAAATGAAATCTTGGTTACAATTGGGGCGACAGAGGCATTATCTGCTACTTTGACAGCTATTTTGGAAGAGGGAGACAAAGTGCTCTTGCCAGCTCCTGCTTATCCAGGTTATGAACCGATTGTCAATCTAGTTGGGGCAGAGATTGTCGAGATTGACACAACTGAAAATGACTTTGTCTTGACACCAGAAATGCTAGAGAAAGCTATTCTCGAGCAGGGTGACAAGCTCAAGGCGGTTATTCTCAACTATCCAGCAAATCCGACAGGAATTACCTATAGTCGGGAGCAGTTGGAGGCCTTGGCAGCTGTTTTACGCAAGTACGAGATTTTCGTTGTCTGTGATGAGGTTTACTCAGAATTGACCTACACAGGCGAAGCCCATGTGTCTCTAGGGACTATGTTGAGAGATCAGGCTATTATTATCAATGGTTTGTCTAAATCACATGCTATGACCGGTTGGCGTTTGGGTCTGATTTTTGCTCCTGCTGCCTTTACAGCTCAGTTGATCAAGAGTCACCAATATTTGGTCACTGCCGCAAATACTATGGCTCAACACGCTGCGGTGGAAGCCTTGACAGCTGGTAAAAACGATGCGGAACCGATGAAGAAGGAATATATCCAGCGTCGGGACTATATTATCGAGAAAATGACTGCTCTTGGTTTTGAGATTATCAAACCAGACGGTGCCTTCTATATCTTTGCTAAGATTCCAGCGGGTTACAATCAAGACTCCTTTGCCTTTCTGAAGGATTTTGCTCAGAAGAAGGCCGTTGCCTTTATCCCTGGTGCCGCCTTTGGGCGTTACGGGGAAGGATATGTTCGCCTATCTTATGCAGCCAGCATGGAGACGATCAAAGAAGCCATGAAACGGCTTGAGGAGTACATGAGAGAAGCATGATTCAGTCTATCACGAGTCAAGGCTTGGTGCTCTACAATCGCAATTTTCGGGAGGATGACAAGTTAGTCAAGATTTTTACAGAGCAGGCTGGCAAGCGCATGTTTTTCGTCAAACACGCTGGTCAGTCCAAACTGGCTCCTGTTATTCAACCCTTGGTGCTGGCACGATTTCTCTTGCGAATCAATGATGACGGGCTTAGCTACATTGAGGACTACCATGAGGTGATGACCTTTCCCAAGATCAATAGCGATCTCTTTGTCATGGCTTATGCGACCTATGTGGCAGCTCTTGCAGATGCTAGCTTGCAGGATAATCAGCAGGATGCTCCCTTGTTTGCTTTTTTGCAAAAGACTTTGGAGTTGATGGAAGCTGGCTTAGATTATCAGGTTTTGACCAATATTTTTGAAATCCAAATCTTGACTCGATTTGGAATCAGCCTCAATTTTAATGAGTGTGTCTTTTGCCATCGGATCGGTCAGGCTTTTGACTTTTCTTTCAAATATGGCGCCTGCCTCTGTCCATATCATTATCATGAGGATGAGAGACGTTGCCATCTCAATCCCAACATCCCTTATCTGCTCAATCAATTTCAAGCCATTGATTTTGAGACTTTGGAGACCATTTCGCTCAAGCCTGAAATCAAGCAAGAGCTACGCCAATTTATGGATCAACTCTACGAAGAGTATGTTGGGATTCACCTAAAATCAAAGAAATTTATTGATTCCCTAGCAGACTGGGGACAATTACTAAAAGGGGAAAAGAAATGAAAAAAATCGCAGTAGATGCCATGGGGGGCGATTATGCACCTCAGGCCATCGTTGAGGGGGTCAATCAAGCTCTTGCTGACTTTTCAGATATTGAGGTTCAACTCTACGGAGATGAAGCTAAAATCAAGCAATATCTGACAGCGACGGAGCGCGTCAGCATTATCCATACGGATGAGAAGATTGATTCAGACGATGAACCTACGAGAGCTATTCGGAAGAAGAAAAATGCCAGTATGGTCTTGGCGGCCAAGGCTGTCAAAGAGGGTGAAGCAGATGCTGTCCTATCGGCTGGGAATACAGGTGCTTTACTAGCAGCAGGATTTTTCATCGTGGGTCGTATCAAGAATATCGACCGACCTGGACTCATGTCTACCTTACCGACTGTAGATGGGAGAGGTTTTGACATGCTTGACCTCGGTGCTAATGCGGAAAATACAGCCCAGCACCTCCATCAATACGCGGTTCTAGGTTCCTTCTATGCTAAAAATGTTCGTGGCATTGAGCAACCACGTGTTGGTTTGCTCAACAACGGAACAGAGAGTAGCAAGGGTGACCCGCTTCGTAAGGAAACTTATGAATTACTGGCGGCTGATGAAAGTTTGAACTTTATCGGAAATGTGGAAGCGCGTGATTTGATGAATGGCGTTGCGGATGTTGTTGTGGCAGATGGTTTCACGGGAAACGCTGTGCTCAAATCCATTGAAGGGACAGCCATGGGAATCATGGGCTTGCTCAAGACCGCTATTATAGGTGGAGGTCTTCGAGCGAAACTAGGTGCCCTCCTTCTCAAGGACAGCCTCAGAGGTTTGAAAAAACAGCTCAACTATTCAGATGTTGGTGGAGCAGTCTTGTTTGGCGTCAAGGCACCGGTTGTCAAGACTCATGGCTCAAGCGATGCCAAGGCTGTTTATAGTACGATTCGCCAGATTCGTACCATGCTAGAAACAGACGTAGTTGCCCAGACTGCGCGTGAATTTTCAGGAGAATAAAAGAGATGACAGAAAAAGAAATTTTTGACCGTATTGTGACCATTATCCAAGAGCGACAGGGAGAGGACTTTGTCGTGACAGAATCCTTGAGTCTGAAAGACGACTTGGATGCTGACTCAGTTGACTTGATGGAGTTTATCTTGACACTGGAAGATGAATTTAATATCGAAATCAGTGATGAGGAAATTGATCAACTCCAAAGTGTAGGAGATGTGGTTAAAATCATTCAAGCAAAATAGAAATCGGAGTTCCAAGGTATTTGCTTTGGACTTTTTTATTTGGCTTAATACTCTTCGAAAATCTCTTCAAGCCACGTCAGCTCTATCTGCCACCTCAAAACAGTGTTTTGAGCAACCTGCGGCTAGCTTCCTAGTTTGCTTTTTGATTTTCATTGAGTATAAGTGACCGTTTAGGAACAGATTTAGTCTTTCTAGGGACAGTAGAAATCTGAGGAGAAATAGGGGATATAATGGAGTTAGAAAAAATCAATCTCCAAAAAGGAGAAAAAGAAAGGATTTTCACGATGAAAAAATATCTGTATTCTAGTTTGTTAGTTCTTGCAGGAGGTGTTCTCCTAGCACATACTACGGTAGCCTATGCTGATTCCCCATCAGCAAGTGAGAAAGAAGCGATTGCTCAATTAGTTAATCAAGGCAAGATAAAAGCTGAAGAAGCTGATCAAGTAAAATTGATTGGTTTTGAAGATAAAGAAACCCAAGCAGAGGGCAATCAAGAGAAGAAAGCTTTCAATCAATATCGTGATCCGAAAGGAACATGGATGCAAACCAATGGTAAATGGTGGTTTAAATACGGTTCAGGTGGGTATGCTAAAAATTGGGAACAATTAGATGGCAAGTGGTACTATTTTGATGACCAAGGATGGATGAAAGAAAATACTTGGATTCAACCTGATGGTAATTATTACTACTTATCTGCTAGTGGTGCTATGGTCACTGGTTATCAACGTGTGAATGGTACACCATATTTCTTTAGAGAAAGTGGTGTATGGGTAGAAAATCGTGGACAGGCACTTGGTGAATACGCAGAGACATTTGTAGGAAGAATTCCATATGTTTGGGGTGGGGCAGATTTGAATAGTGGCGTAGATTGCTCAGGATTTACGATGGCTATTCATGCTAAGTTTGATATTAGTATTCCTAGAGTAACCTATGGTCAAGCAACAGGAGGAAGTTATGTAAGTAATGGTTCTCAACAAGCTGGAGATTTGATTTTGTATAATAGTGAAGAGACAAATGACCATGTAGGTATTTATGTTGGTGGTGGAAAGGTAGTTCATGCTCCATATCCAGGTCAATATGTTTCTTATATGAATCAATACGGTATTACTCAAAATACAATTCGTAGATATTGGTAATATTGTCTAATTTTTCACAATATTATTGACTTTGACAATGAAAAGTATTAGAATATAGCTAAATAAAGAGGGGAAGCCCTCTTATAGCTATTCAATAAAGGAGGAAATGGCTATGAAAAAATCTAAACTACTTACACTTGGTTTGCTTGCAGGTGCTGGTCTGCTTTTGTCTATTAACCAAGCACAGGCTGCAGATACTTGGGTTAAAAATGGTGCTGACTGGAATCTTTCACAAGATGGCAGTCTAGCTAAGGATAAATGGGTACAAAATGCTGGGTCATGGTATCACTTCGATAGCGCTGGTAAAATGCAGACAGGCTGGCTCAAAGACGGCAATACTTGGTATTCTCTAGCAGATAGTGGTGCTATGCGCACTGGCTGGTACAAGGAAGGTAACACATGGTATTCGCTCGCAAGTAGTGGCGCTATGCGTACTGGCTGGTACAAAGAAGGATCTACATGGTATTACCTCAAAGACAGTGGCGCTATGGCAACAGGATGGGCGACTCCAAATGGTAAATGGTCTTACTTTGAAAAATCAGGTGCTATGGTCGCAGATAGAGCTGTTCCAGCCAGTGATGGGGAAAGTTATGTCATTGGTAAGGATGGCTATCTAGCAAATAGAAAAGATGCTGGATACAATATTCATGATATTGTCAAACTTGGAGATGGGCAAGAATATTTGCTAAATGCTAAAGGTGACGATGTTATTATTGAAAAAAACACTTGGTATATCAGACCAGAGTTCAAGAAGTTTTCTAATAAATATGGAGATGAGGTTGCAAATACTACCTTAGCTTTAGTGGATAATAAAGAAGAAGGACAAGAAATTGATCCTAAGGCAGTTGTACAGAACTTCCAAAACTTACCAAATCGCTACTACTTTGATGAAAATGGACATCGTGTGATTAATATCCCAGCAATGACAACCTATTCAGAGATTAAAAAAGTTGGCAATGATGTCTATTTAGAAAATCCAGGTGCACGACTTCGTCTTGGAGCTACCCACTTTACAATCAATAACAATAAACTATACTATTTAGAAAATGAGCAAGGTAAGCTCAAAACAGGTTACTTTGTATTGATTGATGATGGTATGGCTACAACCCACTATCACATCCTAGCCTATGCGGATCAATCTGGTGAAATTCTTAAGATGAAACGCTTGCCATCAGGAGTTTCAGATTATCTGGATAAAGAAATCGATGGTTTATATGGTGAAAAAATTAAAATTGAATCTCCACACTCAAACGAATATTATAAAGTGGTTGTGGTTAAATAAAAATAACATCTTCACAACTAATCGTTAACACTCTAACCAATATACCATTTTCAGGAGGCTTTAGATTTCTTGTATTTTAAAAGGAAACTAAAGCCTTTTGTAGATGGAGTAGGGGATAGAGTTATCTATAAAATAATGAAAAGGAGTCTGTCATGGAAATGAAAAACACATTTGTAGAATTGGAACAATTTGAAGAGTTAACCCCAGAGGTATTGGAGGAAGTGAATGGTGGAGGGATTTTTGAAGATACTGTAAAATGGTGCAATAAATTATTTGGTACGGGTAGACACGTTGCTTAAATTCACAGTATTAGTTAGAGATTAGATTTATTTATGCTTATTTTAGAATTCTTATTTTCTGTGATATATCTACTGTTGGTAGTCGTTTCAACCATAGTGCCTACTATTTATTTGGGCGCTCAAATTTCCCCAGAATTTTATAAAAAACGTTATTGGGTTCTTGTATTTTTAATTAGTTTATCTGCTCGTCAAACATTTGGAGAATTATTTCATATAGGAATCATTCTCTTCTTTTACTGTATTTTTTTATTAGTATTGCACAAGGGAAAAGGGGAATCTCTTTTTCTTTCTCTGTATCTTTTTCTCTTCTTTCAAAGTATTCGTTATTTATTTTTGACAATTTGGATTCGTGTATTATCTGGTGAGCATTGTTGTTTCGTAGATTCGTTTTCTACTTTATATATATCTATATTTGATTTATTATCAATCTTTCTATGTTGTAAAATTATGAAGCGTTGGTCTTTGGATTTGGATTTATTCTTTTCAGATACTTTTAAAACCCACTATCGTAAGAGCTTTTTCATTATCCTACCTCTGACTGGATTTAGGATATTCTCTTCGTTCATGACCAATAGAAATAGTTCTTTTTACGTTCGCTTTGACACGACCATTTCTCTCCTGATTTTCATTCTCTTTTTCTCCTGGCTCTTTTATATCAGACACTTAGAGCAGGTTTATCGTGATGAGCAGACCATTCAGAGACAGGAAGATGAAAATCGTTCCTTGCAAGGAATGGTGGATAAGTTGGGACATCTCTATGATGAGGTTCGAGGTTTCCGTCATGATTTTGCGGGAATTGTCGCCAGCATGGAGCCTGCTATAGCTAATCAAGATATGGCTGAGGTGTCTACCATTTATCAAGATGTCTTTTTAAAGACAAATGAAAAGCTGAGAAAGGCGGACTACACGGCCTTTAATCTTCATAATATCCATGATATAGCTATTCGCAATACCTTGGCAAAAGCCATGATTGTGGCAGATAAGCAGGGAATTCATTTTAGTTTGGAGACGGTGGGGGTTGTCGAAGAGCTGGATTTGCCGATGTTGGAGGCTATCCGTATCCTATCTATCCTCACGACAAATGCCTTAGAGGCAGCCAGTGAGGCGGAAAATCCGCAGATTAGGGTTGCTTTGTTGGCAGGCGATAGGAGTGTCCGTTTTATCATTGAAAACACTCGTAAGAAAGAAGAACTGAATCCTAGCATTCTCAGTCAAAAGGGTTATTCGACCAAGGGTAACCACAGTGGACTGGGCTTGGCAACCTTGGAGGATATGGTTTTTCATTATGATTTAAACTTAGATACCCAACTAGGAGAGACGACTTTTAGACAAGATTTAGAATTGCCATTTAAGGATGAGAAACGAGGGGGAGAGGAATGAGAATTTTAGTTTTGGAAGACGATAGAGTCCAGCAAGGACGGATAGAGCAGACTTTACTAGATATCGGTCGCTCTCGTAATTTAAGATTGGAAATTGATATTGCCAAAAACTATGGGGATGTTGAAAAGTATTCTCAGTATTTTGACCATTACCAACTCTATTTATTGGATTTAGAGATTGATGGAGAGCGTGAACGGGGCTTTCAGGTTGCTCAACAGGTTCGGGAGCGAGACCCCTTTACAAGTATTGTCTTTGTGTCCACACACTCGGAGGCCTTGCCACTAGCTTTTCGCTATCACTTGTCTGCCTTGGATTTTATTTCCAAGGATCAGCCAGAGGAAGATTACCGTCATCAGTTGGAGCGCTGTCTGGACTATGTACTGGCAGTGGATAAGAGGGAAAATATGCGTCTCTTCACCTATAGTTTTGAGGGGAGACGGGGCTTTACTCTGCCCTACCATGAAATTTTAGCCTTTGAAACTTCAGTTGAATCCCACCGTATCAAGGTCTATTATGCCAATCATTCTATCAAGACCATTTATGGTAGTCTCAAGGATATCGCTACCAAGGCTGAAAAAGATTACTTTGTCTATGCCAATCGCAATACGTTAGTCAGTTTACAGGCCATTGAAGAGATGACTGCCACAGAAGTGACCTTATTAGAAGGCTTGCACTTCCCCGTATCACGAACAGCAAGAAGAACCCTTAAAAAACATCTCAATGTCTAATATCTGTTAGACTTGGATGAGTTTATCAATAAGAATATCGGAAAATTTTCTGATATTCTTATTTTTTTGACTTCTTTTTCGAATAGATAAGTAAGAGGAAACAGAAAGGAGCCTAGTTCATGTTTATATCAATGTTCTACCCATGGTTCACTGAGTTATTTTTTAAATAAATTGAATTTAGTTGTACATTTTCGAAATTTTTTTCGAATAGATAAGTAAGAGGAAAAGAAAAGGAGTTTGCTTCATGTATCTACCAATTTTTTATCCGTGGTTTGCTAAATTATTTTTCAAGTAAATTTAATTTAGTTGTACATTTTCGAAATTTTTTTCGAATAGATAAGTAAGAGGAAACAGAAAGGAGTCTGGTTTATGTATCTACCGATTTTCTATTCATGGTACATTAAATTATTTTTGAAATAAAATTTAATTTAGTTGTACATTTTCGAATTATTTTTCGAATAAATAAGTGAGACGAAAAGGAAGGAGACTACGCGATGTATTTACCAATCTTATTGCCATGGTTTATCAAATGGTATTTAAAATAAATGAAATTTACCTGTTCATTTTAAATCACTTCTCAAATAGATAAGTGAGACGAAAAGGAATTCAGTAATTTATCTATTCTGGTTTTTAAAATGGTTTAAGAGCCAGAAATCGTAAACTAAAAAATAGAAATAAAGGAGAAAAAAGATGACAAATTTTGACAAAATGGAACAGAACTTTGTAGCTCTTACAGAAGAAGAGTTGGTGAATGTAGATGGGGGGATTGCACCAATTATTATTGGTGGTGTAGTTATTGGTTGGAAATTAATTGGAGGTGTAGCTGCGCTTGCTACAGTTTCAGCAGGTGCGGGCATAGCTGCAGGATATTATGCTAATCGACCATAATTTTGTAGAGATATATGAAATTTGTTAAATTAATGTTGAAGATTTGGCCTGAGCTTATGGTATTACTTAGTTCAATATCTTATACAATTATCAGGTTGGTAGCTGATGTGAATAAGCTATCCTTACCTACATGGTTTGAAGATTTTAATATACCAACAATTTCATTGTTTTTAATGGTATTCATTTTATTATATAGAAGTAAAGGAGAAAAGAATGGATAAATTTCAAGCAGTTGATGAGAAAGATTTGCAAGTAATTGAAGGAGGAATTGAACCTATTTCGATTATATTTGGCCTAAGTGCTATTGCATTTGGCGCATTTGGGGCTGGTTACACATTTGGTTCAGATTTGGCTCGTCGTGGGCGTTAGATAATGAATAATCGCAACCTTAATCTCAATACATTGTTACCTAAACTAGCCACGATATTTCCTTTGTTGGGAATAACTCTTAATGTCGCGCTTCATGTGATTCGTACAGGTTCGTTAGTATCTTTTAATTGGCAATGGACTTTGGTTGGTTTGCTTTTCGCAGCATATTTTGGTATTTTTCGCAAAGATTTGTCAAAAAATAATCAAAACTATAAATGAAGAACATGGATCAAAAGGATTTTGTGTATATGAATGGTAGCGTTTTTCCGCCATTCTTGTCAGGTAATTAGGAGTTTCTTATGAAAACATTTTTATTAGGTTTTGCTGAGGGTTATTTTACCGTATCGCTCATAATCTACATCGCAACGTATTTGATTTTGAAAAATCCAATCAATACCCTATTTTATCCAGAAATTTACCCCGTTTTATTTGGGCTCTTTTATCTAGGATATAAGATCAATAAAAAGCGAGTAGAGTAAACAGTTAAGAATGACTTGTTAGTCTGCGCTGAAAATAGCTAGGCTAGAATCTAAGAATGCATCACATCGGAGTTTAATATGAAATTTGTTAAATCAATACTGAAAGTTTGGCCTGAAATCATGGTATTACTTAGTTCAATGTCTTATACCATCATCAGATTAGTAGCTGATATGAATAAAGTATCTTTACCTACTTGGTTTGATAGTTTCAATATACCAATGATTGCATTATTTATGATGGTCTTCATTCTTTTATACAGAAGTAAAGAAAAAAAGAATGGATAAATTTGAGGTAGTAGACGCTCTATAGGGAATAGATGTCTTATAGTAACGAATCAACAAAAGGAGTAACTATGAATCGTAATTTAGAACGGTATAATCTATTCTGACTATGAATAGATCATACCATAGGTGGCTTAGAAATAGCAGGGACATTAAAAATTGAAGTAACTTTAAATAGGATGTCGTAAAGGTTACTATCAATGATTTATTTGTCCCAAGCTTGCCTAGGGTGTCAGAAAAAAATCATTTTCCTTTCAATAGCATATTTTTAGTAGGTAGGACGCTTGTTCTGCCTATTTTTTGCCAAAAAAAGTGCAGTTGAGGTGTTTGTTTGGGGGTTTTACATGTATTTTTTGATAAAATATGATAAAATAGGTATAGAAATTGGGAAAGTGGAAGAAAAAAATGAATAAGATTTTAAAATATTTTTTAGTATTTGTTTTTCTATTTTTAATGAATATTTTCATCTTTAAGATACTAGCAACTCTGGGATTTCAGCTGACAATGAGTGAAAAGAGTTATATTGTACCACCGCTGTTTTCGATTATCATTTTGTACATGATTGACAAAAAAGTTAGGAAGAAAAAGAAATAAATATATATTTTAGGCATGACGTTTGTTCTGCCTATTTTTTTATCTAAAAAGTGCAGTTGGGAGGTAGATAGGCACATTTGGGAAGGAAGTCCAGTTTTTGTTTGGGGATTGGGGTAAGATAGTTATTATCAGATGAGTTTAGAAAAAGGAGATGAATATGAAATTTGGGAAACGTCACTATCGTCCGCAAGTGGATCAGATGGACTGCGGTGTAGCTTCATTAGCCATGGTTTTTGGCTACTATGGTAGTTATTATTCTTTGGCTCACTTGCGAGAATTGGCCAAGACGACCATGGATGGGACGACGGCCTTGGGCTTGGTCAAGGTGGCAGAGGAGATTGGTTTTGAGACGCGAGCTATCAAGGCAGATATGACGCTCTTTGACTTGCCAGATTTGACTTTTCCTTTTGTTGCCCATGTG
The DNA here is from genome assembly GCF_001171885.1 of Streptococcus pneumoniae. GTDB lineage: Bacteria > Bacillota > Bacilli > Lactobacillales > Streptococcaceae > Streptococcus > Streptococcus pneumoniae_A. The sequence goes on from NZ_CKQD01000012.1 coordinate 34,617, forward strand.
CTTAAGGAAGGAAAATTGCTCCACTACTATGTGGTGACTGGGCAGGACAAGGATAGCATTCATATTGCCGATCCAGATTCTGGGGTGAAATTGACCAAACTGCCACGTGAGCGCTTTGCGGAAGAATGGACAGGAGTGACTCTTTTTATGGCACCTAGTCCAGACTACAAGCCTCATAAGGATCAAAAGAATGGTCTGCTCTCTTTTATTCCTATATTAGTGAAGCAGCGTGGCTTGATTGCCAACATCGTTTTGGCAACACTCTTGGTAACCTTGATTAACATTGTGGGTTCTTATTATCTGCAGTCTATCATTGATACTTATGTGCCAGATCAGATGCGTTCGACACTGGGGATTATTTCTATTGGGCTGGTTATCGTTTATATTCTCCAGCAGATTTTGTCCTATGCTCAGGAGTATCTCTTGCTTGTTTTGGGGCAACGCTTGTCGATTGATGTGATTTTGTCCTATATCAAGCATGTTTTTCACCTGCCTATGTCCTTCTTTGCGACACGCAGGACAGGGGAAATCGTGTCTCGTTTCACAGATGCTAACAGTATCATCGATGCGCTGGCTTCGACCATTCTTTCGATTTTCCTAGATGTGTCAACGGTTGTCATTATTTCTCTTGTTTTATTTTCACAAAATACCAATCTCTTTTTCATGACTTTATTGGCACTTCCTATCTACACAGTGATTATCTTTGCCTTTATGAAGCCGTTTGAAAAGATGAATCGGGATACCATGGAAGCCAATGCGGTTCTGTCTTCTTCTATCATTGAGGACATCAACGGTATTGAGACGATCAAGTCCTTGACCAGTGAAAGTCAGCGTTACCAAAAAATTGACAAGGAATTTGTGGATTATCTGAAAAAATCCTTTACCTATAGTCGGGCAGAGAGTCAGCAAAAGGCTCTGAAAAAAGTTGCCCATCTCTTGCTCAATGTCGGAATTCTCTGGATGGGGGCTGTTCTGGTTATGGATGGCAAGATGAGTTTGGGGCAGTTGATTACCTATAATACCTTGCTGGTTTACTTTACCAATCCTTTGGAAAATATCATCAATCTGCAAACCAAGCTTCAGACAGCGCAGGTTGCCAATAACCGTCTGAATGAGGTTTATCTGGTAGCTTCTGAGTTTGAGGAGAAGAAAACAGTTGAGGATTTGAGTTTGATGAAGGGAGATATGGACTTCAAGCAGGTTTCCTACAAGTATGGCTATGGTCGAGACGTCTTGTCAGATATCAATTTGACCATTCCCCAAGGTTCTAAGGTGGCTTTTGTGGGGATTTCAGGGTCAGGTAAGACGACATTGGCCAAGATGATGGTTAATTTTTACGACCCAAGTCAAGGGGAGATTAGTCTGGGTGGTGTCAATCTCAATCAGATTGATAAAAAATCCCTGCGCCAGTATATCAACTATCTGCCTCAACAGCCCTATGTCTTTAACGGAACGATTTTGGAGAATCTTCTTTTGGGAGCCAAGGAGGGAACGACTCAGGAAGATATCTTGCGGGCGGTCGAATTGGCAGAGATTCGGGAGGACATTGAGCGTATGCCACTGAATTACCAGACAGAATTGACTTCGGATGGGGCAGGGATTTCAGGTGGTCAACGTCAGAGAATCGCTCTGGCGCGTGCTCTCTTGACAGATGCGCCGGTCTTGATTTTGGATGAGGCGACCAGCAGTTTGGATATTTTGACAGAGAAGCGAATTGTCGATAATCTCATGGCTTTAGACAAGACCTTGATTTTCATTGCTCACCGCTTGACCATTGCTGAGCGGACAGAGAAGGTGGTTGTCTTGGATCAGGGCAAGATTGTTGAAGAAGGAAAGCATGCTGATTTGCTTGCACAGGGTGGATTTTATGCCCATTTGGTGAATAGCTAGAAAGAGGAGAGGATGAAACCAGAATTTTTAGAAAGTGCGGAGTTTTATAATCGTCGTTACCATAATTTTTCCAGTCGGGTGATTGTCCCCATGTCCCTTCTGCTTGTGTTTTTGCTTGGATTTGCAACTTTTGCAGAGAAGGAGATGAGTGTGTCTACTAGAGCTACTGTCGAGCCTAGTCGTATTCTTGCTAATATTCAGTCAACTAGCAACAATCGCATTCTTGTCAATCATTTGGAAGAAAATAAGCTGGTTAAAAAGGGAGAACTGTTGGTTCAATATCAAGAAGGGGCAGAGGGTATCCAAGCGGAGGCCTATGCTAGTCAGTTGGACATGCTCAAGGATCAAAAAAAGCAATTGGAGTATTTGCAAAAGAGTCTGCAAGAAGGGGAGAACCACTTTCCAGAGGAAGATAAGTTTGGCTACCAAGCCACCTTTCGCGACTACATCAGTCAAGCAGGCAGTCTTAGGGCTAGTACATCGCAACAAAATGAGACCATCGCGTCCCAGAATGCAGCAGCTAGCCAAACCCAAGTTGAAATCGGCAACCTCATCAGTCAAACAGAGGCTAAAATTCGTGATTTCCAGACAGCTAAGTCAGCTATTGAAACAGGTGCTTCCTTGGCCAGTCAGAATCTAGCCTACTCTCTCTACCAGTCCTACAAGTCTCAGGGTGAGGAAAATCCGCAAGCTAAAGCTCAGGCTGTTGCGCAGGTTGAAGCGCAACTTTCTCAGTTAGAATCTAGTCTTGCTACTTACCGTGTTCAGTATGCAGGTTCAGGTACCCAGCAAGCCTATGCGTCTGGTTTAAGCAGTCAATTGGAGTCTCTCAAATCCCAACACTTGGCAAAGGTTGGTCAGGAATTGACCCTTCTAGACCAGAAAATCTTGGAAGCAGAGTCAGGTAAGAAGGTACAGGGAAATCTTTTAGACAAGGGGAAAATTACGGCGAGTGAGGATGGGGTACTTCATCTCAATCCTGAGACCAGTGATTCTACCATGGTAGCAGAAGGTGCCTTACTAGCCCAACTCTATCCGTCCTTGGAAAAAGAAGGGAAAGCCAAACTTACAGCTTATCTCAGTTCGAAAGATGTAGCAAAGATCAAGGTCGGTGATTCGGTTCGTTATACGACGACTCATGATGCCAAGAATCAACTTTTCCTAGATTCGACTATTACAAGTATTGATGCGACAGCTACTAAGACTGAAAAAGGGAATTTCTTTAAAATCGAGGCGGAGACTGATCTGACTTCTGAGCAGGCTGCAAAACTTCGATATGGGGTGGAAGGTCGCCTGCAGATGATTACGGGCAAGAAAAGTTATCTACGTTATTATTTGGATCAATTTTTGAATAAAGAGTAATGTTCGTGTTTTTAGAGTTAAATAATTTTTAAACTGTGAGAAAGATTCTTCTTGCAGTTTTTTTCTTTATGATTTTCGAGGACACTACGTTATTTATTCGGTTAAATTCTTGTAATTTTAGGTTTTTTATGGTAGAATGTGCTCAAGTAATACGAAAGGCGAACTTTAAAATGTCAAAACAATTGATCTATTCGGGAAAAGCTAAAGATATCTATACAACTGAAGATGAAAATCTTATTATTTCAACTTACAAGGACCAGGCGACTGCTTTCAATGGTGTTAAGAAGGAGCAGATTGTGGGCAAGGGAGTGTTGAATAATCAGATTTCATCTTTTATTTTTGAGAAATTAAATGCGGCTGGTGTGGCGACTCACTTTGTGGAGAAGCTTTCAGACACGGAACAACTTAATAAAAAGGTTGAAATCATTCCTTTGGAAGTCGTGCTCCGCAATTATACTGCTGGTTCCTTTTCAAAACGTTTTGGTGTGGATGAGGGAATCGCATTTGAGACTCCGATTGTCGAATTTTACTACAAAAATGATGATTTGGATGACCCATTTATCAATGACGAGCATGTGAAATTTCTACAAATTGCGGATGACCAGCAGATTGCCTACTTGAAGGAAGAAACTCGTCGAATCAATGAACTCTTGAAAGTCTGGTTTGCTGAGATTGGGCTTAAGTTGATTGACTTTAAGCTAGAGTTCGGTTTTGACAAGGATGGCAAGATTATCTTAGCAGATGAATTTTCACCAGATAACTGCCGTTTGTGGGATGCGGATGGCAACCACATGGATAAGGATGTTTTCCGTAGGGGATTAGGAGAGCTAACAGACGTTTATGAAGTTGTCTGGGAGAAGTTGCAAGGTTTGAAATAATCTGTTTGCAAGACTCTCAAGATCATTTGGAAACATTGCAAGAGCTGAAATAAAGGAATAAGGATTGATGGATAAACGTATTTTTGTTGAAAAAAAGGCTGATTTTCAGGTCAAATCAGAGAGTTTGGTTAGAGAACTCCAGCATAACTTGGGACTTTCAAGCTTGAAAAGTATTCGTATTGTGCAAGTGTATGATGTCTTTAACTTGGCTGAGGACTTGTTTGCGCTTGCAGAGAAACACATCTTCTCTGAGCAGGTGACAGACCATGTTTTGGACGAAGCGGCTGTGCAGGCGGATCTTGCCAACTATGCTTTCTTTGCGATTGAAAGCCTACCAGGCCAGTTTGACCAGCGCGCAGCATCTTCACAAGAAGCCTTGCTTTTGCTGGGAAGTTCAAGTGATGTAACGGTCAATACAGCCCAACTTTACTTGGTGAATAAAGATATTGATGCGACTGAGTTGGAAGCGGTCAAGAACTATCTGCTCAACCCAGTTGATTCTCGTTTCAAGGATATCACGGTAGGGGTTGCCAAGCAGGAATTTTCAGAGTCAGACAAGACTATTCCCAAATTGACTTTCTTTGAAAGCTATACAGCAGAAGATTTTGCCCGCTACAAGGCTGAGCAAGGTATGGCCATGGAAGTGGATGATTTGCTCTTTATCCAAGACTATTTCAAGTCAATCGGGCGCGTGCCAACTGAGACGGAACTCAAGGTTTTGGATACTTACTGGTCTGACCACTGCCGTCACACAACTTTCGAGACAGAGTTGAAACAGATTGATTTCTCCGCATCGAAATTCCAAAAACAATTACAGGCAACCTATGACAAATATATCGCTATGCGCGATGAGTTGGGGCGTTCTGAAAAACCTCAAACCTTGATGGATATGGCGACTATTTTCGGTCGTTATGAGCGTGCTAATGGACGTTTGGATGACATGGAAGTGTCTGACGAAATCAATGCTTGCTCAGTAGAAATCGAAGTGGACGTTGATGGTGTGAAAGAACCATGGCTCCTCATGTTTAAAAACGAAACCCACAATCACCCAACTGAGATTGAGCCATTTGGTGGGGCTGCTACCTGTATTGGTGGAGCCATTCGTGACCCATTGTCAGGTCGTTCATATGTTTACCAAGCCATGCGTATCTCGGGTGCAGGTGATATTACAGCACCAATCTCTGAAACGCGTGCTGGGAAATTGCCACAACAGGTCATTTCTAAGACAGCGGCTCATGGTTATTCTTCATATGGTAACCAGATTGGGCTTGCAACAACCTACGTTCGTGAGTACTTCCACCCAGGTTTTGTAGCTAAACGTATGGAGCTAGGTGCAGTTGTCGGTGCGGCTCCCAAGGGCAATGTTGTCCGTGAAAAACCGGAAGCGGGAGATGTGATTATTCTCCTTGGAGGTAAGACTGGACGTGATGGTGTCGGTGGTGCGACAGGTTCTTCTAAGGTTCAAACAGTTGAGTCCGTGGAAACTGCTGGAGCTGAAGTTCAAAAAGGGAATGCTATCGAAGAACGCAAGATTCAACGTCTGTTCCGTAATGGCGATGTGACTCGTCTTATCAAAAAATCAAATGATTTTGGCGCTGGTGGTGTCTGTGTAGCTATTGGTGAATTAGCAGACGGTCTTGAAATTGACCTCAACAAGGTACCTCTTAAATACCAAGGATTGAATGGTACCGAAATTGCCATCTCTGAATCTCAAGAACGGATGGCGGTTGTGGTGCGTCCTGAGGATGTAGATGCCTTCGTTGCTGAATGTAACAAAGAGAATATTGATGCTGTTGTGGTGGCGACAGTGACTGAAAAACCAAATCTAGTCATGCACTGGAATGGTGAAACCATTGTCGACTTGGAACGTCGTTTCCTTGATACAAACGGTGTGCGCGTGGTCGTTGATGCAAAGGTGGTGGACAAGGATGTCAAGCTTCCAGAAGAACGTCAAACATCTGCTGACACACTTGAAGCAGATACCCTTACGGTTCTATCTGACCTCAACCATGCTAGTCAAAAAGGCTTACAAACCATCTTTGACTGCTCTGTTGGTCGTTCAACGGTCAATCACCCACTTGGTGGTCGCTATCAACTCACACCAACTGAGGCATCTGTGCAGAAATTACCAGTTCAACACGGTGTGACTCATACTGCGTCAGTCATGGCCCAAGGTTTCAACCCTTATATTGCAGAATGGTCTCCATACCACGGTGCTGCTTATGCGGTGATCGAAGCGACTGCTCGTTTGGTAGCTGCTGGTGCCAACTGGTCTCAGGCTCGTTTCTCTTACCAAGAGTATTTCGAGCGTATGGATAAACAAGCAGAGCGTTTTGGTCAGCCAGTAGCAGCTCTCCTAGGTTCAATCGAAGCACAAATCCAACTTGGTTTGCCATCTATCGGTGGTAAGGACTCCATGTCTGGTACTTTTGAAGAATTAACTGTGCCACCAACCTTGGTAGCCTTTGGGGTGACGACGGCAGATAGCCGTAATGTGCTCTCTCCAGAATTTAAAGCTGTTGGGGAAAATATCTACTACATCCCAGGTCAAGCACTCTCAGCAGAGATTGATTTTGACTTAATTAAGTCAAATTTTGCTCAGTTTGAAGCCCTTCAAAAGGCTCACAAAGTAACAGCAGCTTCAGCTGTTAAATACGGCGGTGTGCTTGAAAGTTTGGCACTTGCTACTTTTGGAAATCATATCGGTGCAGAGGTAACCTTGCCTGAACTAGAAACGGCTTTGACAGCACAATTAGGTGGATTTGTCTTTACTTCTCCTGAAGAAATTGCTGGAGTAGAGAAAATCGGTCAAACAAGTGCAGACTTTACACTCCTTGTCAACGGTGTGAAGCTAGATGGACACAAACTTGACAGTGCCTTCCAAGGAAAATTGGAAGAAGTTTACCCAACAGAATTTGCCCAAGCCAAAGAACTGGCTGAAGTACCAGCTGTTGCATCAGATGTTGTGATTAAAGCCAAAGAAAAGGTTGAAAAACCTGTGGTTTACATCCCAGTCTTTCCAGGAACCAACTCAGAATATGACTCAGCCAAGGCTTTCGAAAAAGAAGGTGCAGAGGTCAACTTGGTGCCATTTGTGACCTTGAATGAAGAAGCCATTGTCAAGTCAGTTGAAACTATGGTTGACAACATCGGCAAGGCTAACATACTCTTCTTTGCAGGTGGTTTCTCAGCTGCGGACGAGCCAGATGGTTCCGCTAAGTTTATCGTCAACATCCTTCTCAATGAAAAAGTGCGTGTAGCTATTGATAGCTTTATCGCTCGTGGTGGCTTGATTATCGGTATCTGTAATGGATTCCAAGCCTTAGTCAAATCAGGTCTTCTTCCATACGGAAACTTCGAGGATGCCAATAGTACTAGCCCAACCCTCTTCTACAATGATGCCAACCAGCATGTGGCCAAGATGGTGGAAACTCGGATTGCCAATACCAACTCGCCATGGTTGGCTGGAGTAGAAGTGGGCGCTATCCACGCTATTCCTGTTTCGCACGGTGAAGGGAAGTTTGTCGTGACGGCTGAGGAATTTGCGGAACTCCGTGACAATGGACAAATCTTTAGCCAATACGTGGACTTCGAAGGCAAACCAAGTATGGATTCTAAGTACAATCCGAATGGTTCTATCCATGCCATCGAAGGAATTACCAGCAAAAACGGTCAAATCATCGGTAAGATGGGGCACTCAGAACGCTATGAGGACGGTCTTTTCCAAAACATCCCAGGAAATAAAGATCAGCACCTGTTCGCGTCAGCGGTTAAATACTTTACTGGAAAATAAGATTTGCAGATGTTTTAATAGATAGTATCAGTAATGTAAAAGTCATGTAAATCTAGCTCTTGGTGCTACATAAATAAAAATTAGGTATATAAAATGACATACGAAGTAAAATCTCTTAATGAAGAATGCGGTGTTTTCGGTATCTGGGGACATCCAGATGCTGCTAAATTGACCTATTTTGGTCTCCACAGTCTTCAGCACCGTGGTCAAGAGGGGGCAGGAATCCTCTCCAATGATCAGGGACAATTGAAGCGCCATCGTGACATGGGACTTTTATCAGAAGTCTTCAGAAATCCTGCTAATTTGGATAAATTGACGGGAACTGGTGCGATTGGGCATGTGCGTTACGCGACTGCTGGCGAAGCTTCTGTAGATAATATCCAGCCCTTCCTTTTCCATTTTCACGATATGCAGTTTGGCTTGGCTCATAATGGGAATCTGACCAATGCAGCCTCTCTCAAGAAAGAACTGGAACAAAGAGGAGCAATTTTCAGCGCGACTTCGGACTCGGAAATCTTGGCTCACCTCATTCGTCGCAGTCATAATCCTAGCCTGATGGGCAAAATCAAGGAAGCGCTCAGCCTTGTCAAAGGTGGTTTTGCCTATATCTTGCTGTTTGAGGACAAGTTGATTGCGGCTCTTGACCCCAATGGTTTCCGTCCACTTTCTATCGGGAAAATGGCCAACGGAGCGGTGGTGGTTTCCTCTGAAACCTGTGCTTTTGAAGTCATTGGTGCTGAATGGATTCGTGATTTGAAGCCAGGTGAGATTGTGATCATTGATGACAAGGGCATCCAGTATGATAGCTATACAGATGATACTCAGTTAGCAATCTGTTCTATGGAGTATATCTATTTTGCTCGCCCTGATTCTAATATCCACGGTGTCAATGTCCATACGGCTCGCAAACGTATGGGTGCCCAATTGGCGCGTGAATTCAAGCATGAGGCGGATATTGTAGTCGGTGTGCCCAATTCTTCCCTCAGCGCGGCTATGGGATTTGCGGAAGAATCAGGCTTGCCAAATGAAATGGGACTTATCAAGAACCAATACACCCAACGGACCTTTATCCAACCGACTCAAGAATTGCGGGAGCAAGGGGTACGGATGAAACTGTCTGCTGTTTCAGGTGTTGTAAAAGGCAAGCGTGTGGTTATGATTGATGACTCTATTGTACGTGGAACAACCTCTCGTCGGATCGTTCAACTCTTGAAAGAAGCGGGTGCGACTGAAGTTCACGTTGCTATTGGCAGTCCAGCGCTAGCTTATCCATGCTTCTATGGAATTGATATCCAGACACGTCAGGAGCTGATTGCGGCTAATCATACGGTCGAAGAAACTCGCCAAATCATTGGTGCGGACAGTCTGACTTATCTTTCTGTTGAGGGGTTGATTGATTCAATTGGTATTGAAACGGATGCGCCAAATGGTGGTCTCTGTGTCGCTTACTTTGACGGTGACTACCCAACACCTCTCTACGACTATGAAGAAGACTATCGTCGAAGTTTGGAAGAAAAGACCAGTTTTTACAAATAGTCGGATAAAGATTCTCTATTAAAGGAAAGGAAGAGGAGACAAAATGACAAATAAAAATGCTTATGCTTCACGTCTCACTACTGACTAAAAGCTAAAGCATTTGTCAGTAGACGCTTTGTCCTATAGGATCAAAGCTAGAGCCCTGACTAGTATTTTTAGATAAAATAATTGTTTATCTAAAAATACGTCGCAATCTTCTCAAAGAAAAGGAATAAATAAATGACAAAAAATGCTTATGCCCAGTCGGGTGTAGATGTTGAAGCGGGTTATGAAGTTGTTGAACGAATCAAAAAGCACGTGGCTCGTACGGAGCGTGCAGGTGTCATGGGAGCTCTTGGTGGTTTTGGTGGTATGTTTGACCTTTCAAAGACTGGGGTTAAAGAACCTGTCTTGATTTCAGGGACTGATGGTGTCGGAACTAAGCTCATGCTGGCTATTAAGTACGACAAGCACGATACTATTGGTCAGGACTGTGTGGCCATGTGTGTCAATGATATCATTGCTGCGGGTGCGGAGCCCCTCTATTTCCTTGACTATGTGGCGACAGGGAAGAATGAACCAGCTAAACTAGAACAAGTGGTTGCTGGTGTAGCAGAAGGTTGTGTGCAGGCTGGAGCTGCCCTCATCGGTGGGGAAACTGCTGAAATGCCGGGCATGTACGGCGAAGATGACTATGACTTGGCTGGCTTTGCGGTCGGTGTGGCTGAAAAATCTCAAATCATTGACGGTTCAAAAGTGGCAGAGGGAGATGTTCTTCTTGGACTTGCTTCAAGTGGGATTCATTCCAATGGTTACTCTCTCGTCCGTCGTGTCTTTGCGGATTACACAGGTGAGGAAATCTTGCCAGAATTGGAAGGCAAGCAACTTAAGGAAGTTCTTCTTGAGCCGACTCGTATCTATGTCAAGGCTGTTTTGCCACTCATCAAGGAAGAGTTAGTCAACGGCATTGCCCACATCACTGGTGGTGGCTTTATCGAAAATGTCCCTCGTATGTTTGCAGCTGACTTGGCTGCTGAGATTGAGGAAGACAAGGTTCCAGTTTTACCGATTTTCAAAGCCCTTGAGAAATACGGTGAAATCAAACATAAAGAAATGTTTGAAATCTTCAATATGGGTGTGGGACTCATGTTGGCAGTTAACCCTGAAAATGTAGGTCGTGTCAAGGAATTGTTGAATGAACCAGTTTATGAAATTGGTCGTATCGTCAAGAAAGAAAACGAAAGTGTCATCATCAAATGAAAAAAATAGCAGTTTTTGCCTCGGGTAATGGCTCAAATTTTCAGGTGATAGCGGAACAATTTCCAGTAGAGTTTGTCTTTTCAGACCATTGTGACGCCTATGTGCTTGAGCGTGCAGACAAGCTCGGCGTTCTGTCCTATGCTTTTGAGCTCAAGGAGTTTGAGAGCAAGGCAGACTACGAAGCAGCCATTGTCGAACTCTTGGAAGAACACCAGATTGCCTTGGTTTGTCTAGCGGGCTACATGAAAATCGTTGGGCCAACCTTGCTAGCAGCTTATGAAGGCAGAATTATCAATATTCATCCAGCCTACTTGCCAGAATTTCCAGGAGCTCATGGGATTGAGGATGCTTGGAATGCTGACGTTGCTGAGAGTGGTGTGACCATTCACTGGGTGGATTCAGGTGTGGATACAGGAAAGGTTATCAAACAAGTCCGTGTGCCAAGGTTAGCTGATGATACGATTGACAGTTTTGAAGCTCGCATCCATGAGGCAGAGTACAAGTTGTATCCGGAAGTAGTGAAGGCTCTATTTACAGATTGACTTTTTGATGATTCATATGATATCTTTGATTTTAAATTGGAGTCAGTGTTTGTTGAAGACGGCTTCAAACGGAGGTATTTGTAATGTTAGAATCTAAAAAAACAACTCGATATGTATTTTATGTCTATCTGATGTTATTAACTTGGGGAATTTTATTTAAGTTTGAAACAAATCCTGAATTTATAGCATTTTTCTTAGCTCCAAGGTACATCAATTGGATTCCATTTTCAGAACCACTAATAGTAGATGGGAAAATTGTTTTTGCTGAAATGTTATTTAATCTGATTTCCTTTATTCCATTAGGTGTTTGTTTCCCTCTGATAAAAACTAATTTATCTAGTTTAAGAATAGTCGGGACAGGTTTCTTGATTAGTCTATTGTTTGAGTGCTTACAGTATATTTTAGCAATAGGTATAACAGATATAACGGATTTGGCTTTAAATACGCTAGGTGTTTGTGTAGGCTTACTGATTTATCAAATGTTTATAAGAGTGTTCAAATCACAGACTAGAAAATGGGTCAATATCTTAGGTATGCTTAGCCTTGGTTTTGCTTATCTTGTTTTACTGTTACTGCATTTAATTGGTGTTTAACTAATGATTAAAAAGGAGAATATAATGACTAAACGCGCCTTAATCAGCGTCTCAGACAAAGCGGGCATTGTTGAATTTGCCCAAGAACTTAAAAAACTTGGTTGGGAGATTATCTCGACAGGTGGGACCAAGGTTGCCCTTGACAATGCTGGGGTGGAGACCGTTGCCATCGATGATGTGACTGGTTTTCCAGAAATGATGGACGGTCGTGTTAAGACCCTCCATCCAAATATCCATGGTGGACTCTTGGCTCGTCGTGACTTGGATAGTCACCTTCAAGCAGCCAAGGATAATCAAATTGAGCTTATCGACCTTGTTGTGGTCAACCTCTATCCTTTCAAGGAAACGATTCTCAAACCAGACGTGACTTATGCTGATGCGGTGGAGAACATCGATATCGGCGGGCCATCTATGCTTCGTTCAGCAGCTAAAAACCATGCCAGCGTGACGGTTGTGGTAGACCCTATTGACTATGATGTAGTGCTTAACGAATTGTCAGCAAATGGTGAAACGACTTATGAAACTCGTCAACGTTTGGCAGCCAAGGTTTTCCGTCACACAGCGGCTTATGATGCCTTGATTGCAGAGTATTTCACAGCTCAAGTCGGAGAACGCAAACCTGAAAAGCTCACTTTGACCTATGACCTCAAACAAGCTATGCGTTACGGTGAGAACCCTCAACAAGACGCGGATTTCTACCAACAAGCTTTGCCAACAGACTACTCAATTGCATCAGCCAAACAGCTCAACGGTAAGGAATTATCCTTTAACAATATCCGTGATGCGGATGCTGCCATTCGTATCATCCGTGATTTCAAAGATCGTCCAACTGTTGTGGCTCTTAAACACATGAATCCATGTGGAATTGGTCAAGCTGACGACATCGAGACTGCTTGGAACTATGCTTATGAGTCTGACCCAGTCTCAATTTTCGGTGGAATCGTCGTTCTCAACCGTGAGGTGGATGTTGCGACAGCTGAGAAGATGCATGGTGTTTTCCTTGAAATCATCATCGCACCAAGCTATACGGATGAAGCGCTAGCCATTTTGACCAACAAAAAGAAAAACTTGCGTATCCTTGCCTTGCCATTTGACGCTCAAGATGGTAGTGAAGTGGAAGCAGAATACACAGGTGTAGTGGGTGGACTTCTGGTGCAAAACCAAGATGTGGTCAAGGAAAGCCCAGCCGATTGGCAAGTGGTGACCAAACGCCAACCAACTGAGACAGAAGCGACTGCTCTTGAGTTCGCTTGGAAAGCTATCAAGTACGTCAAATCAAACGGTATCATCATCACTAATGACCACATGACACTTGGTGTTGGTCCAGGTCAAACCAACCGTGTGGCCTCCGTTCGTATTGCCATCGACCAAGCCAAAGACTGTCTTGACGGCGCTGTGCTTGCTTCGGATGCCTTCTTCCCATTTGCGGATAATGTGGAAGAAATTGCCAAAGCAGGTATTAAGGCTATCATCCAGCCAGGTGGATCGGTCCGTGATCAGGAATCCATCGAAGCTGCTGACAAATACGGCTTGACTATGGTCTTCACAGGAGTGAGACATTTTAGACATTAAGAACGTAAAGGAAAGAAAACAGTTTCTTTCCTTTTTTGCGTAAAAACGCGGAGTGAAACAAGATTAAAACGAACGTTTGTGATATAATATTATTAAATAATTCGCAAAAGAGGTTGGGGAATGAAGCTGTTAGTTGTCGGTTCGGGTGGTCGTGAACATGCGATTGCTAAGAAGTTGCTTGAGTCAAAAGACGTTGAAAAAGTATTTGTAGCTCCTGGGAATGATGGGATGACTCTTGATGGTTTGGAATTGGTAAATATCTCTATTTCCGAACATTCTAAATTGATTGAGTTTGCAAAAACCAACTATATTGCTTGGACCTTTATCGGTCCAGATGATGCCCTTGCTGCTGGTATCGTGGATGATTTTAACCAAGCTGGTCTCAAAGCCTTTGGTCCGACAAGATTGGCAGCTGAGCTGGAGTGGTCCAAGGATTTTGCCAAGGAAATCATGGTCAAATACGGCGTTCCGACAGCAGCCTATGGCACATTCTCAGATTTCGAGGAAGCTAAGGCCTATATCGAAAAGCAGGGTGCGCCTATCGTAGTCAAGGCGGATGGCTTGGCGCTTGGGAAGGGTGTCGTCGTTGCGGAGACGGTTGAGCAAGCAGTCGAAGCAGCTCACGAGATGCTTTTGGACAATAAATTTGGTGACTCAGGTGCACGTGTAGTTATTGAGGAATTCCTTGAAGGAGAGGAATTTTCACTCTTTGCCTTTGTCAATGGCGACAAGTTCTACATCATGCCAACGGCTCAGGATCACAAACGTGCCTACGACGGGGACAAGGGCCCTAACACTGGTGGGATGGGTGCCTATGCACCAGTTCCTCACTTGCCACAGAGTGTAGTTGATACAGCGGTTAAGACTATTGTTAAGCCAGTTCTTGAAGGAATGATTCAGGAAGGTCGCCCTTATCTGGGGGTCCTTTACGCAGGGCTTATCCTGACAGCAGAAGGTTCTAAAGTCATCGAGTTCAACGCTCGTTTTGGAGATCCTGAAACGCAGATTATCCTGCCTCGTCTGACCTCCGATTTTGCACAAAATATCACGGATATTCTGGATGGTAAGGAGCCAAACATCACCTGGACGGACAAGGGTGTGACTCTGGGTGTGGTTGTCGCATCCAATGGTTACCCGCTAGACTATGAAAAAGGTGTCAAGTTGCCAGCCAAGACAGAAGGCGACATCATCACCTACTATGCAGGGGCTAAGTTTGCGGAAAATAGCAGAGCACTGCTGTCAAATGGCGGACGAGTCTATATGCTCGTCACCACAGCAGCCACCGTCAAAGAAGCCCAAGACACCATCTACCAAGAACTCGCCCAACAAAAAACAGAAGGCCTCTTCTACCGAACAGATATCGGAAGCAAGGCAATTAGATAAAATAGAAAAGAGAGTTTTCATGAATTTTTCAACAGAAAATATAGCACTTATCACTAGTTTTTTAACTGCTTTCATTGCAATTTGTCAAGCAATATTTTCAATAAAATCATTCTATAAAGATAGGTTAGATAAAATTGTAATACTTAGGTATGAGAAACTTTATGATTTTTATCAATCTTATCTTGAAGAATTTTCTAAATTAGACATACATAATCCATCTGAAACTGCTATATATTCAAGAAAGCAATATGATGCTATAAAATTTTTACTGGATGAAGAATTTAGAATAGATGATTCATATAATGAGCTAACTGAAATGATAATTGAGTATATTAAAAACAAAGACTTGATAATTGAAGATTCTGATGAATATGAAGAGTTCAGACAAGAATTAAATAAAAAGTGTGTAAAATTTGATGATTTATTTAAGAAAAGTTTACAAAAACAACTTTCAAAATTATATAATAAATTGAATTAGTTGGAGAAAAATTATGATTAAAGCAGTAATTTCCATCATCATGGGCTCAAAATCCGACTGGGCAACCATGCAAAAAACCGCCGAAGTCCTTGACCGTTTCGGTGTATCCTACGAAAAGAAGGTTGTCTCTGCCCACCGGACACCAGACCTCATGTTCAGACATGCTGAAGAAGCTCGTAGCCGTGGCATCAAGATCATCATCGCGGGTGCTGGTGGCGCAGCTCATTTGCCAGGTATGGTCGCAGCGAAAACAACCCTTCCTGTCATTGGGGTACCGGTCAAATCGCGCGCTCTTAGTGGCGTCGACTCGCTTTACTCGATTGTACAGATGCCAGGTGGCGTGCCTGTTGCGACTATGGCTATCGGTGAAGCAGGAGCGACAAACGCCGCCCTCTTTGCCCTCCGTCTTCTTTCGGTAGAAGATCAGGCTATTGCGACAGCATTGGCAGATTTCGCAGAAGAACAAGGAAAAATCGCAGAGGAGTCGTCAAATGAGCTCATCTAAAACAATCGGAATTATCGGTGGTGGCCAGCTGGGTCAGATGATGACCATTTCTGCTATCTACATGGGGCACAAGGTTATCGCGCTGGATCCTGCGGCGGATTGCCCGGCCTCTCGTGTTGCGGAAATCATAGTGGCTCCTTATAACGATGTGGATGCCCTCCGTCACTTGGCTGAGCGTTGCGATGTCCTCACCTATGAGTTTGAAAATGTCGATGCTGACGGTTTGGATGCTGTCATCAAGGATGGGCAACTCCCTCAAGGAACGGACCTGCTCCGCATTTCACAAAATCGCATTTTTGAGAAGGACTTTCTCTCAAACAAGGCACAAGTGACAGTTGCACCCTACAAGGTTGTGACTTCTAGCCAAGATTTGGCAGACATCGACCTATCTAAAAACTATGTACTCAAGACGGCGACTGGTGGCTACGACGGGCATGGGCAAAAGGTTATTCGCTCGGAAGCAGACTTGGAAGAAGCTTATGCACTAGCCGACTCAGCAGACTGCGTTTTGGAAGAATTCGTCAACTTTGACCTGGAGATTTCTGTCATCGTGTCAGGAAATGGCAAGGATGTGACGGTTTTCCCAGTTCAGGAAAATATCCACCGCAACAACATTCTTTCAAAAACCATTGTGCCCGCTCGCATTTCAGAAAGTCTAGCTGAAAAAGCCAAAGCGATGGCAGTGCGAATTGCTGAACAGCTTAACCTATCTGGCACCCTTTGCGTGGAAATGTTTGCGACAGCTGATGATATTATTGTCAATGAGATTGCTCCACGTCCACACAACTCAGGGCACTACTCAATCGAAGCTTGCGACTTCTCCCAGTTTGATACCCACATTTTGGGTGTTCTGGGAGCACCGTTGCCAACTATCAAATTACATGCTCCAGCCGTTATGCTTAATGTCCTCGGCCAGCATGTCGAGACCGCTGAAAAGTATGTCGCAGAAAATCCAAGCGCCCACCTCCACATGTATGGTAAAATAGAAGCAAAGCACAACCGCAAAATGGGGCATGTGACTTTGTTTAGCGATGTGCCGGATAGTGTGGAAGAGTTTGGGGAGTAAGACAGGACCCTAATTACAAGGTCCGTTGTCTTACCCCTGCAAGGTTGACTAGGTTTGTCGTAGCCGATAAAGTCAGCAAGAGAAGCCAGTCAACTACTGCTGAAAGGGATAGATTTTTAGGACAAGACTATGATACAAATTATCGTTAACGCTTTTGTTGAAAAGGATAAGACTGGAGCAGTCGTGGAAGTCTTGTATGCTAGTGCTGACCAAGATAAGGTACAAGCTAAATATAAAGAACTAACTGCACAATACCCTGAAAACTATTTAGCTATCTATGATCTACCGATGGATACGGATTTGAGTACACTAGATCATTACACATCTGTGTTTATTGGAAAAGAGGAGTTTGAGTAGAAATCTTGGTTCAACTAGATAGCTTATTCCCAAAAGGTTAAGAAGAAAGGAAAAATTAACAACATGATCGACCGTTACTCTCGCCCTGAGATGGCGAACATTTGGAGTGAAGAAAATAAATACCGTGCTTGGCTTGAGGTGGAAATCTTGGCTGACGAGGCATGGGCTGAGTTGGGGGAAATCCCTAAGGAAGACGTGGCTTTGATTCGCGAGAAGGCGGACTTTGACATCGACCGTATCTTGGAGATTGAGCAGGAGACGCGTCACGATGTGGTGGCTTTCACGCGTGCGGTTTCTGAGACTCTTGGTGAAGAGCGCAAGTGGGTTCACTATGGTTTGACTTCTACTGACGTGGTGGATACTGCCTACGGTTACCTCTACAAGCAGGCAAACGACATCATCCGTCGTGACCTTGAAAATTTCACCAACATCATCGCTGATAAGGCTAAGGAGCACAAGTTCACCATCATGATGGGGCGTACCCACGGTGTGCACGCTGAGCCTACAACCTTTGGTCTTAAATTGGCGACTTGGTACAGCGAAATGAAGCGCAACATCGAGCGTTTCGAGCATGCGGCTGCTGGTGTGGAAGCTGGTAAGATTTCTGGTGCGGTTGGAAACTTTGCCAACATCCCACCATTCGTTGAGCAATACGTCTGCGATAAACTTGGTATCCGTGCCCAAGAAATCTCTACACAAGTGCTTCCTCGTGACCTTCACGCTGAGTACTTTGCGGTTCTTGCTAGCATCGCGACTTCAATCGAGCGTATGGCGACTGAGATTCGTGGTTTGCAAAAATCAGAACAACGCGAAGTGGAAGAATTCTTTGCTAAAGGGCAAAAAGGTTCATCTGCAATGCCTCACAAACGCAACCCTATCGGTTCTGAGAACATGACAGGTCTAGCGCGTGTCATCCGTGGTCACATGATTACAGCCTATGAGAACGTCGCTCTCTGGCACGAACGTGATATCTCTCACTCATCAGCTGAGCGTATCATCACACCTGATACGACCATCTTGATTGACTATATGCTCAACCGTTTTGGAAATATTGTCAAGAATTTGACAGTCTTCCCAGAAAACATGATTCGTAACATGAACTCGACTTTTGGTCTTATCTTTAGCCAACGTGCCATGTTGACCTTGATTGAAAAAGGCATGACCCGTGAGCAAGCCTATGACTTGGTGCAACCAAAAACAGCCTACTCTTGGGACAATCAAGTGGACTTCAAACCACTTCTTGAAGCAGATCCAGAAGTGACATCACGCCTCACTCAAGAAGAAATCGACGAAATTTTCAACCCAGTTTATTACACCAAACGAGTGGATGATATTTTTGAACGTCTAGGATTAGGATAATTAAAATAAAATCGAATTTCTATTACTCCATTTATAGGAGTAGCAGAACTTCGATTTTTCTTTTTTATTAAAGTGCTTTTGAAAAAATAACCAATATTTTATAATATGTTGAATATAGAATAGTATACTGTGACTTCTAAAATATTACTAGAAATTCCTTTAAATTTCCTAATCGATTTGTCCATATTCTATTTCAATCTACTATGTTATATAATAAGCATAGAAAAAGCCCAAGCGATTAGGCTCAGGCTTTCTTCTTAGTGATCACGGTCACATGAGATGAATTTAATCTTGTAATAATCAGATCGTTTGTAAGTTTCACTGTATCCCAAAACTTGACCAGTTGATTCGAGTTTGGTGATTTTAGTTTGTAGGACAGTAGGGAATTGTTCATCGACTCCGAGGACTGAAGCCGCATGTTCTGGAGTTGGAAAGACTATTTCGTTGATTTCTTCAAAGTGTTCATCATTCATGTGAATGTGGTAGTCTAACTTGAAACGGTTATAGATAGAACTATAGTATTCAAGGTTTGGATAATTTGCGTTGATATATTGTTCTGGGATGTAGGATGTATGGTAGATATAAACGACACCGTTTGATTCGCGGATACGTTCAATCTTGTAGTAGAATTGATCGCCGCGTAGACCCAATTTTTCCAAGTAAGCGAGTTTGTTTCCGCGTTCAATTGAAAGAACAGTTACCTTATCATCTTTAGCATTAAAGAGTTCAATATCTGAAAACTCTACAAGCTTGTGTTTGCGTGCACGTGAAACGAAGGTTCCTTTTCCTTGTTGGCGGACAATATAGCCATCTTTAGCAAGGTCGTTTAAGGCGCGGACAACTGTGATAGAACTGACATCGTACATTGAAATGAGCTCTGCTTCAGTGTAAAATTTATCTCCACTGCTAAACTGCCCAGAGATGATTTTATTTTTTAATTCGTCTTTTATGTATTGATATTTGGGAATTGCCATATTTTTACCTCTATTTTCCTTCTCCACAGAAAATTTTACCATAAAAGCGAAAAAAATAGTAGTCTTTTGAATAAAAAATTAGAAAAATAGTTTGAAAAATTAAGCTACATAAGCATTACTCATATTTTATAAATGTATTTTATACAAAATTATTTTAGGTTCCATATTCTGAATGTAAAGAGCGTTTGAAATGGGTCTGAAAATGTTTGAAACTAATTGAACGTGTGTATAATAGTAAAATTCCAGCAAATATTCCGACAATTTCTATTGACAATTCAAACAGATTGGTTTATAATTACTATAACAACAAATGAAAGCGTAAACTTTCGCGGTCAGAAGGTAGTTTTATGACACGATTTGAGATACGAGATGATTTCTATCTCGATGGAAAATCATTTAAGATTTTATCTGGCGCCATTCATTATTTTAGGGTTCCTCCAGAGGATTGGTATCATTCGCTCTATAACTTGAAGGCTCTTGGTTTTAATACGGTAGAGACTTATGTGGCTTGGAATTTACATGAGCCTCGTGAGGGTGAGTTTCACTTTGAAGGAGCTCTGGATTTGGAGCGATTTCTACAGACAGCGCAAGACTTGGGTCTTTACGCTATCGTTCGTCCATCACCCTTCATCTGTGCGGAGTGGGAATTCGGTGGTTTACCAGCTTGGCTCTTAACCAAAGATATGAGAATTCGTTCATCAGATCCTGCCTATATTGAAGCTGTCGGTCGCTATTATGACCAGCTCTTACCACGATTGGTTCCACATCTGTTGGACAATGGTGGCAATATCCTCATGATGCAGGTTGAAAATGAGTATGGTTCTTATGGAGAAGATAAGGCTTACCTGAGAGCGATTCGACAGTTGATGGAAGAGCGTGGCGTAACCTGTCCCCTCTTTACATCAGATGGTCCATGGAGAGCTACTCTGAAAGCTGGAACTTTGATCGAAGATGATCTCTTTGTGACAGGAAACTTTGGTTCCAAGGCGCCGTACAACTTTTCACAGATGCAGGAATTCTTTGATGAACATGGTAAGAAATGGCCGCTCATGTGTATGGAGTTCTGGGATGGTTGGTTCAATCGTTGGAAAGAACCGATTATCACACGGGATCCAAAAGAATTGGCAGATGCGGTTCGAGAGGTTTTGGAACAAGGCTCCATCAATCTTTACATGTTCCACGGTGGTACAAACTTTGGCTTCATGAATGGTTGCTCAGCTCGAGGGACTTTGGACCTGCCACAAGTTACATCTTATGATTACGATGCTCTTCTGGATGAAGAAGGAAATCCAACTGCCAAATATCTGGCAGTCAAGAAGATGATGGCGACGCATTTCCCAGAGTATCTGCAGTTGGAACCACTCTACAAAGAGAGTATGGAGTTGGATGCTATTCCACTAGTTGAAAAAGTTTCCTTGTTTGAAACCTTGGATAGCTTGTCAAGTCCGGTAGAAAGTCTCTATCCTAAAAAGATGGAGGAGTTGGGACAAAGCTATGGCTATCTACTCTATCGAACAGAAACAAACTGGGATGCAGAAGAAGAAAGACTTCGTATCATTGACGGTCGAGATAGGGCTCAGCTGTATGTCGATGGTCAGTGGGTTAAAACCCAATACCAGACAGAGATTGGGGAAGATATTTTTTATCAAGGTGAAAAGAAAGCGCTATCTAGGTTGGATATCTTGATAGAAAATATGGGGCGTGTCAACTATGGTCATAAGTTCTTAGCGGATACGCAACGTAAGGGAATTCGGACAGGGGTTTGTAAGGATTTGCATTTCTTACTAAACTGGAAACACTATCCACTCCCGCTAGATAATCCTGAGAAAATTGATTTTTCAAAAGGATGGACTCAAGGACAACCAGCCTTTTACGCATATGACTTTACAGTCCAAGAGCCAAAAGATACTTACCTAGACTTATCTGAGTTTGGTAAGGGAGTTGCCTTTGTCAATGGGCAGAATCTAGGACGTTTTTGGAACGTTGGCCCAACTCTCTCGCTTTATATCCCTCATAGCTATCTCAAGGAAGGTGCCAACCGCATCATTATCTTTGAAACAGAAGGTCAATATAAAGAAGAGATTCATTTAACTCGTAAACCTACACTAAAACATATAAAGGGGGAAAACTTATGACAATTGTAGGATGCCGTATCGATGGACGTTTGATCCACGGACAAGTAGCCAATCTTTGGGCTGGAAAACTAAATGTTTCACGCATTATGGTTGTAGATGACGAAGTTGTCAACAACGATATTGAAAAGAGTGGTTTGAAACTTGCGACACCACCGGGTGTGAAACTCAGTATTTTGCCAATTGAGAAAGCAGCAGCCAATATTCTTGCTGGTAAATACGATAGCCAACGTCTCTTTATCGTGGCTCGTAAACCAGACCGCTTCCTTGGTTTGGTTGAAGCAGGTGTACCACTTGAAACCCTCAATGTTGGGAATATGTCTCAAACACCAGAAACTCGTTCTATCACACGTTCTATCAACGTAGTAGACAAGGATGTGGAAGACTTCCACAAACTGGCAGAAAAAGGTGTTAAACTTACTGCTCAGATGGTTCCAAATGATCCAATTTCAGACTTTTTGAGCTTATTAAAATAGGAAAAAATTTTTTAGGAGGTCATTGTTATGATACAATGGTGGCAAATTTTACTTCTCACTTTGTACTCAGCTTATCAAATCTGTGATGAGTTGACGATCGTTTCATCTGCAGGTTCCCCTGTATTTGCTGGTTTCATTACTGGTTTAATCATGGGAGATGTGACTACTGGTTTACTTATCGGTGGTAACTTGCAACTATTCGTTCTTGGGGTTGGTACCTTCGGTGGTGCTTCTCGTATCGACGCAACTTCTGGTGCGGTTCTTGCGACAGCCTTCTCTGTTTCACAAGGAATTGATGCACCGCTTGCAATTACTACAATCGCTGTACCAGTAGCAGCTCTCTTGACTTACTTCGACGTTCTTGGTCGTATGACTACTACCTTCTTCGCTCACCGTGTGGATGCTGCAATCGAACGCTTTGACTATAAAGGTATTGAACGCAACTACCTACTTGGTGCGATTCCTTGGGCTCTATCTCGTGCCCTTCCAGTCTTCTTTGCGCTTGCTTTTGGTGGTGCCTTTGTACAACATGTAGTAGACTTAGTGACAGAATACCAATGGATTGCAGATGGTTTGACACTTGCAGGACGTATGCTTCCAGGTCTTGGATTTGCAATCTTGCTTCGTTACCTTCCAGTTAAACGTAACCTTCACTACCTTGCTATGGGATTTGGTTTGACAGCTATGTTAACTGTTCTTTACTCATATGTAACAGGTCTTGGTGGCGCTGTTGCTGGTATCGTAGGTACTCTTCCTGCTGAAGTTGCTGAAAAAATTGGTTTCGTGAACAACTTCAAAGGATTGTCTATGATTGGTATTTCTATCGTAGGTATTTTCCTTGCAGTACTTCACTTCAAAAATAGCCAAAAAGTAGCTGTAGCAGCACCTTCTACACCATCAGAAAGTGGGGAAATCGAAGATGACGAATTCTAATTACAAACTAACAAAAGAAGATTTTAATCAAATCAACAAACGTAGCTTGTTTACTTTCCAATTAGGTTGGAACTACGAACGTATGCAAGCTTCTGGTTACCTTTACATGATCTTGCCTCAATTGCGTAAAATGTATGGGGATGGAACTCCTGAATTGAAAGAAATGATGAAAGTTCATACTCAATTCTTCAATACTTCACCATTCTTCCACACCATTATCGCTGGTTTTGACCTTGCCATGGAAGAAAAAGATGGTGTGGGTTCAAAAGACGCCGTTAACGGTATCAAGACAGGTTTGATGGGACCATTTGCTCCTCTTGGAGATACAATCTTTGGTTCACTTGTACCTGCTATCATGGGGTCAGTCGCAGCAACTATGGCTATCGCTGGCCAACCTTGGGGTATCTTCCTTTGGATTGCAGTTGCAGTAGCCTATGACATCTTCCGTTGGAAACAGTTGGAATTTGCTTACAAAGAAGGGGTTAACCTTATCAACAACATGCAAAGTACTTTGACAGCTTTGATTGATGCTGCATCTGTGCTTGGTGTCTTCATGATGGGTGCTCTTGTAGCAACATTGATTAACTTTGAAATTTCTTATAAATTGCCAATCGGTGAGAAGATGATTGACTTCCAAGACATCTTGAACTCAATCTTCCCACGCTTGCTTCCAGCAATCTTTACTGCCTTTATCTTCTGGTTGCTTGGTAAGAAAGGTATGAACTCTACTAAAGCTATCTTTATTATTATCGTACTTGCTTTGGTTCTTTCTGCCCTTGGTCACTTTGCATTTGGAATGTAATTTTTATGACGAAATCATTGATTTTGGTGAGCCATGGTCGCTTCTGTGAAGAGCTTAAAGGCAGCACAGAAATGATTATGGGCCCACAAGACAACATTTACACAGTAGCTCTTCTTCCAGAAGATGGCCCAGAAGAATTTACTGCAAAATTTGAAGCTGCTATTGAAGGATTGGACGATTTCCTAGTCTTTGCGGATCTTCTCGGTGGGACACCATGTAACGTGGTCAGTCGTTTGATCATGGAAGGTCGTGACATCGAACTTTACGCAGGGATGAATCTTCCAATGGTGATTGAATTTATCAATGCGAGCCTTACAGGCGCAGATGCGGACTATAAGAACCGTGCTGCAGAAAGCATTGTGAAAGTTAATGACCTGTTAGCGGGCTTTGATGATGACGAAGATGAATAAGATGTGACAGCGTAAAAATCGTTAGAGCATTTTATATAGAATATACATGGGAATGGGGCTTACTCCCATTCCCATATTTAATAGAAAAAGAGGAACTCAATGCTACATTATACAAAAGAAGACTTACTCGAATTGGGTGCAGAAATCACGACTCGTGAAATCTACCAACAGCCTGATGTATGGAAAGAAGCTTTTGAATCTTATCAAGCAAAACGTGAAGAAATTGCAACCTTCCTGCAAGGGATTGCTGGTAAACATGACTATATCAAGGTTATTTTGACAGGTGCTGGGACTTCTGCTTATGTGGGAGATACCTTGGTGCCTTACTTTAAGGAAGTCTATGACGAACGCAAATGGAATTTCAATGCCATTGCGACAACTGATATCGTTGCCAATCCAGAAACCTATTTGAAAAAAGATGTGGCGACTGTCCTTGTATCTTTTGCTCGTAGTGGGAACTCTCCTGAAAGTGTGGCGACTGTTGATTTGGCCAAAGCCTTGGTGGATGAGCTTTATCAAGTGACGATTACTTGCGCAGCAGATGGTAAATTGGCTCTCCAAGCCCATGGCGATGACCGCAATCTTTTGCTTTTGCAACCAGCTGCCTCTAATGACGCTGGATTTGCCATGACTTCTAGCTTTACGTCTATGATGTTAACAGCTCTCTTGGTTTTTGATCCTACAGAATTTGCTGTGAAAGCTGAACGTTTTGAAGTTGTATCTAGTCTTGCCCGTAAAGTTTTAGACAAGGCAGAAGATGTCAAAGAACTCGTTGATTTAGACTTTAACCGTGTCATCTATCTAGGCACTGGTCCTTTCTTTGGACTTGCTCATGAAGCTCAGCTCAAGATTTTGGAATTGACAGCTGGTCAAGTGGCGACCATGTATGAAAGCCCAGTCGGTTTCCGTCACGGTCCAAAATCTCTTATCAACGAAAATACAGTTGTTTTGGTCTTTGGTACAACGACAGACTACACTCGTAAGTACGACTTGGACTTGGTTCGTGAAGTTGCTGGTGACCAGATTGCTCGTCGGGTTGTGCTTTTGAGTGATCAAGCCTTTGGCCTTGAAAATGTCAAAGAAGTGGTCCTTGGTTGTGGCGGTGTCTTGAATGATATTTACCGTGTCTTTCCCTACATCGTTTATGCCCAACTCTTTGCCCTATTGACTTCACTCAAGGTAGAAAATAAACCAGATACACCGTCTCCTACAGGTACAGTAAATCGTGTGGTACAAGGTGTTATCATCCACGAATATCAAAAGTAATACTCTTCGAAAATCTCTTTAAACCATACTAGTGTAGCCTTGCCGTAGGTATATGATACTGACTCTGTCAGTTCTATCCACAACCTCAAAACAGTGTTTTGAGCTGACTTCGTCAGTTCTATCTACAACCTCAAAGCAGTACTTTGAGCAGCCTGCGGCTAGCTTCCTAGTTTGTTCTTTGATTTTCATTGAGTATAAGACAGTGTTTATGAATTCTTGACAAGAGGATTTGTATATCATCAGATAAACCATAGATTGTCAATTCGCTTTCTATGGTTTGTTTGCTTGAGAGAAATAGTAAAAGGAGAACAGAATGAAAGCATATACAGAGCGTGTATTTGGAAATGTTGAGGGCAAGGATGTCTTGGCTTATCGCTTTGAGACAGACAGTGGCTACCAGCTTGAGGTTATGACTTATGGTGCAACCATCTTGCGCTATGTCACGCCTGACAAGGCTGGAAATTTTGCCAACGTTATTTTGGGATTTGATGACTTTGATAGCTATGTAGGCAATAGTCCTAAGCATGGAGCGAGCGTAGGTCCTGTGGCAGGCCGTATTGCAGGTGCGACCTTTGAGCTTAATAGCAAGACCTATCATCTGGAAGTCAACAATGCTAGCAACTGTAACCACAGTGGTTCAACTGGTTGGGATTCGAGCTTGTTTGAACTAGTTGAAGTGAGCGACCATGGCTTGACCCTCTACACAGAGCGTACAGATGGGACAGGAGGATTTCCTGGTAACCTCAAGATCTGGATTAGTTATCACTTGGAAGAAACTGGTGCCTATGAAATCAGCTACAAGGTAACGACAGATCAGGATACGCTGGTCAATCCAACCAACCACAGCTATTTTAACTTGTCTGGTGATTTCACGCAGACCATTGACCGTCATGTCTTCCAACTCAACACAGAGGGTATTTATCCAATCGCTCCCGACGGTGTTCCTGCAAAAACTCCAGATGCTACTCGTGATGTGGTCAAACACATCTACAATGGTGCCTTGTTGAAAGACATTTTTGTAGAAGAAGATGAGCAACTCCAGCTGGTATCTGGTTTGGATCATCCATTTGCTCTTCCTGTGGGTCATGATAATGCTGGTTTTCTTTATGACCAAAACTCAGGTCGCTTCCTGCTTTTCAAGACAGAGGCTCCTTGCTTTGTGGTCTACACAGCAAACTTTGTGGATGAAAGTGTCATCATAGGGGGTCAGCCAATGGTGCAGCACAATGGAATTGCCCTTGAAGCGCAAGCTTTACCAGATGCCATTCACAGCGACTTCAAAGACCAAGTCATCCTTAAAGCTGGTCAAACCTTCACCAGTAAGACACGTTATGAACTTGTTGTGAAATAAAGGATCATTGCGCCTACTTTTGGGATTTAGGAATAGATAAACAAAGACAAATAGTAGGAAAATATGATATAATTAAACGTTGAAAGGTATCTGTTAAGATAATATTCAAACTACAATAAGGAGTAAGAAAGAAAATGAAGAAAATTGTATTTGCTAGCGCCTTGGCCTTGACCTTGGCAGGAGCAGTTTTGACAAATGATGTTTTTGCCAATGACAGACTGGTTGCAACGCAATCTGCTGATGGTAATGTATTGACCTCAGAGGTGCTAAAACCTTCTAGTGGCAATGTTTTGGTTGGGATCAAGGGAGAATTTTTGCCTCCTCATCAACAATCTATTTTAGATGCTATCAATAAAATTCGTAAAGAAGCAGCCGACGAAGGTTTGGTAGATAAGTATGTTCCTGTCAAATGGTCAGTTGACCATGAGAAAACGGCTTTTGTACGCGCTGCTGAGGTATCTGTTGCGCTGAAGGCTGAACGTCTTTCCAGTAAAAACAACTGGACTGCCTTTCCATCTGGTAATAGCCTAAGTGGAGAAGCTTTAGATTTGAATCCTGATGGATTTCTAAAAGCAATTGAAAACTGGCATGCTGAAAAGGCGAACTATGTGGCGAAAAAGAAAGATAAAACATCAAAAGAATTTTCATCTTATTATGAGAACTTGATTAACCCTAAATTTACCCATGTGGGTCTTGCTGCTTTTAAAAATGCAGCTAGTCCTCAGAAAGCAGCAACCGTTGCTTTGGCTCTAGGAACTACGACTTCTTCAGAGGAATTGGCTGGTGGATATGGTTCTGCTGTTCAGTATACAGAAGTGACTGCCTCAAACCTTTCAACAGTTAAAAGTAAAGCTATAGTTGTAGAAACACCGCTAAAAGATTTCAGAAAATCTACGTCTGATCAGTCTGGCTGGGTGCAGTCTAATGGCAAGTGGTATTTTTATGAGTCTGGTGATGTGAAGACAGGCTGGTTGAAAACAGGTGGTAAATGGTACTACTTGAATGACCTAGGTGTTATGCAGACTGGATTTGTAGAAGTTGATGGATCGGTGTATTATCTAAGTAACTCAGGTGCTATGTTTACAGGCTGGGGAACAGATGGTAGCAGATGGTTCTACTTTGATGGCTCAGGAGCTATGAAAACAGGCTGGTACAAGGAAAATGGTACCTGGTATTACCTTGATGAAGAAGGGATCATGAAGACAGGTTGGTTTAAAGTAGGTCAACACTGGTACTATGCAAATGGTTCAGGCGCTTTAGCTGTTAGCACAACAACACCAGATGGTTACCGTGTAAATGCTAATGGTGAATGGGTAAGCTAGGCTGAATATGCCGACTGAGAGGTAAGTTATCCGTCTTACTAGCAACAAGAATGAACGATAAGAAAGAGGTTGATGGCAAACATTGACCTCTTTTTTGGAGTGTCTCGAGTCAGTTGCTACTAGCTGAAAACAAGGGCGAGTCACCATCTATCGCAAATATACCACAGTTATCGCTAGACTATTCCTAATTCAGAAATCAACCTTTTGATATATGAAAATGTGAGTTTTATCTGCAATCGAAAAGCAAATACACACCTTGTCTTTGAAGTCAAGTGAGTATAAAAGAGAAACTCTAAGGGAGAGAATGTAAAGAAATACAAAAGTTTTCAAAACGATTTTCATAAAAACTTTGATAAAACAAATAAAATTCCGAACGAAAATGTAACACAATTGTAATATAAAACACTTGACAAGTGTTTACGGGGGGGGGGTATACTTAATATAGTATAGTCTGAAAATGATTATCAGAAAAGAGGTAAATTTAGATGAATAAGAAAAAAATGATTTTAACAAGTCTAGCCAGTGTCGCTATCTTAGGGGCTGGTTTTGTTGCGTCTCCGCCAGTAACTGTGAAAGCGGAGGTGGCATCTACAGCATCTGCTTCATCTACCGTAGAACAGGCAAAGAGCAAGGTTGCTGAGGCAGAAAAAAAGGTGGCCGAAGCTCAGAAAAATTACGATGAAGCTCAGAAAAAAGCCGAAGAAAAGGCAAGTGCTGTTAAAATATTAGATGAAGAACTGCAAAAAGCTAATGAAGCGGTGCAAAAAGCTTATGTGGACCAAAGAAAAGCACAAGAAGAAAAAAATAAACATTCAGGAAAACAAGAGTACGCTAAAAAATTAGAAGAAGCAAATAAAAAGATAGATGAAGAACAACGCAAACGGGACAATAAGCAAACAAAATATACACAAAAAATGTCTGAGTCTATTCCTGAAGTCACCCCTCTGTTGGTAAAATTAAACACCGAAAAAGCCACCCTCGAAACTGCTAAGCGAGAACTTGAGCAAGCTAAGGCGGCTGAAAAGGCTGAGAAAGAAGCAAAGGTTAAAAAAGTAGAAACTGAGCTTACTCAAGCAAGGGAAAAAGTTAAGAAACAAGCGGAAGAAGATAAACGAAATTATCCAACCAATACTAACAAAACGCTTGAACTTGAAATTGCTGAGTCCAATGTGGAAGTTAAAGAAGCGGAGCTTGAACTAGTAAGAGAGGAAGTTAAGGAAGCTCGAGACGAGGAAAAAATTGAGCAAGCAAAAGCGAAAGTTGAGAGTAAAAAAGCTAAGGCTACAGAGTTAAAAAAAATCAATACAGATCGTAAAAAAGCAGAGGAAGAAGAAGATAGTAAAACTGCTTTAAAAGAAGCTCTCGCTAAACTTGAAAGTGAAATTGATGCTGATACTAGAATTAAAGACAAAGAAGCTGCTAAAAAATTAGTTGGTAAAGAAGAATTACTAGCAGCTGTAGAAGCCGGTGATTTAAAAGCTGGTGATATTCTTAAAGAATTAGAAAATGACGATAAAACAGCGGATAAAACTAATGCAACTCCAGCTAGCCCCTTAACTAAAGATCAATTACCAGAAGACGTTAAAGCTGGAATTGACAAAGCTGAAAAAGCTGATGCTGCTCGTCCTGCATCAGAAAAACTTCAAGATAAAGCTGATGACCTAGCTGAAAAAATAGAAAAACTAAAAAAAGTAGCTGAAAAAGATAAAGCTGCTGCTGAAAAAAAGGCTCAAGTATTAGTTGCTGCTAATAAAGCAAAAGAAGCTGCTGATGCTAATTTGAAAGCTGCTAAAGAAAGCAGTGAAGATGAAGAGACTGTTAAAAAAGCTGAAAAAATCGTAGAAGAGTTAGCTAAATTCCTTGTAAAGGCTCAAGAAGACTTTGATAAATTTAATGAACCACTGCAAGCTTACACTGCTGAAATCAATAGACTTATTGACGAGTATAACGAAACTCTTGCAAAATTGAAGCCAGCTGAAGAAGCTCCAGCCCCAGAGCAACCAACTGAGCCAACTCAACCAGAGCAACCAGCTGAAGAGCCAACTCAACCAGCTCCAGCTCCTCAACCAGAGAAAACAGATGATCAACAAGCTGAAGAAGACTATGCTCGTAAATCAGAAGAAGCATATAACCGCTTGACTCAACAGCAACCGCCAAAAACTGAAACTCCAGCACAACCTTCTGTTCCTGCAAGACCATCTAATCCGACATATGTCCCTTCATACTCATCATATGTTCCATCATACAGCTCATATTCTGTAGTAAAACCAGCCACTCCAAAAACAGGTTGGAAACAAGAAAATGGTATGTGGTACTTCTACAAGACTGATGGTTCAATGGCTACAGGATGGCTCCAAGACAACGGTTCATGGTACTACCTAAACGCTAATGGTGCTATGGTAACAGGTTGGCTACAGTACAATGGTTCATGGTACTACCTAAACAGCAATGGCGCTATGGCTACAGGATGGCTACAGTACAATGGTTCATGGTACTACCTAAACGCTAATGGCGCTATGGCTACAGGATGGGCTAAAGTCAACGGTTTATGGTACTACCTCAACGCTAATGGTTCAATGGCGACAGGTTGGCTTAAAGATGGAGGTACTTGGTACTATCTTGAAGCATCAGGAGCTATGAAAGCAAGCCAATGGTTCAAAGTATCAGACAAATGGTACTATGTCAATGGCTCAGGTGCTCTTGCAGTCAATACAACTGTAGATGGCTATAGAGTCAATGCCAATGGTGAATGGGTAAACTAAACCTAATATAACTAGTTAATACTGACTTCCTGTAAGAACTCTTTAAAGTATTCCCTACAAATACCATATCCTTTCAGTAGATAATATACTCTTGTAGGAAGTTTAGATTAAAAAATAACTCTGTAATCTCTAGCCGGATTTATGGCGCTAGAGACTACGGAGTTTTTTTGATTGGTAAAGAATGGTAGTACTCAAGAGATTCTTAGTTTGCTATTTGATTTGAAAATTACAAATTCTTTCTCTTCTTGGCATTTTTTGTCAAGGAAACCTGGTAAGTATCCTGTTCTTTAGTGAGGTAATGGATAACTTGAAAATCATCGGTTTGAGCCTTGAAATCCACTTCATAGACGGTGGTGACTTGTTCTCCATCATTGCTGGTATCAATGGAGATGAGGTCTAACTCGGTACAGAATTGTGATAGCCCAGATTGGATAGTTTGAAGTTGCTTTTCTTGGTTGGCAATTGTGATGGTTAATAGTCTGCGACGTTGGTGATTGCTCTTGCTTTGTTGCTTCTCTAAAAGAAGCCATACCGCTAAGATAAAGACAGTGAAGAGAACAGCTAAGGCTAGGTAGCCTGTTCCTGCTGCCAGCCCGATAATCATGGCAAGAAAGATAGCAATTAGTTCCCGTGAGCCACTGGTAGCTGAACGGAAACGAATGAGGCTAAAGGTTCCTGCAACGGCAATAGAGGTTCCTAGGCTGCCATTTACCAGAAAGATGACCAAGGTCATCAAGCAGGGGAGTAGGGTCAAACTAACAGCGAATTCCCGTGTATAGAGGGTACGGTGTTTGTAGGCCCAGGTCAGCGCCAAACCTAAGATTAGGCTGACCAAGAGAGCCAGAAAGAGCTGGATAGGATTGGCAGTGGCGGTTGTATCGTTGAAAATAGAATTAAAAAGATTAGACATAAGTAGTACCTACACTTTCTGTGATTGGTCGTGGGCTATAGTCCAGCCCTTGAGACTTGTGGTAGGCGCAGCTGTATTTTGAAAATTTCTGCTCTACCAGTCCATATTGGTCGAGAATATCTTGTAGCCATTGGGGTTTTCTACCAGGTGCTTTAATTTCCATGATGACAATGTCCTCGTTTAGTAGAGGGAAACCGTCCTTTCCTGAAAATAAACTGACATTATCATCACGATAGGTTAGATTTTGGTCAATGGTGATACGAATTTTATTGTAGGGAAATCCACTAATTTCTTTCTTTTCCTTGAGAGAAAAGCGGTCGTAGTAGATATACATACGAGGGATGATGGCTTGTTGATATTCCTCTTGGAGTTGCTGGATTTTTTCAATCATCATTTGGTCCTTGATGCTGCTATCCAGCTGTCCTTTGGTCATAAACTGGGTGATAGACTGGGGAGTCGACAAAAGACGATATTTTCGCCCGACACCAGTCCTGTCCTTGGATTTGATTTCTAAAAATACCTGACTATCAGGTTGGACGTGATTGAGATAGGTTCGCATCCGAATCTTTTCTTTGCGCTTAGTACCTTGGCTATCATCCTGAATCATATCAAATTGTTCTGTATCAAAGTAGATATTGGAAATGGTCGAAGTTGGATAGTCGTCCTCGACGAGGTATGTTTTTAAG
This sequence comes from Streptococcus pneumoniae, assembly GCF_001171885.1. GTDB lineage: Bacteria > Bacillota > Bacilli > Lactobacillales > Streptococcaceae > Streptococcus > Streptococcus pneumoniae_A. The sequence continues at coordinate 67,194 of NZ_CKQD01000012.1, forward strand.
TCTTCTATTAAATTAGCCAAGTCAGTCTTGGCAACGACATATTTGGTTTCAATTCGTTTAAAGCTTGTTTCAATTGGTTTCATAAATCCTGTCTCCTTTATCAAACTGTTTCAGCACTCTATCTTATTAGAAGATAGGTGTGTCTGGGCAAGTTCATAGTCTTCGAAAATCTCTTCAAATCACGTCAGCTCTATCCACAACCTCAAAACAGTGTTTTGAGTAACCTGCGGCTCGCTTCCTAGTTTGCTCTTTGGTTTTCATTAAGTATAAACTTGCTTGTGACTAGTCTAGGGAACTTTCCTAAAAGTTTTGTTAAAGATAACTTAACTGAAACTGAATTTAAGAAAACTTTCAGAAAAAGTTTAGATTTTTTTCAGACTTCCCCTGTAAACTAAGGTCAACCTAAATGAAGGCGAGGAAAAAAGTATGAAATCAAAAAAATGGACTCTAATCTTAACCAGTTTAACAGCTTTGACCTTGATGACAGCTTGTGGGCAGTCAACGACCAAGTCAAGTACAACTGCGGCGGCAGATACTACTGCCATCACAACTTCAACTAAAAACAGTCAATCTTCTTACTTTACAGAAAAGGACTACGACACTTCTTATGATGAAAATACGGCCTCTAAGATTGAATTGTCAGGCTCATCTGCAAGTGTCTCTGGAGAAGGTGTAACAGTTTCTGGCTCAACAGTAACCATCTCAAAAGCAGGGACCTATGTCATTTCTGGTCAGTCTGACGGAGTGCAAATTAAAATTGCAGCTGATAAGTCTGATGATGTGAAACTTGTCCTCAAAGGCGCAACCATGACCAACACAGATGCGGCTATTTCGGCTACAAGCGCAGGTCATGTCTATTTGACTCTGGCAGAGGGAACGACAAACAGTCTCTCTGACTCAAGCTCTAACAGTGATGAAAAGGCAAATGCTGCTCTCTTTTCTAAGGTTGATTTGACCATTAACGGGAAAGGAACTCTCAATGTAGATGGCAAGAAAAGCAATGCTATCAAGGCTAACGACACCCTTCACATCACAGGTGGAACCTTTAATATCACATCGGTAGGCGATGCCTTTAATGTCAATGATGAACTTAACATCACTGGTACGACCATGACGATCGATGCCAAGGAAGATGGTGTCAAAGTTGACAATGATGACGATTTGACTGTCGGAAATATGTATTTGGCTAACAATACCATAACAGTCACAGCAGGCGATGATGGCATTCACGCTTCTGGAAATCTAGTGATTGATAGTGGTACTTACACAGTCAAGAATGCGACTGAAGGAATTGAAGGGAAAGCCATTACGATCAATGGTGGCGATATCAATGTCTACTCGACAGATGATGGAGTCAATGCAGCTAATAAAAATGCCCAGCAAAGTGATATTTACTTTACCATGACAGGGGGCAATCTAACTGTAGAAGTCGGTCAAGGGGATACAGATCCGATTGACTCAAACGGGAATATCACGGTCACAGGCGGAACCATTAAATTGATAGGACAATCAGGCTTTGACTTTGATGGAACAGCAACCTACACAGGTGGGGATATCTACATCAACGGCGAAAAACAAACTGATATTGTCAATTCTATGCCTGGGGGCGGAGGTCCGAATGGCGGTCCTGGCGGTCCAGCCCCTGGCGGACGAGGATAAACAAAAACGAGGCTGGGCAAGAAGTCTTTGAAATCAGAAAAGCGCATAGTATCAGATCTTGAGAAACATTGGTACTATGCGTTTTATTGTGGGGAGATTTACTTCATTTTCTCCTGAAGTCGACTTTTTGCTCAACATCGTTTTTTCCTGCTATTTGAGTTGTTCTACTTGACTGCAAGTAAAAAAAGGAGTATAATGTTGTAACAAATAAAGTTACAACTAAAAGAACAAAGGAGAAATAGATGACCTACGCATACAATAGTAAGATTTATTTGGCAGAGGCAGTTTTAAATGTAAAGGATTTGGCAAGTCAGACTGCCTTCTATCATCAGATTCTAGGTTTAGAAATCCTTTCTCAGACAGAATCTGAAAGTATTTTAGGAGCTGGTGGAAAGGCTTTGGTTCATTTACTGAAAACAGATAGGCTAGAGGAGGTGCAAGATCACTATGGTCTCTATCACCTAGCTATCCTTTTACCAAGTCGTGAGGATTTGGCAAATCTGTTTAAGCATATAGCAGAGCTCCAAATCCAGCTAGTCGGTGGGGCAGACCATGGCTACAGTGAAGCAATCTATCTGGAAGATTTAGAAGGGAACGGGATTGAAATTTATTGGGATAAGCCTGTAGAGGACTGGGATATTCGTGAGGATGGGCGCATTGTCGGAGTGACCGAAGCCTTATCTGCTCAAGAAATATATGAGATGGGACGTAAAGTAGAACCTTTTGAGATAGCCTCTACTACGCGCATGGGGCATATTCATCTTTCCGTCAAGGATAGTCAAGCAGCAAGCCAGTTTTATCAAAAGGTTTTAGGACTAGAGGATAAATTTAGTCTACCTAGTGCTAGTTGGATTGCGTCTGGAGATTATCATCATCATTTAGCGGTCAACGAGTGGGGAGGAAAAAGGCTAACCAGACGTGAACAAGGTTTACCCGGCTTGGCCTACTATGTCATTGAAGTCGCAAGCAAAGAAGAACTTCTAGCAATTGCCGAAAGAGGACAGGAAGTTGAGGCGCCTATCAAGTGGCTGACATCAACTCAGTTAGAAGTGACAGACCCAGACGGAATTGTGACCCGTATTCGCTTAGCTAGATAGGATGTGATAAAGACCAGCATCTAATACTCAATGAAAATCAAAGAGCAAACTAGGAAACTAGCCGCAGGTTGCTCAAAACACTGTCTTGAGGTTGCAGATAGAACTGACGAAGTCAGCTCAAAACACCGTTTTGAGGTTGTAGATAAGACTGACGAAGTCAGCTCAAAACACCGTTTTGAGGTTGTAGATAGAACTAACGAAGTCAGCTCAAAACACTGTTTTGAGGTTGCAGATAGAACTGACGAAGTCAGTATCATATACCTACGGCAAGGCGACGTTGACGCGGTTTGAAGAGATTTTCGAAGAGTATAA
>NZ_CKQD01000013.1 GCF_001171885.1 Streptococcus pneumoniae
GACTTTTTTTCTACAACAAAATAGGCTCCATAATATCTATAGGGGATTTACCCACTACAAATATTATAGAGCCGGAATTTTCCCAGCTTTTTTCTTAAAAAAGTACACTTGGGGAGAAAAAAATGACAGTTGAGAGAATTTTATCTAAAATGAAATTCCATTTTGTATAATGGTTTTTGTAAGTTAGCTTACAAGAAAAAAACATTTTAGGAGATTTTATTATGAAAAACACAGTTAAATTGGAAAAGTTTGTAGCCTTGAAGGAAAAAGACTTGCAAAAGATTCGAGGTGGGGAGATGAGGAGAATAGATGAAAAATTAGTTGGTATATTTAATTTCTTTAGAAGAAGATAAAGGAGTAGCAGAATGGATTTTTTCTTATTAGTAGATTTGATATTATATCTTGTAATCATTTGTCACAGTTACCATTTAATTTGTAAAGGTCAAATAAAAGCAAAGGAACTATACGTTTTTGGTGCTTATACATTACTAGTAGAAGTAGTACTTGAACTTTTCTTCTATTTTCTATCTTTACATGGGTTAGGGATTGCAACATTTTTATTTCCTTTGGGGTTATATTCCTATTTTCGATGGATTAAACAGTATGAGAGGGATAGAGGACTATTCCTAAGTTTACTACTAACTCTTTTATATGAGAGCACTCATAACTTTCTGTCCGTAACTTTCTCCTCTCTAACAGGAGACAATTTTGTTTTACAATATTATGGCCTATTCTTTTTCGTTGTAACGGTGTTGACTTATGTCGTTATCGTAACAATCATTCGCTATTTCCATTTGGAACTAAACTATTTTGACAAAGACTACCTATATCCTTTTTTGAAAAAAGTCTTTTTTGCTTTACTATTGCTCCATACTGCATCTTTCGTTTCAGATATGGTAAGTACGGTTAAACATTTGAATAGTTTTGGAAGTATTTTGTCATCTATTGTCTTTATTTCTCTCCTTTTGACCTTCTTTGCAATGAATTCGCATAAAGAACAAATAGAAAAAGAGATTGCGTTGAAGCAGAAGAAATTTGAACAGAAACATTTACAGAATTATACAGATGAAATTGTCGGACTGTATAATGAAATCCGTGGTTTTCGACATGATTATGCTGGGATGCTTGTCAGTATGCAGATGGCAATTGACAGTGGTAATTTACAGGAAATTGACAGAGTTTACAACGAAGTTTTGGTTAAAGCCAATCACAAACTGCGTTCAGATAAATACACTTACTTTGATTTGAACAACATAGAAGATTCAGCTTTACGAAGTTTGGTTGCTCAGTCAATTGTTTATGCTCGAAATAATGGTGTAGAGTTTACACTGGAAGTAAAAGATACGATTACTAAGCTTCCAATTGAACTATTGGATTTGGTTCGTATCATGAGCGTTTTATTGAACAATGCTGTCGAAGGATCAGCCGATAGTTATAAAAAGCAGATGGAAGTAGCAGTTATTAAGATGGAAACTGAAACAGTGATTGTGATTCAGAATTCATGTAAAATGACGATGACTCCTTCAGGAGATCTATTTGCTTTAGGATTCTCTACTAAGGGAAGAAATCGCGGAATTGGATTAAATAATGTGAAAGAACTACTAGATAAGTACAACAATATTATTTTAGAAACAGAGATGGAAGGCAGTACATTTAGACAAATCATTAGATTTAAGAGGGAATTTGAATGAAAGTTTTAATTTTAGAGGATGTTATTGAACATCAAGTGAGACTAGAAAGAATATTGGATGAAATTTCGAAAGAATCGAATATTCCAATATCATACAAGACAACAGGAAAAGTTCGTGAATTTGAAGAATACATTGAAAACGATGAAGTAAACCAGCTTTATTTCCTAGATATCGATATTCATGGAATTGAGAAAAAGGGATTTGAAGTGGCTCAACTCATTCGTCATTACAATCCTTACGCTATTATCGTCTTTATCACTAGTCGATCAGAGTTTGCGACTTTAACCTATAAATACCAGGTATCAGCCCTAGATTTTGTTGATAAGGATATCAATGATGAGATGTTTAAGAAGAGAATTGAACAAAATATCTTCTACACGAAGAGTATGTTACTTGAAAATGAAGATGTTGTAGACTATTTTGACTACAATTACAAGGGAAATGATTTAAAAATCCCTTACCATGATATTTTGTATATTGAAACAACAGGGGTCTCTCATAAATTGCGCATTATTGGTAAGAATTTTGCCAAAGAGTTTTATGGTACCATGACAGATATTCAGGAAAAGGACAAACATACTCAGCGATTTTATTCTCCTCATAAGTCATTTTTGGTAAATATAGGCAATATCAGAGAGATTGATCGAAAAAACTTAGAAATTGTTTTCTATGAAGATCATCGCTGTCCTATTTCAAGGTTAAAAATTAGAAAATTAAAAGATATTTTAGAGAAAAAATCTCAAAAGTGATTGACAATTAGCAAGAAATTGATATAATGGTTATATCTGCTACAGATAGAAGGTCCGTTGGTCAAGGGGTTAAGACACCGCCTTTTCACGGCGGTAACACGGGTTCGAATCCCGTACGGACTATTTTATCCGCCATAGCTCAGTTGGTAGTAGCGCATGACTGTTAATCATGATGTCGTAGGTTCGAGTCCTACTGGCGGAGTATAGATAAAAGGGAACACAACTGTGTTCCTCTTTTTGTATCAATTTGTATCACCAAGCATCTTCATAAGGAAGTCTGTTATTTCTTGAGGACTTTCTTTTTTTCCATGTGCAATCCAAGTTTGACAGACACCAAAAAGTGCGTGAGTTAGATAGATGCTACTATATTCTAATTCAGTGGTATTAAGATTCAGTTGCATAAATCGCTTTTGTAAATCTGTACTGAGCATGATATGAAGTTTATTTCGTAAGAAATTTTGGATTTCTTTAGTCCCGTTTTCAGAAAGAAGGACAGCCAGAAGCGGTTCTGACTCTAGATATTCAAATACTTCTAAAATAGCGTCTCTTTTGTGATGAGCATGTTTTTGAAAAATATATTCAAATGTATGAAATAGCTTGCTTTGATAGTGCTCAATCATATCATATTTATCCTTATAGTGAGTATAGAAGCTGGAACGACTAATTCCGGCTTTTTCTGCTAACTTGACAGTAGAAATTTGATCAAATGGTTGTTCCATCAGTAATTGTACCATAGCATTTTCAATAGTTCGCTTTGTTTTTAAGCGTTTGTTACTTTCTTGCATATTTCCTCCTTATAAACAAATTAGACTATATGTCTAAAAATAGATTTTTTATCTTGTAATTTAGATTTTTTAATGTATAATCTATTATATCAAAATTTTAGACAATATGTGTAAAAAAGGAGAAAATATGTTTAAAGAATGGAAAGCAATTTTTAAAAAACCAACCTTTATTATTGTCATGATAGGGATTTCTCTTATTCCAGCTCTGTACAATATCATATTTTTGTCATCAATGTGGGATCCATATGGGCAATTGTCTGACTTACCTGTGGCAGTTGTCAATAATGATAAAGAGGCTTCCTATAATGGTAATACTATGGCAATAGGAAAAGACATGGTGTCTAATTTAAAAGAAAATAAAACCTTGGATTTTCATTTTGTAGATGAAGAGGAAGGAAAGAAGGGATTGGAAGATGGAGATTACTATATGGTAGTGACTTTACCCAGTGATTTATCTGAAAAAGCAGCTTCTATTTTAACGGATCATCCAGAGCAAATGCAAATTGATTATCAGACTTCAAGTGGCCATAGTTTTATTGCAAGCAAAATGAGTGATTCTGCTATGACACAATTAAAGCAGAATGTTTCTACCAATGTAACCGAGACCTATACTAAAGCTTTATTTAACAAAATGGTCGATTTAAAGGATGGTATGAGTCAAGCAGCTTCTGGTAGTGAAAAACTAACTGATGGAGCGAATCAGTTAGTGGCAGGAAGTCAAACATTAACTACTAACCTACACTCTTTAGCAGATTCAAGTTTAACATTTTCAAATGGAACGGAGCAGTTTACTAAAGGATTATCCTCTTATGTTTCTGGTGTCGAACAACTTCATCTTGGCTTAGGGAATGTTAATAGTGGTTTAGTTACATATACTGGTGCAGTGAGTCAATTAGATAGCGGGTTAGGTCAATTATCTTCTAAAAGTCCTGAATTAGTAAGAGGAATTAATCAGTTATATACTGGTGTAGAATCCTATACTGGCGGTGTTTCTCAGCTTAATGCTGGTCTTAATCAATTTTCATCTGGTGTTAGTGCTTATACAAACGGAGTGGGAAGTCTTGCAACAGGTGCTAATCAGTTATCCAATCAATCAGCTACACTTCGAATGGGTATGGAGCAATTAAGTGAAGGAATTCAACAACTTTCTAGCAAGTTAGATGCTTCGTCTGAGCAAAAAGATCAAATTGCTCAATTATCTTCCGGTCTAAATCAGTTAAATCAAGCTATTCAAAATATTGATGTTGGAGATACAAAACAATTAGATTCTGTTTTATCAAGTATAGCATCTCTTTCTAATCAAATGTTAGTAAGTGCTCAGTCTGAAAAAGCAACTACATTAGCCAATATTCAATCGACAGCAGCTTATCAATCATTGACAAGTGAGCAACAAGCTGAAATAAGTGCTTCTGTATCTCAAAATTCGACTGATAGTATTCAATCGGCTCAGTCAATTGTAGCTTTAGTACAAGGTTTACAGGGAAGTTTAGAAAACTTACAAAATCAATCTTCTAATCTTTCTATTTTAAAAAATCAAGCTAATCAAGTATTACCGCTTGCTTCTACTTCTTTGACAGGATTGTCAAGTGGATTAACAGAGATACAAGGAGCTGTTACTAGCAAATTAGTTCCTGACAGTCAGTCGATTGCATTAGGTGTAAAGGCATATACTATAGGTGTTGATAAAGTTTCTCAGGGCGCAAGTCAACTAAGTGAAAAAAATGCCACCTTGACAGGTAGTTTGGATCAACTAGTTTCAGGTTCAAACACCTTGACACAAAAATCTTCTAACTTGACAGCAGGAGTTGGTCAATTAGTTGAAAAAACTCCAGAATTAGTGTCTGGTATTGAAAAATTATCAACTGGCTCCAACCAATTGAATCAAAAGAGTCAAGAATTGATAGCAGGAGTTGATAAATTGCAGTCAGGATCTAACAAACTAGCTGACAAATCCAGTCAGTTAATTTCAGGTGCTTCTCAATTAGAAAGTGGAGCTAATAAATTGGCAGATGGAGCTGGGAAGATAGCAGAAGGTGGAACAAAGTTAACTTCTGGATTGGAAGGTTTACAGACAGGAGTTGCTTCTTTGGGACAAGGATTAGGTAATGCTAGTGATCAACTCAAGTCAGCATCAACGGAATCTAAAAATGCAGAGATTTTGTCAAATCCACTCAATCTTTCCAAAACTGACAATGACCAAGTTCCTGTAAATGGAATTGCAATGACTCCTTATATGATATCAGTTGCTCTTTTTGTTGCAGCAATATCAACGAATATGATCTTTACGAAGTTGCCTTCAGGATGTCATCCGGAGAGCCGTTGGGCTTGGTTGAAATCTCGAGCTGAAATAAATAGTATTATAGCTGTTTTGGCAGGAATTTTGGTATATGGAGGAGTTCATCTTATTGGTTTAACTGCAAATCATGAGATGAGAACATTTATTCTCATTATCCTAACAAGTTTAGTATTCATGTCCATGGTGACCGCTTTAACAACATGGAATAGCCGTATAGGAGCTTTCTTTTCTCTTATTTTGCTTTTATTACAGTTAGCATCAAGTGCAGGTACTTACCCACTTGCTTTGACAAATGATTTCTTTAGAGCTATTAGTCCTTGGTTACCAATGAGTTATTCAGTTTCGGGATTACGACAAACAATCTCTATGACAGGAAATATTCATCATCAAGTTATTTTCCTTGCCGTTATATTAGTACTATTTATTTGTTTAGGTATGCTGGCCTATCAACCTAAGAAAATGGAAGAAGATTAAAAAAATCGACCGCTTAATTGGTCGATTTTTTATGCCTTAGATGACTTTCGTCTGTGATTATAGATTCCAAATAGTAAGAGAGAAGTAAAGGAACAGATTGTTCCAGTAATAAAACCATTGGGAATGAAGGAAAGTGTAATAGTTCCTTTTCCCTTAGGAACGTCAACTTTCATAAAACCAGTTTGAGCTTGTTTAATTTCTATTTTCTTACCATCTTGGTAGGCAGACCAACCTTTGTCATAAGGAATGGTGAAGAAAATAGATGTATCTTGTTTAACATCATATCTAGCAAAAACCTTGTTTTTAGAAGTTGATACTGTGACAGGTTGTTCTTTAATTTTTTGAATTGCCTCGGTGAAAGTTTTGGTATCTAAACGATAGAAGGTAGGAGATTCAAATGATACTTGTGAATTTCCAGGGAAACTCACATTGATATTGAAAGTCTTTTTCTCTTTTGTATAGCCTAGATTAAAGAAGGAGAATGCATTATCAGTTGTAAAAGTTTTCTTTTCTCCATTTACAAGGATGTCAACCTTTTTTTGTTTATCATTAGAAAAGTGAAGGTTTGTGAAAGAAAGATAAACTTGACTGTTTTCGGGAACCTCAATTTGATACTGGATTGTTGCATCCTCATTTGAAGAACTTGTAACACTAATCAAATCATCAGTTTTTTCATAGGGTATTGGAGAAAAATAATCAAAATTGACGTTAGCAAGTTGATTTAAAAACGAGGCCTGATTATCTAGAGTGTGTTCAGTGAAATTGACATCATTGTAAACAGATTGACTAGCGAAGGCAATCGGAAGAGAGTATTGATTTTCATATAGGGTAAGATTATCTTTTTGATAGATATCTTGGAAACCATACTTATCAATAGGGTTTTCTGAGATATTATACTGGATGCCAAATAAACTATCAGCCAAAATACTATTATTGGCATAACGGAGATTGAGATTAGTCCCAGAAGATTTAAAACCAAGTTTATCTAAAGTAGAGCTTGATGAACGATTTCGAACAGATGAAAATTGAGAGATTCCATTGTAGTTGAATTTCATACTGTCATTTCCTGTCTGAGTTTGTAGTTTTTCAGTACGAGTAAATTGATTTCCAATATATGTTGAGAAAGATTCCATAGCTGGGATATCTCTACTATATGCACTTCGAGAAGCAAATCCCCATTCCTTAGCAATTCCGTCCATTTGAGATGAAGCATTTAAACTCATTTCAACCATTATAAATAAAGAGATTAGAATGGCAAATAGATTTACAGAGATAAACTTTTTGATAACTGCAAGGAGTAAAAGAGAATAGACAACCAAAAATTCAAGAGTAAGCAGAATATTCAAATCTGTTAAAAAAGAATAATGTGATTTTAGATAGATGGTAGTTAAAAATCCTGTTACTATAAGAAAAAGCGAAACTAAAAAATTCCAGAATTTAAGTTCTCTAAGACGATTTAAGACTTCCGCTGCTGTGTAAATTAACAAGGTAGAGAAAATCCAAGCATAGCGATGTAAAAACATATTTGGAGTATGCATGCCTTGCCAAAATAAATCAAGAGCTTCTATATAAAAGCTGGCAATTAGAAATGCAAAGAAAATTGCATAGATAAGTTTCACGTGAAACTTAATAGATTTAATCGTAAAAAACAAAATGGTCAAAATAAAGGGAAGTAGTCCGACAAAAATCATTGGGATGGCCCCATACTTTGTTGTGTCAAAGGAACTAATGAATTGCTTAGCAAAGAGATCAAGATACCAGCTACTTTCAGTTTGAAATTTTGTAACTTCAGTCAATTTTTCCCCGTGTGTCTGTAAATCAAACAGAGTGGGAAGAGTCATAATCAAACTAGCCATACCAGCTAAAAAGGAGATAACTATGAAATCAAGAACAGATGATTTTCGAGTCTTAAAGTCCCAAGAAATTTGACAGAGATACCAGAAAATAAGAAACAATGCTGTCATATAGCCAAAATAATAGTTTTGGATAAATAATATTGACAGACTTGTAAAGTATAATGTGAATTTCTTTTCAGTTATAAGTAGGTGTAAACCAGTGATAATTAAAGGAATCAAGATAAAAACATCTAGCCAGGTTTTTATCTCTAATTGACTGACAGTGAAACTCATCAGAGTATAGGAAGTAGATAAGGCTAGTTTTAAAGGCTTAGGAATCGATTGAAATAATTTATTCAAACTAAAAAAGGTTGACAGACCAATCAATCCAAATTTTAAGAGAGTGGTCAGATAGACAGCATCTGGCATATTCGTTAGATCAAAAAAGTAAACCAGAGGTGAGAAAAAACTACCCAAGTAATAACTAGATAGAGCATAGAAGTTTAGCCCTAGACCACTTGTAAAGGTGTAAAACAAACTACCATTTCCATGTAGGATATTTCTTAGAGCTACATCAAAAATAACGTATTGATGAAAGCCATCTCCTAATAGAGGAGAGTTGTCGCTGTTCCAGTAGATACCTTGAGATAGATATACTCCTATCATAATGATTATGGGAATGATGAAAGAAACAAAATAGGTCCAATATGTTTTAAAAAATAATTTCATGTTACCTCATAAAATGTTAGAAAACTCAGCTGGTTAGCCCAACTGAGTTTTGAAGTTTTTAGTCTTTCCAAAGTTCTTTAACTTTTGCTTGTACTTCTGCATTTTCTAGGAATTCATCGTAGGTTTCATCAATACGATCGATGACGCCATTTTTAGACAAGACAATGATATGGTTAGCTAGAGTTTGAATAAACTCGTGGTCATGGCTGGCAAAGATGATTGATTCTTTAAAGTTTTTCAATCCATCATTCAAGCTTGAGATAGATTCCAAGTCCAAGTGATTGGTTGGATCATCAAGTACAAGGACATTTGATTTCAAGAGCATAAGTTTTGAAAGCATGACACGAACTTTTTCTCCCCCTGACAAGACATTGACAGGTTTGTTAACTTCATCTCCAGAGAAGAGCATACGGCCGAGGAAACCACGTAGGAAAGTATTGTCATCTTCTTCTTTACTTGCGAATTGACGCAACCAGTCAAGAATTGATTCTCCCCCTGCGAAATCAGCTGAGTTATCTTTTGGCAGGTAAGATTGACTAGTTGTAACTCCCCACTTGACAGTTCCTTCATAGTCAATATCTCCCATGATTGCACGAATCAATGCAGTTGTTTGGATGTCATTTTGTCCGATAAGTGCTGTCTTATCACCTGGACGCAAGATAAAGCTGATATTATCTAAAATAGTCTCACCGTCAATCTTTACAGTTAGATTTTCTACTGTCAAGAGATCATTACCAATTTCACGTTCTGCTTTAAAGTTGATAAATGGATATTTACGACTAGATGGCACAATCTCTTCTAGCTCAATCTTATCAAGCATTTTCTTACGTGATGTTGCTTGTCTTGATTTAGAAGCATTAGCAGAGAAACGAGCAACGAATTCTTGCAATTGCTTAATTTTTTCCTCTGCTTTTGCATTACGGTCTGCTAGCAATTTAGCAGCAAGCTCAGAAGATTCCTTCCAGAAGTCGTAGTTTCCGACATAGAGTTTGATTTTTCCAAAGTCAAGGTCGGCCATGTGAGTACATACTTTGTTTAAGAAGTGACGGTCGTGGGATACTACGATAACTGTGTTATCAAAATCAATCAAGAAGTCTTCTAACCAAGTAATCGATTGGATATCCAAACCGTTGGTAGGCTCGTCCAAAAGAAGAACATCTGGTTTACCAAAAAGTGCTTTGGCAAGGAGAACTTTTACTTTCTCACCGTTGGCCAATTCGCTCATGTTTTGGTAGTGCAATTCTTCTGGAATGTTTAGGTTTTGAAGGAGTTGAGAGGCTTCACTCTCTGCTTCCCAACCTCCAAGTTCGGCAAACTCTCCTTCGAGTTCGGCAGCACGAACCCCGTCCTCGTCTGAGAAATCTTCCTTCATGTAGATAGCATCTTTCTCTTTCATGATGCTATAAAGTTTTTCATTTCCCATGATAACGACATCAATGGCACGTTCATCTTCATAGTCAAAGTGATTTTGACGGAGAACAGAGAGACGCTCATCTGGACCAAGAGAGATGTGACCAGTAGTAGGTTCGATATCTCCAGCTAAAATTTTTAAAAAGGTTGATTTTCCGGCACCATTAGCACCGATTAATCCGTAAGTATTTCCTTCTGTAAATTTGATATTGACATCATCAAAAAGTTTGCGATCACTAAAACGTAGTGAAACATCAGATACTGTAAGCAATGTTTTTCTCCTATATGTGTAATATATTTATTCTACTAGAAAATACGGAAATATTCAAATTTTTATCTGTCAATTTTGTGTAAATTACATTTACAGCATACTTTACAAAAATCCGTAAATAGCAAGGTTGATTTATTTTTATAAATTGCAGTTATTTCATTAAAAAAATGCTATAATTGAAGGGACCATATCGAAGGAGAATAAAATGACTAAACCCATTATTTTAACAGGAGACCGTCCAACAGGAAAATTGCATATTGGGCATTATGTTGGAAGTCTCAAAAATCGAGTATTATTACAGGAAGAGGATAAGTATGATATGTTTGTGTTCTTGGCTGACCAACAAGCATTGACAGATCACGCCAAAGATCCTCAAACCATTGTAGAGTCTATTGGAAATGTGGCTTTGGATTATCTTGCAGTTGGATTGGATCCAAGTAAATCAACAATCTTTATTCAAAGTCAAATTCCAGAATTAGCTGAGTTGTCTATGTATTATATGAATCTAGTTTCATTAGCACGTTTGGAGCGTAATCCAACTGTCAAGACAGAGATTGCTCAAAAAGGATTTGGAGAAAGTATTCCGACAGGATTCTTAGTCTATCCAATCGCTCAAGCAGCTGACATCACAGCTTTCAAGGCTAATTATGTTCCTGTTGGGACAGATCAGAAACCAATGATTGAGCAAACTCGTGAGATTGTTCGTTCTTTTAATAATGCATATAACTGTGATGTCTTGGTAGAGCCGGAAGGTATTTATCCAGAAAATGAGAGAGCAGGGCGTTTGCCTGGTTTAGATGGAAATGCTAAAATGTCTAAATCACTCAATAATGGTATTTATTTAGCTGATGATGCGGATACTTTGCGTAAAAAAGTAATGAGTATGTATACAGATCCAGATCATATTCGAGTGGAAGATCCAGGTAAGATTGAAGGAAATATGGTTTTCCATTATCTAGATGTTTTTGGCCGCCCAGAAGATGCTCAAGAAATTGCTGACATGAAAGAACATTATCAACGAGGTGGTCTTGGTGATGTGAAGACCAAGCGTTATCTACTTGAAATATTAGAACGTGAACTGGGTCCTATTCGTGATCGCCGTATTGAATTTGCTAAGGATATGGGAGAAGTTTATAATATGCTTCAAAAAGGTAGTGAAAGAGCACGTGAAGTTGCAGGTCAGACCTTATCTGAGGTTAAAGGAGCAATGGGACTTCATTACTTTAACTAAGTTTATTTTACAAGAAACTATCATTTCTATCTCAAAGAAAAGATAGTTTTTTTATTTACCCCTGTAATATTTGACAAATTTTTATAGAATGGTATGATAGATACAATATAAAAAGAGTCAAGCTCAAAAAGAAAGAAAAGAGGAAACTTCGAATGTCTAATTGGGACACTAAATTTTTGAAAAAAGGTTTTACCTTTGATGATGTATTGCTTATTCCAGCTGAAAGTCATGTGTTGCCTAACGATGCAGATTTAACAACTAAATTGGCAGATAATTTGACTTTAAATATCCCAATTATTACCGCTGCCATGGACACAGTTACAGAGAGTCAAATGGCTATTGCTATTGCTCGTGCAGGTGGTCTCGGAGTTATCCATAAAAACATGTCAATTGCTCAACAAGCAGACGAGGTTCGTAAGGTAAAACGTTCTGAAAATGGAGTTATTATTGATCCCTTCTTCTTGACGCCTGAACATACAATTGCTGAAGCAGATGAGCTTATGGGTCGTTACCGCATCAGTGGTGTTCCAGTTGTTGAAACACTTGAAAATCGTAAATTGGTTGGTATTTTGACAAACCGAGATCTTCGTTTTATTTCAGATTATAACCAACCAATCTCAAACCATATGACTAGTGAAAATCTTGTTACTGCTCCTGTGGGTACAGATCTTGCAACAGCTGAGAGTATTCTTCAAGAACACCGTATTGAAAAACTTCCTTTGGTCGATGAAGAAGGCCGTCTTTCTGGTTTGATCACTATCAAAGATATTGAAAAAGTTATTGAGTTTCCAAATGCTGCTAAAGATGAGTTTGGTCGTCTACTAGTTGCAGGTGCAGTAGGTGTTACTTCAGATACATTTGAACGTGCAGAGGCTCTTTTTGAGGCAGGAGCGGATGCGATTGTTATTGATACTGCACATGGTCATTCTGCAGGTGTCTTGCGTAAAATTGCTGAGATTCGTGCTCACTTCCCAGATCGTACTTTGATTGCTGGAAATATTGCTACTGCTGAAGGTGCACGTGCCCTCTATGAAGCGGGTGTAGACGTTGTTAAGGTTGGTATTGGACCAGGTTCTATCTGTACTACTCGTGTAATTGCTGGTGTTGGTGTTCCACAAGTAACAGCTATCTATGATGCTGCAGCTGTTGCGCGTGAATATGGAAAAACGATCATTGCTGACGGTGGAATCAAGTATTCTGGAGATATTGTAAAAGCACTTGCGGCTGGTGGAAATGCTGTTATGCTTGGATCAATGTTTGCTGGAACTGATGAAGCTCCAGGTGAAACTGAAATCTTCCAAGGACGTAAGTTCAAGACTTACCGTGGTATGGGATCAATCGCTGCTATGAAAAAAGGTTCAAGCGATCGTTACTTCCAAGGTTCTGTCAATGAAGCAAACAAACTCGTTCCAGAAGGAATTGAAGGTCGTGTTGCTTATAAAGGTGCGGCAGCTGATATTGTCTTCCAAATGATTGGTGGTATTCGCTCTGGTATGGGTTACTGTGGTGCAGCTAACCTTAAAGAGTTGCATGATAATGCTCAATTTATTGAAATGTCTGGTGCTGGTTTGAAAGAAAGCCATCCTCATGATGTACAAATTACTAATGAGGCACCAAATTATTCTATGTAAAAAACAATGAAAAGAACTCCCGTGAGAACAGGAGTTCTTTTACAATATTGTCAAGTTTTGTTTACAATAACTTTACCACCCTGAATAGTGAAGATACTTAGATTTTCTGGCAGATTTTGAAGATGGTCTAAGCTTGTTGTTGTGATAAAGGTTTGGATTGAATGAGAAATCGTTTCTAATAATTTTAGTTGTCTAGTGTTGTCAAGCTCGCTCATAACATCGTCAAGTAGTAATATTGGAGATTCCATAGTAATACTTTCCATTAATTCAATTTCTGCTAATTTTATCGAGAGGACGAGACTACGATGTTGACCTTGACTTCCAAAATTAGCATCCATCCCATTTATATAAAAAGAAATGTCATCTCGATGAGGACCAACACCAGTATTCTTTTTAAATAAATCTCTGGATCTACTCTTTTCTAAAGCAATTTTGAAAGATTCTGATAAGTCTTCTTTGTCAGTTATCTTGACAGAAGATTGATAGGATATTGACAGTTCTTCAATCTGATTAGAAAGTTCAAAATGTTTCTTACGACCAAATGCTTCTAGTTTTTTTATGAAATCTAAGCGGTGATTCATTACACGACATCCATAATCGGCTAGCTGATCATCTAGTACTGAAAGGAAGGTTCCATCTATTGTTTGAGCTGATTTTAGATAGGTATTTCTTTGTTTTAGGATATGGTTATAATTTGTTAAGTCTGATAAATAGATTGGCTTAATTTGCCCAAGTTCCATATCAATGAATTTTCGTCGAACCGAAGGTGCTCCTTTAATTAGTTGTAAATCTTCAGGAGCAAATAAGACAACATTCATGTGTCCTACATAATCTGAAAGGCGTGCCTGTTTTAAGTGATTAACTCTTGTCACACGCCCTTTTTGTGTTAGTTCAATTTCGAGAGGAATAGATCCCGTTTTTTTCTGAACAAGACCTGAAAGATGAAGTTGTTCCTCATCAAAATGAATGAGATTTTTATCTGTTCGAGTTCGATGACTGCGTGTTAAGGCTAAAAAATAGATAGCCTCTAGCATATTTGTTTTTCCTTGTGCATTGCGTCCTAAAAAGATATTTAATTTAGGATTAAAGTCTATTTTCGTCGCTTTGTAATTACGAAAAGTTTTGAGAGATAGGTGTTGTAGCCACATGATTATCTACCAGGGAATCGCGGAGCTTGTTTGCTTTTGGGTGATGAAGTAGGTTTTGATTTATCTTTTTTTACTCCCTTATTCATCTCCTTGACAAGTTTAGCGATTCGTTCTTTTTCAATTTTATCAGCTTGGTATTCATCCTGTTCTTCAGAAGTAGGTTGTGTCAACAAGATGTCAATATTCATGTCAGGGATGTCAACTTTATCACCAATACGAAGTTTTTTACCACGACGACTCTCTAATTCCCCATTAAAGTAAACAGAATGTTCAGAGAGAAAGGATTTGATAGCTCCTCCGCTATGTGTAATTCCAAGTTCTTTGAGTAGTGCTTGGAGGGTAATAAATTCTTCAAATAATTTGTATTCCATAATTCACCTCAATCTTTGGTATTATACCATATTTTCCTAAAAATAGTGAGAGAAATAGGGAGAAATGTAAGCGATTTTTATTTCAAAAGTGTTACAGAGAACAAGAAAATTTCAGGTTTTCGTGATATAATAGAAGTCTGTATATAAGGAGGTCAATCATGGAGTTAGTGCATGGAATTTCAACACATTTTATCCAATCAAAAAAGTTTAAAACGAACAAAATTACCGTGCGTTTTACCGCTCCATTATCCCTTGATACGATTGCAGGTCGCATGTTGAGTGCGAGTATGCTAGAGACTGCTAATCAGATGTATCCCACTTCTCAAGATTTGAGAAGACATTTGGCCAGTCTGTATGGTACAGATATGTCAACCAATTGTTTCAGAAGAGGGCAAAGTCACATTGTAGAATTGACATTTACCTATGTTCGTGATGAGTTTTTAAGTAGGAAAAATGTGCTAACTTCTCAGGTTTTGGAACTTGTACAAGAAACTCTTTTTTCCCCCGTAGTAGTTGATAATGGATTTGATTCGGCCTTATTTGAAATTGAGAAAAAACAATTACTAGCAAGTTTAGCAGCTGATATGGATGATTCTTTTTATTTTACACATAAAGAATTGGATAAATTGTTTTTTCATGATGAACGTCTTCAATTGGAATATAGTGATTTACGAAATCGTATTTTATCTGAAACTCCACAAAGTTCTTATTCTTGTTTCCAAGAATTTTTGGCCAATGATCGAATCGATTTCTTTTTCCTAGGTGATTTTAATGAGGTTGAAATTCAAAATGTATTAGAATCATTTGGTTTTAAAGGTCGAGAAGGAGATGTGAAGGTCCAGTATTGTCAACCTTATTCCAATATCCTTCAGGAAGGTGTGGTTCGGAAAAATGTGGGACAATCCATTTTGGAATTAGGTTATCATTGCCCTTCTGAATATGGTGATGAGCAACATTTACCCATGATTGTAATGAATGGTTTACTTGGTGGATTTGCTCACTCTAAGCTCTTTACAAATGTCCGTGAAAATGCTGGATTAGCTTATACCATTTCAAGTCAGCTTGATTTATTTAGTGGATTTTTGAGGATGTATGCTGGTATCAATCGAGAAAATCGTAATCAGGCTCGTAAAATGATGAATAATCAACTGCTTGATTTAAAAAAAGGATATTTTACAGCGCTTGAGTTAGAGCAAACAAAGGAAATGATTCGTCGGTCTTTGTTACTTTCTCAAGATAATCAAGGTTCATTGATTGAACGTGCTTATCAAAATGCCTTACTTGGAAAATCTTCAGCAGACTTTAAAAGTTGGATTGCAAAACTCGAGCAAGTTGACAAAGATGCTATTTGTAGAGCAGCTAATAATGTGAAACTACAGGCGATTTACTTTATGGAAGGAATAGAATGACAAAGGTTGTTTTTGAAGAAAAATACTATCCAGCTGTAAAAGAAATGGTTTATCGAACTCGTTTGTCAAATGGATTGACAGTTGCTCTTTTGCCTAAAAAGGAATTTAAAGAGGTTTACGGGAGTGTAACTGTCCAGTTTGGTTCGATAGATACGCTTGTCACAGAAGTTGACGGAGATGTAAAAAAATATCCTGCAGGAATTGCTCATTTTCTTGAACATAAATTATTTGAAAGAGAAGATTCTAGCGATTTGATGTCAGCTTTTACGAGTCTAGGTGCAGATAGTAATGCCTTTACAAGCTTTACAAAAACAAGCTATCTTTTTTCAGCAACGGATCATTTTTTAGAAAATTTAGAGTTACTTGATGAATTGGTAACATCAGCACATTTTACTGAAGATTCCATTTTAAGAGAGCAGGATATTATCCAGCAAGAACGAGAAATGTACCAAGATGATCCAGATTCGTGTTTATTCTTTTCAACTTTAGCGAATTTGTATCCTGGTACACCTTTAGCGACGGATATAGTTGGAAGTGAGGAGTCCATTTCCCAAATCAATCTAACTAATTTGCAAGAAAA
Organism: Streptococcus pneumoniae; assembly: GCF_001171885.1. Classification (GTDB taxonomy): domain Bacteria; phylum Bacillota; class Bacilli; order Lactobacillales; family Streptococcaceae; genus Streptococcus; species Streptococcus pneumoniae_A. The sequence continues at coordinate 16,611 of NZ_CKQD01000013.1, forward strand.
TTTTACAAGGTTTTACAAACCTGTAAACATGTCTCTGTTTTTAGTTGGTAATTTTGATGTGGAGTTAGTACAGGGATACTTTGAAAGAAAAGAACGGAAAGATTTAGATGTTCAGGAAGTAGCAAGAGAAAAGTTGCTTTTACAGCCTGTAAAGCCAACAGATAGTATGAGAATGGAAGTATCTTCTCCCAAACTAGCGATTGGAGTTAGAGGTAAGCGAGAAGTTTCTGAGGCGGATTGCTATCGACATCATATTTTATTAAAATTATTGTTTGCAATGATGTTTGGTTGGACTTCGGATCGTTTTCAAAAGTTATATGAATCAGGTAAAATAGATGCTTCCCTATCTCTTGAAATTGAAGTAACAAGTCGTTTTCATTTTGTTATGTTGACAATGGATACGAAAGAGCCAGTTGCTTTATCTCATCAATTTAGGAAGGCCATTCGTAATTTTACAAAGGATTTAGATATTACAGAGGATCATTTAGATATTATCAAAAGAGAGATGTTTGGCGAATTTTTCAGTAGCATGAACTCTCTTGAATTTATTGCAACGCAATATGATACTTTTGAACATGGTGAGACAATTTTTGATTTACCAAAGATTTTACAGGAAGTTACTTTAGAGGATGTCCTTGAAGCAGGGCATCACTTAATAGATGAAGGGGATATAGTTGATTTTACAATATTCCCATCGTAGTAACCTATCATAATAGACACTAGAAAGAAGGGATGACAAGTATGAGAAAAAAAACAATTGGAGAGGTTTTACGATTAGCTAGAATCAATCAGGGATTGAGTTTAGATGAATTGCAGAAAAAGACAGAAATCCAGTTAGATATGTTGGAAGCAATGGAAGCAGACGATTTCGATCAACTTCCAAGTCCTTTTTACACGCGTTCTTTCTTGAGAAAATATGCATGGGCTGTTGAGTTAGATGACCAAATTGTCTTGGATGCTTATGATTCTGGGAGTATGATTACTTATGAGGAAGTAGATGTTGATGAAGATGAGTTGACAGGTCGTAGACGTTCAAGTAAGAAAAAGAAGAAAAAAACATCCTTTTTACCTTTATTTTATTTTATCCTTTTTGCCTTATCTATTTTAATTTTTGTGACCTATTATGTTTGGAACTATATTCAAACTCAACCAGAGGGGCCTTCTCTTTCTAATTACAGTGTGGTTCAATCAACAAGTTCAATGAGTTCAACTAGCTCTGTTCCCCACTCTTCAAGTAGTAGTTCATCTAGCAGTTCTTCTAGTGTAGAATCAGCTATAAGTGTATCAGGTGAAGGAAATCATGTAGAAATCGCTTATAAGACAAGTAAGGAAACAGTTAAATTGCAATTGGCAGTTTCAGATGTTACAAGTTGGGTCAGCGTTTCAGAAAGCGAACTTGAGGGCGGTGTAACCTTATCACCGGATAATAAAAGTGCAGAAGCAACAGTTGCAACTAAAAGTCCTGTAACCATTACATTAGGTGTTGTAAAAGGTGTTACTTTGACAGTAGATAATCAGACTGTTGATTTATCGAAATTAACAGCTCAGACTGGACAAATCACTGTAACCTTTACTAAAAATTAAGGAAAAACGAATGAAAAAAGAACAAATTCCCAATCTCTTAACAATAGGTCGAATTCTCTTTATACCTATTTTTATCTTTATTTTAACAGTAGGAAATTCGATAGAGAGTCATATAGTGGCAGCTATTATCTTTGCTGTTGCCAGTATTACCGACTATTTAGATGGATATTTAGCTCGTAAATGGAATGTGGTCAGTAATTTTGGTAAATTTGCAGATCCCATGGCGGATAAGCTACTAGTTATGTCGGCTTTTATTATGCTGATTGAGTTAGGTATGGCTCCTGCTTGGATTGTTGCAGTGATCATCTGTCGTGAGTTGGCTGTTACAGGTTTAAGGCTTTTATTGATTGAAACTGGTGGAACGGTTTTAGCAGCGGCAATGCCTGGAAAAATTAAAACTTTTAGTCAGATGTTTGCGATTATTTTCTTGCTATTACATTGGACTTTGTTTGGTCAAGTTCTACTTTATGTAGCCTTGTTTTTCACTATCTACTCTGGCTATGATTATTTCAAGGGTAGTGCCTATGTATTTAAAGGGACATTTGGTTCGAAATGAAATCAATAATTGATGTAAAAAATCTTTCTTTTCGTTATAAGGAAAGTCAGGAATATTATGATGTGAAGGGTATTACGTTTCACGTGAAACGTGGAGAATGGCTTTCGATTGTAGGGCATAATGGTAGTGGTAAATCAACGACGGTTCGCTTAATTGATGGCTTACTGGAAGCGGAATCTGGAGAGATTGTAATTGATGGTCAACGGTTGACTGAGGAAAATGTTTGGAATATACGTCGTCAAATCGGTATGGTTTTTCAAAATCCAGACAATCAATTTGTTGGAGCGACTGTTGAAGATGATGTTGCCTTTGGTTTGGAAAATCAGGGCCTTTCTCGTCAAGAAATGCAAAAGAGAGTGGAAGAAGCTCTGGATTTGGTTGGCATGTTGGACTTTAAAAAGAGAGAGCCAGCACGTCTATCAGGTGGTCAAAAGCAACGTGTGGCCATTGCAGGTGTTGTAGCCCTAAGACCAGCTATTTTAATTTTAGATGAAGCAACGAGTATGTTGGATCCTGAGGGGCGTAGAGAACTGATTGAGACGGTACAAGGAATTCGAAAAGACTATGATATGACGGTCATTTCTATTACCCATGATTTGGAAGAAGTTGCCATGAGTGATCGCGTATTGGTCATGAAAAAAGGAGAAATTGAATCAACCAGTAGTCCAAGGGAGCTTTTCTCTCGAAATGATTTAGATCAAATTGGATTAGACGATCCTTTTGCCAATCAATTAAAACATTCTTTGAGCCATAATGGCTATGATTTGCCTGAAAATTATTTGACAGAAAGTGAGCTAGAGGATAAGCTATGGGAATTGCTCTAGAAAATGTGAGTTTTACGTATCAAGAAGGGACTCCCTTGGCTTCAACAGCTTTGTCGGATGTTTCTTTGACGATTGAAGACGGTTCTTATACGGCCTTAATTGGACATACAGGTAGCGGGAAATCAACTATTTTACAACTCTTAAATGGTTTATTGGTTCCAAGTCAAGGGAGTGTGCGAGTTTTTGATACCTTAATCACCTCGACTTCTAAAAATAAAGATATTCGTCAAATTAGAAAACAAGTTGGCTTGGTATTCCAGTTTGCTGAAAATCAGATTTTTGAAGAAACGGTTTTGAAAGACGTTGCTTTTGGACCGCAAAATTTTGGAGTTTCTGAAGAAGATGCGGAGAAGATTGCGCGTGAGAAACTGGCTCTGGTTGGAATTGAGGAATCACTTTTTGATCGTAGCCCGTTTGAGCTATCAGGTGGACAAATGAGACGTGTTGCCATTGCAGGTATACTTGCAATGGAGCCAGCTATATTAGTCTTAGATGAACCCACAGCAGGACTAGATCCCCTGGGGAGAAAAGAGTTGATGAATTTGTTCAAAAAACTCCACCAGTCAGGGATGACCATTGTCTTAGTAACGCATTTGATGGATGATGTTGCCGAATATGCGAACCAAGTCTATGTAATGGAAAAGGGACGCTTAGTTAAGGGTGGTAGACCAAGTGATGTCTTTCAAGATGTTGTCTTTATGGAAGAAGTGCAGTTGGGAGTACCTAAAATTACAGCCTTTTGTAAACGATTGGCTGATAGAGGCGTGTCATTTAAACGATTACCGATTAAGATAGAGGAGTTTAAGGAGTCGCTAAATGGATAGTATGATTTTGGGGCGTTATATCCCAGGGGATTCGATTGTTCACCGATTGGATTCACGCAGCAAATTACTGGCTATGATGCTACTGATTTTGATTGTATTTTGGGCTAATAATCTCTTGACGAATCTGATTCTTTTTATAGCGACAGGGATATTTATTGCCTTGTCAGGAGTATCTTTTTCATTTTTTATTCAGGGCTTGAAGTCTATGTTTTTCTTGATTGCCTTCACAACCATTTTTCAACTGTTTTTCATTTCTAATGGGAATGTTTTATTTGAGTTTTCGTTTGTGAGAATCACGGATTATGCTTTGCAACAAGCTGGAATTATCTTTTGTCGCTTTGTATTGATTATTTTCTTTTCAACTTTGTTAACCTTAACGACCATGCCCTTAAGTTTGGCATCAGCTGTCGAAGCTTTATTAGCCCCTTTAAAGCGTGTGAAAGTTCCAGTTCATGAAATTGGCTTAATGCTGTCTATGAGTTTGCGTTTTGTCCCAACCTTGATGGATGATACGACGCGGATTATGAATGCGCAGAAAGCACGTGGAGTGGATTTTGGTGAAGGAAGCATCGTTCAAAAAGTAAAGGCGATGATTCCCATTTTGATTCCTCTTTTTGCGACAAGTTTAAAACGTGCAGATTCCTTGGCTATCGCCATGGAAGCGCGTGGTTATCAGGGTGGAAAAGGTAGAAGTCAATACAGACAATTGGAATGGACTCGAAAGGATACGCTAGCAATTCTTGTTATTCTCGTACTTGGTTGTTGTTTATTTTTCTTAAAATCTTAGTAGATTTCAGGAATTGATAAAAAATTACTGTAACAGTTTTTGATATAAAGGTAGGGATATGAACCGTTTTAAAAAATCAAAATATGTCATTATTGTTTTTGTCACTGTTCTGCTTGTCTCAGCTCTCTTAGCGACGACTTATTCAAGTACAATTGTGACAAAATTAGGAGATGGAATTTCATTGGTTGATAGGGTTGTACAAAAACCTTTTCGGTGGTTTGATTCTGTCAAATCAGATTTGGCTCATTTGACACGAACATATAATGAAAATGAAAGTTTGAAGAAACAGATTTACCAGTTAGAAGTCAAATCAAATGAGGCGGAAAGTTTAAAGACAGAAAATGAACAATTGCGTCAATTGCTTGGTATGAAGTCCAAGTTGCAAGCTACAAAGACTTTGGCAGCAGATGTTATTATGCGTTCTCCGGTATCTTGGAAGCAGGAATTGACCTTAGATGTAGGTAAATCAAAAGGGGCTTCTGAGAACATGTTAGCTATTGCAAATGGTGGCTTGATTGGGAGTGTTTCAAAAGTAGAGGACAACTCTACTATGGTCAACCTTCTGACAAATACGGAAAATGCTGATAAGATTTCTGTTAAAATTCAACATGGTTCTACTACAATTTATGGCATTATTGTTGGCTATGACAAGGAAAATGAAGTTCTTAAAATTAGTCAATTAAATAGTAATAGCGATATTAGTACAGGCGATAAGGTAACAACAGGTGGATTAGGAAACTTTAACGTTGCGGATATTCCTGTAGGTGAAGTGGTTGCTACAACGCATAGTACAGACTATTTGACAAGAGAAGTAACTGTTAAATTGAGTGCAGATACTCATAATGTGGATGTGATAGAATTAGTGGGGAATTCATGATGAGACAGTTGAAACGGGTTGGAGTGTTTTTATTGCTTCCTTTCTTTGTTCTAATTGACGCCCATATTAGCCAGCTTCTGGGCTCATTTTTCCCCCATGTACATTTGGCTAGTCATTTTCTTTTTCTATTTCTATTATTTGAGACGATAGAAGTATCAGAGTATCTCTACCTAGTCTATTGTTTTGTGATAGGCTTGGTTTACGATGTTTACTTTTTCCATCTAATAGGGATTGCAACTCTCTTATTTATCTTACTGGGAGCCTTTCTTCATAAATTGAATAGTGTTATTTTGTTGAATCGTTGGACAAGAATGCTAGCCATGATTGTCCTGACATTCCTGTTTGAAATGGGTAGTTATCTTTTGGCTTTTATGGTAGGGCTGACAGTGGATAACATGTCGATTTTTATAGTCTATAGCTTGGTACCGACGATGATTTTAAATTTTTTATGGATTACTGTGTTTCAATTTGTTTTTGAAAAATATTATCTATAAGAACGACATATAAATGTAACAAAGGCGTAATATTTATTGGAGTTTTTTTTGGTATACTAGTATTGTCTTAAACAGAAGGAGTATTTATTAACCATGAAGAAAAAAATCTTAGCGTCACTTTTATTAAGTACAGTAATGGTTTCCCAGGCAGCAGTATTGACGACTGCCCATGCAGAAACGACTGATGACAAAATTGCTGCTCAAGATAATAAAATTAGTAACTTAACAGCACAACAAGAAGAAGCACAAAAACAAGTTAATCAAATTCAGGAGCAAGTATCTGCTATTCAAGCAGAGCAATCTAACTTGCAATCTGAAAATGATAGATTACAAGCAGAATCTAAGAAACTCGAGGGTGAGATTACAGAACTTTCTAAAAACATTGTTTCTCGTAACCAATCTTTGGAAAAACAAGCTCGTAGTGCTCAAACAAATGGAGCCGCAACTAGCTATATCAATACCATTGTAAACTCAAAATCAATTACAGAAGCTATTTCACGTGTTGCTGCAATGAGTGAAATCGTATCTGCGAACAACAAAATGTTAGAACAACAAAAGGCAGATAAAAAAGCTATTTCTGAAAAACAAGTAGCAAACAATGATGCAATCAATACTGTAATTGCTAATCAACAAAAATTAGCTGATGATGCTCAAGCATTGACTACGAAACAGGCAGAACTAAAAGCTGCTGAATTGAGTCTTGCTGCTGAGAAAGCGACAGCTGAAGGGGAAAAAGCAAGTCTATTAGAACAAAAAGCAGCAGCTGAGGCAGAGGCTCGTGCAGCTGCGGCAGCAGAAGCAGCTTATAAAGAAAAACAAGCTAGCCAACAACAATCAGTACTTGCTTCAGGGAATACAAACCTAACAGCACAGGTACAAGCAGTATCTGAATCTGCAGTAGCACCTGTTCAGGCTAAAGTACGTCCAACATATAACACAAATGCCTCAACTTATCCAATTGGTGAATGTACATGGGGAGTAAAAACATTGGCACCTTGGGCTGGAGACTACTGGGGTAATGGAGCACAGTGGGCTACAAGTGCAGCAGCAGCAGGCTTCCGTACAGGTTCAACACCTCAAGTCGGAGCAATTGCATGTTGGAACGATGGTGGATATGGTCACGTAGCGGTTGTTACAGCTGTTGAATCAACAACACGTATCCAAGTATCAGAATCAAACTATGCAGGTAATCGTACAATTGGAAATCACCGTGGATGGTTCAATCCAACAACGACTTCTGAAGGTTTTGTAACATATATTTATGCAGACTAATTACAGAGGGACTCGAATAGAGCCCTCTTTTCAGGTTTTACCGTGACAATCCCTATTAAAAATTATATCAAAATAGCTTGAAAATATTGGAAAAGTATGGTAAAATGAAAATTGTCGTGTGAACGATAATACTCATTCTTGATGAATTGTGAAGCAGTTGCCCTTGGGTCGTTTTGCGAGTTGAAGTCAAGAAGAGGAAAAAAACAAAAAGGAGAAATACTCATGGCAGTAATTTCAATGAAACAACTTCTTGAGGCTGGTGTACACTTTGGTCACCAAACTCGTCGCTGGAACCCTAAGATGGCTAAATACATCTTTACAGAGCGTAACGGAATCCACGTTATCGACTTGCAACAAACTGTAAAATACGCTGACCAAGCATACGACTTCATGCGTGATGCAGCAGCTAACGACGCAGTTGTATTGTTCGTTGGTACTAAGAAACAAGCAGCTGACGCAGTTGCTGAAGAAGCAGTACGTTCAGGTCAATACTTCATCAACCACCGTTGGTTGGGTGGAACTCTTACAAACTGGGGAACAATCCAAAAACGTATTGCTCGTTTGAAAGAAATCAAACGTATGGAAGAAGATGGAACTTTCGAAGTTCTTCCTAAGAAAGAAGTTGCACTTCTTAACAAACAACGTGCACGTCTTGAAAAATTCTTGGGTGGTATCGAAGATATGCCTCGTATCCCAGATGTGATGTATGTAGTTGACCCACATAAAGAGCAAATCGCTGTTAAAGAAGCTAAAAAATTGGGAATCCCAGTTGTAGCGATGGTTGACACAAACACTGATCCAGATGATATCGATGTAATCATCCCAGCTAACGATGACGCTATCCGCGCTGTTAAATTGATCACAGCTAAATTGGCTGACGCTATCATCGAAGGACGTCAAGGTGAGGATGCAGTAGCAGTTGAAGCAGAATTTGCAGCTTCAGAAACTCAAGCAGATTCAATTGAAGAAATCGTTGAAGTTGTAGAAGGCGACAACGCTTAATTCATAATAAATAGTAATTACCTAGGAGGGCGGGGCTTAGCCCGGCTCTCCTATTTTTAAAAAATATAGGAGAATCAAAATGGCAGAAATTACAGCTAAACTTGTTAAAGAGTTGCGTGAAAAATCTGGTGCTGGTGTTATGGACGCTAAAAAAGCATTGGTTGAAGTGGAAGGCGATATCGAAAAAGCGATTGAATTGCTTCGCGAAAAAGGTATGGCAAAAGCAGCTAAGAAAGCTGACCGTGTTGCTGCAGAAGGTTTGACTGGTGTTTATGTTGACGGTAACATTGCAGCAGTTGTTGAAGTAAATGCTGAAACTGACTTCGTTGCGAAAAACGCTCAATTTGTTGAGTTGGTAAACGCAACAGCTAAAGCAATCGTTGAAGGAAAACCAGCTAACAACGAAGAAGCTCTTGCTTTGACTATGCCTTCAGGTGAAACTCTTGAAGCTGCATACGTATCTGCAACAGCGACTATCGGAGAAAAAATCTCATTCCGTCGCTTTGCTTTGATTGAAAAAACAGATGCACAACACTTTGGAGCATACCAACACAACGGTGGACGTATCGGTGTTATCTCTGTAATCGAAGGTGGAGACGAAGCACTTGCTAAACAAATTTCAATGCACATCGCTGCTATGAAACCAACAGTTCTTTCATACAAAGAATTGGATGAGCAATTTGTTAAAGATGAGTTGGCACAATTGAACCACGTTATCGACCAAGATAACGAAAGCCGTGCAATGGTTAACAAACCAGCTCTTCCACACTTGAAGTATGGATCAAAATCTCAATTGACTGATGAAGTGATTGCTCAAGCTGAAGCTGACATCAAAGCTGAGTTGGCTGCAGAAGGCAAACCAGAAAAAATCTGGGACAAAATTATCCCAGGTAAAATGGATCGCTTCATGCTTGACAACACTAAAGTTGACCAAGCTTACACACTTCTTGCACAAGTTTACATCATGGATGATAGCAAGACAGTTGAAGCATATCTTGAATCAGTTAACGCTTCAGTAGTTGAGTTCGCTCGCTTTGAAGTTGGTGAAGGTATTGAGAAAGCTGCAAACGACTTTGAAGCTGAAGTTGCAGCTACAATGGCAGCAGCCTTGAATAACTAATTATAGAAAGGAAGTAAATTTGCTTCCTTTTTTCTATGCAGTCGATCCTTATAGGGAGAACTTCCTATTTTCAAGGTAAAAATAAAAAGCCCTATAATAAGGGCCAATTGTATTTAGGAGACTAAACTTCAAATTCATAGAGTGCTGTAGAGAGATAACGTTCACCGTTATCTGGTGCTAGAGCAAGGACTTTTTTACCTGTACCTAATTTTTTGGCAACCTCGATGGCTCCGTAGATAGCTGCAGCTGAAGAAATCCCTACAAGGAAACCTTCTTTTCCACCAATTTCACGGCCGAGTGCGAGAGCATCGTCTGACGTTACACGAACGATACCATCATAAACCTTTGTATCCAGTGTATCAGGAATAAATCCAGCTGAGATACCTTGAATTTTGTGAGGACCAGGTTTTTCACCAGATAGAATAGCAGATTCGTCTGCCTCTACTGCAAAAACTTGAATGTTAGAATTTGCTGATTTGAGTGCATGAGAAACACCAGAAATCGTTCCACCGGTACCCACTCCAGCAACAAAGGCATCTAGTCCATCTTTACCGAAAGCAGCTAGTATTTCAGCTCCTGTTGTTCTTTCGTGTACTTCTGGATTTGCTGGGTTGTCAAATTGAAGAGGAAGGAAACCATCACGTTCAGCAGCGATTTCTTGAGCCTTAGCAATAGCACCTTTCATTCCTTCGCTACCAGGAGTAAGGACGAGTTCAGCACCATAGGCTTGGATAATCTTACGTCGTTCCACACTCATAGTTTCAGGCATAACGATGACGACTTTATACCCTTTAGCAGCACCTACCCATGAAAGTCCAATACCAGTGTTTCCACTTGTTGCTTCAACAATAGTAGAACCAGGTTTTAGAATACCGTCTTGTTCAGCTTTTTCGATCATGCTAAGAGCAATACGGTCTTTTACAGAAGAACCAGGGTTAAATGCTTCAAGTTTTACATAGACATCTGCAGCACCTTCTGGCACAATGTTGTTTAGTTTAACAATCGGAGTTTGACCGATTAGTTCAGTAATGTTGTTATAAATAGACATATGAATACCTCTTTGTATAAGATATATCTAGTATAACGCTATCTATACCATTTGTAAAATATAGAAATCCTATCGAAGTGATAGGATTTTTTTATATCACAGGTCTAAGCCATTAATTTTTAAGCGATTGTGATAGGCTAATTCTAGTAAATAGGTGTAAAGGAGAACGATATCAGGTTTCGTTTGAATTGCTTTATTTTCTAGTATATTTTGGTACGCATCTTTTTATTTTGCTCGCTTAAGTAGTTGTGAGGCTGTCAACGAAACGCTGTATTATCCATTGTTTACACTAAGTTTACAGGAACTTCAACCTCACGTAAACCTTGGTCAGTTAAAGTGACTTTTCCATTAAAAAACTCTACAAGTGCAGCTTTAATAGTTTCTTTTTCTTCTTTATCAACATAAATCATCGTATCGACTTGATCTGTAAAGTTTGTATCCAGCTCCATGAGATTATGTTCTTTAAGAAAGTTACTGTACTCTTGGTATTGAGCGTAAGACATTTGAATAGCAATGCCAGCCTGTTCTTTTATTTCAATAATACCAATTTCTTTGATAGCTAAGGCCACACTGCCGGCGTAAGCACGAATCAGTCCTCCAGCGCCTAGTTTAATACCACCAAAGTAGCGTGTCACGACCACACAGACATTGGTGAGATTGTGATTTTCTAGTACCCCAAGCATGGGAACACCAGCAGTACCACTAGGCTCACCATCATCACTTGTACGTTTAATTTCACTACGTTCTCCAATAATGAAGGCAGAGCAGTTATGCGTAGCTTTGTAGTGTTCTTTTTTGATGGCAGTAATGAAGTCACGAGCCTCTTCTTCGCTATAAACACGCTTGGCATGACAGATAAAGCGGGATTTTTTGATTTCTTCTTGGACTTGTCCGTCCTCTTTAATTGTTCTAAATTCCATGATTTAATTGTACTAAAAAATCATCTAAAGTGCTAGTTTTTACGAATAAAGAAGTATGAAAGTAAATTTAGATTATCTCGGTCGTTTATTTACTGAGAATGAATTAACAGAAGAAGAACGTCAGTTGGCGGAGAAACTTCCAGCAATGAGAAAGGAGAAGGGGAAACTTTTCTGTCAACGTTGTAATAGTGCTATTCTGGAGGAATGGTATTTACCCATTGGTGCTTACTATTGTCGGGAATGCTTGCTGATGAAGAGAGTTAGGAGTGATCAAGCTTTATACTATTTTCCGCAGGAGGATTTTCCGAAGCAAGATGTTCTTAAATGGAGTGGTCAATTAACTCCTTTTCAAGAGAAGGTGTCAGAGGGACTGATTCAAGCAGTAGACAAGCACGAGCCAACTTTAGTTCATGCGGTAACAGGAGCAGGAAAGACAGAAATGATTTATCAAGTAGTGGCTAAAGTAATCAATGCGGGTGGTGCAGTGTGTTTGGCCAGTCCTCGCATAGATGTTTGTTTGGAGCTGTATAAGCGCCTGCAAAATGATTTTTCTTGCGAGATAGCCCTCCTACATGGAGAATCAAAGCCGTATTTTCGAACACCACTAGTTGTTGCGACGACCCATCAGTTATTGAAATTTTATCAAGCTTTTGATTTGCTGATAGTGGATGAAGTAGATGCTTTTCCTTATGTTGATAATCCTACGCTTTACCACGCTGTCAAGAATAGTGTAAAGGAGAATGGATTGAGAATCTTTTTAACGGCGACTTCGACTGATGAGTTAGATAAAAAGGTCCGTTTAGGAGAACTAAAAAGACTGAGTTTACCGAGACGGTTCCATGGAAATCCGTTGATTATTCCAAAACCAATTTGGTTATCGGATTTTAATCGCTACTTAGATAAGAATCGTTTGTCACCAAAGTTAAAGTCCTATATTGAGAAGCAGAGAAAGACAGCTTATCCGTTACTCATTTTTGCTTCAGAAATTAAGAAAGGGGAGCAGTTAAAAGAAATCTTACAGGAGCAATTTCCAAATGAGAAAATTGGATTTGTATCTTCTGTAACAGAAAATCGATTAGAGCAGGTGCAAGCATTTAGAGATGGGGTGCTGACTATACTCATCAGCACAACTATTCTAGAGCGTGGTGTGACTTTTCCTCGTGTAGATGTTTTTGTAGTAGAAGCGAATCATCGTCTTTTTACCAAGTCTAGTTTGATTCAGATTGGTGGACGAGTTGGACGAAGCATGGATAGACCGACAGGAGATTTGCTTTTCTTCCATGATGGGTTAAATGATTCAATCAAGAAGGCGATTAAGGAAATTCATATGATGAATAAGGAGGCTGGTCTATGAAGTGCTTGTTATGTGAGCAGACTATGAAGACTGTTTTAACTTTTAGTAGTCTCTTACTTCTGAAGAATGATGCCTCCTGCCTTTGTTTAGATTGTGATTCTACTTTTGAGAGAATTGGAGAAGAGTACTGCCCAAACTGTATGAAAACAGGATTGTCAACAAAGTGTCAAGATTGTCAATTTTGGTGTAAAGAAGGAGTTGAAGTCGGTCATAGAGCGATTTTTACTTACAATCAAGCTATGAAGGATTTTTTCAGTCGGTATAAGTTTGATGGAGACTTCCTGTTAAGAAAAGTTTTCGCTTCATTTTTAAGTGAGGAGTTAAAAAAGTACAAAGAGTATCAATTTGTAGTTATTCCATTAAGTAAGGAGAGATATGCTAACAGAGGATTTAATCAGGTTGAGGGCTTGGTAGAGGCAGCAGGCTTTGAGTATCTGGATTTATTAGAGAAAAGAGAAGAGAGAGCAAGTTCTTCTAAAAATCGTTCAGAGCGCTTGGGGACAGAACTTCCTTTCTTTATTAAAAGTGGAATCACTATTCCTAAAAAAATCCTACTTATAGATGATATTTATACTACAGGAACAACTATAAATCGTGTGAAGAAACTGCTGGAAGAAGCTGGTGCTGAGGATGTAAAAACATTTTCCCTTGTAAGATGAGGAAAAAATTTGCAAAAATAGAATGAAAGCGTTATAATAAAATCATAAAAACAAAAATGTTTAGAAAGAAGGTACTCATATGATTAAATATAGTATCCGTGGTGAAAACCTAGAAGTAACAGAAGCAATTCGTGATTATGTAGTTTCTAAACTCGAAAAGATCGAAAAGTATTTTCAAGCTGAACAAGAGTTGGATGCTCGAGTTAACTTGAAGGTGTATCGTGAAAAAACTGCTAAAGTGGAAGTAACGATTCCGCTTGGCTCTATTACTCTTCGTGCAGAAGATGTGTCTCAAGATATGTATGGTTCAATTGACCTTGTAACCGATAAAATTGAACGTCAGATTCGTAAAAACAAAACAAAAATCGAGCGTAAAAATAAAAATAAGGTAGCAACTAGTCAATTATTTACAGATGCTTTGGTGGAAGATTCAAATGTTGTCCAGTCTAAAGTTGTTCGTTCAAAACAAATTGATTTAAAACCAATGGATTTGGAAGAAGCAATTCTACAAATGGATTTGTTGGGACATGATTTCTTTATCTATGTGGATGTTGAAGATCAGACAACCAATGTGATTTATCGTCGTGAGGATGGCGAAATTGGTCTGTTAGAAGTTAAAGAATCTTAAGAAAAATGAAATATAAAAAGTGGTTTACTTTCGGGTAAATCACTTTTTATATTTCAAGAAAGAGGGAGTTTGTGTAGCTATGAGGTAATAATGGATATCTAAATAATTACTTAGACTTTAGAGGGTATGTAGATTGTAGAATGGAAGTTTGGAAGAAAACAGTTATTGATTATATAAGATTGGGCTGATTTGTTGCTATGGATAAATTCTCAGAAAGTAAGTGGAAGAACTATCTATAAATCTAACTTATAGCTCTATTCATTTTTATTAAGTAGACAAAATACTGGTTGAAGCGATAGAATGGACTTGTCAACAAATAGCGAGCAATAAAATGTAAGCGTTCTTAAAATAAAAGAAGGAGTCATAACTATGGCAACAAAACAAGAAATTTTACGTGAACTATATCCTGAGGATCTCTTTCATTACGCTGATGGTTTAACATTAGGGGAAGCTGAAGTACTACAAGAAACTCGTCGTTTGATTGAAAAACATCTACGTCCAGTTATCAACGAATACTGGGAAAAACCTGATTTCCCATTTGAGGAATTTTACGCTGTCGCTAAGGGTGCTCAAATCATGAACAATCCAAAATTGTTTGAAGGGCGTGAAGGAAGTTATAAACCATCTGAATTGTATATTACCTTTTTATATCTAGAACTAGCTCGCTTCGATGCTTCAATCGCAACTTTCTACACAGTTCATGGGGGACTTTGCTATAACACTATTTTATTGGGTGGGGATGAAAGACAACAGAAAGAATTTCTTCCTAAGTTGGCTTCATTTGACTGGCAAGGATGTTTTGCCTTAACAGAACCGCTTTCTGGTTCTGATATCGCTGGTGGTCTATCAACAACTGCTGAGCGTGTTGGAGATAAGTGGATTTTGAACGGAGAAAAGCGTTGGGTTGGTGGTTCAGATACAGCAGATGTTGTTCCTGTATTTGCTCGTGATGTGGCAGACGGTAAGGTGAAATGTTTTATTGTCCGTAAAGGTGCCCCTGGCTACCATGCAGAGCCTATTCCACATAAGATTGCACTGCGTTGTATCCGCAATGGTCATATTACAATGAAGAATGTAGAAGTTCCAGACTCAGATCGTTTGGTTAACATCAATGGATTTGGAGATGTAGCACGTATTCTAACATTTACTCGTGCCGATGTAGCGCACATTGCTATGGGAGTAACATGTGGTTCATATGTGGCAGCTCTTAAATATGCAAAAGATCGTCAACAGTTTAAGCGTCCGATTGCCAAATTCCAAATTGTTCAAGAAAAATTAGCTAGAATGCAAGCTAATGCTGTAGCAGCTCTTGCATATTCAACTCGTATTGCTGAAATGCAGGAAGAGGGTAATGAGTTGATGCTCAATTCTGCTCTAGCGAAAATGCATAACTCCTTAGTAATGCGTGAAACAGTAGCTCTTGCGCGTGAAACTTGTGGTGGTAATGGTATTACTTTGGAAACAGATGTGGCACGATTCTTTGCAGATGCGGAATCAATCTATACTTATGAAGGTTCGCACGAAGTCAATGCTTTGATTGTCGGTCGTGAAATTACTGGATTGGGTGCATTTGTTTAATAGAACTAGGACGATTGAAGTGTTTGTTTTCAATCGTCCTTGCTTCATAATGTGATTTACTTAGAATAAAAAGGAGAAAAAATGATCTCAAATGTAATGATAATTGGCTCTGGTCAGATGGGAAGTGGTATTGCTCAAGTATTTGCTCAAGCTGGATTTACGGTTTATTTGAATGATATCAAAGAAGAATTTGTTCAACGAGGATTGAGTAACATAACAAAACAGTTGGAACGTTCGGTTGAAAAAGGACGTCTATCTGCAGATGAGAAAGATAAAGTAGTTGCCAATTTAATTCCTTCTACTTCATATGAAGATGCGAAAAATGTACAATTGGTTATCGAGGCTGCGACTGAAAATCGTGATATTAAACTCAGTATATTTAAACAATTGGACGAAATCACAGATTCTAAAACAATTCTAGCATCAAATACTTCCTCTCTATCTATCACAGATATTGCAGCCGCAACTAAGAACCAAGAACGTGTGATTGGAATGCACTTTTTTAATCCTGCTCCAGTGATGAAATTAGTTGAAGTGATTAAAGCTTTGCAGACTTCGGATGAAGTAGTGGCAGAAATCCGTGAACTTACAAAGAAAATTGGAAAAACTCCTGTTGATGTTAAAGATTCTTATGGATTTGTAGTAAACCGTGTATTGATTCCTATGATCAATGAAGCTATTTATATCTTAGGAGAAGGAGTTGCTAGTGCTGAAGAAATAGATGAGGCAATGAAACTAGGTGCGAATCATCCTATTGGTCCCTTAGCTTTGGCCGATTTGATTGGATTGGATGTTTGCCTTGCAATTATGGGTGTTTTGAACCAAGGATTTGGTGATCAAAAATACCGTCCTGCTCCTCTTTTGAAGAAAATGGTAGAGGCTGGAAAATTGGGACGTAAGTCAAAAGAAGGGTTCTTTACTTACTAGAAAAAATGGAGGTAGTCATGAAAGATGTAGTTATTGTATCGGCGGTACGTACTCCTTTGGGTTCCTTTGGAGGAAGCTTGAAGAATATTTCAGCTGTCGAATTGGGCTCTTTGGTAATTAAGAGTGTTTTGGAAAAAGCGAATATTAAATCAGAGCAGGTAGATGAAGTGATCATGGGGAATGTCCTAGGCGCAGGTTTAGGTCAAAACGTGGCTCGCCAAATGAGTATTCATGCAGGACTCCCTGAATTTACACCAGCTTTTACTATCAATAAGGTTTGTGGTTCAGGTTTGAAGGCAGTACAATTGGCTGCTCAAGCTATTCAGTGTGGGGATGCTGATATTATCGTAGCTGGTGGGGCAGAAAATATGAGTCAAGCTCCATACGTATTGCCAAACTTCCGCTGGGGAGGACGCATGGGAGACTCTAACGTTGTTGATACCATGATTAAAGATGGGTTGTCTGATGCCTTCAACGAATATCATATGGGGATTACAGCTGAGAATGTGGCTGAAGAATATGGTATTAGCAGAGATGATCAAGATGCTCTTGCTTTAGAATCACAAAAAAGAGCAGTGGCAGCTATAGAATCTGGACGCTTTAAAGAAGAAATTGTTCCAGTGGTCATTCCGCAACGTAAAGGAGATCCGGTTGTCTTTGATACAGACGAATTTCCTAGAAAAGATGCCAGCTTGGAAAGCTTGTCTAAGTTACGTCCTGTTTTCAAAAAAGACGGTTCTGTTACGGCGGGGAATGCTTCTGGTATCAATGATGGAGCAGCAGCTGTCTTGGTCATGAGTGCTGACAAAGCTGAAGAATTAGGACTTCCAGTGATTGCTCGCATTCGTTCTTATGCAAGCGCAGGTTTGGATCCTAAGATTATGGGATGTGGACCGATTTATGCGACACGCAAGGCTCTTGAAAAAGGCAATTTGACAGTTGATGATCTTGACTTGATTGAGTCAAATGAAGCTTTTGCCGCCCAGGCTTGTGCGGTTGGTAAAACGCTTGGTTTCAATACAGATATTGTCAATGTTAACGGTGGTGCTATTGCTCTTGGTCATCCAATCGGGGCTTCAGGTTGTCGTATCCTAGTGACTCTTGTACATGAGATGATGAAGCGCGATGCCAAAACTGGATTAGCGACTCTATGTATTGGAGGCGGTATGGGCACAGCTCTTATCGTTGAACGCTAATGAACTATTTATGTCGTGTGTCTTTCTTTTAATATACCATTATTAAATAGAGTTTTATTTGGAAACTGATAATTCTTATACCTTATCACGCATGCTCTTCATGATGCTGCGTGATAAGGTATTTTTGATAGTGTAAGTTAGTAGCAGCCATGGAACATAGATTAAATTAAGATCTAAGTCTGCTGGATAAGAATTGTAGTAGAGCTGTTAGGAAAAGGCGTTTAAGAAGTAACTTCTATATTAAAGTGAAACAAGAATTTAACAATTTAATTTTTGAATTCAAATCAATTAGTTTAGAAACGATATTGCACTAGTCCAGATTCACTTCGCTATATATTTTCCTAGACTTAAGGTAGTTGATATTGTTGAAATGAACTATTTTTTTAATGGTCATATATGTATTTATGTGATTGTTATCGTTCATTTGATGGGGATTATTTGAAGCAAAATTAAACTATAAGTTGTACTTATAGGATTATAAACTAAGATTAAGTAGACGGATTGATTTAAATGAGTTATCATAAAAATGTAAGCTCTTACATTTGGTATCGGTATTTGTTGACACTGTACTCTGTACTCAAAAAAAATTAAGTAGGAGCAGAATAATGAGTAAAACAGTTTTATTAGAGCAGAAGAATGGGATTGGTTACCTTACAATAAATCGTCCAGCAGCTTTGAATGCTTTAAGTTCAGAAGTTTTGACTGACTTAAATCATGTTTTAGACGAAATTGAAGCAAGTGATGATATTCGTGTTGTGATTGTGACTGGACAAGGTGAAAAAGCATTTGTTGCAGGAGCGGATATCAAAGAGATGGATCAAATGTCTCCTATCCAAGCACATGATTATATGACCTATGCTAATGATACGTTTACCCGTCTATCTGAACTAACGCAACCAACTATTGCAGTTCTAAACGGTTATGCCTTAGGAGGTGGTTTGGAATTAGCTCTATCAACAGATATTCGTATTGGTTACGAAAAGACCACTGTAGGATTTCCAGAGGTAGGCCTAGGTATTATTCCAGGATTTGCTGGAACACAAAGAATGTCTCGCTTAATTGGTACCAGCAAGACAAAAGAACTAATTTTTACTGCTAGAATGGTTAAAGGTCAAGAAGCCTATGAATTAGGCATCTTGAATAAATTGGTGGCAGCTGAGGAATTGTTGACAGCAGCTGAGGAATTGGCAGTCTCTATTATGAAAAACGCTCCTTTGGCAGTTGAAAAAGCCAAGCATATTATTCAAGTTGGATCAGAACTCCCACTGAAAAATGCGATTCGATTAGAAACAGAAGCTGAAGCTCTCCTCTTCTCAACAGAAGATAAGGTAGAAGGAATGCGCGCTTTTGTTGAGAAACGCAAAGCTGAGTTTCAGCGTAAATAGAAAGAGGAGATAGAAGATGCAAGTTGTAACATTATCGGATGCAATTTCCTTGATTCACTCAGGAGATAAAGTAGGAATTTCAGGTTTTCTTGGAGTAGGGGAACCACTTGAATTGATTGAAGAATTGGTTTCTCAAAACCAGCAAGATTTGACATTGGTATCAGTCGTAACATCTCAACCTGGTAAGGAAGTCGGTGTGGGGCGTCTTTGTGAAAATCACCAAGTTAAAAAATACATTGCAGCTCACGTAGGAACATCTGCAGCAGCTCAACACGAGTATTTCAGTGGAAATATGGAAGTTGAATTTACTCCAATGGGAACTGTTGTTGAACGATTACATGCAGCTGGAGCTGGTCTAGGAGCAGTATTGACACCAACAGGTGTAGGTACTATTTTGGAAAAAGATCAGGAGAAGGTTACTCGCAATGGAAAAGAATATTTAATTTATGATCCATTGAAGATTGATGTAGCTTTGATTAAGGCTACGAAGGCAGACAAGTATGGGAACTTATACTTGGACGGTACGACAAAAAATATTTCACTTCAGCTAGCTTTGGCAGCTAATACAGTCATTGTAGAAACTAATGAGTTGTTAGAAGTGGGAGAAATTGATCCTAATGATATTTACATCCCAGGTATCCTTGTCGATTATGTTGTTCAGGGATTGTCTCCAGAAGAGCATCATAAAATGATGGGTGATTTGTGGACAGAGACTAAGAAACTTGCGGGGGTAAACTAAAATGAAGGCAAAAGAAATTATTGCAAGACGTGTGGCGCTTGAGTTTAAAGATGGGGATGTTGTGAATCTGGGCTTTGGTATTCCAAACGCATCTGCCGATTATATCCCTGAGGGAGTTAATGTCATTCTTCAAGCAGAAAATGGAGCTCTTCGTTTTGGGGAAACCCCTACCAAAGATGGATACAATGCAAACTTGGCAAATTCGGGAGGTGCCCCAATCACCTTGTTGCCAGGAGCCGCCTTGTTTGATTTGCAAACATCTTTTGCGATTATTCGTGGAGGTCATGTGGATGCTACAGTATTAGGTGCACTTGAAGTGAGCCAAGACGGTAGTATCGCAAACTGGATTATTCCAGGTAAGTTTGCCCCAGGTATGGGTGGTGCTATGGACTTACTTGTTGGAGCAAAACGTGTTATTGGTGCGATTCAACATACGACAGGGGATGGTCAATCAAAATTGTTGAAAGAGTGTACCCTTCCTTTGTCAGCTAAAGGAGTATTGGATTTGATTATTACTGATTTAGCTGTTTTTGGAATCCAAGATGGTAAATTCTTATTGAAGGAATTAGCTCCTGGTGTGACTTTAGAGGAAGTCCTTGAAAAGACAGACGGAGATGTTATTGTTTCAGATGATTTGAAAATCATGCCTATTTGATAATGAGCAATCGGTAGGAAGCTATTTTTTTCATAGTGTGGTATGATATATATTGATAACTTTTGTAAGCGATTTATAAATGAGAGTGCAATAGTTATCTAACAGACTATATCTAATGAAAAGAGGTTGAAAGATTTCTGAATTATATGATTTGCTATAAGATTTAATTATTGGGTAGCTTGTATAAATAACGGAGATAGAACTGAGCTTGTGTTAGTTTAGAGTTTCCTGTTTGCGTATAAGTTTGGTGAAAAAGATAGTATCTTAGTATCTATAGTAGCGAAGGAAAGAGAGGTGATTGGCCAGTGGATATTATTCAAATGAATTATTTTATCAATATTATAGAATGTGGATGTAATCTTTCCATTGCTGCGAAAAAAATCCACATCAGTCAGTCTGCCTTAAGTCAGTTTGTAACAAATTTTGAAGCGACTGAAGGGGTTCAGTTATTTCATAGAAAAAATGGGAGATTAGAAAGTCTCACTGGAGCTGGAAGAAAGATTTATCGGTTTGCTACTGAGATTGTGAATCGTCATGAAGAAATGCTTTCCATGATTCATAGTGAAGCGCAAAAACAAAAAGGGACAATAAACCTTGGAATTCCATCCTTGATTTTACGTGTGTATTTTGCTAGTTTGCTTCCACAATTTTTAAAAAATAACCCTCATATCCATATACAAGTGACAGAAGGAGGGGGAAAAGAAATTCGTCAAAAAATGACGGAAGGAGATTTGAGCCTAGCATTTTTGATTGAGCCTACTTTGTTGGATACAAAGAAGTTTGATCAGCATGTTATCCAACTGGATGAGTATGTTGCTTATATGGATAAAAATCATCCACTTTCAGATAAAGGATTGCTGGAATGGTCAGATATATCTGACTATGAGATAGCAACCTTTAATAAGACCTTCACTACTTATGATTTGGTTACTGAAAAATTCGCTTCACAGGGAATTTCTCCTAAATTTGCTTATCTTTCCTCTACATGGGACTTTCTGGTTGAGTCAACTTACCAAACGGACTTAATCGCGATTTTACCTAAACCGATTAGCCATCTAGTAGATAGTAGTCGCTTTAAAGCAGTGACTTTTAAAGATCCGATTCCATTTAATATTTGGTTTTGTAGACCATATAAACCTTCCTATAGTGAGGTTGAATCATATGTTTACGAAGAGCTATTGAGGGATTATTACCAACCTGTTGCTGACAATTAAATTGAGGTGAAGATGATGATTGATAATGATGCCTTGGAGCATGAACTGGATGTAGAGTTACGGAATTTACTTTTACCCTATTTGAGGAACAGGGAGGATGAAAATCAATTTCCGAAAGAATTGCTCTCTAAATTTATTGATAAATATAATATTTTTTCCTCTTGTGTAGATAGTCAGCTTGGTGGGTCGACTGTACCTTTTCTAACTCTTATTCGTCTGATTGCAAAGTATTTTCCAGCATTTTCTACAATTTTATTGACTCAAGCTTACTATGGAATCTACCCTTTTATACGTTTTGGAACCATAGACCAGCAGTCTCACTATCTTGAATCATTAGTAAAAGGTGAGAGATTAGTAGGCTTGGGATTCTCTGAAGGAAAATCCATGGAAAGTTTGTCAGTAATTGAAACTACTGCTGCGAAAACAGCTACTGGTTGGCGTTTATCAGGTGAAAAATCAATTGTGTCGAATTGTCGATTTGCTGATATTTTATTGATACTTGCGAAGATAGAAGCAGATGGGGAAAAAGATTCTTTTGGTTTTTTCATAGTCGATACAAGAGACCCGGGTGTTGTTATTGGTGATGACATTAGCAAACCAGGTCTAAAGGGGTTACCCATCAGTTCTGTTGCCTTTGACAATGTTCCTCTGACGCAAGACAGATTATTGGGTTTGAGCTTATCAGGTGCTGAACAATTGAATGATATTCTTCAAAAATTACAGCTTGGTCTTAGTGCAGTCTCCCTCGGAGTTGCTGAAGGTGCATTTGAAAAAGGCTTGTCTTTTGTGAAAGTTAAACGTGGGTTTGGCAAGCGTTTACTAGATGCAACTGTTTATCAGTATCAGTTTGCAGACTTGTATACAAAATTGTGTTCAGCAAAAGCGTATTTTAATTCGTATCAAGATAACATGGGAGATGCACTTTTGTTTGTATGTCAGATTAAACTTTATACAACAAAAGTTGCCTTGGAGATTTCTGAGGATATTATTCGGTTGATGAGCCCCTTGCATACTGTGGAAGATATTCCCATTGACCGGTATTTAAAAGATGCTAAAACGCTTGAAATGTATGGTAAATCAGGAGATTCGATTCGCAAGCGAATTGCCTGTCAGTGGCTAAAGGAGTAAAGAATGACAAATCTCACACTACAGGAATACCAGTTCCATGATATGAAGTTGACTTGGCTACGTGGTGCAGATAAATTAACTGATGCAGGAACACTTTTTGGCCCTGTTCCTAAAGTTGTATGGTCGCGCTATTATCCAACCAATGAGGATAATATGATGGCTGAGCTAACAGATCCAATTTTGATTCAATATAAGGAGAAAAATTACCTTATTGATACTAGTTTTGATACAGCTAAATTATCAGAAAAACAAAGACGAAATTTAGGTATTTTATCAGAGAGCAGGGTTGAGGAGAGTTTGGAACTCTTAGGATTGACTACTAGTCAGATTGATGTTGTTCTCATGACTCATATGCATCATGATCATTCAGGTGGTTTGACCTATAGGGATGTCTCTGGAGACTTGGTATCCAAGTATCCCAAAGCAAAAATCATTGTAAACGATGTCGAATGGTATGAAATGCGAAATCCTAATAATCGGACAAAAGGCACTTATCTTAGAGAAAACTGGGAACCAATTGAAAAGCAAGTAACAACTTTTTCAGAATACATTAATGTGATTCCAGAAATTCAAATGATTCGTACGAGTGGTCATAGTAATGGTCATAGTATTATTCTATTGAAACAAGGGAAGGATACGATGATTCATATGGGAGATTTGATGTTGACACATGTTCATCGGAATTCTCTGTGGGTTCCTGCAGTGGATGATTACCCTATGAAATCAATCTTGGCAAAAGAGAAGTGGCTCCGTCAAGCTTTTGAAAATGACTATAAATTTTTCTTTTATCATGATCAATTTTTAGCAGTCGCCCAGTTTGATAAAGAAGGTAAAGAATTTGTAGATTATGTGCCACGCTCTCGACCTCCAATCATTCCTTTTACAGATAGGCAAGATCGCAAACCAATTTTTTTAGGATAGTCGTATATAAGGAGACAAATGATTTCATTTTCTTGTTGACTTGGATCAGGTGGGATGACTACCCATACGCCAACAAGAAGCAACAGAAAATAAAGGAGTATTCACATGTCTATTACAAAACTTTTACAAATTAAATATCCAATTTTTCAAGGAGCTATGGCTCAAATTTCTCATTATCAATTAGCTGCAGCTGTATCAGAAGCTGGGGGATTGGGAATTATTGCCTCTGGTGGGATGACTGGAGAACAGTTACGTGAAGAAATTCGTGAGTTAAGAAAGTTGACAGATAAGCCTTTTGGTGTCAACATTATGTTGATGATGAAGAATATCAAAGATATTGTTACAGTTATTATCGAAGAAAAAGTGCCTGTTGTTACAACTGGGGCGGGAACACCAAAACATGTCATGCCTTATTTGAAGGAAGCTGGAATTAAGGTTATTCCAGTTATTGCTAGTGTGAAACATGCTCAAAAAATGCAAGAACTCGGAGTTGATGCTGTTATTGCAGAAGGTTCAGAAGCAGGTGGTCACATCGGAGAAAGTAACACTATGGCTCTTATCCCGCAAATTGTAGATGCTGTTACGATTCCTGTTATCGCAGCAGGAGGAATTGCGGATGGTAGAGGGCTAGCTGCAGCCATTGCTTTAGGAGCAGCAGGTGTACAGATGGGAACTGTTTTTCTAGCTTCAGATGAGTGTCCGATTGCTACAGAGTACAAAGAAGCAGTTTTGGAGGCAAATGACACGGCAACTGCTGTTACTGGACGGATTGCTGGGGCACCAGTTCGTTGCATCCGAAATGCCATGACTGATCATTATATTGAATTAGAGCAAAAAGGAACTAACCGTGAGGAATTAGAGGAAATTACTATCGGATCTCTTTCTAAAGCGGTTTATGAAGGAGATACAGAAAATGGTTCAATGATGAGTGGTCAGATTGCGGGGTTAGTCAAAGAAATCAAACCTTGTAAGTTTATTATAGAGTCTATTGTAAGCCAAGCCCAAGAAAGATTGAAAGGTCTTCAGATAGAAGTTGGAGAATAGTCTCTTTTAGTTAAAGAAACTATCGTTAATGAAGAAAATAGAGGATGACTACTTCTTCCTCTATTTTTTATGTTCAAATCAAGAAGAAATAGAGACTGAGTGTATAAACTAACAGCTAAACTGTTAATGCTAATAGCCATAAACTTCTTTAAAAGTCGCTTTTTGAGGGGTATTATGGTATAATGGGTGCCAAGAGGTTTGGAATGAAAAAATTTTATGTAAGTCCAATTTTTCCTATTCTAGTAGGATTGGTTGCGTTTGGAGTCTTATCCACTTTCATTATTTTTGTTAATAATAATCTGTTGACGGTTTTCATTTTGTTTCTTTTTGTAGGAGGCTATGTTTTTTTATTTAAGAAACTGAGAGTGCATTATACAAGGAGTGATGTAGAACAGATACAGTATGTAAACCACCAAGCGGAAGAAAGTTTGACATCTCTATTGGAACAGATGCCTGTAGGTGTTATGAAATTGAATTTATCTTCTGGAGAGGTTGAGTGGTTTAATCCCTATGCTGAATTGATTTTGACCAAGGAAGATGGCGATTTTGATTTGGAAGCTGTTCAAACGATTATCAAGGCTTCAGTAGGAAATCCGTCTACTTATGCCAAGCTGGGTGAGAAGCGTTATGCTGTTCATATGGATGCTTCTTCCGGTGTTTTGTATTTTGTAGATGTATCCAGGGAGCAAGCCATAACAGATGAATTAGTAACGAGTCGACCAGTGATTGGAATTGTCTCTGTGGATAATTATGATGATTTGGAGGATGCAACTTCTGAGTCAGATATTAGTCAAATCAATAGTTTTGTAGCTAATTTTATATCAGAGTTTTCAGAAAAATACATGATGTTTTCTCGTCGGGTAAGTATGGATCGATTTTATCTATTTACTGACTACACGGTGCTTGAGGGCTTGATGAATGATAAATTTTCTGTTATTGATGCTTTCAGAGAAGAGTCGAAACAGAGACAGTTGCCCTTGACCTTAAGTATGGGATTTTCTTATGGTGATGGAAATCATGATGAAATAGGGAAAGTTGCTTTGCTCAACTTGAACTTGGCTGAAGTACGTGGTGGCGACCAGGTGGTTGTCAAGGAGAATGATGAAACGAAAAATCCAGTCTACTTTGGCGGTGGGTCGGCTGCGTCCATCAAGCGCACTCGTACCCGTACTCGATCAATGATGACAGCCATATCTGATAAGATTCGTAGTGTGGATCAAGTGTTTGTAGTTGGGCATAGAAATTTAGATATGGATGCCTTGGGCTCTGCTGTAGGTATGCAGTTGTTTGCCAGCAATGTGATTGAAAATAGCTATGCTCTTTATGATGAAAATCAGATGTGTCCGGATATTGAACGTGCTGTTTCATTCTTAGAAAAAGAAGGAGTTACGAAGTTGTTGTCTGTTAAGGATGCAATGGGGATGGTAACCAATCGTTCTTTGTTGATTCTTGTAGACCATTCAAAGACAGCTTTAACTTTATCAAAAGATTTTTATGATTTGTTTACCCAAACTATTGTTATTGACCACCATAGAAGGGATCAGGATTTCCCAGACAATGCAGTTATCACTTATATCGAAAGTGGTGCAAGCAGTGCCAGTGAGTTGGTAACGGAATTGATTCAGTTCCAGAATTCTAAGAAAAATCGTTTGAGTCGTATGCAAGCAAGTGTCTTGATGGCTGGTATGATGCTGGATACTAAAAATTTCACCTCACGAGTGACTAGTCGGACATTTGATGTTGCTAGCTATCTCAGAACGCGCGGAAGTGATAGTATTGCTATCCAAGAAATCGCTGCGACAGATTTTGAAGAATATCGTGAGGTCAATGAACTGATTTTACAAGGGCGTAAATTAGGTTCCGATGTATTGATAGCAGAGGCTAAGGACTCGAAATGCTATGATACAGTTGTTATTAGTAAGGCAGCAGATGCCATGTTAGCTATGTCAGGTATTGAAGCGAGTTTTGTTCTTGCGAAGAATACACAAGGCTTTATCTCCATCTCAGCTCGCAGTCGTAGTAAACTGAATGTACAACGGATTATGGAAGAGTTAGGCGGTGGAGGCCACTTTAATTTGGCAGCAGCTCAAATTAAGGATTTAACCTTGTCAGAAGCAGGTGAAAAACTGACAGAAATTGTATTAAATGAAATAAAGGAAAAGGAGAAAGAGGAATGAAAGTAATCTTTTTAGCAGATGTTAAAGGAAAAGGTAAAAAAGGCGAAATTAAGGAAGTCCCAACAGGGTATGCACAAAACTTTCTTATCAAAAAGAATCTAGCCAAAGAAGCGACTGCTCAAGCTGTAGGTGAACTTCGTGGTAAACAAAAATCAGAAGAAAAAGCTCACGCTGAGATGATTGCAGAAGCAAAAGCAATTAAAGCCCAACTAGAAGCAGAAGAAACGGTTGTAGAATTTGTTGAAAAAGTTGGTCCAGATGGTCGTACCTTTGGTTCCATTACCAATAAGAAAATTGCAGAAGAATTGCAAAAGCAATTTGGAATTAAGATTGATAAACGTCATATTCAAGTACAAGCTCCGATTCGAGCAGTTGGTTTGATCGATGTACCAGTGAAAATCTATCAAGATATTACAAGTGTAATCAATCTTCGTGTGAAAGAAGGATAAGTTTACACCTTCTTGACAAGATTGTAAAAGGAAGGGAAGTCTGATGGCAGAAGTAGAAGAGTTACGAGTACAACCTCAAGATATCTTAGCTGAGCAATCCGTTTTGGGGGCTATCTTTATTGATGAGAGTAAACTTGTTTTTGTGCGAGAATACATTGAGTCTCGGGACTTTTTTAAGTATGCCCATCGTTTGATTTTCCAAGCTATGGTCGATTTATCCGATCGTGGCGATGCCATAGATGCAACAACGGTTCGTACCATTCTTGATAATCAAGGTGATTTACAGAATATTGGTGGCCTGTCTTACCTAGTTGAGATTGTCAATTCTGTGCCCACTTCTGCTAATGCGGAGTATTATGCTAAAATCGTTGCAGAAAAGGCTATGCTACGGCGTTTAATCGCCAAGTTGACAGAGTCTGTCAACCAAGCTTACGAGGCTTCGCAACCAGCTGATGAAATCATTGCTCAGGCAGAAAAAGGGTTGATTGATGTCAGCGAAAATGCTAATCGAAGTGGGTTTAAGAACATTCGAGATGTGTTGAATGTCAACTTTGGAAATCTGGAAGCTCGCTCGCAACAAACGACCGATA
This sequence comes from Streptococcus pneumoniae, assembly GCF_001171885.1. Taxonomy (GTDB): domain Bacteria; phylum Bacillota; class Bacilli; order Lactobacillales; family Streptococcaceae; genus Streptococcus; species Streptococcus pneumoniae_A. The sequence continues at coordinate 44,563 of NZ_CKQD01000013.1, forward strand.
TTACAGGTATTGCGACAGGTTATCGTGATTTGGATCATATGACGACTGGTTTGCATGAGGAGGAGTTGATCATCCTAGCAGCTCGTCCGGCGGTTGGTAAGACAGCCTTTGCCTTGAATATTGCTCAGAACATTGGGACTAAGTTGGACAAAACGGTTGCTATCTTTTCGCTCGAAATGGGTGCAGAAAGTTTAGTCGATCGTATGTTAGCGGCAGAAGGTTTAGTAGAGTCTCACTCTATTCGTACGGGTCAATTGACTGATGAGGAATGGCAAAAGTATACCATTGCTCAAGGTAATTTAGCCAACGCAAGTATCTATATCGATGATACGCCAGGGATTCGGATCACGGAGATTCGTTCGCGTTCACGCAAACTGGCTCAAGAAACTGGAAATCTTGGTTTGATTTTGATAGACTATTTGCAGCTTATCACGGGAACTGGTCGGGAAAATCGTCAACAAGAGGTTTCAGAAATTTCACGTCAGTTGAAAATCCTAGCCAAGGAACTGAAAGTTCCCGTAATTGCTCTGAGTCAGCTTTCTCGTGGTGTAGAACAACGTCAGGACAAGAGGCCAGTCTTGTCTGATATTCGGGAATCGGGATCTATCGAGCAGGATGCTGATATCGTAGCCTTTCTTTATCGTGACGATTACTATGAGCGTGGTGGTGAAGAAGAGGACGGTATCCCAAATAATAAGGTAGAAGTTATTATCGAGAAAAACCGTAGTGGAGCTCGTGGAACAGTGGAATTGATTTTCCAAAAAGAATATAATAAATTTTCAAGTATCTCAAAAAGGGAGGCATAAAATGACAGATGCATTTACAGATGTAGCTAAGATGAAAAAAATCAAAGAGGAAATCAAGGCACATGAGGGTCATGTAATTGAAATGACCTTGGAAAATGGACGTAAGCGCCAAAAAAATAGATTGGGTAAGTTAATTGAAGTTTATCCATCCCTATTTATTGTGGAATTTGGGAATGTGGAAGGAGATAAACAGGCTAATGTTTACGTTGAATCCTTTACTTACTCAGATATCCTTACTGAAAAGAATTTGATTCATTATCTGGACTAAAGTGAGAAATTTTCTCACTTTTTCTTTTTTCTCCGAATAGTTTAAGTGAAGGCAATCTTCGATTTATATTATTTTCAAGGAGGAAGAATGAAAATTTTACCGTGTATAGCAAGAGGGACAAGTTATTGTTTGAAGATGTCAGTTAAAAAGGTTGTTCCTTTTTTAGTAGTAGGATTGATGCTAGCAGCGGGTGATAGTGTCTATGCCTATTCTGGAGCGAATGGATCGATTGCGCGAGGGGATGATTATCCTGTTTATTATAAAAATGGGAGCCAGGAGATTGATCAGTGGCGCATGTATTCTCGTCAGTGTACTTCTTTTGCAGCCTTTCGCTTGAGTAGTGTCAATGGTTTTGAGATTCCAAGGGCTTATGGAAATGCGAATGAATGGGGGCATCGTGCTCGTCGTGAAGGCTATCGTGTAGATAATACACCGACGATTGGCTCCATTGCTTGGTCTACTGCAGGAACTTATGGGCATGTTGCCTGGGTGTCAAATGTAATGGGAGATCAGATTGAGATCGAGGAATATAACTATGGTTATACAGAAGCCTATAATAAACGAAGTATAAAAGCAAATACGATGACAGGATTTATTCATTTTAAAGATTTGGATGGTGGCAGTGTGGGGAATAGTCAATCCTCAGCTTCAACAGGAGGAATACATTATTTTAAGACCAAGTCTGCTATCAAAAATCAGCCACTAGCTAGCGCAACTGCGATTGCATATTATTCTCCAGGTGAGAGTGTTCATTATGATCAGGTACTTGAAAAAGATGGGTACAAGTGGTTGAGTTATACTGCCTATAATGGAAGCTATCGTTATGTTCAATTGGAGGCTGTGAATAAAAATCCTCTAGGTAATTCTAGTCTTTCTTCAACAGGCGGAACTCATTATGTTAAGACCAAGTCTGCTATTAAAACTGAACCTCTAGCTAGCGGAACTGTGATTGATTACTATTATCCTGGGGAGAAGGTTCATTATGATCAAATTCTCGAAAAAGATGGATACAAGTGGATGAGCTATACGGCTTATAACGGAAGTCGTCGCTATATCCAGCTAGAGGGTGTGACCTCTTCACAGAATTATCAGAATCAATCAGGAAATAGTTCTAATTATAGCTCAAATACTGGATTGACTGTCGGTTGGAAGAAAATAAATGGTAGTTGGTATCATTTCAAATCAAATGGGTCTAAATCAACAGGCTGGTTGAAGGATGGTTCTAGCTGGTATTATTTGAAATCATCTGGTGAAATGCAGACAGGATGGTTAAAGGAAAATGGCTCGTGGTATTATCTGGATAGCTCAGGGGCAATGAAAACAGGCTGGTATCAAGTCTCAGGTAAGTGGTATTATTCTTACTCTTCAGGCGCCTTAGCTGTTAATACGACGGTGGATGGCTACAGAGTAAACAGTGATGGAGAACGAGTATAGAAAATTGGAGTAGGAAATTTTTCCTGCTCTTTTCTGTAAGCAGTTTCCTTGACATTTTTCTTAATTTGCGCTATCATATATCCATATAATATATGGGAGTCTGTGTACAGTCTGAGAGGAAGTGTTAAACTTCGACCGCACCTGATCTGGGTAATGCCAGCGTAGGGAACGATACTTAGTCTATTCTTGACCTTTTCCATATATGGTAAAGGTTTTTCTTTTTGTCAAAGGAAAACGAGAAGAGGAGGTTTTTATGAAAGCAAGCATCGCCTTGCAAGTTTTACCCCTAGCACAGGGGATTGATCGGATTGCTGTTATCGATCAAGTCATTGCTTATCTACAAGCTCAAGAAGTGACCATGGTGGTGACACCATTTGAAACGGTCTTGGAAGGGGAGTTTGATGAGCTTATGCGCATTCTAAAAGAAGCGCTGGAAGTGGCAGGGCAGGAGGCAGATAATGTCTTTGCCAATGTCAAAATAAATGTAGGAGAGATTTTAAGTATTGATGAGAAACTTGAAAAGTATACTGAGACGACACATTAGTCTATTGGGCTTTCTAGGAGTCTTGTCAATCTGGCAGTTAGCAGGTTTTCTTAAACTTCTCCCCAAGTTTATCCTGCCGACACCTTTTGAAATTCTTCAGGCCTTTGTTCGTGACAGAGAATTTCTCTGGCACCATAGTTGGGCGACCTTGAGAGTGGCTTTGCTAGGTCTAATTTTGGGAGTCTTGATTGCCTGTCTCATGGCTGTGCTCATGGATAGTTTGACTTGGCTCAATGATCTGATTTACCCTATGATGGTGGTTATTCAGACCATTCCGACCATTGCCATAGCTCCTATCCTGGTCTTGTGGCTAGGTTATGGGATTTTGCCCAAGATTGTCTTGATTATTTTGACGACAACTTTTCCTATCATCGTCAGTATTTTGGACGGTTTTAGGCATTGTGACAAGGATATGCTGACCTTGTTTAGTCTGATGCGGGCCAAACCTTGGCAAATCCTGTGGCATTTTAAAATTCCAGTCAGCCTGCCTTACTTTTATGCAGGTCTGAGGGTCAGTGTCTCCTACGCCTTTATCACAACAGTGGTATCTGAGTGGTTGGGAGGCTTTGAAGGACTAGGTGTCTACATGATTCAGTCCAAGAAACTGTTTCAGTATGATACCATGTTTGCCATTATTATTCTGGTATCGATTATCAGTCTTCTCGGTATGAAGCTGGTTGATGTCAGTGAAAAATATGTTATTAAATGGAAACGTTCGTAGAATTAGAATGTTTCAAAAAAGAAAAGAGGAAAGAAAATGAAGAAAACATGGAAAGTGTTTTTAACTGTTTTAACAGCTCTTGTAGCTGTTGTGCTTGTGGCCTGTGGTCAAGGAACTGCTTCTAAGGATAATAAGGAAGCAGAACTTAAGAAAATCGACTTTATCCTAGACTGGACACCAAATACTAACCACACAGGACTTTATGTTGCCAAGGAAAAAGGTTATTTCAAAGAAGCTGGAGTGGATGTTGACTTGAAATTGCCACCAGAAGAAAGTTCTTCTGACTTGGTTATCAATGGTAAGGCACCATTTGCAGTGTATTTCCAAGACTACATGGCTAAGAAATTGGAAAAAGGGGCAGGAATTACTGCCGTTGCAGCTATTGTTGAACACAATACATCAGGAATCATCTCTCGTAAATCTGACAATGTAGCTAGTCCAAAAGACTTGGTTGGTAAGAAATATGGAACCTGGAATGACCCAACGGAACTTGCTATGTTGAAAACCTTGGTAGAATCACAAGGTGGGGACTTTGAAAAAGTTGAAAAAGTACCAAACAACGACTCAAACTCAATCACACCGATTGCCAATGGCGTCTTTGATGCTGCTTGGATTTACTATGGATGGGATGGAATTCTTGCTAAATCTCAAGGTGTAGATGCTAATTTCATGTACTTGAAAGACTACGTTAAAGAATTTGACTACTATTCACCAGTCATCATCGCAAACAACGACTATTTGAAAGATAACAAAGAAGAAGCTCGTAAAGTCATCCAAGCTATCAAAAAAGGCTACCAATATGCTATGGAGCATCCAGAAGAAGCAGCTGACATCCTCATCAAAAATGCACCTGAACTCAAGGAAAAACGTGACTTTGTCATCGAATCTCAAAAATACTTGTCAAAAGAATACGCAAGCGACAAGGAAAAATGGGGCCAATTTGACGCAGCTCGCTGGAATGCCTTCTACAAATGGGATAAAGAAAATGGTATCCTTAAAGAAGACTTGACAGACAAAGGCTTCACCAACGAATTTGTGAAATAATGACAGAAATAAGACTAGAACACGTCAGTTATGCTTATGGCGAGGAGAGGATTTTAGAGGATATCAACCTGCAGGTGACTTCAGGTGAAGTGGTTTCTATCTTAGGCCCAAGTGGTGTTGGAAAGACCACCCTCTTTAATCTAATCGCTGGGATTTTAGAAGTTCAGTCAGGGAGAATTGTCCTTGATGGTGAAGAAAATCCCAAGGGACGAGTGAGCTATATGTTGCAAAAGGATCTGCTATTGGAGCACAAGACCGTTCTTGGTAATATCATTCTGCCCCTCTTGATTCAAAAAGTGGATAAGGCTGAAGCTATTGCTCGCGCGGATGAAATTCTTGCGACCTTCCAGTTGACGGCGGTACGGGACAAGTATCCCCATGAACTCAGTGGCGGGATGCGCCAGCGTGTAGCCTTGCTTCGCACCTACCTTTTCGGGCACAAGCTCTTTCTCTTAGATGAGGCCTTTAGCGCCTTGGATGAGATGACCAAGATGGAACTCCACGCTTGGTACCTTGAGATTCACAAGCAGTTGCAATTGACGACCCTGATTATCACGCATAGTATCGAAGAGGCCCTCAATCTCAGCGACCGCATCTATATTTTGAAAAATCGCCCTGGGCAAATTGTTTCAGAAATTAAACTAGATTGGTCTGAAGATGAGGACAAGGAAGTTCAAAAGATTGCCTACAAACGTCAAATCTTGGCAGAATTAGGCTTAGATAAGTAGAAAAATAGGGAGTTGGTGAAGATTATCCTTTACCAGCGCCCTTTTTCTTTTAAAAATGAGAAAATTTCGGTATAATAGTCAAAGATAGTCAAGGTTTAAAGAGAGAGGTGGGTTTGTAATGAGATTTAAAAATACATCGGATCATATTGAGGCCTACATCAAGGCGATTTTAGATCAATCTGGTATCGTGGAGTTGCAACGTAGTCAGTTGGCAGATACTTTTCAGGTTGTTCCTAGTCAGATTAACTATGTGATCAAGACACGCTTTACGGAAAGTAGAGGCTACTTGGTTGAAAGTAAGCGTGGTGGCGGAGGCTACATTCGTATAGGACGGATTGAGTTTTCTAGTCATCATGAAATGCTCCGCGATTTGCTTTACTCGATTGGTGAGCGAGTCAGTCAAGAAATTTATGAGGATATTCTGCAGCTTTTGGTTGAGCAGGAATTGATGACCAAGCAGGAGATGAATTTGCTAGTATCAGTAGCTTTGGATCGCGTTCTAGGAGAAGAAGCTCCAGTTGTTCGAGCTAATATGTTACGACAGGTCATACAAGAGGTAGATAGAAAAGGGAAGTAAGATGAACTATTCAAAAGCATTGAATGAATGTATCGAAAGTGCCTACATGGTTGCTGGCCATTTTGGAGCTCGTTATCTAGAGTCTTGGCACTTGTTGATTGCCATGTCCAATCACAGTTATAGTGTGGCAGGGGCGACTTTAAATGATTATCCATATGAGATGGACCGTTTAGAAGAGGTCGCTTTGGAACTGACTGAAACGGACTATAGCCAGGATGAAACCTTTACGGAATTGCCGTTCTCCCATCGTTTGCAGGTTCTTTTTGACGAAGCAGAGTATGTAGCGTCAGTGGTCCATGCTAAGGTGCTAGGGACGGAGCACGTCCTCTATGCGATTTTGCATGATGGCAATGCCTTGGCGACTCGTATCTTGGAGAGGGCTGGTTTTTCTTATGAAGACAAGAAAGATCAGGTTAAGATTGCTGCCCTACGTCGAAATCTAGAAGAGCGTGCAGGCTGGACTCGTGAAGATCTCAAGGCTTTACGCCAACGCCATCGTACAGTAGCTGACAAGCAAAATTCCATGGCCAATATGATGGGCATGCCGCAGACTCCGAGTGGTGGTCTCGAGGACTATACGCATGATTTGACAGAGCAAGCGCGTTTTGGCAAGCTAGAACCAGTCATCGGTCGGGATAAGGAAATCTCACGTATGATTCAAATCTTGAGTCGAAAGACCAAGAACAATCCTGTCTTGGTTGGGGATGCAGGTGTCGGGAAAACAGCCTTGGCGCTTGGGCTCGCTCAGCGTATTGCTAGTGGTGATGTACCTGTGGAAATGGCTAAGATGCGCGTGTTGGAGCTTGATTTGATGAACGTTGTTGCAGGGACACGCTTCCGTGGTGACTTTGAAGAACGCATGAACAATATCATCAAGGATATTGAAGAAGATGGTCAAGTAATCCTCTTTATCGATGAGCTCCATACCATCATGGGTTCTGGTAGTGGGATTGACTCAACTCTGGATGCGGCCAATATCTTGAAGCCAGCCTTGGCGCGTGGAACTTTGAGAACGGTTGGTGCGACTACTCAGGAAGAATACCAAAAACATATCGAAAAAGATGCGGCCCTTTCTCGTCGATTCGCCAAAGTGACGATCGAAGAGCCAAGTGTTGCAGACAGCATGACCATTTTACAAGGCTTGAAGGCGACTTATGAGAAACATCACCGTGTGCAAATCACAGATGAAGCAGTTGAAACAGCCGTCAAGATGGCCCATCGTTACTTGACTAGTCGTCATTTGCCAGACTCTGCTATTGACCTCTTGGATGAGGCAGCAGCAACAGTGCAAAATAAGGCAAAGCATGTAAAAGCAGACGATTCTGACTTGAGTCCAGCTGACAAGGCCCTGATGGATGGCAAGTGGAAACAGGCAGCTCAGCTAATCGCAAAAGAAGAGGAAGTGCCAGTCTATAAAGATTTGGTGACAGAGTCTGATATTTTGACTACCTTGAGTCGCTTGTCAGGCATTCCAGTCCAAAAACTGACTCAGACTGACGCTAAGAAATACTTGAATCTGGAAGCTGAACTACACAAACGTGTCATCGGTCAAGATCAAGCAGTTTCAAGCATTAGCCGTGCCATTCGCCGCAATCAGTCAGGGATTCGTAGTCACAAGCGTCCGATTGGCTCCTTTATGTTCCTAGGACCTACGGGTGTCGGAAAAACTGAATTAGCCAAGGCTTTGGCGGAAGTTCTTTTTGATGACGAATCAGCCCTTATCCGCTTTGATATGAGTGAGTATATGGAGAAATTCGCAGCCAGCCGTCTCAATGGAGCTCCTCCGGGTTATGTGGGTTATGAAGAAGGTGGGGAGTTGACCGAGAAGGTTCGCAATAAACCCTATTCCGTTCTCCTATTTGATGAGGTAGAAAAGGCTCATCCAGACATCTTTAATGTCCTCTTGCAGGTCTTGGATGATGGTGTCTTGACCGATAGCAAGGGACGCAAGGTCGATTTTTCAAATACCATTATCATCATGACGTCAAACCTCGGTGCGACAGCTCTTCGTGATGACAAGACAGTTGGTTTTGGGGCAAAGGATATTCGTTTTGACCAGGAGAATATGGAAAAACGCATGTTTGAAGAGCTGAAAAAAGCTTATAGACCTGAGTTTATCAACCGTATTGATGAAAAGGTGGTCTTCCATAGCCTGTCTAGCGACCATATGCAGGAAGTGGTGAAGATTATGGTCAAACCTTTAGTGGCAAGTTTGGCTGAAAAAGGCATTGACTTGAAATTACAAGCTTCAGCCCTGAAATTGTTGGCAAATCAAGGATATGACCCAGAGATGGGAGCTCGTCCACTTCGCAGAACCCTGCAAACAGAAGTGGAAGACAAGTTGGCAGAACTTCTTCTTAAGGGAGAATTAGTGGCAGGCAGCACACTTAAGATTGGTGTTAAAGCAGGCCAGTTAAAATTTGATATTGCATAAAAGAATAAAAGTATCAGCGACCATAAGTCACAGTGGAGTGAAACTCAATGAAAATCAAAGAGCAAACTAGGAAGCTAGCAGCAGGTTGCTCAAAATACTGTTTTGAGGTTGCAGATAGAGCTGACGTGGTTTGAAGGGATTTTCGAAGAGTATGAAACTAAAACCTATAGCTTCTAAAGGATCCGTGGTTTTCACTATTCAACCCAAAATTCATATGTTTATTACCCTCCATCGTATTTGTCTTAGAGCGTGTGTAGTAGAAAAAGAGCAGTCTTATCTGAAATTTTTATCCTTTCAAAAGAGACCTGTTTCTTTTTTGCCTATTAAATCAGTTCTAGCTGGTATTTGAAAAATCAAACCAAGCTGCAAGATGAATGATTTTCTTGTATTGATGTTGTTGTTGACAACAAGTAGCGGACAAATGAAATCCATTCCATTATCATAGATGATAGGCTGGTAGGAAATTTTCAAATAGTATACAGGAAATAGATGTGTGAAGTTCCGGTAGTAGAAAGGGAGAAAGATGAACATTTTAGTAGCAGATGACGAGGAAATGATTAGAGAAGGAATTGCAGCATTTCTGACAGAAGAGGGTTATCATGTCATTATGGCTAAGGATGGACAAGAGGCCTTGGAAAAATTTCAAGATCTCCCTATCCATCTCATGGTACTGGATTTAATGATGCCTAGGAAGAGTGGTTTTGAAGTGTTAAAAGAAATCAATCAAGAGCACGATATTCCTGTCATCGTCTTGAGTGCTCTGGGAGATGAAACTACTCAGTCACAGGTATTTGATCTCTATGCTGATGATCATGTGACAAAGCCTTTTTCTTTGGTACTGCTTGCCAAGCGTATTAAAGCGCTTATCAGACGTTACTACGTCATAGAGGATCTTTGGCAATATCAGGATGTGACAGTGGATTTTACCTCTTACAAAGCACATTATAAAAATGAAGAAATTGATCTCAAACCAAAGGAATTATTGGTACTAAAGTGTTTGATTCAGCATAAAAATCAAGTTTTAAGTAGAGAGCAGATATTGGAAGAAATTTCAAAAGATGTAGCTGATTTACCTTGTGATAGGGTAGTTGATGTCTATATTCGTACTCTTCGCAAAAAATTGGCTTTAGATTGCATTGTGACTGTGAAAAATGTTGGGTATAAAATTAGCTTATGATAAAAAATCCTAAATTATTAACCAAGTCTTTTTTAAGAAGTTTTGCAATTCTAGGTGGTGTTGGTCTAGTCATTCATATAGCTATTTATTTGACCTTTCCTTTTTATTATATTCAACTGGAGGGGGAAAAGTTTAATGAGAGTGCAAGAGTGTTTACGGAGTATTTAAAGACTAAGACAGCTGATGAAATTCCAAGCTTACTCCAGTCTTATTCAAAGTCCTTGACTATATCTGCTCACCTTAAAAGAGATATCTTAGATAAGCGGCTCCCTCTTGTGCATGACTTAGATATTAAAGATGGAGAGCTATCAAATTATATCGTGATGTTAGATAAGCCTGTTAGTACAGTAGATGGTAAACAGGTAACGGTGCAGTTTGTGCAGGGAGTGGATATCTACAAAGAAGCAAAGAATATTTTGCTTTTGTATCTCCCCTATACATTTTTGGTTACAATTGCTTTTTCCTTTGTTTTTTCTTATTTTTATACGAAACGCTTGCTCAATCCTCTTTTTTACATTTCAGAAGTGACTAGTAAGATGCAAGATTTGGATGACAATATTCGTTTTGATGAAAGCAGAAAAGATGAAGTTGGTGAAGTTGGGAAACAGATTAATGGTGTGTATGAGCACTTGTTGAAGGTTATTCATGAGTTGGAAAATCGCAATGAGCAAATTGTAAAATTGCAAAATCAAAAGGTTTCCTTTGTCCGTGGAGCATCACATGAATTAAAGACACCTCTAGCTACTCTCAGGATTATCTTAGAAAATATGCAATACAATGTGGGGGATTATAAGGATCATCCTAAATATCTTGAAAAGAGTATTGATAAAATCGATCAGATGAGTTTCTTGCTAGAGGAAGTGTTGGAATCTTCTAAATTTCAAGAATGGACAGAGTGCAGTGAGATTTTAATGGTAAATACCGTTTTGACAGATGTTTTGTCTCGATATCAGGAATTGGCATTTTCTAAAAATCTTGTGATTGATAATCAGTTGACTACTGATACAAAAGTAAGGATGAGTTTGAAGGCTTTGGATAAAGTCTTGACAAATCTTATCAGTAATGCTATCAAGTACTCAGATCAATCTGGCATTGTGACTATTTCTGAGCAAGATGGTTACCTGTCTATTAGGAATACGTGTGCTCCGTTGAATCAGGAAGAGTTAGAACATTTATTTGATATTTTTTACCATTCACAAATTGTAACAGACAGAGAAACAGGATCAGGATTGGGTCTTTATATTGTTAAGAATATTTTAGAGAGTCATCGTATGTCCTATAGTTTCTTGCCTTATGAACAAGGGATGGAATTTAAAATCTGCTTGTTACCAGATAGTTAGCTTTAGTAAGACTCTTTTCTTACTTGAGTATGATTTAAAGAAGTATAGTTTGAATGGTAGTGATAGAGTAAATCAAAGAACGGCATCAGTTTTCGTTCTTTTTCTTTTTCAATTCATATTGGGTTAACATAGAGATGTTACAGTAGTAGTAAAGAAAGGGGATCGTGATGATAGCAATAATCATTATCTGTGTATTTTTAATTCGCTTGTTGTTCCTAAAGAAATCAATTGCAAATGAAAAACGGCTTCGTAGGGATGGTGGGCGAGAATTTGGCATTAAAAATACCAAACGTCTTACCTTGGTTCATATTGTTTTTTATCTGGCTTGTTTTATGGAAGCCCTAGTCTATCGACCGTCTTTCAATATGATGAGTGTTGTGGGTTTGGTGCTCCTGATATTTTCTATGTTGATGTTGCTACTTGTTATTCATCTGCTTGGGGATATTTGGACAGTCAAGTTGATGTTAGCACCGAATCATAAGTTTGTGGATCATGTCTTATTTAGGACAGTAAAACATCCCAATTACTTTTTAAATATCCTTCCTGAGTTGATTGGCTTGACCTTGCTGAGTCATGCCTATATGACTTTTGTTTTAGTTTTTCCAGCTTATGCAGTTATTTTGTATCGACGAATAGCTGAAGAGGAAAAGTTATTACATGAAGTTATAATCCCAAATGGAAGCATAAAGAGATAAATACAAGATTCAATTCATATACAGTTCATATTGAAATGATATAGTAGTGTTAAGAAAAATATTGGAGGAAATAATTATGTTTGCATCAAAAAGTGAAAGAAAAGTACGTTATTCAATTCGTAAATTTAGTATTGGAGTAGCTAGTGTAGTAGTTGCTAGTCTGTTCTTAGGAGGAGTAGTCCATGCAGAAGGGGTTGGAGGCGGAAATAACCCCATGGTTACATCTAGTGGGCAAGATAAGCTGAAGGAATATAGACAGCAGTTGATAAAAGAGTTGGGAGAGACAGCTTTACCTGAAGATAAAAAAGCTGAGTACAGAAAGCAGATTGAACAGGAGATGAACTATTCAGTACTAGATGAGATAGCGAATAACTTTCATCAAGAAAGTTTGGAAATACGTAATAAAGAACATGATGAAGTAGTTAAAAAAGCTAGCGTTAGTTTGTCTAATTATATGACTAGTCTTCTAAATAAATTAGATAATTCTGCTTCTGGATTTGGAGATATTCTCCAGCAAGCTCAGGGAATTGTACGAGAGTACCAGGAGAAAATTGGTGGAGCTTCTGATAGAGAAAAAATAGAGAAACTGCAGCAAGAGGGGCAAACGAAGCTAGATAAGTTGGTAGAGGACTTTAAGAATAGTTTATCAAATAAACAAAGTGAACCATCAGGAAATTCTAATTCTTCTAATGGTAGAGGTGATACGACTAAGCCTGCGAATCAAGGATTAGATTCTGATTTACCTTCTGGAAAAGAACATAATAATCCAACTCCACCAAAAGTAGAAAATCAAGGAGGAAATATAGTTTCTACTGAAAAAACTACGGAGACAAATCTTAAAGAAGCTAAAGAAACAGCTAAAACAACTTTGGATAATTATATGCTTACTCGTTTAAAACAGGAAAATGGAGGAGTTTTTTGGTTTACAGATCTTTTAAGAGAATCCAAAGAATCTGTAGAGAAGTATAAAAGGATGTTTGATGAGGCTTTGAGTAAAGAAAAAGTGGAAAACCTGGTGAAAGAAGCTGAACAGGAGATAGAAGCTCTAGTCGTTAAACATAAGGGACGAGAAATCGGCTTAGAGCGAGATAAGGCAAAGGAAGCGGTCACTAAACATCTAACAGGCTTATTGGATGACATCAAGAAAAATTTAGAAAAAGAGCAACATATCAATACTGTAGAGCTAATTAAAAATCTAAAAGATATTGAAAAAACGTATTTGCATAAATTAGATGAGTCAACCCAAAAAGCCCAACTACAGAATCTGGTTACAGAAAGTCAATCAAAACTAGATGAAGCTTTGTCTAACTTTAAAAAGGGCTTATCTTCTTCGTCAAATTCAGGATCCTCCACTAAACCAGAAACTCCAGAAAAACCAGAGCAACCGAAACCAAGCAAACCTGCTGAAAAAGAGCAGAACCCATCAGGATCCACTGCAGGAAGTCACTCCGGTTCCACCAGCTCTTCAGGAAGTTCTAGTGCTTCTACTAAACCAGAAACTCCAGAAAAACCAGAGGAACCTGCTCCAAGCAAACCTGCTGAAAAAGAGCAGAACCCATCAGGTTCAACCACAGGAAGTCACTCCGGTTCTACTAGCTCTTCAGGAAGTTCTAGTGCTTCCACTAAACCAAAATCTCCAGAAAAACCAGGGGAACCTACTCCAAGCAAATCTGCTGAAAAAGAGCAGAACCCATCAGGTTCAACCACAGGAAGTCACTCCGGTTCCACTAGCTCTTCAGGAAGTTCTAGTGCCTCCACTAAACCAGAAACTCCAGAAAAAGAGCAAGAAGTAGAACCATCTACCCCAAGTAAACCATCAGGAAACGAGACAAATTCTTCATCTCCTACCAGATCTAACAGTCTTTCTCCTACCCTCTCATCTCAACCGACATCTACTGTTCAAAAGGTATTTACAACTCAAAATGGAAATACCAAGATTACTGTTATGTTTGAAACTGCTACAGAAGCAGACTCTGTCAATCTTAAAGAGGTAACAACAAAAGAAATGATTGATAATGTTACCCGTCAAACAGGGCAAGGAACAGTGCGCATATTTGATATTTCCCTTTCAAAAGATGGAAAAGAAACCCATGTGAAGGGAGAGAGAGTAGTTCGTCTTGCAATTGGTAATATTGATTCTGAGATTCAAGTTTACCATGTGAAAGAAAACGGAGAATTGGAGTTGCTCCCATCAACAGTTGAAAATGGGCAAGTCGTTTTCAAAACGAGTCATTTCAGCTTATTTGCGATTAAAACACTTCCTAAAAAACAAATGGCTACCGAGCCAGAGGCAAATAGGGAAGGAAAAACTCAATCTGATGATAAGGAAATGGTTCTTCTTGCTGATAAAGCAAATCAAATGAGTGAAAATCGTTCAAATTCAGATAAAAAAGATAAGCAAGCGCTCCCATCAACTGGAACAATGTCAACGTTGCTTATGGAATTCTTAGGTCTTATATCTCTAGTAGGTGTTTATCTATTAAAAGGAAAAAAGACGGAGAATGACTAATTTCATATAGATATTGCTCGCCTGTATAAATCAAAGAAAACCCGTAACCTTTAAGAGAGTTACGGGTTTTAAACTATTAAGCCTTATCCAATTGCAAGAGTGCCTCAATCTCTGCCAGAGTGCTAGCTTGTGAAATAGCTCCACGGAGTTTGGCAGCACCAGATGTTCCACGGAGGTAGTGAGGAGCGAGGCCACGGAATTCACGAACTGCGACGTTTTCTCCTTTGAGGTTAATCAAGCGTTTCAAGTGTTCGTAGGCGATTTTCATCTTATCTTCAAAGGTCAAATCAGGGAGGATTTCTCCTGTTTCAAAGTAGTGGTTGATTTGGTTGAAGAGGTAAGGATTTCCCATGGCAGCGCGGCCAATCATAACTGCGTCAGCACCGACTTCTTCGATGCGTTGTTTGGCTTCTTGGACAGTACGGATGTCACCGTTGGCGATGAAAGGAATCTTGGTCAGAGCTTGAGCTACGTCGTGTAAGGTCTCAAGGTCTGCATGACCTGTATACATTTGTTCGCGGGTACGGCCATGCATAGCAAGGGCAGAAACACCTGCTGCTTCAGCAGCGAGGGCATTTTCTACTGCAAGAGATGGGTCGGCCCAGCCGGTACGCATTTTGACAGTAAGGGGAATATCAAGGACAGATTGGACCTTGTTGATGATAGAGTAAATCTTATCTGGATCCTTGAGCCACATAGCGCCAGCTTCGTTCTTCACTATTTTGTTAACAGGGCAGCCCATGTTGATATCTACGATATCGGTTTTGGTGTTTTCTTGGATGAATTCTGCTGCGCGTGCCAGGCTGTCTTCATCACTACCAAAAAGTTGGATAGAGACAGGGTTTTCGCCTTCATCGATATGAAGCATGTGCAGGGTTTTTTCGTTGTTGTATTGGATTCCCTTATCAGAGACCATTTCCATGACAACGAGTCCAGCTCCAAGCTCTTTTGCGATAGTACGAAAGGCTGAGTTTGTCACACCAGCCATAGGCGCTAGAACGGTACGATTGGGAATCTCAACATTGCCAATCATAAAAGGTGTATTAAGATTTGTCACGAATGAGTTCCTCCAGGTCATTTTCATCAAAGTTATAGGTAGTTTGGCAGAATTGACAAGTGATTTCTGCCCCGTGGTCTTCCTCTTTCATTTCCTGTAAGTCTGAGCTTGGAAGGCTGGCAAGAGCGTTCATAAAGCGTTCATGGCTACAGTCGCATTGGAAACGAATTTCTTCTTCAGAAAGACGCTTGTAGGCTTCGTCACCGTAGATTGCCTTGAGGAGGGCTTCGATATGGTCTTCACTTTCGAGAAGCGTTGAGATAGCTGGCATTTCTTGGATGCGTTTTTCAAAGCGAGCAATCTCTTCTTCCTTGGCTCCCGGCAAGACTTGAACTAGGAAACCACCAGCAACCTTGACCTTGTCTTCCTCGTCCAAAAGGACATTGAGACCGACTGCAGAAGGGGTCTGTTGGCTTTCAGTCAGGTAAAAGGCCAGGTCTTCACCAATCTCTCCAGAGATGAGTGGGGTCAAGGAAGTATAAGGATTTCCAATGCCGTAGTCTGTGATAACGAGAAATTGACCATTTCCAACAAAAGGTCCAACTAGAACTTCACCAGTTGCAGTCTTTTTGATGTCAACACCAGGATTTTGAACATAGCCTTTAACGTTCCCCTTGGTATCAGCAACGGTGATGATAGCACCTAGAGAGCTAGAACCCAGTACCTTCACTGTTAGTTTGGTATTTCCTTTTTCATTGGCTGCGAGAATCTGGCTAGCGATAAGAGTTCGACCAAGTGCTACAGTTGAGCTAGCTTGGGTTTGGTGTTTTTCTTGAGCAGTGCGGACGGTTTCTGTGCTATCAAGGACAAAAGCACGAAAGGCTCCGCTTTCTGATATAGTTTTAATAATTTTATCCATAGCTACTATTTTAGCATAAAAATGCCCAAAGGTGGAGCCGTGTGTTTGCTGATTTTTAGGATAATGGACCAGGAAATCAGCATGAAAATAAAAAGAGAAACAGATTATTTCAGCATTTGTAAGATTTATGCTATGCTTAAGGTAGAAAATGAAAGGGGTAACAAATGTATTTAGGAGATTTGATGGAAAAGGCTGAATCTGGCCAATTTTCAATCCTTTCCTTTCTATT
Organism: Streptococcus pneumoniae; assembly: GCF_001171885.1. Classification (GTDB taxonomy): domain Bacteria; phylum Bacillota; class Bacilli; order Lactobacillales; family Streptococcaceae; genus Streptococcus; species Streptococcus pneumoniae_A. The sequence goes on from NZ_CKQD01000013.1 coordinate 60,985, forward strand.
ACAAGAGTCTCAGACGACCGTCAAGGCTGTAATGGAGGAAACAGGATTTTCAAAAGCAACCCTAACCAAATATGTCACCCTGCTCAATGACAAGGCTTTGGACAGTGGTTTGGAGCTGAATATCTCCTTAGAAGATGAAAATTTGCGTCTATCAATCGGTGCAGCTACCAAGGGGAGAGATATTCGGAGCTTGTTTTTGGAGAACGCTGTTAAATACCAGATTTTGGTCTATCTTCTCTACCACCAACAGTTTTTAGCCCATCAGCTGGCTCAAGAATTGATGATTAGTGAGGCTACGCTTGGTCGCCACTTGGCTAGTTTAAATCAGATTTTGTCAGAATTTGATTTATCCATCCAAAATGGACGTTGGCGAGGTCCAGAGCATCAGATTCGCTATTTCTATTTCTGTCTTTTCCGCAAGGTCTGGTCCAGTCAGGAATGGGAAGGCCACATGCAGAAACCAGAGAGAAAGCAGGAGATTGCTACACTAGAAGAAATCTGTGGTGCAAGTTTGTCTTCAGGGCAGAAATTGGACTTGGTTCTCTGGTCTCATATCAGTCAACAACGTCTTCGGGTCAATGCCTGTCAGTTTCAAGTCATAGAAGAAAAAATGCGAGGGTATTTTGACAATATTTTCTACCTTCGTTTGCTGAGAAAGGCTCCGTCCTTTTTTGCTGGGCAACACCTTCCTCTAGGAACTGAGGATGGTGAGATGATGATTTTCTTTTCTTTCCTCCTATCTCATCGCATCCTTCCTCTTCATACAATGGAGTATATCCTTGGTTTTGGAGGGCAGTTGGCAGATTTGCTGACGCAATTGATTCAAGAAATGAAGAAGGAGGAACTATTGGGGGACTATACAGAGGATCACGTTACCTATGAACTCAGTCAGCTTTGTGCCCAAGTCTATCTCTATAAGGGCTATATTTTACAGGATCGCTACAAGTACCAGTTAGAGAATCGTCATCCATATTTACTGATGGAACATGATTTTAGGGGAACGGCAGAGGAGATTTTTCATGCTCTACCGTCCTTTCATCAGGGGACGGACTTAGATAAGAAGATTCTCTGGGAATGGCTTCAGTTAATCGAATATATGGCTGAAAATGGTGGTCAGCATATGCGGATTGGTCTGGATTTGACATCTGGTTTTCTTGTCTTTTCAAGGATGGCAGCCATTTTAAAACGGTATTTGGAATACAACCGTTTTATCACCATAGAGGCATATGACCGAACTCGGCATTATGATTTGCTGGTTACCAATAACCCTATTCATAAGAAGGAACAGACACCAGTCTATTATTTAAAAAATGACTTGGATATGGAGGATTTAGAGATGATTAGAAAGCAGCTCTATCAAACACCATATAAGTAGACTACAATACCAGATAAAACATATAAGATATATCTACTGTGCGATACTATATGATAAAAGCCACTTGTTCCATGGATTCAGTGTGAATTTAGATAGATGAGATTGATTTGTATCACTGTGATAAAATATTAGGCACTTCTCGATAAAGTGTCACTGATTGAAAAATTGGCAATTATTAGGTATCAAATTGACTCCTAATCCATAATTTTTTTAACATTTTGATAAAATTTTATCAATCTTTGTTCATTTTTTCCTCTCTTTTTCGAATAATAAATAGATAGTAGCGGTGGATCTAGTAAAGCTAGATTTAAAACTGTGGTATAATAAAAGGAGGAAAAGGATGATTCTAAGACATCCGGGCATCAGCCCAACCAATGACTTGGTTGCTAAGAAAATTTTCAGCAATCCAGAAATCACTTGTCAATTTATTCGCGATATGTTGGACTTACCAGCCAAAAATGTAACCATTTTGGAGGGAAGCAATATTCACGTCTTTCCATCTCTGCCCTACTCGGCCCAGGACTTCTATACCAGTATAGATGTTTTGGCGGAGTTGGATAATGGTACGCAAGTTATCATCGAAATTCAGGTTCATC
>NZ_CKQD01000014.1:0-47500 GCF_001171885.1 Streptococcus pneumoniae
GCACACGGAAAAAGCTGTTTAGCCAAGTCATAGTAGGGACTAAACATATCCATAGTAATGATTTTTACCTGACAACGAACGGCTCTATCGTAGCGCAGAAAGTGATTTCGAATGATGGCTTGTGTTCTGCCCTCAAGAACAGCGATGATGTTGAGTTTTTTAAAATCTTGCGCAATAAAGCTCATCTTTCCCTTGGTAAAGGAGTACTCGTCCCAGGACATAATCTCAGGGAGGTAAGAAAAATCATGCTTAAACCGGAAGTCATTGAGCTTGCGAATAACAGTTGAAGTTGAAATAGACAGCTGATGGGCAATATCGGTCATAGAATTCTTTTCAATTAACTTTTGAGCGATCTTTTGGTTGATAATACGAGGGATTTGGTGATTCTTCTTGACGAGAGAGGTTTCGGCGACCATCATTTTCGAGCAATGATAGCACTTGAATCGACGCTTTCTAAGGAGAATTCTAGTAGCCATACCAGTTGTTTCGAGGTAAGGGATCTTAGACGGTTTTTGAAAGTCATATTTCTTCATTTGGCTTCCACAATCAGGACAAGATGGAGCCTCATAATCCAGTTTGGCGATGACTTCTTTGTGTGTACCCCTATTAACGATATTCATAATTTGGATATTAGGGTCTTTAATATCGAGTAATTTTGTGATAAAATGTAATTGTTCCATATGAATCTTTCTAATGAGTTGTTTTGTCGCTTTTCATTATAGATCTTATGGGACTTTTTTTCTACAACAAAATAGGCTCCATAATATCTATAGGGGATTTACCCACTACAAATATTATAGAGCCCCTTTTTTGTATTATTTTTGGTATAATAGTAGTTATTCAAATTTTATTTAGATTAAGAAAGAGTAGGATAGTATGTCTCGTTCTATCGATTTATTAAAACATCGGTATTTGAAAAATATTAAAGAAAATCCTGAATTGTTTGTCGGAATTGAGTTGGAGTATCCTGTTGTAAACTTGGAAGGGGATGCTACAGATATTGAAGTTATCAAGCACTTATTCCGATATTTAGTTTCTTATTTTGATTTCACTGTAGAAAAGGTAGATGATTTTGGCAATCCGATCCAGTTAGTAGATTCGATAAGTCAGGATGCTATTTTGTTTGAAGTTTCCTATAGTACGATTGAGTTTGCATTTGGTAAGGCAGAAACAATTCAAGAGGTCGAAAATCGTTTCAATAATTATATGAATGTAATTCAGAGAAAGTTAGCTGAATCAAATCATGCTATTGTTGGCTGTGGAATTCATCCCAACTGGGATAAAAATGAGAATTGTCCAGTGGCTTATCCACGCTATCAGATGTTGATGGATTATTTGAATTTGAGTAGAAATATTACTAAATCAGATTTACATCATTTCCCTGAATATGGTGCTTTTATCTGTGGGAGCCAGGTTCAGCTGGATATTTCAAAATCTAACTACCTACGGGTGATTAATGCTTTTACCCAAATTGAAGCAGTTAAGGCTTATTTATTTGCAAACTCTGAGTTTTCGGGTGCGGATTGGGATACGAAAATTGCAAGGGACATCTTCTGGGAAGAATCGATGCATGGCATCTATCCAGAGAATGTTGGGGTTAATGCTAGACTCTTTGATGATGAGGATGATTTTTTTGATTATCTAGATCATTCTGCGATTTTTACTGCGGAACGTGATGGGCAAACCTATTATTTTTATCCGATTCAGGCAAGAGACTATCTGACTACACCTGAAATCAAGGCATTTACTTTGAATGGGGATAAGGTTATTATTTCCCCTCAAGAGAAGGATTTTGAAACTCATCGTAGTTATCAGTACCAAGACTTAACGACTCGCGGAACAGTTGAGTTTCGTAGTGTGTGTACTCAATCTCTAGATAGAACCTTCGCTTCAGCAGCTTTTCACTTAGGATTGTTGGTCAATTTATATAAGTTAGAAGCTTACTTAGAAACAGCACCTTTCTTTAAAGAATTTGGGCGAAATTATAAGTTTTTAAGACGACAATTTTCTAAGAAAAAGCTTACAGAACAGGAAGAAACTGCAATTCTAGAGTTTTCAAAAGACTTACTCCAGCTAGCTGAGGAAGGTCTGCAGATGAGAAATAAACAAGAAATGATTTATTTACAGCCTTTGAAAGAAGAATTGGGACTATAATTTCTTTTATAAAGGGAGAATTTTCTGAAAAATCATGATATAATGGAAGAGACTATAGATAAAGGATAGAGAGTAATGACATTAGTTTATCAATCAACGCGTGATGCGAAAAATACAGTAACTGCTAGCCAAGCTATTTTGCAAGGTTTGGCGACGGACGGTGGTTTGTTTACACCGCTTACTTATCCAAAGGTCGATTTGGACTTTGACAAATTGAAAGATGCTTCTTATCAGGAAGTTGCTAAGTTAGTTTTGTCAGCATTTTTAGATGACTTTACAGCTGAAGAGTTGGACTACTGTATCAACAATGCCTACGATAGCAAATTTGATACTCCAGCTATCGCGCCTTTAGTGAAATTAGACGGGCAATACAACTTGGAACTGTTCCATGGCTCAACGATTGCCTTTAAGGATATGGCCTTGTCTATCTTGCCATACTTTATGACGACTGCTGCTAAGAAGCATGGTTTTGAGAACAAAATTGTCATCTTAACAGCGACATCTGGTGATACTGGGAAAGCTGCTATGGCGGGATTTGCAGATGTCCCTGGTACTGAGATTATCGTCTTTTATCCAAAGGATGGTGTCAGCAAGGTTCAAGAGTTGCAAATGACCACTCAGACTGGTGACAATACTCATGTTATCGCTATAGATGGTAACTTTGATGATGCGCAAACAAATGTGAAGCACATGTTTAACGACGTGGCTCTTCGTGAAAAATTGGCTACCAACAAGTTGCAATTTTCATCAGCTAACTCTATGAACATTGGTCGTTTGGTACCACAAATTGTTTATTATGTTTATGCCTACGCTCAGTTGGTCAAGACTGATGAGATTGTGGCTGGTGATAAGGTCAACTTCACAGTACCAACAGGAAACTTTGGAAATATCTTGGCTGCCTTTTATGCTAAACAAATCGGTCTTCCAGTTGGTAAATTGATCTGTGCTTCAAATGACAACAATGTTTTGACAGACTTCTTCAAGACACGTGTTTACGATAAGAAACGTGAGTTTAAGGTGACAACTAGCCCATCTATGGATATTTTGGTATCTTCAAACTTGGAGCGTTTGATTTTCCATCTTTTGGGTAATGATGCGGTTAAAACAGCTGAACTCATGAATGCCTTGAATAGCCAAGGTCAATATGAGTTGACTAATTTTGATACAGAGATTCTTGACCTCTTTGCAGCTGAATATGCGACTGAGGAAGAAACAGCGGCAGAAATCAAGCGTGTTTATGAGTCAGATTCTTATATTGAGGATCCTCATACAGCTGTTGCCTCAGCAGTGTATAGAAAATACCAGGCGGCTACTGGCGATGTGACTAAGACAGTGATTGCTTCAACAGCGAGTCCATACAAGTTCCCAGTGGTTGCAGTAGAAGCTGTAACTGGAAAATCAGGGCTTGGCGACTTTGAAACCTTGGCTCAATTACATGATATTTCAGGAGTGGCAGTGCCACCAGCAGTTGATGGGCTTGAAACAGCTCCTGTTCGTCACAAGACAACAGTGGCAACTGCTGACATGCAAGCAGCGGTTGAATCTTATCTAGGACTTTAAGACAGAGGGAGTAAACTCGGTTGGGAAACCAACTGAGTTTCTTTTCATAAGGAGGAAGGATTGTTTAAGAAAAATAAAGACATTCTGAATATTGCCTTGCCAGCTATGGGCGAAAACTTTTTGCAGATGCTCATGGGGATGGTGGATAGTTACTTGGTAGCCCACTTGGGCTTGATAGCTATTTCAGGTGTATCAGTAGCTGGCAATGTTATCACCATTTACCAGGCGATTTTCATCGCTCTGGGAGCTGCTATTTCCAGTGTTATTTCAAAAAGTTTGGGGCAGAAGGATCAATCTATGCTAGCCTATCATGTGACTGAGGCCTTGAAGATTACTTTACTATTAAGTTTCCTTTTAGGAGCTTTGTCTATCTTCACTGGGAAAGAGATGATTGGACTCTTGGGAACGGAGAGGGCTGTAGCTGAGAGTGGCGGACTCTATCTATCCTTGGTAGGCGGATCGATTGTTCTTTTGGGATTGATGACGAGTCTGGGTGCTTTGATTCGTGCAACGCATAATCCGCGTTTGCCCCTCTATGTGAGTCTCTTATCCAATGCCTTGAATATTCTCTTTTCCAGTCTAGCTATTTTTGTTCTGGATATGGGGATAGCTGGTGTTGCTTTGGGGACAATTCTGTCTCGTTTGGTAGGCCTTGTGATTTTATGGTCGCAATTAAAGTTGCCTTTTGAGAAACCGACTTTTGGACTGGATAAAGACTTACTGATTTTGGCAATACCATCAGCTGGAGAGCGACTTATGATGCGGGCTGGTGATGTCGTTATCATTGCCTTGGTCGTTTCTTTTGGAACGGAGGCAGTGGCCGGGAATGCAGTCGGAGAAGTCTTGACCCAGTTTAACTATATGCCTGCCTTTGGTGTGGCTACAGCAACAGTCATGCAAGTGGCTCGAGCGGTTGGAGAAGATGATTGGAAAAGAGTCGCTAGTTTGAGCAAACAAACCTTTTGGCTTTCTCTGATTCTCATGTTGCCTTTGACCTTTAGTATCTATGCCTTGGGTGTACCACTAACTCATCTCTATACGACAGATCCTCTAGCGGTTGAAGCTAGTGTTTTGGTGGCACTTTTCTCTCTACTAGGAACTCCTATGACGATAGGAACAGTCATCTATACGGCAGTTTGGCAGGGATTGGGAAATGCTCGGCTTCCCTTTTATGCGACAAGTATAGGAATGTGGTGTATCCGCATTGGAACAGGATATCTGATGGGGATTGTGCTTGGTTGGGGCTTGCCTGGTATTTGGGCCGGAACCCTTTTGGATAATGGTTTTCGTTGGTTATTGCTACGTTACCGTTACCAGCGTTATATGAGCTTGAAAGGATAGGAAATGCAAAAAACAGCTTTTATTTGGGATTTAGACGGGACTTTATTGGACTCTTATGAAGCGATTTTATCAGGGATTGAGGAGACCTATGCTCAATTTTCTATTCCTTATGATAAGGAGAAGGTGAGAGAGTTTATTCTCAAGTTTTCTGTGCAGGATTTGCTGGAGAAAGTTGCGGAAGAGAGAAAGCTGGATGTGGAAATGCTAAATCAGGTGCGTGCACAGAGTCTGGCTGAGAAGAATGCTCAGGTAGTTTTGATGCCAGGTGCGCGTGAGATGCTAGCTTGGGCAGACCAGGTAGGAATTCAGCAGTTTGTTTACACTCATAAGGGAGACAATGCTTTTACCATTCTCAGAGACTTGGGTTTGGAGTCCTATTTCACTGAGATTTTAACCAGTCAGAGTGGTTTTACGCGGAAGCCAAGTTCAGAAGCGGCTACCTATCTGATAGACAAGTATCAGTTGGATCCTGAGAAAACCTATTATATAGGGGATCGGACTCTGGATGTGGAATTTGCCCAGAATAGTGGGATTCAAAGTCTCAACTTTTTAGAGTCGTCTTATGGAGGCAATCATAGGATTCAAGCCTTAGCAGATATTTTCCGTATTTTTGAGACTAAGTGATAAAAAGATTGTGTCAGTTTTGTGACAGAGACCTAACAAACTATTTCAAGTAACCGAGTTTGTTACAAGGAATGGACAGTTCTGTTAAATAGGCCCGAGAGGGCTTTTTTTCTGCATTTTTTGTGTTATGATAGACAGGTACTTATTTGAAAGGAATTTGAAAGAATGAAGAAAAGAATATTATTAGCCTCAACGGTAGCCTTGTCATTTGCCCCAGTATTGGCAACTCAAGCAGAAGAAGTTCTTTGGACTGCACGTAGTGTTGAGCAAATCCAAAATGATTTGACTAAAACAGACAGCAAAACAAGTTATACAGTGCAGTATGGTGATACCTTGAACACCATTGCAGAAGCCTTGGGTGTAGATGTCACAGTTCTTGCGAATTTGAATAAAATCACTAATATGGACTTGATTTTCCCAGAAACTGTTTTGACAACGACCGTCAATGAGGCAGAAGAAGTAACGGAAGTTGAAATCCAAACACCTCAAGCGGCTTCTAGTGAAGAAGTGACAACTGCGACAGCAGATTTGACAACCAATCAAGTGACTGTAGATGATCAAACTGTTCAAGTTGCAGATCTTTCTCAACCGATTGCAGAAGCTCCAAAAGCGGTAGAAACTACAAGAACAAAAGAAGTGGCATCAAGTTCAGCAGTTGCAGAGACAGTTGCTACTGCGGAAGAAGTGGCACCATCTACAAATACTTCAACGTCAGAGGAGCAAGCAGCCGAAACAAGCAGTGTAGTTGCAGAAGCAGCTCCTCAGGCAACGAGTCCAGCTGAGAAAGATGAAACTCAAGCAAGCCCACAAGCGGTTTCAACAGTGGAAGCAACTGCAACACCAGTTGAAGAAAAAGCAACCGAAATAACTGCAACAAGTACAGAAGAAGCAAAAGAAGCCTCATCAAATGAAGCTACAACAGCAGTTTCTACTTATCAACCAGAAGAGAGGAAAATAGTTTCAACAACTTACGCAGCTCCAGCAGCGCCCGATTATGCTGGACTTGCAGTAGCGAAATCTGAAAATGCAGGTCTTCAACCACAAACGGCTGCCTTTAAAGAAGAAATTGCTAACTTGTTTGGCATCACATCCTTTAGTGGTTACCGTCCAGGGGACAGTGGAGATCACGGAAAAGGTTTGGCTATCGACTTTATGGTCCCAGAAAGCTCAGAACTAGGGGATAAGATTGCGGAATATGCTATTCAAAACATGGTCAGCCGTGGCATTAGTTACATCATTTGGAAACAACGTTTCTATGCCCCATTCGATAGCAAATATGGGCCAGCTAATACTTGGAACCCAATGCCAGACCGTGGTAGCGTGACAGAAAACCACTATGACCACGTTCACGTTTCAATGAATGGATAAACCAGACTTGATAATATAATGTTTACGAATGAGATCTAGCTTTCGTGATAGGAAGCGAGTCTCGTTCGTTTTTTTCTTTGTCATACTCTTCGAAAATCTCTTCAAACCACGTCAGTTTCGCCTTGTCGTACTCAAGTAGAGCCTGCGGCTAGCTTCCTAGTTTGCTCTTTGATTTTCATTGAGTATCAATATGAATGGAAAATGGGAAGTTTCCATTTTGCAATGATTGAAGCAACATTCTTGCAATCTATTTTACTTTATATTATACTTGATTAGTTAATTGTTGATAAATCAATAAAAGGAGGAAGAAATGCTAGAGATTCAAGATTTACTTTATCAACTCCGCTTGTCTGAGCAAGCGAGTACGCACTTGTTTGAAAAAAGGCTTGGGATTAGTTTGACACGGTATCAGATTTTATTATTTTTGTTGAAGCATTCCCCTTGTAATCAAATAGCGGTTCAGGATCGTTTGAAGATTGATCAGGCTGCTTTGACACGACATTTCAAGATTTTAGAAAAGGAAGGTTTGGTGGAGCGTCATCGCAATCCTGAAAATCAACGGGAAGTCTTGGTAGAGGCTACGAAGTATGCCAAGGAGCAGTTAGTGATGAATCCACCTCTGCAGCATATCAAGGTTAAGGAAGCAATGGAAAGTATCTTAACAGAGTCTGAGAGAACAGAGTTCAACCGTTTATTAAATAAATTAGTTTTGGGTATTGAAAATATAGAAATTTAAGGAGAAATAGATGTCAATTATTACAATCATTTTAGCAACGATCGTTGCTTTGGAGCATTTTTACATTTTTTATTTGGAAAGTATTGCAACGCAATCAGATGCAACTAGTCGTGTATTTAACATGGATAAGGAAGAACTAGCTCGTCCGTCGGTAAATTCACTGTTCAAAAATCAAGGAATCTATAATGCTCTGCTAGGAGTCTTTCTCTTGTATGGCATTTATTTCTCACAGAATTTAGAAATTGTGACTATGTTTATTTTATTTGTGATTGGGGCTGCGGCTTACGGCTCTCTCACAGCAGATAAGAAAATTATTTTGAAGCAAGGTGGACCAGCTATTTTGGCCTTAATTAGTATTTTATTCTTTAAATAAACTTTTATCCTCTCTAACTCTTTTCAACTCCAGAATAAGGGAAATATGTTATACTTGTCTTTAAGAAAAGAATTTCATGGAATCGTTTATAAGGAGCTAGAAATGAAAGTATTAGTGACTGGTTTTGAACCCTTTGGAGGGGAAAAGGTCAATCCAGCCTTGGAGGCTGTTAAAGGTTTGCCAGCTGAAATCCATGGTGCTGAGGTCCGTTGGCTAGAAGTGCCAACAGTCTTTCACAAATCGGCTCAAGTATTGGAAGAAGAGATGAGTCGTTATCAACCTGATTTTGTCCTTTGTATCGGCCAAGCTGGTGGAAGATCTAGCTTGACGCCTGAACGAGTGGCCATTAATCAAGACGATGCACGCATTCCTGATAATGAAGGCAATCAACCGATTGATCTTCCTATTCGTCCAGATGGTGCTCCTGCCTACTTTAGTAGTCTACCGATTAAAGCGATGGTCCAAGCTATAAAAAAAGAGGGCTTGCCGGCCTCTGTTTCCAATACAGCAGGGACTTTTGTCTGCAATCATTTGATGTATCAGGCTCTCTATTTGGTAGAAAAGAAATTTCCACATGTTAAGGCAGGTTTTATGCATATTCCTTATATGATGGAACAGGTGGTGAATCGACCGACCACTCCAGCTATGAGTTTAGTGGATATTAGGCGAGGGATAGAAGCGGCCATCGGCGCCATGATAGAACATGGAGATCAGGATCTCAAGTTGGTAGGCGGAGAAACTCATTGATAGAAAAAAGCTTGAGGGGATACCTTCAAGCTTTTGGACGTTTTCGAGCCAGTACTGCTCGGTAAAAAATCATTTTATTGATTTGAATGTAGGGTAGGAGTGAGAAACTAGCAATTCCAAAGGTAATCCAATTGAGGAAGTACCAAGGAAGGAGTTGTAAGTCTAGGACAAAGCGTTGAAACTTATAGCCTTTCATCAGGAAACGGCTGGTTTTAAGGATTTGTCCTGGTTTGGCTTGTCCTAAGTCTAGGGTGTCACAGAGGAGAAATTCTACCTGTGAATAAGCATAGTATTGTGGAATATAGAGACTATTTCCGACAATCATCAAGAGGATACTTGCTAGAAAGTAAAGACCAAAGGTCATGAGGAAACGCTCAGTTTCAACTGACGTGAGATCCAGATTGGGAAATTCAGGATGGAGGGCAACGAATTTCTTGGCTAAAAAGCTACTGTAAAAAAGGAAGTAAATTCCAAGCAAACTAGGAATGCTCCATAAGAAGAGATAGAGACGTTTGAGAAGTAGAGTCAAAAAGGTTTGTGAAAAGTGCTCTTCGTTAAAGAGAGTGAGACTATTTTTGACGGATAGTTCTGTATCTGGATTCTTGATGAGTTTTAGGGTTGTATAGACTGAACTGGTTAGAAGTATTGCCCCGATAAAGGAGACTAATAGTGGAAAAAGGTAGGCTTGGAATACATGGCCAAACACGATTAAAAAGGGTTGTTCTAAAACACTCTCGTTGATGCGCTCTAAGGGATTGAGGAAGACAGACAAGATGAGCAGTATGCTAGGTAAGAGATAGACGAGAAAGAGGCGGGGATTTTCAGCCTGAAATTGTCTGGCTTGCAGACGAACGGTTTTTAAATCAATTTTTGGGTATTTCATTCTCTCATTATACCATAGTTCGTGACAGTTCTAGCTTTTTTTGATAAAATCATACAGTATGCCCTTGGGCACAAAGTATGAACTGGGACTGTCTTTCCCAGCTTCGGAGGTAAAAAATGTCAGATTCACCAATCAAATATCGTTTGATTAAGAAAGAAAAACACACGGGAGCTCGTCTGGGAGAAATCATCACCCCCCACGGTACCTTCCCGACACCTATGTTTATGCCAGTTGGGACTCAAGCCACTGTCAAAACTCAGTCGCCTGAAGAATTGAAGGAGATGGGTTCGGGAATTATCCTGTCAAACACCTATCATCTCTGGCTTCGCCCTGGAGATGAACTCATCGCACGCGCAGGTGGTCTCCACAAGTTCATGAATTGGGACCAGCCTATCTTGACAGATAGTGGTGGTTTTCAGGTTTATTCCTTAGCAGATAGCCGTAATATCACAGAAGAAGGAGTAACCTTTAAAAACCATCTCAATGGTTCTAAGATGTTCCTATCGCCAGAAAAAGCCATCTCTATTCAGAATAATCTGGGCTCAGACATCATGATGTCCTTTGACGAATGTCCTCAGTTTTATCAACCTTACGACTACGTTAAGAAATCAATCGAGCGTACCAGCCGTTGGGCTGAGCGTGGTTTAAAGGCTCATCGTCGTCCGCATGACCAAGGATTATTTGGGATTGTGCAGGGAGCAGGATTTGAAGACCTGCGTCGCCAATCGGCTCACGACCTTGTCAGCATGGATTTCCCAGGCTACTCTATCGGTGGTTTGGCAGTGGGAGAAACCCACGAAGAGATGAATGCGGTCTTGGACTTTACAACCCAACTGCTTCCTGAAAATAAACCTCGCTATTTGATGGGTGTGGGAGCACCAGATAGCTTGATTGATGGTGTGATTCGTGGGGTGGATATGTTTGACTGTGTCTTGCCGACTCGAATTGCTCGTAACGGAACTTGTATGACCAGTCAGGGACGTTTGGTTGTAAAAAATGCCCAGTTTGCTGAGGACTTTACGCCACTGGATCCTGAGTGTGATTGCTACACATGTAAGAACTATACACGCGCCTACCTTCGTCACCTGCTCAAGGCTGATGAAACCTTTGGTATCCGCTTGACTAGCTATCACAATCTTTACTTCTTGCTTAACCTGATGAAGCAAGTGCGCCAAGCCATCATGGATGACAATCTCTTGGAATTCCGTGAGTATTTTGTGGAAAAATATGGCTATAATAAGTCAGGACGTAATTTCTAAAATGGAATTGATATAAGCTAAAAATCCTAAGTTTTCTCTTAGGATTTTTCTTCTTTTTTTGATAGAATAAAGTGTACAATGAAAGGAAGAATAAACTCGTATGCGCATTAAATGGTTTTCCTTGATTAGGATTACAGGTTTACTTTTGGTACTCTTGTATCATTTCTTTCAGACCATCTTTCCTGGAGGATTTTTCGGGGTAGATGTCTTTTTCACGTTTTCAGGCTTCCTGATTACGGCTCTACTCATCGAAGAATTTTCTAAAAACCATGAGATTGATTTGATAGGATTTTTTAGAAGACGCTTTTATCGGATTGTGCCACCTGTGGTTTTGATGGTCTTGGTAACTATGCCTTTTACTTTCTTGGTTCGCCAAGATTATGTAGCTGGAATTGGGGGTCAAATTGCAGGTGTCTTAGGCTTTATGACCAACTTCTATGAACTCCTAACAGGTGGGAGTTATGAATCACAGTTTATTCCTCATTTGTTTGTTCATAATTGGAGCTTGGCAGTTGAGGTTCACTACTATATTCTTTGGGGATTGGCAGTTTGGTTCTTATCCAAACAGGCTAAATCAAATGGTCAGTTGAGGGGAATGGTCTTTCTCTTATCTGCTGCTGCCTTCTTGATTAGTTTCTTCTCCATGTTTATTGGTAGTTTTCTAGTTACCTCTTATTCCTCTGTTTACTTCTCCAGTTTAACTCATGTCTATCCATTCTTTTTGGGAAGTATCCTAGCAACGATTGTAGGCGTTCGTCAGACGACTTCCCTCGTCAAGCAGTTGGATAAAATCTGGGATTTACGAAAGACCCTTTTAGTTTTTGGAGGAGGTTTTGGCTTCTTACTCATTTTGACCTTCTTTGTCAAATTCACTTATCTTTTTTCCTATCTTATAGGCTTCTTGCTTGCCAGCCTTGCAGCCCTTGCTATGATTCTGGCGGCGCGTGTCTTACATGAAAAGACTCCTAACGTGCAGGAGCCAAAGATTATCAGCTTTTTAGCGGATACTAGCTATGCGGTTTATCTTTTCCATTGGCCTTTCTACATCATTTTCTCACAGTTGACCTCAAATCTTTTTGCTGTGTTACTGACTTTGATTTGTTCTTATGGATTTGCCAGTCTTTCATTTTATGTATTGGAGCCGTGGATTGCAGGAAAGAGCACACCTATTATCCAAACCCTTCGTCCCCTGCCTTATATTCACGCAATTCTTGCAACAAGTACAGGAATCTTGGCCTTCATTGTCTTCTTAGTGACTTTGTTGGCACCACAAGTGGGAGCGTTTGAGACAGACTTAACTGTCAATGGCTTGAAGCAAGCTGCAACAAATATTGGCCAGACCAAGGTGATGGCAGAACGAGCAGAAGCTGATAGTTTGGGAATTGCTGATGGCACTATGTTAATTGGTGACTCAGTGGCTCTAAGAGCTAATACAGCACTGCAGACAGCCCTTCCAGGGGCACAGATTAACGCGCAGGTCAGCAGAACAACCAAGACTGCCAATGAAATCATGCTAAACAATAGCCAGAATAAATTTTTACCTAAGATGGTGGTCATTGCAACTGGGGTAAATAATCCTGAAAATTACAAGGAAGACTGGGACAGTATCGTGAAAAATCTTCCTAAGGGCCATCATATGATTTTAGTGACTCCTTATGAGGGGGATAAGACAAAAGAGACCTATGCAATCGTTGAGAAGGCGGCTGCCTATATGAGAGAATTGGCAGAGAAGACTCCTTACGTCACGATAGCAGATTGGAATCAAGTTGCGAAAGAGCATCCAGAAATTTGGACTGGAACAGACCAAGTCCATTTCGGAAGTGACACTAGTAAAATTGAAGCCGGAGCAAAATTGTATGCAGATACCATTGCTACAGCCTTGCAAACAGCTCAAGACAAGCCAGTCAAATCAAAATAACGTATATTAAAAAGAGAAGAGTTGGAGAAATCCAGCTCTTTTAAAATATCTTTAGAAAATAGGTCTATACCATTTACAAATGAATCAGAAAGGTTTATAATGTAATTGACATAATAAATATCAAAAGTAATCTTTTAAGGAGGTCATTATTATGCCTAATTACGTTAAAGCGGATCAGTTTTTCTATCCATTTGGCATTCGTCGCGGTGGGTACTTAGAACTTGTTGATGGCAAATTTGGGAAACATGTGGATCAAATTCCTGAAGGAGCAGAGGTTCTTGACTATACTGGTTATAGCATTGCACCAGGTCTTGTGGATACTCATATTCATGGATATGCAGGTGTAGATGTGATGGACAACAACATTGAAGGTACATTGCATACTATGAGTGAAGGACTTCTTAGTACCGGTGTTACCAGTTTCTTGCCCACAACTTTAACAGCCACTTATGAGCAATTGCTTGCAGTCACTGAAAATCTTGGAAACCATTATAAAGAAGCAACGGGTGCTAAGATTCGTGGGATTTATTATGAAGGTCCATATTTCACAGAAACTTTTAAGGGGGCACAAAATCCAACTTATATGAGAGACCCGGGTGTTGAGGAGTTTCATTCTTGGCAGGATGCTGCAAAAGGGATGCTAAATAAAATCGCTATTGCACCAGAACGTGATGGGGTGGAAGATTTTGTACGTACTATTACAGGTGAAGGTGTGACAGTTGCACTTGGACACTCAGATGCGACATTTGAACAAGCTAAGAAGGCAGTTGATGCTGGAGCTAGTGTATGGGTACATGCATATAATGGGATGCGTGGTTTAACACACCGCGAACTAGGTATGGTAGGAGCTATGTATGAGCTCCCACATACTTACGCAGAATTGATTTGTGATGGTTATCACGTAGATCCAAAAGCTTGTGAGATTTTACTTAAGCAAAAGGGGACAGAAAACATCGCTCTTATTACGGACTGTATGACAGCTGGTGGGCTTGAAGACGGTGACTATATGTTGGGAGAATTCCCTGTTGTAGTAGCAAATGGAACTGCACGTCTCAAATCTACTGGTAATTTGGCAGGTTCTATCCTCAAACTTAAAGATGGTATGAGAAATGTAGTCGAGTGGGGTATTGCGAATCCGCATGAAGCAGTCATGATGGCCAGCCTTAACCCAGCTAAATCCGTTCATATTGACGATGTCTGTGGTCAAATCCGTGAAGGCTACGACGCAGACTTTATCGTATTAGATAAAGATTTGGAATTGGTAGCAACCTATCTAGATGGTGTGAAACGTTATCAAGCATAAGAGAGAAGGCAGAAGTTAGAGACTAGCTTCTGCTTTTTTATCTATATTGCTTTACCGGTAAATAAAAAAGTTAAAAAAATCACAAAAAATCTTGAACAAACAAATGAAAAGGCTTACAATTATATTATAAATAGTACAAATAAAAAAACGGAGGAATGCTTTATGAAAGCCTATACTTATGTTAAACCAGGACTTGCTTCTTTTGTTGATGTAGACAAACCAGTTATTCGCAAGCCAACAGACGCTATTGTGCGTATCGTAAAAACTACTATTTGTGGAACAGACCTCCATATCATTAAAGGGGATGTCCCTGCTTGCCAAAGTGGTACCATCCTTGGCCACGAAGGGATTGGGATTGTTGAAGAAGTTGGAGAAGGAGTTTCTAACTTCAAAAAAGGTGACAAGGTCTTGATTTCTTGTGTCTGTGCCTGCGGTAAATGCTACTACTGTAAAAAAGGAATTTATGCCCACTGTGAAGACGAAGGGGGCTGGATTTTCGGTCACTTGATTGATGGTATGCAGGCTGAATATCTACGTGTCCCTCATGCAGATAATACTCTTTACCACACTCCAGAAGACTTGTCAGATGAAGCCTTGGTTATGCTATCAGACATTCTACCTACTGGATATGAAATTGGTGTCTTGAAAGGGAAAGTAGAACCTGGTTGCAGCGTAGCCATTATTGGTTCAGGACCTGTTGGATTGGCTGCTCTATTGACAGCTCAATTCTATTCACCAGCTAAATTGATTATGGTGGACTTAGACGATAACCGCTTGGAAACTGCTGTATCATTTGGTGCGACTCATAAAGTTAATTCTTCAGACCCTGAAAAAGCCATTAAAGAAATTTATGATTTGACAGATGGTCGTGGTGTAGATGTTGCTATCGAAGCTGTTGGTATTCCTGCAACATTTGATTTCTGTCAAAAGATTATCGGTGTAGACGGAACAGTTGCCAACTGTGGTGTGCATGGTAAACCAGTCGAATTCGATTTGGACAAACTTTGGATTCGCAACATCAATGTAACAACTGGTTTGGTATCTACAAATACCACTCCACAATTGTTGAAAGCTCTTGAAAGTCATAAGATTGAGCCAGAAAAATTGGTAACTCACTATTTCAAACTCAGTGAAATTGAAAAAGCCTATGAAGTTTTCAGTAAGGCAGCAGACCACCATGCCATTAAGGTCATTATCGAAAACGATATTTCTGAAGCCTAGGTAGTAAAAAGATTTTGGAATATAAGCAAATAGAAATTCAGTCATCATTAGATGGCTGGATTTTTTATCAAAAAATTAAGGAATGAGCATATTTCTTTCCTTGTCTGGCGGAATTAGTTATAATATACGGTACAAAGGAATGAATGAATATGTATCGTGTTATAGAAATGTACGGAGATTTTGAACCGTGGTGGTTCTTAGAAGGTTGGGAAGAAGATATTGTAGCAAGTAAGAAATTTGACCAGTATTATGATGCTCTCAAATACTACAAAACTTGCTGGTTTAGATTAGAACAAGAATCCCCTCTTTATAAAAGTAGAAGTGATTTGATGACCATTTTTTGGGATCCAGAAGACCAACGTTGGTGTGATGAATGTGATGACTATTTACAACAATACCATTCTTTGGCTCTTTTGCAGGATGAGCAGGTTATCCCAGATGAAAAACTACGCCCAGGCTATGAAAAACAAACAGGTAAGGAAAGGCACCGTTCTTGCCGTATGAAATTAAAATAGAGAAAAAGTAACTTTTTTGGAGTTGCTTTTTTTATTTTCCCAAATCTTTGCGAATAGTATAGGTGAGGAGGTAAGTATGGTTCAAGAAATTGCACAAGAAATCATTCGTTCGGCCCGGAAAAAAGGGGCGCAAGACATTTATTTTGTCCCTAAGTTAGACGCCTATGAGCTTCATATGAGGATAGGAGATGAGCGCTGTAAAATTGGTTGTTATGATTTTGAAAAGTTTGCGGCCGTCATCAGTCACTTTAAGTTTGTGGCGGGTATGAATGTTGGAGAAAAGCGACGTAGTCAACTTGGTTCATGCGATTATGTCTATGACGATAAGATGGCGTCCCTACGTTTATCTACCGTAGGTGATTATCGAGGACAGGAGAGTTTAGTTATTCGCTTGTTGCATGATGAGGAGCAGGATTTGCATTTTTGGTTTCAGGATATTGATGAACTGGGCAAGCAGTACAGGCAACGGGGACTTTATCTTTTTGCTGGTCCAGTCGGAAGTGGCAAGACAACCTTGATGCATGAATTAGCTAAGTCCCTTTTTAAGGGGCAACAAGTTATGTCTATTGAAGATCCAGTCGAAATCAAGCAGGACGACATGCTCCAATTGCAGTTGAATGAGGCGATTGGACTAACCTATGAAAATCTCATCAAACTTTCTTTGCGCCATCGACCAGATCTCTTGATTATCGGAGAAATTCGGGACAGCGAAACGGCGCGTGCAGTTGTTAGAGCCAGTTTGACAGGGGCGACAGTTTTTTCAACCATTCATGCCAAGAGTGTTCGAGGTGTTTATGAACGCCTGCTGGAGCTGGGTGTGAGTGAGGAAGAATTAGTAGTCGTTCTGCAAGGCGTCTGCTACCAGAGATTGATCGGGGGAGGAGGAATTGTTGACTTTGCAAACAAAGACTATCAAGAACACCAGCCAATTAGCTGGAATAAACAGATTGACCAGCTTCTTAAAGATGGACATATCACAAGTCTTCAGGCTGAAACGGAAAAAATTAGCTACAGCTAAGCAAAAAAATATCATCACCTTGTTTAACAATCTCTTTTCTAGCGGTTTTCATCTGGTGGAGACTATCTCCTTTTTAGATAGGAGTGCCTTGTTGGACAAACAGTGTGTGACCCAGATGCGCACAGGCTTGTCTCAGGGGAAATCATTCTCAGAAATGATGGAAAGTTTGGGATTTTCAAGTGCCATTGTCACTCAGTTATCTCTAGCGGAAGTCCATGGGAATCTCCACCTGAGTTTGGGAAAGATAGAAGAGTATCTAGACAATCTGGCCAAGGTCAAGAAAAAACTAATTGAAGTAGCGACCTATCCCTTGATCTTGCTGGGTTTTCTTCTCTTAATTATGCTGGGACTACGGAACTATCTACTACCACAACTGGATAGTAGCAATATTGCCACCCAAATCATTGGTAATCTGCCACAAATTTTTCTAGGAATGGTAGGGTTTGTTTCCATACTTGCCCTTTTAGTACTCACTTTTTATAAAAGAAGTTCTAAGATGCGCGTCTTTTCTATCTTGGCACGTCTTCCCTTTCTTGGAATTTTTGTTCAGACCTATTTGACGGCCTATTACGCGCGTGAGTGGGGAAATATGATTTCGCAGGGAATGGAGCTGACGCAGATTTTTCAGATCATGCAGGAACAAGGTTCCCAGCTCTTTAAAGAAATCGGTCAAGATCTGGCTCAAGCCCTGCAAAATGGTCGCGAATTTTCTCAGACGATAGGGACCTATCCTTTCTTTAAGAAAGAGTTGAGTCTTATTATCGAGTATGGAGAAGTCAAGTCCAAGCTGGGTAGTGAGTTGGAAATCTATGCTGAAAAAACTTGGGAAGCCTTTTTTACCCGAGTCAACCGCACCATGAATTTGGTGCAGCCACTGGTTTTTATCTTTGTGGCACTGATTATCGTTTTACTTTATGCGGCAATGCTCATGCCCATGTATCAAAATATGGAGGTAAATTTTTAAAATGAAAAAAATGATGACATTCTTGAAAAAAGCGAAAGTGAAGGCTTTTACATTGGTGGAGATGTTGGTGGTCTTGCTCATCATCAGCGTGCTTCTCTTGCTCTTTGTGCCTAATTTGACCAAGCAAAAAGATGCGGTCAACGACAAAGGAAAAGCTGCTGTTGTTAAGGTGGTGGAAAGCCAGGCAGAACTTTATAGCTTGGATAAAAATGAAGATGCTAGCCTAAGTAAGTTACAAGCAGATGGGCGAATCACAGAAGAACAGGCTAAAGCTTATAAAGAATACCATGCAAAACAAAATATCAGTCAAACCGTTGCAGATTAAGGCCTTTACCATGCTGGAAAGCCTCTTGGTTTTGGGACTTGTGAGTATCCTTGCCTTGGGCTTATCCGGATCTGTCCAGTCTACTTTTGCGGCGGTAGAGGAGCAGATTTTCTTTATGGAGTTTGAAGAACTCTATCGGGAAACCCAAAAACGCAGTGTAGCCAGTCAGCAAAAGACTAGTCTGAACTTAGATGAGAAGACGATCAGCAATGGCAGTCAAAAGCTGACAGTTCCTAAAGGCATTCAAGCACCATCAGGCCAAAGTATCACATTTGACCGAGCTGGGGGCAATTCGTCCCTGGCTAAGGTTGAATTTAAGACTAGTAAAGGAGCAGTTCGTTATCAGTTATATCTAGGAAATGGAAAAATTAAACGCATTAAGGAAACAAAAAATTAGGGCAGTGATTTTACTGGAAGCAGTGGTTGCTTTAGCTATTTTTGCCAGCATTGCGACCCTCCTTTTGGGACAAATTCAGAAAAATAGGCAAGAAGAAGCAAAAATCTTGCAAAAGGAAGAAGTCTTGAGGGTAGCTAAGATGGCTCTGCAGACAGGTCAAAATCAGGTAAACATCAACGGAGTTGAGATTCAGGTGTTTTCTAGTGAAAAGGGATTGGAGGTTTATCATGGTTCAGAACAGTTGTTGGCGATCAAAGAGCCATAAGGTCAAGGCCTTTACCTTGTTAGAATCCCTGATTGCCCTCATTGTCATCAGTGGAAGCTTACTCCTCTTTCAAGCCATGAGTCAGCTCCTCATTTCAGAAATTCGCTACCAGCAGCAAAGCGAGCAAAAGGAGTGGCTACTGTTTGTGGACCAGTTGGAGGCAGAATTAGACCGTTCGCAATTCGAAAAAGTGGAGGGCAATCGCCTCTATATGAAGCAGAATGGAAAGGAAATTGCTATAGGTAAGTCTAAATCAGATGATTTTCGGAAAACCGATGCCAGTGGACGAGGTTATCAGCCTATGGTTTATGGACTCAAATCCGCACAGATTACAGAGGACAATCAACTGGTTCGTTTTCGTTTCCAGTTTCAAAAAGGCTTAGAAAGGGAGTTCATCTATCGTGTGGAAAAAGAAAAAAGTTAAGGCAGGTGTTCTCTTATATGCAGTCACCATGGCAGCCATCTTTAGTCTTTTGTTACAATTTTACTTGAACCGACAAGTCGCCCACTATCAAGACTATGCTTTAAATAAAGAAAAATTGGTTGCTTTTGCCATGGCTAAACGAACCAAGGATAAAGCCGAGCAAGAAAGTGGGGAACAGGCCTTTAATCTAGGTCAGGTAAGCTATCAAAACAAGAAAACTGGCTTAGTCACGAGGGTTCGTACGGATAAGAGTCAATATGAATTCATCTTTCCTTCAGTCAAAATCAAAGAAGAGAAAAGAGATAAAAAGGAAGAGGTAGCGACTGATCCAAGCGAAAAAGTGGAGAAGAAAAAATTAGAAGAGAAGCCTGAAAAGAAAGAGAATTCCTAGCCAATCAAACTACTTTGTGATAAACTAAAAATATGAAACATGATTTTAACCACAAAGCAGAAACTTTTGATTCCCCTAAAAATATCTTCCTTGCAAACTTGGTTTATCAAGCTATCGAGAAACAGATTGATCTTCTATCAGACAAAGAAATTTTGGATTTCGGTGGAGGGACGGGGCTATTAGCCTTGCCTCTGGCCAAACAAACCCAATCTGTAACACTGGTGGATATTTCGGAGAAAATGCTGGAGCAAGCTCGTTTGAAAGCGGAGCAGCAAGACATCAAGAATATCCAGTTTTTGGAGCAAGATTTATTGGAAAATCCCTTGAAGCAAGAGTTTGATTGCATTGTTGTTAGTCGGGTTCTTCACCATATGCCTGGTTTGGATGAAGCTCTCTCACTGTTTTATCAGCATTTGAAGGAAGATGGGCGACTCCTTATTGCCGATTTTACCAAAATGGAAGCTAACCATCATGGATTTGATTTAGCTGAACTGGAAAACAAGCTAGCCCAGTTTGGTTTTTCGAGCATTGACAGTCAGATTCTTTACAGTGCTGAAGACTTGTTTCAAGGAAATTACTCAGAACTCTTTTTAACAGTAGGCCAAAAATCACTCGCCTAGTCAGGGAGTGATTTTTCTATAAGGATGGAAAAAAGCAGGGAAATTTGATAAGATAGGAATATGGATTTTGAAAAAATTGAACAAGCTTATACCTATTTACTAGAGAATGTCCAAGTCATTCAAAGTGATTTGGCAACCAATTTTTATGACGCTTTGGTGGAGCAAAATAGCATCTATCTGGATGGTGAGACGGAGCTAAAACAGGTCAAGGAGAACAATCAAGCCCTTAAGCGTTTAGCGCTTCGCAGAGAAGAATGGCTCAAGACCTACCAGTTTCTCTTGATGAAGGCTGGGCAAACAGAACCTTTGCAGGCTAATCACCAGTTTACGCCAGATGCCATTGCTTTGCTTTTGGTGTTTATTGTGGAAGAATTGTCTCAAAAGGAGGAAATCACTATCCTCGAAATGGGTTCTGGGATGGGAATTCTAGGTGCTACTTTCTTGACCTCGCTTGATAAGAAGGTGGATTACTTGGGAATGGAAGTGGATGATTTGCTGATTGATTTGGCAGCAAGCATGGCAGATATGATTGGTTTGCAGGCTGGCTTTGTCCAAGGAGATGCCGTTCGTCCACAAATGCTCAAAGAAAGTGATGTGGTCATCAGCGACTTGCCTGTTGGCTATTATCCTGATGACGCCGTTGCGTCGCGCCATCAAGTTGCTTCTAGTCAAGAACATACTTACGCCCATCACTTGCTCATGGAACAAGGACTTAAGTACCTCAAGTCAGACGGATACGCTATTTTTCTAGCTCCGAGTGATTTGTTGACCAGCCCTCAAAGTGATTTGTTGAAAGTCTGGTTGAAAGAGGAGGCAAGTCTGGTTGCCATGATCAGTCTGCCTGAAAATCTCTTTGCTAATGCCAAACAATCTAAGACTATTTTTATCCTACAGAAGAAAAGTGAAATAGCAGTGGAGCCTTTTGTTTATCCACTTGCTAGCTTACAAGATGCAAGTGTTTTGATGAAATTTAAAGAAAATTTTCAAAAATGGACTCAAGGTACTGAAATATAAAATAGATTTTGTTATAATAGTTGAAAACGCTTAAAAGGGGTATCATGTTATGACAAAAACAATTGCAATCAATGCAGGAAGTTCAAGTTTGAAATGGCAATTATACTTAATGCCAGAAGAAAAAGTATTGGCGAAAGGTTTGATTGAACGTATCGGTTTGAAAGATTCAATTTCAACTGTAAAATTTGACGGCCGTTCTGAACAACAAATTTTGGATATTGAAGATCATACACAAGCCGTTAAAATTTTATTGGATGACTTGATTCGTTTCGACATTATCAAGGCTTATGATGAGATTACAGGTGTTGGACACCGTGTTGTTGCCGGTGGAGAATATTTCAAAGAATCAACAGTTGTTGAGGGAGATGTTTTAGAAAAAGTTGAAGAGTTGAGCTTGTTGGCTCCTCTCCACAATCCAGCCAATGCAGCAGGTGTTCGTGCCTTCAAGGAATTGTTGCCAGACATTACCAGTGTAGTTGTGTTTGATACATCATTCCACACAACTATGCCAGAGAAAGCTTATCGCTACCCTCTACCAACAAAATATTACACAGAAAACAAGGTTCGTAAATATGGTGCCCACGGTACAAGCCACCAGTTTGTAGCAGGAGAAGCTGCAAAACTCTTGGGACGTCCATTAGAGGACTTGAAGTTAATTACCTGTCATATTGGTAACGGAGGCTCAATTACAGCTGTGAAAGCTGGTAAGTCTGTCGACACTTCTATGGGCTTCACTCCTCTGGGTGGTATTATGATGGGAACGCGTACAGGGGATATTGATCCAGCTATCATTCCTTACTTAATGCAATATACAGAGGATTTTAACACGCCTGAAGACATTAGTCGCGTCCTTAATCGCGAATCAGGTCTTTTGGGAGTTTCTGCTAATTCTAGCGATATGCGCGATATAGAAGCAGCTGTAGCAGAAGGGAATCACGACGCTAGCTTGGCTTATGAAATGTATGTTGACCGTATCCAAAAACATATCGGTCAGTACCTTGCAGTTCTAAATGGAGCAGATGCCATTGTTTTCACAGCAGGTGTTGGTGAAAATGCAGCAAATTTCCGTCGTAATGTAATCTCAGGAATTTCGTGGTTTGGCTGTGATGTTGATGATGAAAAGAATGTCTTTGGTGTGACAGGAGACATCTCAACAGATGCAGCGAAAATCCGTGTTTTGGTTATTCCAACAGATGAAGAATTAGTCATTGCCCGTGACGTTGAACGCTTGAAAAAATAACTAAAATTAGAAAAAATATTCCGTACAAGGAGTTGGGAAAGAGATTTTTCCAGCTTCTTTTTATGGTAAAATTGTGCAAAACCTTGCTATGATTGGCTTTTTTGAAAAATATGGTATAATAGTAGTAATTTAATAGATGGAGTTGAGTTTTGAAGAAAAACTTTCGTGTAAAAAGAGAGAAAGATTTTAAGGCTATTTTCAAGGAGGGGACAAGTTTTGCCAATCGCAAATTTGTTGTCTACCAGTTAGAAAACCATAAAAACCATTTTCGAGTAGGTCTATCAGTTAGCAAAAAACTGGGGAATGCCGTCACTAGAAATCAAATCAAGCGACGGATTCGGCATATTATCCAGAATGCAAAAGGGAGTCTGGTAGAAGATGTCGACTTTGTTGTCATTGCTCGAAAAGGAGTCGAAACCTTGGAATACGCAGAGATGGAGAAAAATCTACTCCACGTATTAAAATTATCAAAGATTTACCAGGAAGGAAATGGGAGTGAAAAAGAAACTACAGTTGACTAGTTTGCTAGGACTGTCTCTATTGATCATGACAGCCTGTGCGACTAATGGGACAACTAGCGATATTACAGCCGATTCGGCTGATTTTTGGAGTAAATTTGTTTACTTCTTTGCGGAAATTATTCGCTTTTTATCGTTTGATATCAGCATCGGAGTGGGGATTATTCTCTTTACGGTCTTGATTCGTACAGTCCTCTTGCCGGTCTTTCAGGTGCAAATGGTGGCTTCTAGAAAAATGCAGGAAGCTCAGCCACGCATTAAGGCGCTTCGAGAACAATATCCAGGTCGAGATATGGAAAGCAGAACCAAACTAGAGCAGGAAATGCGTAAAGTATTCAAAGAAATGGGTGTCAGACAGTCGGATTCTCTTTGGCCGATTTTGATTCAGATGCCGGTTATCTTGGCCTTGTTCCAAGCTCTATCAAGAGTTGACTTTTTAAAGACAGGTCATTTCTTATGGATTAACCTTGGTGGTGTGGATACAACCCTTGTTCTTCCGGTTTTAGCAGCAGTATTTACCTTTTTAAGTACTTGGTTGTCCAACAAAGCCTTGTCTGAGCGTAATGGCGCTACGACGGCGATGATGTATGGGATTCCAGTCTTGATTTTTATCTTTGCAGTTTATGCGCCAGGTGGAGTCGCTCTATACTGGACAGTGTCCAATGCTTATCAAGTCTTGCAAACCTATTTCTTGAACAATCCATTCAAGATTATCGCAGAGCGAGAGGCGGTAGTACAGGCACAGAAAGATTTGGAAAATAGAAAAAGAAAAGCCAAGAAAAAGGCTCAGAAAACGAAATAATAAGGAGGAATCTGGTAATGGTAGTATTTACAGGTTCAACTGTTGAAGAAGCAATCCAAAAAGGATTGAAAGAATTAGATATTCCAAGGAAGAAGGCACATATTAAAGTCATTTCTCGTGAGAAAAAAGGCTTTCTTGGTTTATTTGGTAAAAAACCAGCCCAGGTTGACATTGAAGCTATTAGTGAAACGACAGTTGTCAAAGCAAACCAACAAGCTGTAAAGGGAGTTCCGAAAAAAATCAATGATTTGAACGAGCCTGTGAAGACGGTTAGTGAAGCAACTGTTGATTTGGGTCATGTTGTAGAGGCAATTAAGAAGATTGAAGAGGAAGGCCAAGGTATTTCTGATGAAGTCAAGGCTGAAATCTTAAAACATGAAAGACATGCCAGCACTATCTTGGAAGAAACTGGTCACATTGAGATTTTAAATGAACTTCAAATCGAGGAAGCGATGAGGGAAGAAGCGGGCGCTGATGACCTTGGAACTGAGCAAGACCAAACTGAAAATCAAGACTTGACAGAGATGGGCTTGAAAGTTGAACCGAGCTTTGATATTGCCCAGGTGGCTACGGATGTGACTGCCTATGTTCAAGCGATTGTGGATGACATGGACGTTGAAGCCACACTTTCAAATGACTATAACCGTCGTAGCATCAATTTGCAAATTGATACCAACGAGCCAGGTCGTATTATCGGTTACCATGGCAAAGTCTTGAAGGCCTTGCAACTGTTGGCTCAAAATTATCTTTATAATCGCTATTCAAGAACCTTCTACATTACAATCAATGTCAATGATTATGTCGAACACCGTGCAGAAGTCTTGCAGACCTATGCGCAAAAATTGGCGACTCGTGTTTTAGAAGAAGGACGCAGTCGTCAGACAGATCCAATGTCGAATAGCGAACGCAAGATTATCCATCGTATTATTTCACGTATGGATGGCGTGACCAGTTACTCTGAAGGTGACGAGCCCAATCGCTATGTCGTTGTAGATACAGAATAAACAAAATCAGGGTTGACCTGATTTTTTGCTAGCTGGAGGAGATTAAACTGATGTTGAATAAGATAAGAGACTATTTAGATTTTGCTGGTTTGCAGTACCGTAATCCTGATAAAGCGGGAGCAGAGCGAGAGAAGATGCTGGCATTGCGCCACAAAGGTCAAGAGGCCCGAAAGGCTTTTACAGAATTGGCCAAAGCTTTCCAAGCAAGCCATCCAGAATGGCAACTCCAACAGACTAGCCAGTGGATGAATCAGGCGCAACGTTTACGACCACATTTTTGGGTTTATCTACAGCGTGAGGGGAAAGTGACAGAGCCAATGATAGCCTTACGTTTGTACGGAAGTTCTTCTGATTTTGGTATTTCCTTAGAAGTTAGTTTTATCGAGCGCAAGAAAGATGAGCAAACCTTGGAGCAACAAGCCAAAGTTTTAGACATTCCAACCGTTGAAGGGATTTATTATCTAGCCTACTCCGATGGTCAAAGTCAACGGTGGGAGGCGAACGAAGAAAATCGTTGTACTTTACGCGAGAAGTTGAGAAGTCAGGAAGTTCGCAAAGTTTTAGTTAAGGCAGATGTTTCTTTTATAGAAAATCAATCATTAGAAGTGATTTTAGAAAAATTAGAAGATGCTTATGAACGCTTACTTCCCTACTATCAAGCGACTAGAGGGTAGAAGTCACGAGACTTATCTAGAGTCGAATTGTTTAATTGCTATTCTATGTATTTTTTCATATAATAGTAAAATAGAATGTGTGATTCAGTAATCACCTCAAATAGAAAGGAAATTCTATGTCAAATCTATCTGTTAATGCAATTCGTTTCCTAGGTATTGACGCTATCAACAAAGCCAACTCAGGTCACCCAGGTGTGGTTATGGGAGCGGCTCCGATGGCTTACAGCCTCTTTACAAAACAACTTCGTATCAATCCAGCTCAACCAAACTGGATTAACCGCGACCGTTTCATTCTTTCAGCTGGTCATGGTTCAATGCTCCTTTATGCCCTTCTTCACCTTTCTGGTTTTGAAGATGTCAGCATGGATGAGATCAAGAGCTTCCGTCAATGGGGTTCAAAAACACCAGGTCACCCAGAATTTGGTCATACGGCAGGGATTGATGCTACGACAGGTCCTCTAGGTCAAGGAATTTCAACTGCTACTGGTTTTGCTCAGGCAGAACGTTTCTTGGCGGCTAAATATAACCGTGAAGGCTACAATATCTTTGACCACTATACTTACGTTATCTGTGGAGACGGAGACTTGATGGAGGGTGTCTCAAGCGAGGCAGCTTCATACGCAGGCTTGCAAAAACTTGATAAGTTGGTTGTTCTTTATGATTCAAATGACATCAACTTGGATGGTGAGACAAAGGATTCCTTTACAGAAAGTGTTCGTGACCGTTACAATGCCTACGGTTGGCATACTGCCTTGGTAGAAGATGGAACAGACTTGGAAGCTATCCATGCTGCTATCGAAACAGCTAAAGCTTCAGGCAAACCATCTTTGATTGAAGTGAAGACTGTTATTGGATACGGTTCTCCAAACAAACAAGGAACTAATGTCGTACACGGTGCTCCTCTTGGAGCAGATGAAACTGCAGCTACTCGTCAAGCTCTCGGTTGGGACTACGAGCCGTTTGAAATCCCAGAACAAGTATATGCTGATTTCAAAGAACATGTTGCAGACCGTGGCGCATCAGCTTATGAAGCTTGGACAAAATTAGTTGCTGACTATAAAGAAGCGCATCCAGAATTGGCTGCAGAAGTAGAAGCCATTATTGATGGACGCGATCCAGTTGAAGTGACTCCAGCAGACTTCCCAGCTTTAGAAAATGGTTTCTCTCAAGCAACTCGTAACTCGAGTCAGGATGCTTTGAACGTTGTGGCAGCTAAGTTACCAACTTTCCTAGGTGGATCAGCTGACCTAGCTCACTCAAACATGACTTACATTAAAACAGATGGACTTCAAGACGATGCTAATCGCTTGAACCGTAACATTCAGTTTGGTGTTCGTGAATTTGCCATGGGAACTATCTTGAACGGGATGGCCCTTCACGGTGGACTTCGTGTATACGGTGGAACTTTCTTCGTCTTCTCTGACTATGTGAAGGCAGCTGTCCGCTTGTCAGCCCTGCAAGGACTTCCTGTGACTTATGTCTTTACCCACGATTCAATCGCAGTTGGGGAAGACGGTCCAACGCATGAACCGGTGGAACATTTAGCAGGTCTTCGTGCCATGCCAAATCTAAATGTTTTCCGTCCAGCAGATGCGCGTGAAACGCAAGCAGCTTGGTACCTTGCAGTGACAAGTGAGAAAACACCAACTGCCCTTGTCTTGACACGTCAAAACTTGACTGTCGAAGAGGGAACAGACTTCGACAAGGTTGCTAAAGGTGCCTATGTTGTCTATGAAAATGCAGCAGATTTTGATACAATCTTGATTGCGACAGGTTCAGAGGTCAATCTAGCTGTCTCAGCTGCTAAAGAATTGGCTAGTCAAGGAGCAAAAATCCGTGTAGTCAGCATGCCATCTACAGATGTCTTTGATAAACAAGATGCAGCTTACAAGGAAGAAATCCTTCCAAATGCAGTTCGTCGTCGTGTTGCCGTCGAAATGGGTGCAACTCAAAACTGGTACAAATATGTTGGTCTTGATGGTGCCGTTCTCGGTATTGATACCTTCGGAGCCTCTGCCCCAGCACCAAAAGTATTGGCAGAATATGGCTTTACTGTCGAAAATCTTGTAAAAGTCGTTCAAAATTTGAAATAATCCTAAAAATCAGGGCGTAAGCTCTGGTTTTTCTTACCAGAAAAGCAAGGTACAATCTTGTAAAAGTAGCCGAAATTTGATATAGTAGTCCTATGTAAAAGACAAAGGAGAAGACAATGAATCCAAATTATACATTTTTAATCATGCTAGCCCTTATGGTGGGCTTGATGTTCTTTACGCAACGTTCTCAAAAGAAACAAGCACAAAAACGTATGGAAAGTTTGAATAAACTACAAAAAGGCTATGAAGTGATTACAATCGGTGGACTTTACGGAACAGTCGATGAAGTAGATACGGAGAAGGGAACAATTGTTCTTGACGTAGATGGAGTTTACTTGACTTTTGAACTAGCTGCTATCAAGACAGTATTACCGCTGAAAGAAACAGCTTCACTCGAAGGTGCAATTGAAAAATAAGACGGGATTACGAACTCCCGTTTTTCTATAAAAGAAAGGAAATGGGATGAAAAAATTAGTCTTTGTCTGTCTAGGAAATATTTGCCGTAGCCCTATGGCCGAGTTTGTTATGAAATCAATGACAGATAACTACGAAATCCAAAGTCGAGCAACTTCCTCTTGGGAACATGGCAATCCGATTCATAAGGGGACTCAAGGGATTTTTCAAGAGTATGAGATTCCTTATGATAAATGCAAGACATCGCTTCAGATTAGTAAGGAAGATTTTGAAGCCTTTGATTATATTATCGGAATGGACGCTTCAAATGTTTCTAACTTACGTCAGATGTGTCCAGCAGGCTTGCAAGATAAGATTTACTCATTTGCATCTGAAAGCGTTCCAGATCCTTGGTATACAGGAGATTTTGAGGAAACCTATGCGCGTGTTCAAGAGGGTTGTCAAGCTTGGTTAGAACGTTTAGAAAAGGAGAGTGAAGATGGAAAATCTTAAGAATTTTTACGACAAATATCGTGTCTATCTGACTCGTCCACGTTTAGAGCTTTTAGCAGTAGTTGCCATTGTTTTTTGTGCTCTACTCGTCTTTTTTCTAAATATTCCCGGAAAAGGTGTTCTAAAGCTTGACAATGGAACGATTGTTTACGACGGCAGTCTTGTCCGTGGTAAAATGAATGGCCAAGGAACCATCACCTTCCAAAATGGAGACCAATACACAGGTGGCTTCAACAATGGGGCTTTCAACGGAAAAGGTACCTTTCAATCTAAAGAAGGCTGGACCTACGAAGGTGATTTTGTAAATGGTCAGGCTGAAGGAAAAGGAAAACTAACAACAGAACAAGAAGTCGTGTATGAAGGGACTTTTAAACAAGGTGTTTTTCAACAAAAATAAGGCCTCCTTATCAAAGGAGGTATTGTTAAAATCGGAAAGTAAGCGCTTACCTGCAAATCCCTTTCTTTCCAAGATTCTCTTCCAAATGAGTTTGTGAAATAAAAAATATTTGAAATAAATTTCACAAACTTCAAAGATAAAACTTGATAAGAAAAGATAATGAGAAAAATTTCACAAAAAACTAAAAATTCTTTGTGAAATGTTTATGAAACTGTTTACAAAGTTGAAATAATGCGTTATAATAAACTTGTGAAAAAATTAACAAAGGATTTAGTCCTTGAAAGCTATGGAGGAAAATATGGCTGATAAAAAAACTGTGACACCAGAGGAAAAGAAACTCGCTGCTGAAAAGCATGTCGATGGATTGGTGCAAAAAGCTCTAATTGCTCTTGAAGAAATGCGTAAGTTGGATCAAGAGCAGGTTGACTACATCGTAGCTAAAGCGTCAGTGGCAGCTTTGGATGCCCACGGAGAATTGGCTTTACATGCCTTTGAAGAAACAGGACGTGGTGTATTTGAAGATAAAGCAACTAAGAATTTGTTTGCTTGTGAACACGTAGTAAACAACATGCGTCATACTAAGACAGTTGGCGTTATAGAAGAAGACGATGTAACAGGTTTAACCCTTATTGCTGAACCAGTTGGCGTTGTTTGTGGTATCACTCCTACTACAAACCCAACATCAACAGCAATCTTTAAGGCATTGATTTCATTGAAGACACGTAATCCAATCGTCTTTGCCTTCCACCCATCAGCTCAAGAGTCATCAGCTCATGCAGCTCAAATCGTTCGTGATGCCGCAATCAAAGCAGGAGCTCCTGAAAATTGTGTACAGTGGATCACTGAACCATCTATGGAAGCAACTAGTGCGCTTATGAACCACGAAGGTGTTGCGACAATCCTTGCAACAGGTGGTAATGCCATGGTTAAAGCCGCGTACTCATGTGGTAAACCAGCTCTTGGGGTAGGTGCTGGAAACGTTCCAGCTTATGTTGAAAAATCAGCAAACATCCGTCAAGCTGCACACGATATCGTCATGTCTAAATCATTTGATAACGGTATGGTCTGTGCATCTGAACAAGCGGTTATCATTGATAAAGAAATTTACGATGAATTTGTAGCAGAGTTCAAATCTTACCACACTTACTTTGTAAACAAGAAAGAAAAGGCTCTTCTTGAAGAATTTTGCTTCGGTGTGAAAGCAAACAGTAAAAACTGTGCTGGTGCAAAATTGAACGCTGACATCGTTGGTAAACCAGCAACTTGGATTGCAGAGCAAGCAGGATTTACAGTTCCAGAAGGAACAAATATTCTTGCTGCTGAATGTAAAGAAGTTGGTGAAAATGAGCCATTGACTCGTGAGAAATTGTCACCAGTTATCGCAGTTTTGAAATCTGAAAGCCGCGAAGATGGTATTACCAAAGCTCGTCAAATGGTTGAATTTAACGGTCTTGGCCACTCAGCAGCCATCCACACAGCTGACGAAAAATTGACTAAAGAATTTGGTAAAGCTGTTAAAGCTATTCGTGTTATCTGTAACTCACCTTCTACTTTCGGTGGTATCGGGGACGTTTACAATGCCTTCTTGCCATCATTGACACTTGGATGTGGTTCTTACGGACGCAACTCAGTTGGGGATAACGTTAGTGCCATTAACCTCTTGAATATCAAAAAAGTCGGAAGACGGAGAAATAACATGCAATGGATGAAACTTCCTTCAAAAACATACTTTGAACGTGATTCAATTCAATACCTTCAAAAATGTCGTGACGTTGAACGTGTCATGATCGTTACTGACCATGCCATGGTAGAGCTTGGTTTCCTTGATCGTATCATCGAACAACTTGACCTTCGTCGCAATAAGGTAGTTTACCAAATCTTTGCTGATGTAGAACCAGATCCAGATATCACAACTGTAAACCGTGGTACTGAGATTATGCGTGCCTTCAAACCAGATACCATCATCGCTCTCGGTGGTGGATCTCCAATGGATGCTGCTAAAGTAATGTGGCTCTTCTACGAACAACCAGAAGTGGATTTCCGTGACCTTGTCCAAAAATTCATGGATATCCGTAAACGTGCCTTCAAATTCCCATTGCTTGGTAAGAAGACTAAATTCATCGCAATCCCAACAACATCTGGTACAGGATCTGAAGTAACACCATTTGCCGTTATCTCTGATAAAGCAAACAACCGTAAATACCCAATCGCTGACTACTCATTGACACCAACTGTGGCAATCGTAGACCCTGCCTTGGTATTGACAGTTCCTGGATTTGTTGCTGCGGACACTGGTATGGACGTATTGACCCACGCGACTGAAGCTTACGTATCACAAATGGCTAGCGACTACACTGACGGTCTTGCACTTCAAGCCATCAAGCTTGTATTTGAAAACCTTGAAAGCTCCGTTAAGAATGCAGACTTCCACTCACGCGAGAAAATGCATAACGCTTCAACAATCGCTGGTATGGCCTTTGCCAATGCCTTCCTAGGTATTTCTCACTCAATGGCTCATAAGATTGGTGCGCAATTCCACACAATCCACGGTCGTACGAATGCTATCTTGCTTCCATACGTCATCCGCTACAACGGTACACGTCCAGCTAAGACAGCAACATGGCCTAAGTACAACTATTACCGTGCTGATGAAAAATACCAAGATATCGCACGCATGCTTGGACTTCCAGCTTCTACTCCAGAAGAAGGTGTGGAATCTTACGCAAAAGCTGTCTACGAACTTGGTGAGCGCGTAGGTATCCAAATGAACTTCAAAGCACAAGGAATCGATGAAAAAGAATGGAAAGAACATTCTCGTGAATTGGCCTTCCTTGCTTATGAAGATCAATGTTCACCAGCTAACCCACGCCTTCCAATGGTTGACCATATGCAAGAAATCATCGAAGATTCTTACTATGGTTACAAAGAAAGACCAGGACGCCGTAAATAATTGTTATCAGCCTAGAGGCAGGAATTTCCTGTCTCTTTTTTGTCGTTTTCACCAAACTATGATAGAATATAAAAAATTATATTTTTAAAATATAGGAGAAAACCGAAGGAATGAACAGTTTTGGTGAAAAAGTAAGAGGCTTAAGAGAAGAAAAAGGATTTAGTCGTCCAGTTTTTTGCGGGGATGAGTCTGAATTATCAGTGCGTCAGTTGGTGCGGATTGAAAAAGGAGAATTTCGCCCGACGATAAAAACACTAGAATATATTGCAGATCGATTAGAAATTCCGTCCTACGTCTTGATGCCAGATTATAAGGAATTACCGAAGCGTTACCAAGAATTAAAGTACTTTCTTTTACATCATCCTGACTATGGAGACAAGGAGTTGCAGGAACAAAAGGAAGAATATTTTGATGAGATTTTTGAGTGTTTTTATGATGATTTGCCACGTGATGAGAAGATGATAGTGGATTGTCTTCAAGCAATAGATGAAGTGAGAGCGACGGATAATGAACAGTATGGAATAGCGCTTTTAGATGAATCTTTTGAGGAACTATGGAATCAAAGAGAATTTTCCTTTTCAGATCTTTTAAAAATTAGATTGTATTTTTTGTGTAGTTATTTAGAAAATATAAAAAAAGGACAGTTATCTATTAGCGAACAGCAGAAACTTCAATTAATGTTTCAAAAAGTGTGTAATAACGTAGAAAATAGCAGTACGGACGATTTATTTCTTGTTCGTGATGTGTTATTTGCAGGGCTGGGAAGTTGTGAATTATTGAATGACTTAGAGTTATTTAAGTTAGCTGTGGAAAAACTGAATTGGATTTCTGAAAAAACACGAGATTTTCAAAAGCAACCGATTGTCTTGATGGTCGAATGGAAATATTATATTCAGACTGATTATGATACAGCAAAACAAAAGTATGAAGAAGCAAAAATGATGGCAAGGATGTTTGGCAATGAGCAGTTAATCGTTAGTTTAGATAAGGAATGGACTGAGGATAATAAAAGATTCTGAGAAAAACTTGATTTCAGGAGCAAATGAAGTAAATGTTTTCACAATAAAAGGCATAATATCAGTTATACAAAAACTTTGATATTATGCCTTTTATTATGGAAAGACGTTTTAAATGTTAGCTTTGAATTGATTTTTTGTCTAGTCTAATTTATATTATATTTTGAGAAATGTAATATTTTTGAAGATTAGTTTAGATAGCTTTTTTCTCTAATTTTACCAGTTTAAATAAAATAGTGACATTTCTGTCATTGGAGAATTTTTTATAAACTGATATAATCCAATATGTAAGCAAGAAGCTTACTAAATTTTTGCTTACTTGAAAAGTTATTGAATAATGTAATTTATCATTAACTTCATTTATAACAAAGGAGGTAGTTAAAGATGGTTCAGTTTTTTTCACTTTTAGGAGCTTTGCTTTGGTGGAAATAGACAATTGTTGCTATTTTTATGAAGGTGAGAAGCATGCTAGAATTTGAACGAATAAATAATGTTTTATTGCCTAGCATGTCAGAAGTTGGAGATGTACTGCTCATTCGGCAAACGCTATCAACTCTTCTTCAAGTAGAAATAAGAGTTAACGGCTATTTATTGGATTTGATTACAATAAAACCCCAGATATTAAAAGTCTATCCATTAGTCGGTATAGCAAATAATGCACTTATTATTGTACGAGAAGTAAATGAGGGACTTGATATGACGTTGGAGAATAACAGGACATTTAGAGATTTTGATTTTTTTAGAAAATTAAAATAGAAATTTAAAAAGGAGAAATAAAATATGTGGCGTTGGGTATGGAAAATTGTAAAATGGATTCTGATTAGTTTGCTATGGGAAGCTATCTGGGGCTGGGTTAAACAATGGTTTAGTAAATAGGAGGAATTATTATGTGGAGTTTCGTATGGAGAATTATCAGATGGATTATTATTGACTGGATTTTAACAGCAATTTGGGGCTGGGTTAAACAGTGGTTCTAGTTTAGAAATTAATAGAACAGAGTTGATTTTTACATAAAATATTAGTAAAATTAGAAATTAATATAAAAAAATAATTGATAGTTATGTCTCAGTTTGAAAATGGGCATTCTCAAAAAGATTATAGACATAACTATCAACTATTTTAATTATAATATAAAAGGAGAAAAAATGAAAGTAGAGAACATTTCGTATAGGATAAATAGTAGGATACTGTTTAACAATATTTCTTTTGATACTTCAAATTCAGGTCTTACACTGATTACTGGAAAAAATGGCTCAGGAAAGTCAACATTATTGAAAGTATTACTAGGAATTGTTCAACCATATTCTGGCTCATTGATTTCTGAAGAAAAGGTTAGCTATGTTCCAGATTCTTCGGACAACTATTTCATTGGTTTATCTCCTAATTTATTATTCGGATTTTTACAGAAACAATTTTTTATTGAAACAAATTTGTTCGAAGAACGGTTAAGAGAATTACGAGAACAATTTTATTTGAATGAGAAATTAATGACACAAACAATTCAATCATTGTCATTAGGAGAAAAGAAAAAAGTAATGCTTATAGCAGCGTTTTTATTGGATTCGGACTTGTATGTTATGGATGAACCTTTATCAGGTTTAGATCAAATTTCGGTTGAAAATCTGCTTCAATTGATGGAGCAAAAGATAAATCTAGGCAAACACTTCATTATTGTAAGTCACGAGAGGCAAGAAATTTTACCGACAGTTGATCAGATTATTTCTTTGTAGAGGAAAGTTATATGGAAAAGTTTTATTATTCTATTACTCTATTATTCCTATCTCGACAGGGATACTGGAATGATTCGAATAATGTCAAGGAATTATCGTTGCTTCAATCAACCTACAAATATTTTTTTTCATCTGTTAGTTTGATTTTTATATTTTGTTTTGTTAAACAAGAAGTTTATAAGCTATTAAGTGAAAATCAAATTTGGGGTATCCTATCATACTTTGAATTAGTAAAAATACTTGTTCCTGCAATTTTGTTATTAGGAATAATTTATGAAAATATTTATGTTTTAAAAACTAAAACAGAGAGTACAATGAGGATATTTTTCAATGTCACAGGGAGAGAATTTTGGAATATAGTATTTTTAAAGAATTTAATTCTAGTTTCTCCCATCTTAGTAGTTATTTTTTTCTATGATATTTCTTTAGGAATATTTGCGTGCCTACTTATTTTTTTACTTAATAGTATATTTTTTATATCGAAAATCAGGTATGTTAGGCCAAGGTTTAAAAAATCGTTCAGTATGACCTATTTATTATCTGTCGTTGATGGTTTGACGGTGTTTAAAGCGATGACTATACCTGTATTTTCAACTTTTATGTTTATGTTCATGTGGTTGGTTTTACCAGATTTTTTAGGAATTGATATCTCGAATAAAGCGATGATATTGAATACAGCTTTATTTTCAGGGACAGTATTTTTTAGCAATAAAGGGATAAATTTTTATTTTCTTACTTTAAATAAGGACTTCCCTTATCTGAAGGCTGTTGGGGTCAATCTTAATAAATTTATAAAAAAAAGAATTTGGTCTTTAAATTTTATTAGTATCGTAGTTCCGTCAATCTCGCTATATTTCTTTTTAAATTATCTGGGGTACGGTTTTATAGATATTTCCCTATTTCTTTTCGGAGTTTCTCTAGCATATTTTTTATGCCAAGGGATACAAATGTTAGAGATAATTATATTTAGAAAGTATCATTTCAAGAATGCGAAAGAATTAGATGCTTTTTCAATTCCTATAAATACAAGGATAACGTTGTACATTATTCGCTTCGTACCAGTTATGGTTTGCTTATTATTCAATCAAATTAAACTATTTGGTTTATGGGGCTTGATATTGTTAAATATAGTTTATATCAGTATTATTTATTGTAGTTTATATCGACATATGTTGTCAAAAGTAATTAAAGGAGATAGTCATGTCCATTTTATCCATTAAAAATATTTCAAAGTTTTACGACTTGGACGGTAAACATCAAGAGCAGGCTCTAAGAAATATAAACCTGCAGATTGCAAAAGGTAAAATTACAGCGATTTACGGGCCGTCAGGCTGTGGCAAAACCAGTCTACTAAACATCATCAGCGGTTTAGATAGACAATATGAAGGAGATTTAGAGTTTAAAGGGGAATCACTCCGTGACTTATCAGAGATTGAACTAACTCAATTTCGTAAAGATAAGATTGGATTTGTGTTTCAAAACTTTAATCTCATTCCTCATCAGTCTGTCTTGGACAATGTCAAGCTACCTCTCTATGTCAAAGATTTATCTGACAGGGAGATGACAATGATTGCAAAGGAGCAATTAAGTAACTTGGGCATGGAGCCTTTTATGGCTAAAAATGTTAAACAACTTTCTGGTGGGCAAAAGCAACGCGTAGCAATCGCGCGTGCTTTGGTAAATCAGCCTGATATGATTGTAGCAGACGAGCCAACGGGCTCGCTGGATTCTCAATCCCAAGAAATGGTATTGGAAGTATTTAAAAATTTAGCCCAAACAGGGAAAACAGTGTTGATTGTAACCCATAATCCAGAGGTTGCTGAATATGCAGATGTGATTATCAAAATGAAGGATGGTGAAGTCGTTGAAGAAGTCAAAAAATAAAGGATTATCATTGAAAAATAAATTCAAACTTTCTTTAAATAACTTTATGGAAAGAAAGTGGCGTAACCTATTGATTGCGCTAGCAACCTCAATCGGTTTTGTAGGAGTCTTAATTTCTTTCGGCTTGGGAAATGCATTGATTTCGATGATTGATGAAAATACGAATGGAGGTCAAATCCCTTCTCAAGTTCAGATTGCTTTAAACACAAAAAATGTTGGACGAGGCTTTTTGAACCAAGATGATAAGAACTATATCACGGATACAGTTGGAAAAGAAGCTATTAAATATTTGGAAAGTCCTTTTGGGATGATCATGTCAAATATTACTATAGATGGTCAAGAAATGGATCTGAGTCAAACGATGCCTTCTTATGCTCAAGTAGTGAGTCTATATGAGGATACAAGTATCTCTGTTAGTAGTAATGAAAAGGACAAAGTATTAGCCGGTTCCCTCTATACTGATGCAAATGAACAGGGTTTGACGATTCCAAGCAGTTTACTAAAAAATTGGAATGAACAGACAGGGAAAAATCTGACAGCTAGTGATGTTATTGGCAAATCAGTCTCAGCAAGTATTGTAGAAAATGCTGCCGAAGCTAGCAAGACTGCTCAATTTCAAACAAAGATTGTGCGTGTAATCAATGATGAAGATGACCTGGAGGACAGCAACAGTTTCATGCCGTCTCATCAAATGGAAACGATTTTGAAAGAAGCTGGATTTACAAAAGCTGTATCTTATTTTATCTTGGAACTCAAAGATCCATCACAAACAAAAGCGATAACAGAAGAATTGCAGAAAAACAAGAAGTATACTGTTCTTTCTCAACAGAAGGTTCTTGATATTGTGATTACTTTTATTCGTGTCATTCAGGGATTGTTGATTGTACTTTCATCACAAGCTATTGTGGTAGCAGCGGTCATGATTGGTATCATTATTTACATCAATATCATGCAACGTTCTAAGGAAATAGGTGTCATGAAGGCAGTTGGTTATCAGAATCGTGATGTCAAAGGAATTTTTATTTACGAGGCTATCTGGATTGTAGGAATCGCCTTGCTGCTGGCATTTTTGGTTGCACAAGGGGTGGGAAGTTTGGCGAATGCGATTGTAAGTCACTTTTACCCATCCATCACTAAGGTTTTTGAATTAAATTTGTTATCTGTTTTAGGAACTCTAGCTTTCGCTCTATTACTTGGTTATGTCTCAGCCTACTTCCCAGCACGTAAAATTAGTAAAATGGATCCTGTAGAATCGCTACGCTATGAATAGTCAAGGGTGTTACTAGATTATCGTCTCCCAAAAAGAAACTAACAGAGAAAAACAATGCCCATACTTGCAATTCAACTCAAATAGTTATATAATAGGTTTGTTGAAAGGTGATTTGTAGTGATTCAAGTTACTCTTTTCACAATAAAAATTTCATGATTTTCATAAGGAGGAAATCACTAATGGTAGTTAAAGTTGGTATTAACGGTTTCGGACGTATCGGTCGTCTTGCTTTCCGTCGTATCCAAAACGTAGAAGGTGTTGAAGTTACTCGTATCAACGACCTTACAGATCCAGTTATGCTTGCACACTTGTTGAAATACGACACAACTCAAGGTCGTTTCGACGGTACTGTTGAAGTTAAAGAAGGTGGATTCGAAGTTAACGGTAAATTCGTTAAAGTTTCTGCTGAACGTGATCCAGAACAAATCGACTGG
The DNA here is from genome assembly GCF_001171885.1 of Streptococcus pneumoniae. Classification (GTDB taxonomy): domain Bacteria; phylum Bacillota; class Bacilli; order Lactobacillales; family Streptococcaceae; genus Streptococcus; species Streptococcus pneumoniae_A. The sequence goes on from NZ_CKQD01000014.1 coordinate 38,339, forward strand.
GCTACTGACGGTGTAGAAATCGTTCTTGAAGCTACTGGTTTCTTTGCTAAGAAAGAAGCAGCTGAAAAACACCTTAAAGGTGGAGCTAAAAAAGTTGTTATCACTGCTCCTGGTGGAAACGACGTTAAAACAGTTGTATTCAACACTAACCACGACGTTCTTGACGGTACTGAAACAGTTATCTCAGGTGCTTCATGTACTACAAACTGCTTGGCTCCTATGGCTAAAGCTCTTCAAGATAACTTTGGTGTTGTTGAAGGATTGATGACTACTATCCACGCTTACACTGGTGACCAAATGATCCTTGACGGACCACACCGTGGTGGTGACCTTCGCCGTGCTCGCGCTGGTGCTGCAAACATCGTTCCTAACTCAACTGGTGCTGCAAAAGCTATCGGTCTTGTAATCCCAGAATTGAACGGTAAATTGGACGGATCTGCACAACGCGTTCCAACTCCAACTGGATCAGTTACTGAATTGGTAGCAGTTCTTGAAAAGAACGTTACTGTTGATGAAGTGAACGCAGCTATGAAAGCAGCTTCAAACGAATCATACGGTTACACTGAAGACCCAATCGTATCTTCAGATATCGTAGGTATGTCTTACGGTTCATTGTTTGACGCAACTCAAACTAAAGTTCTTGACGTTGACGGTAAACAATTGGTTAAAGTTGTATCATGGTACGACAACGAAATGTCATACACTGCACAACTTGTTCGTACTCTTGAATACTTCGCAAAAATCGCTAAATAATTCATGAGTCGATAAAAAGCAGGGCCTCTTGGTCTTGCTTTTCTTATATAGAAAAATGGATGACACAACAATCATCCATTCTTTTTTAATTCTGTTTCAAATGTATTTGAAAGGGTAGTGAAAGTTAGCTTCTCTAAAGTAAGCGGATGGGTAAAGGACAGTCGAAAGGCGTGGAGCATAAGCCGACTCGTCTTTGATTTGCTATTATAGAGAGGGTCGCCCAGGATAGGAAGATTATGATGCGAAAGGTGCACACGGATTTGATGGGTTCGCCCGGTCTTTAGTTTGCAACGAACCAAGGAAGTCTTATCTGGGAATTGCTTTAATCTGCTTACATGCGTTTCGGCATATTGCCCATTTTTTGTATCAACTATTCGCTTTCTGCGGTCATGGCGATCACGTCCGATTTTGTCTCTGAAAACAAGTTCTTTGCTGTTGGTATGTCCGTCGACCTGTGCCCAATATTCCCTAGAAATCTCTTTTTTCTCCAGTAAGCGATTGAGAATAGGCAGGATAAAAGCATTTTTGGCAAAGAGAACTAAGCCACTGGTTTCCATGTCCAGACGATGAACGACATAGCAGGTTTGGCCAACATAGGCACTGACATGGTTAAGAAGGGCGATTTCGTTTGGCTGATTACCATGCGTTTTCATATCCTCTGGTTTGTTCACAATAACCAAGTGTTGATCTTGATAGACTTCTTGAATTAAGTCTGGGTTGCCCCAAGGAATTTCCTTTTTGGGATAATCTTCCTCGTCAAAAGTCAACTGGCAAACATCTCCAGGATTTACGATTTCGTTCCAGTGGACTTCTTCTTGATTTATCAAAATATGTTTCTTGATTCTCAAAAAATGACGGATTTTTCTAGGGATGAGGAGTTGTTCCTCAAGTAATTGCTTTACCGTCATTTGAGGTAGAGAGTCTGGTAATGTAAATGTGAATTGCATACAGATATTGTAACAAAAAAAGCCCTATTTGGATAGGAAATAGCTAAATTCTTGTCTTCCTATGATGAAGATGATAAAATAAACGCATGAAATTAGATAAATTATTCGAGAAATTTCTTTCTCTTTTTAAAAAAGAAACAAGTGAATCAGAGGATTCTGGGTCTACTAGCTTGCGTCGTTCTCGCAGTGATAGAAAAAAATTAGCCCAAGTAGGTCCAATTCGAAAATTCTGGCGTCGTTATCATCTAACAAAGATTGTCCTTATACTAGGTTTGAGTGCAGGCTTGCTAGTTGGAACCTATTTGTTTGCTGTAGCTAAGTCAACCAATGTCAATGATTTGCAAAACGCCTTGAAAACTCGGACTATCATTTTTGACCGTGAAGAAAAAGAGGCTGGTGCCTTATCTGGTCAAAAAGGAACCTATGTTGAATTGACTGACATCAGTAAAAACTTGCAGAATGCTGTTATTGCGACAGAAGACCGTTCTTTCTATAAAAATGACGGAATCAACTATGGTCGCTTCTTCTTGGCTATTGTCACTGCTGGACGTTCAGGTGGTGGATCTACTATTACCCAGCAGCTAGCTAAAAACGCCTATTTGTCACAGGATCAAACCGTTGAGAGAAAAGCAAAAGAATTTTTCCTTGCCTTAGAATTAACAAAAAAATATAGTAAGGATCAAATTCTAACCATGTACCTTAACAACGCTTATTTTGGAAATGGTGTGTGGGGCGTAGAAGATGCGAGTAAGAAATACTTTGGAGTTTCTGCATCAGAAGTGAGTTTGGATCAAGCTGCGACTCTGGCAGGGATGCTCAAAGGGCCGGAACTGTATAATCCCTTGAGTTCTGTAGAGGATTCTACCAATCGTCGCGATACTGTCTTGCAAAATATGGTTGCAGCAGGATATATTGATAAAAACCAAGAAACCGAAGCTGCAGAAGTTGATATGAATTCGCAATTACAAGATAAGTATGAAGGAAAAATCTCAGATTACCGCTACCCCTCTTATTTTGACGCGGTTGTTAATGAAGCTGTTTCCAAGTATAATCTAACAGAGGAAGAAATCGTCAATAATGGCTACCGCATTTATACAGAGTTGGATCAAAACTACCAAGCAAATATGCAGGTTGTCTATGAAAATACAGCTCTATTTCCTAGGGCAGAGGATGGAACATTTGCTCAATCAGGAAGTGTAGCTCTTGAACCGAAAACAGGGGGAGTTCGTGGAGTTGTCGGTCAAGTTGCTGACAATGATAAAACTGGATTCCGTAATTTCAACTATGCAACTCAATCGAAACGTAGCCCTGGTTCTACAATTAAGCCTTTAGTTGTTTATACACCAGCAGTTGAAGCAGGTTGGGCTTTGAATAAGAAGTTAGATAACCATACCATGCAGTATAACAACTATAAGGTTGATAACTATGCAGGAATCAAAACGAGTCGAGAAGTTCCTATGTATCAAGCCTTGGCAGAATCGCTTAATCTGCCTGCTGTTGCTACTGTTAATGATTTGGGCCTTGATAAGGCTTTTGAGGCGGGCGAAAAATTCGGACTCAACATGGAAAAGGTCGACCGTGTTCTTGGTGTTGCCTTGGGAAGCGGTGTTGAAACCAATCCTCTTCAAATGGCTCAAGCATATGCTGCCTTTGCAAATGAAGGTTTAATGCCGGAAGCACATTTTATTAGTAGAATTGAAAATGCTAGTGGGCAAGTTATTGCTAGCCATAAAAATTCACAAAAACGAGTGATTGATAAGTCTGTAGCTGACAAGATGACCAGTATGATGTTGGGTACATTCACCAATGGAACCGGTATTAGTTCATCGCCTGCAGATTATGTTATGGCAGGGAAAACTGGTACAACTGAAGCAGTTTTCAATCCGGAGTACACAAGTGACCAGTGGGTAATTGGCTATACTCCGGATGTAGTGATTAGTCACTGGCTTGGTTTCCCGACCACTGATGAAAATCACTATCTAGCAGGATCTACTTCAAATGGTGCAGCTCATGTCTTTAGAAACATTGCAAATACCATTTTACCTTATACGCCAGGAAGTACCTTTACAGTTGAAAATGCATATAAGAAAAACGGAATTGCACCAGCTAACACAAAAAGACAAGTACAAACCAATGATAATAGCCAGACAGATGATAATTTGTCTGATATTCGAGGACGTGCGCAAAGTCTAGTAGATGAGGCTAGCCGGGCTATCTCAGATGCGAAGATTAAGGAAAAGGCTCAAACGATATGGGATTCGGTAGTCAATCTATTTCGCTAAGATGCTTGTCAAAGCCTAGCTTTCTTGTTATAATAGATAAGATGGAGGCGTTATGGCACTAAAAAAAGCAAGCCTAGCTTGTGCGGTTTGTGGTTCGAGAAACTATTCAATCAAGATCAGCGGAAACCCCAAGCCTACACGACTAGAAGTAAATAAATTTTGTAAGCATTGTGGCAAGTACACTACACACAGAGAAACGAGATAGGAGAGAGCGATGCGTTTTATTGGAGATATTTTTAGACTTCTTAAAGACACAACATGGCCAACTCGCAAGGAAAGCTGGAGAGATTTTCGTTCTATCATGGAATACACAGCTTTCTTTGTAGTAATTATTTACATTTTTGACCAGTTGATTGTTTCAGGTTTGATTCGATTTATTAACATTTTTTAGAAGAGTAGTGAAAGTACACTAAAAATCTTCTATTTATGAAAGGAAATATCATGGATAGTTTTGATAAAGGGTGGTTTGTTTTACAAACTTATTCTGGTTATGAAAATAAGGTAAAAGAAAATCTATTACAACGTGCACAAACCTACAATATGTTGGATAATATTCTACGCGTTGAAATTCCAACACAAACAGTGCAAGTTGAAAAAAATGGAAAGAGAAAAGAAGTAGAAGAAAATCGCTTTCCAGGTTATGTTCTTGTAGAAATGGTCATGACAGATGAAGCTTGGTTTGTTGTTCGAAATACACCAAATGTTACAGGATTCGTCGGATCACACGGGAACAGATCAAAACCAACTCCATTATTGGAACAAGAAATTCGTGACATTTTGATATCTATGGGACAAACTGTTCAAGAATTTGATTTCGATGTTGAGGTTGGTCAAACTGTACGTATTATTGATGGTGCTTTTGCAGATTACACTGGTAAGATTACAGAAATTGATAATAACAAAGTGAAGATGATTATCTCTATGTTTGGTAATGACACAGTTGCAGAAGTAAACCTAAACCAAATCGCAGAATTATAACCCTGAGAGAGGCTTGTCCTCTCTTTTTTGTGCAGTTGAGGAGCTAAAGGGAACAGAATGGAGGAAATGAACCCAACTAGCTTCTTTATTTGTTAGACTGTACACAGAAAGGGGAAAAGAATGATTAAAGAATTGTATGAAGAAGTCCAAGGAATTGTATACAAGTGTAGAAATGAATATTACCTTCATTTGTGGGAGCTATCGGATTGGGATCAAGAAGGCATGATTTGCTTACATGAATTGATCAGTAGAGAAGAAGGACTGGTAGACGATATTCCACGTTTAAGGAAATATTTCAAAACCAAGTTTCGTAATCGAATTTTAGACCATATCCGTAAACAAGAAAGCCACAAACGAAGATATGATAAAGAACCATATGAAGAAGTAGGTGAGATTAGTCATCGAGTAAGCGAGGGGGGTCTCTGGCTAGACGATTATTATCTCTTTCATGAAACGCTAAGAGAATATAGAAGCAAACAAAGCAAAGAGCAACAAGAAGAGTTAGAACGCGTCTTAAGATATGAACGCTTCCGAGGGCGTCAAAGAGTATTAAGAGACTTACGTATTGTGTTTAAAGAGTTTGACATCCGTACTCATTAGGAAGTCATGCAAAAAAGTAAAAAAAATTTAAAAAAGGTGTTGACAAAGTTTAAAAAGTGGGTATAATAGTAAGAGTTGAAAATAACAACTCTGGTCCGTTGGTCAAGGGGTTAAGACACCGCCTTTTCACGGCGGTAACACGGGTTCGAATCCCGTACGGACTATAGTATGTTGCGGTTGGAACACTTGATGAAAAAAGATTAAAAAAGNTTCAAAAAAGTGTTGACAAGCGAAAGTGACTGTGATATACTAATATAGTTGTCGCTTGAGAGAAGCGAGCAACAAAGACCTTTGAAAACTGAACAAGACGAACCAATGTGCAGGGCACTACAACTAAGGTTGTAGTACTGAACAATGAAAAAACAATAAATCTGTCAGTGACAGAAATGAGTGAGAACTCAAACTTTTAATGAGAGTTTGATCCTGGCTCAGGACGAACGCTGGCGGCGTGCCTAATACATGCAAGTAGAACGCTGAAGGAGGAGCTTGCTTCTCTGGATGAGTTGCGAACGGGTGAGTAACGCGTAGGTAACCTGCCTGGTAGCGGGGGATAACTATTGGAAACGATAGCTAATACCGCATAAGAGTAGATGTTGCATGACATTTGCTTAAAAGGTGCAATTGCATCACTACCAGATGGACCTGCGTTGTATTAGCTAGTTGGTGGGGTAACGGCTCACCAAGGCGACGATACATAGCCGACCTGAGAGGGTGATCGGCCACACTGGGACTGAGACACGGCCCAGACTCCTACGGGAGGCAGCAGTAGGGAATCTTCGGCAATGGACGGAAGTCTGACCGAGCAACGCCGCGTGAGTGAAGAAGGTTTTCGGATCGTAAAGCTCTGTTGTAAGAGAAGAACGAGTGTGAGAGTGGAAAGTTCACACTGTGACGGTATCTTACCAGAAAGGGACGGCTAACTACGTGCCAGCAGCCGCGGTAATACGTAGGTCCCGAGCGTTGTCCGGATTTATTGGGCGTAAAGCGAGCGCAGGCGGTTAGATAAGTCTGAAGTTAAAGGCTGTGGCTTAACCATAGTACGCTTTGGAAACTGTTTAACTTGAGTGCAAGAGGGGAGAGTGGAATTCCATGTGTAGCGGTGAAATGCGTAGATATATGGAGGAACACCGGTGGCGAAAGCGGCTCTCTGGCTTGTAACTGACGCTGAGGCTCGAAAGCGTGGGGAGCAAACAGGATTAGATACCCTGGTAGTCCACGCCGTAAACGATGAGTGCTAGGTGTTAGACCCTTTCCGGGGTTTAGTGCCGTAGCTAACGCATTAAGCACTCCGCCTGGGGAGTACGACCGCAAGGTTGAAACTCAAAGGAATTGACGGGGGCCCGCACAAGCGGTGGAGCATGTGGTTTAATTCGAAGCAACGCGAAGAACCTTACCAGGTCTTGACATCCCTCTGACCGCTCTAGAGATAGAGCTTTCCTTCGGGACAGAGGTGACAGGTGGTGCATGGTTGTCGTCAGCTCGTGTCGTGAGATGTTGGGTTAAGTCCCGCAACGAGCGCAACCCCTATTGTTAGTTGCCATCATTCAGTTGGGCACTCTAGCGAGACTGCCGGTAATAAACCGGAGGAAGGTGGGGATGACGTCAAATCATCATGCCCCTTATGACCTGGGCTACACACGTGCTACAATGGCTGGTACAACGAGTCGCAAGCCGGTGACGGCAAGCTAATCTCTTAAAGCCAGTCTCAGTTCGGATTGTAGGCTGCAACTCGCCTACATGAAGTCGGAATCGCTAGTAATCGCGGATCAGCACGCCGCGGTGAATACGTTCCCGGGCCTTGTACACACCGCCCGTCACACCACGAGAGTTTGTAACACCCGAAGTCGGTGAGGTAACCGTAAGGAGCCAGCCGCCTAAGGTGGGATAGATGATTGGGGTGAAGTCGTAACAAGGTAGCCGTATCGGAAGGTGCGGCTGGATCACCTCCTTTCTAAGGATAAGGAACTGCGCATTGGTCTTGTTTAGTCTTGAGAGGTCTTGTGGGGCCTTAGCTCAGCTGGGAGAGCGCCTGCTTTGCACGCAGGAGGTCAGCGGTTCGATCCCGCTAGGCTCCATTGGTGAGAGATCACCAAGTAATGCACATTGAAAATTGAATATCTATATCAAATAGTAACAAGAAAATAAACCGAAAACGCTGTAGTATTAATAAGAGTTTATGACTGAAAGGTCAGAAAATAAGGTTAAGTTAATAAGGGCGCACGGTGGATGTCTTGGCACTAGGAGCCGAAGAAGGACGTGACAAACGACGATATGCCTTGGGTAGCTGTAAGTAAGCGATGATCCAGGGATTTCCGAATGGGGGAACCCAACAGGTACTACCTGTTACCCGCATCTGTTAAGGATGTGAGGAGGAAGACGCAGTGAACTGAAACATCTAAGTAGCTGCAGGAAGAGAAAGCAAAAGCGATTGCCTTAGTAGCGGCGAGCGAAACGGCAGGAGGGCAAACCGAAGAGTTTACTCTTCGGGGTTGTAGGACTGCAATGTGGACTCAAAGATTATAGAAGAATGATTTGGGAAGATCAGCCAAAGAGAGTAATAGCCTCGTATTTAAAATAGTCTTTGTACCTAGCAGTATCCTGAGTACGGCGGGACACGTGAAATCCCGTCGGAATCTGGGAGGACCATCTCCCAACCCTAAATACTCCCTAGTGACCGATAGTGAACCAGTACCGTGAGGGAAAGGTGAAAAGCACCCCGGGAGGGGAGTGAAATAGAACCTGAAACCGTGTGCCTACAACAAGTTCGAGCCCGTTAATGGGTGAGAGCGTGCCTTTTGTAGAATGAACCGGCGAGTTACGTTATGATGCGAGGTTAAGTTGAAGAGACGGAGCCGTAGGGAAACCGAGTCTGAACAGGGCGAATTAGTATCATGACGTAGACCCGAAACCATGTGACCTACCCATGAGCAGGTTGAAGGTGCGGTAAGACGCACTGGAGGACCGAACCAGGGCACGTTGAAAAGTGCTTGGATGACTTGTGGGTAGCGGAGAAATTCCAAACGAACTTGGAGATAGCTGGTTCTCTCCGAAATAGCTTTAGGGCTAGCGTCGACATTAAGATTCTTGGAGGTAGAGCACTGTTTGGGTGAGGGGTCCATCCCGGATTACCAATCTCAGATAAACTCCGAATGCCAATGAATTATGGTCGGCAGTCAGACTGCGAGTGCTAAGATCCGTAGTCGAAAGGGAAACAGCCCAGACCACCAGCTAAGGTCCCAAAATAATTGTTAAGTGGAAAAGGATGTGGGGTTGCACAGACAACTAGGATGTTAGCTTAGAAGCAGCTATTCATTCAAAGAGTGCGTAATAGCTCACTAGTCGAGTGACCCTGCGCCGAAAATGTACCGGGGCTAAAACAATTTACCGAAGCTGTGGATACCTTTATAGGTATGGTAGGAGAGCGTTCTATGTGTGAAGAAGGTGTACCGTGAGGAGCGCTGGAACGCATAGAAGTGAGAATGCCGGTATGAGTAGCGAAAGACAGGTGAGAATCCTGTCCACCGTAAGACTAAGGTTTCCAGGGGAAGGCTCGTCCGCCCTGGGTTAGTCGGGACCTAAGGAGAGACCGAAAGGTGTATCCG
>NZ_CKQD01000015.1 GCF_001171885.1 Streptococcus pneumoniae
AGCGTCTTTAGGCGCTGGCTGGTAATTTGGGCTTATAGCCCTGGTTCAAACCACCCGTTAGACGGGTGGTCATGATTATAGAGATATTCATCCTCTTCGAAAATTTCTTCAAACCATGTCAATCTAATCTACAAATTCAAAACAGTATCTTGAGCTGACCGCGTTAGTTTGATCTGTAACCTCAAAGCCCTCCTTTAAGCAAGTTGTGGCTAGCTTTTTAGTTTGCTATTTGAGTTTGATTGAGTATTATTTCATATTCTCTTAAAAATTGAGTTTTTTCCATCCTTAGCTGAACTGACTTTTGAAGTATTTTCATTTTCAGATTAGTAGATAATGAACATTAACTCGTCTATCTGCTAGTAGCTAGTCAGACAAAGCCTGACTTATGTATGGGGAAAATCTTCTTTCAAGTGAGCTTTATCTTTATCCGGAACTAGAAAATAGCAATTATATCTACGAACTATATTCCATCGTGTGGAGGAGAGAGACTAGTTTGGATGATTAAGAATAACCTACTAGTAGAAAATAGATCATTTTTTAATATGAGATAAAAACCGATATTAAAAGCAATTTATTTCTATTTTTTAACATTTCATTGTATAATAGCAATATACGCAAATATCATGTGTCATTAGGTTAATACTCTTAGAAAATCTTTTTAAACCACGTCAGGCTAATATACAGACTCAAAACAGTGTCGTGAGTAGCCTGCGTCTAGTTTCCTAGTTTACGCTTTGATTTTCATCGAGAATAACCTTTCTATTTCAATTTTAAGGAGAAATACAGAGTGAAAAAAATAATGCTAATTATCAATCCAACTTCTGGAGGAGAAAAAGCTTTAGATTACAAAGAGAAGCTGGAGAATAAAGCAAGAGAGTATTTTGATGATGTGGAAACTAAAATTACTCAAAAAGCCAAAGATGCTACAAATTTCGCAGAAGAAGCTGCTAGAGAAAGATATGAATCAATTCTAGTTTTTGGTGGAGATGGTACAGTCAATGAAGTTATTTCAGGGATTGCTGAAAGGGACTATATTCCTAAACTGGGAATTATACCAGGTGGTACTGGTAACCTTATTACAAAACTTTTAGAAATCAATCAAGATATTGACGGAGCTATTGAAGAGCTAGATTTCAATTTAACTGATAAGATTGATATCGGAAAAGCAAATGGTCACTATTTTGGATATATCTTTAGTATCGGGTCTCTCCCTGAAGCCATTCATAATGTTGAAATTGAAGATAAAACGAAATTTGGTATCTTGGCTTATGCAGTTAATACCATGAAGTCTGTCATGACAGATCAAGTCTTTAACATTAAAGTCGAAACTGAAAATGGAAATTACCTTGGGGAAGCAAGTCATGTTTTAGTACTTCTAACAAATTATTTTGCCGATAAAAAAATCTTTGAAGAAAACAAGGATGGATATGCAAATATTTTAATTTTGAAAGATGCTTCTATATTCTCTAAATTATCTTTGATTCCAGATTTGTTAAAAGGAGATCTTGTAGAGAATGAAAATATTGAATATATAAAGGCACGTACTATTAAAATTTCTTCTGATATCGAATTAGAGTCGGATGTCGATGGTGATAAATCAGATAATCTACCAGTCGACATCAAGGTACTAGGACAACACATTGAAGTGTATTCCGTACCTAAGGAACAATCATAAAACTCAAAGCCTTGTTACCGAGGCTTTTTTTATTATGTGATTTTCAGTAGGCAGATTTATTCTATATACAAGTAAAGCTAAGTATTCAATATTTAGCAGATGATGAATAAAAGAAAGGATGGCCTAAATATTTTAACAGATTTACGAGACTAATCATGGTATAATATAGGGTAATGAAAAATTCCAACGAGGCTGAGATGAAATTACTTTATACTGATATTCGGACTTCTTTGACAAAAATTCTAACCAGAGAGGCGGAGGAGCTAGTTGCTGCTGGCAAGCGGGTCTTCTACATCGCCCCCAACTCTCTTTCTTTTGAAAAGGAACGCGCCGTGCTGGAATGCTTGTCCCAGCAGGCTTCTTTTGCAATTACCGTCACGCGCTTTGCTCAAATGGCTCGTTACCTGATTTTGAATGATTTGCCTGCCAAGACCAGTCTTGATGATATTGGTCTTGGGATGGCCTTTTACAAATGCCTTGCCGAACTTGATCCTAAGGATTTACGTGTTTATGGAGCCATCAAGCAGGATCCTCAGTTTATCCAGCAGTTGATTGAATTTTACCACGAGATGACTAAAGCTCAGATGAGTTTTTTGGACTTGGAGAGTTTGACGGATGAGGACAAGCGAGCAGACTTACTCTTGATTTTTGAGAAGGTAACGGCTTATCTCAATCAAGCTCAGTTGGCTCAGGGAAGTCAGTTGTCCCATTTGATTGAGGCTATTGAGAATGACAAGGTAAGTAGTGATTTTAATCAAATCGCCTTGGTCATTGATGGCTTTACTCGTTTTTCTGCTGAGGAAGAGCGGATTGTGGACTTACTTCATGGCAAGGGTGTTGAGATTGTCATTGGAGCCTATGCTAGTAAGAAAGCCTATACTAGTCCTTTTAGCGAGGGCAATCTCTATCAAGCCAGTGTGGAGTTTCTCCATCATCTAGCCTCTAAATACCAAACGCCTGCTCAGGACTGTTCTCAAACTCATGAAAAAATGGATAGTTTTGACAAGGCTTCTCGTTTGCTAGAAGCGTCTTATGACTTTTCAGAATTAACAATGGATTTAGATGATAAGGACCGTGAAAACTTACAAATCTGGTCTTGTTTGACGCAAAAGGAGGAGTTGGAGCTAGTAGCCCGCAGCATTCGTCAGAAATTGCACGAGAACTCAGAGCTGAGTTACAAGCATTTTCGTATTCTCTTGGGAGATGTAGCTTCTTACCAATTATCTCTTAAAACCATTTTTGACCAGTATCAGATTCCTTTCTATCTTGGTAGAAGCGAATCCATGGCTCATCATCCCTTGACACAGTTTGTCGAGTCTATCTGGTCTTTGAAACGCTATCGTTTCCGTCAGGAGGATTTGATAAACCTTCTTAGAACAGGTTTGTATACTGACCTTAGTCAATCTGATATTGATGCATTTGAGCAATATATCCGCTATCTTGGTATCAATGGCTTGCTAGCCTTTCAGCAAACCTTTACCAAATCCCACCATGGAAAATTTAATCTGGAACGTTTAAATACTCTTCGTCTGCGTATTTTAACACCTCTTGAGACTCTCTTTGCCAGCCGAAAACAAAAGGCTGAAAATCTCTTGCAAAAGTGGAATGTCTTTCTAAAAGAAGGAGCAGTAACTAAGCAGTTACAAGATTTGACAGCTACTATGGAAACTCTTGAACAGGAAAGACAGGCCGAAGTTTGGAAGACTTTCTGTCATGTTTTAGAACAATTTGCGACCGTTTTTGCTGGTTCGCAAGTTAATCTAGAGGACTTCTTGGCCTTGCTTCATTCTGGGATGAGTCTATCTCAGTATCGCACCATTCCAGCAACAGTGGACACCGTTCTGGTGCAGAGTTATGATTTGATTGCTCCTCTGACTGCTGACTTTGTCTATGCCATTGGGCTGACTCAGGATCATTTACCAAAAATTGCGCAAAACACCAGTCTTTTGACAGACGAAGAAAGACAGAGCTTAAACCAAGCGACAGAAGATGGGGCGCAATTGCTAATTGCCAGCAGTGAAAATCTCAAGAAAAATCGCTACACTATGCTTTCCTTGGTCAATTCTGCTCGTAAGCAGTTGGTCTTGTCGGCTCCAAACCTTTTTAATGAAAGTGAAAGCAAGGAGTCAGCCTATCTTCAAGAGCTGGTCCATTTTGGATTTAGTCGAAAAGAGAGGAGGATGAATCACAAAGGGTTGTCTAAGGAAGATATGGGGTCCTATCACAGTCTTTTGTCAAGTCTGGTTGCCTATCACCAGCAGGGCGAGACGAGTGAGACTGAGCAAGATTTGACCTTTGTCAAGGTTCTGGCGCGTGTGATGGGTAAAAAACTAGACCAGCAAGGTCTGGAAAATCCAGCCCTCCCAACCAGCCCAAGCAGTAAACCCTTAGCAAAGGACACCTTACAGGCTCTCTATCCTGCTGAACAGGAATTTTACCTGTCTACCTCTGGTTTGACGGAGTTTTACCGCAATGAATACAGTTATTTCCTCCGCTACGTGTTAGGCTTGCAGGAGGAATTGCGCCTGCGTCCAGATGCTCGTAGTCATGGGAATTTCTTGCACCGCATTTTTGAACGTGCCTTACAGTTGCCTGACGAAGATTCCTTTGACCAACGTTTGGAACAAGCTATCCAAGAAACCAGTCAAGAACGCGAATTTGAAGCAATTTATCAGGAAAGTTTGGAAGCCCAGTTTACCAAGGAAGTTTTGCTTGATGTTGCACGGACGACTGGACATATTCTCCGACACAATCCAGCCATCGAAACCATCAAAGAGGAAGCAAATTTTGGCGGCAAAGACCAAGCTTTTATTCAATTGGACAATGGTCGCAGTGTCTTTGTACGAGGTAAGGTTGACCGGATTGACCGTTTGAAAGCTGATGGGGCGCTAGGAGTGGTGGACTACAAGTCTAGTCTGACTCAGTTCCAGTTTCCTCATTTCTTTAATGGTTTAAATTCCCAACTGCCAACCTATCTAGCTGCCTTAAAAAGAGAAGGGGAACAGAACTTTTTCGGAGCCATGTACTTGGAAATGGCTGAACCAGTCCAATCTTTATTAGCTGTTAAAAGTCTGGTAGGAGCAGTAGTAGAAGCCAGCAAATCTATGAAATACCAAGGACTCTTTTTAGAGAAAGAAAGTAGTCATTTAGGCGAATTTTACAATAAAAACAAGACCAATCAGCTGACAGACGAGGAATTCCAGCTCTTACTAGACTATAATGCCCATCTTTACAAGAAGGCAGCTGAGAAGATTTTAGAAGGTCAGTTCGCCATCAATCCATACACAGAGAACGGAAGAAGCATTGCCCCATACGTTCAGCAACATCAAGCCATTACAGGATTTGAAGCAAACTACCATTTGGGTCAAGCACGTTTCCTAGAGAAGTTAGACCTAGCTGATGGCAAACGTCTGGTTGGAGAAAAACTCAAGCAAGCTTGGTTTGAGAAAATGAGAGAGGAGTTGAATCGATGAAGCCCATTTCCTTTTTTACTGAGGAAGAAATTCAAGAACTGCAAGAAGCAGAAGCGAGTTCGAACAGGGAACAGAAGAAAACAGCCGAGCAAATCGAAGCCATTTATACCGCAGGGCAAAATATTCTGGTCTCAGCGTCTGCTGGTTCAGGGAAAACCTTTGTCATGGCAGAGCGCATTCTGGACCAATTAGCCCGTGGTGTAGAAATCAGTCAACTCTTTATCTCGACCTTTACCGTCAAGGCTGCTACTGAACTCAAGGAACGTTTGGAGAAAAAAATCAGCCAACAAATTCAAGAAACCAATGATGTTGATCTCAAACAACACTTGGGACGCCAATTGGCAGACCTGCCAAACGCTGCCATCGGAACCATGGACTCTTTCACACAAAAATTCCTAGGAAAACATGGCTATTTGATTGATATTGCACCAAATTTCCGTATTCTGCAAAATGAAAGTGAACAGTTACTCTTAAAGAATGAAGTTTTTCATCAGGTTTTTGAAGCCCATTACCAAGGTGAAAATAAAGAGAAATTTAGCCGTTTGGTGAAGAACTTTGCCGGACGAGGTAAGGATGAACGAGGTCTGCGTCAGCAAGTCTACAAAATCTATGATTTCCTCCAATCCACCAGCAGTCCACAAAAATGGTTGAGTAACTCTTTCCTCAAAGGGTTTGAAGAAGCTGACTTTGTAATTGAAAAAGACAAATTAACTGAGCAAATCAAACAGGTGCTATGGGATTTGGAAAGTTTCCTCCGTTATCATCTGGATAACGATGCCAAGGAGTTTCCAAAAGCTGCCTATTTAGAAAATGTGCAGTTGGTTTTGGATGAAATTGGCTCCTTAAATCAAGAGTCCGATAGTCAGGCTTATCAAGCAGTGCTTGCGCGTGTTGTCGCCATCTCTAAAGAGAAAAACGGTCGAGCTCTGACCAATGCCAGCCGTAAGGCTGATTTGAAGCCACTGGCCGATTCCTACAACGAAGAGAGAAAAACCCAGTTTGCTAAACTAGGACAACTGTCAGACCAGATAACCATTCTCGACTATCAGGAACGTTATCATGGAGACACCTGGGATCTAGCTAAAACCTTCCAAACCTTTATGAATGATTTTGTGGAGGCTTATCGTGAACGTAAACGCCAGGAGAATGCCTTTGAATTCGCTGATATCAGCCATTATACCATTGAGATCTTAGAGAATTTCCCACAAGTCCGCGAGGCTTATCAGGAACGATTCCACGAAGTCATGGTCGATGAGTATCAGGATACCAACCACATTCAAGAACGGATGCTGGCATTGCTGTCGAATGGTCACAATCGCTTTATGGTTGGAGATATCAAGCAGTCCATCTACCGTTTCCGTCAGGCAGACCCGCAGATTTTCAATGAAAAATTTCAACGCTATGCACAAAATCCTAAAGAAGGCAAGCTCATTCTCCTCAAGGAAAATTTCCGTAGCAGTTCAGAAGTGCTGTCAGCAACCAATGATGTTTTTGGACGCCTTATGGACCAAGAGGTCGGCGAAATCAACTATGATAGCATGCACCAGCTTGTTTTTGCCAATAGCAAACTAACTCCCAATCCAGACAATAAGGCAGAATTTCTCCTCTACGATAAGGGCGACAGCGGGCAAGAGGAGGAAGAGAGCCAAACAGAAACTAAACTCACTGGGGAAATGCGTCTGGTCATCAAGGAAATCCTGAAGCTTCATCAGGAAAAAGGTGTTGCTTTCAAAGAAATTTCCCTTTTGACTTCCAGTCGCAGTCGAAATGACCAGATTCTCCTCGCCCTGTCTGAGTACGGGATTCCTGTCAAAACTGACGGAGAGCAAAACAATTATCTCCAATCCCTAGAAGTGCAAGTCATGCTAGACACCCTTCGTGTCATTCACAATCCCCTGCAAGACTACGCCTTGGTTGCCCTTATGAAGTCTCCAATGTTTGGTTTTGATGAGGATGAGTTAGCACGTTTGTCCCTTCAGAAAGCAGAGGATAAAATCCAAGAAAATCTTTATGAAAAACTGGTCAATGCTCAAATACAGGCAACAAGCCTGAAAAACTTGATTCACACGGCTCTAGCTGAGAAACTAAAGCAATTCATGGATATCTTGGCTTCTTGGCGCTTGTATGCCAAAACCCACTCCCTCTATGACTTGATTTGGAAGATTTACAACGACCGTTTTTATTATGATTATGTGGGGGCTTTGCCAAATGGGCCTGCTAGACAGGCCAATCTCTATGCCCTAGCTTTGAGAGCAGATCAATTTGAAAAGAGCAATTTCAAGGGCTTGTCGCGTTTTATTCGTATGATTGACCAAGTTTTAGAACCCCAGCACGATTTGGCAAGTGTGGCTGTCGCATCGCCAAAAGATGCAGTAGAGCTCATGACCATCCACAAAAGTAAAGGACTGGAGTTTCCTTACGTCTTTATCCTCAATATGGATCAAGACTTTAACAAGCAAGACTCTATGTCAGAAGTCATTCTCAGCCGTAAAAATGGACTAGGACTTAAGTATATTGCCAAGATAGATACAGGAGCAGTGGAAACTCACTATCCTAAAACCATCAAGTTCTCTATTCCTAGCCTAACTTATATACAGAATGAAGAGGAATTACAGCTAGCTAGCTATTCAGAGCAGATGCGTCTGCTGTATGTTGCCATGACACGGGCTGAGAAAAAGCTTTATCTTGTCGGTAAGGGTTCTCGTGAAAAGTTGGAAGCCAAGGAATACCCAGCAGCTAAAAATGGAAAACTAAATAGCAACACTAGACTGCAAGCACGGAATTTCCAAGATTGGCTTTGGGCTATTACTAAAGTGTTTGCCAAGGACAATCTCAATTTTAGCTATCGTTTTGTTAGTGAAGACCAGCTGACTAGAGAAGCTATCGGTCAGTTGGAAAACAAAAGTCCTCTCCAAGATAGCTCCCAAGCAGACAATCGTCAGTCAGAAACCATCAAAGAAGCCCTTGAAATGCTGAAAGAGGTGGAAGTTTATAATAGTATTCACCGCGCAGCCATTGAACTTCCTAGCGTTCAAACCCCAAGTCAAATCAAGAAATTTTACGAACCTGTTATGGATATGGATGGTGTTGAGATTGCAGGTCAAGGCCAGTCAGTAGACAAGAAAATCAACTTTTCTTTGCCAGATTTTTCAAGCAAAGAAAAGATAACAGGAGCTGAGATTGGTAGTGCTACCCACGAACTGATGCAGAGAATTGACCTCAGCCAGCGACCAACGCTTGCTGGCTTGACAGAAACTCTCAAACAAGTTCAAACCAGCCCAGGTGTCAGAGATAAGATCAATCTTGCTAAAATTCTTGCATTCTTTGACACAGCACTCGGTCAGGAAATTCTCGCTAATACCGACCATCTTTATCGCGAGCAACCTTTCTCCATGCTCAAAAGAGACCAAAAGAGTCAGGAAGACTTTGTTGTCCGTGGTATCCTTGATGGCTATCTACTTTACGAAGACAAAATTGTTCTGTTCGACTATAAGACAGACCGCTATGATGAACCAAGTCAACTCATTGCTCGCTATCATGGTCAGTTAGCCCTATACGGAGAAGCTTTATCTCGATCCTATTCGATTGAAAATATTGACAAATACTTGATTTTACTCGGTAAAGACGAGGTTCAAGTTGTAAAAGTATAATTTAGAGAGGAGACCTCATGACACTTCCAGTTAGAAAATCCCTGCACGATGCGGTGTTACAGGCTTCAAAAGCGGATACTTGGGAACAAGCTACCAAGGAATGGAATGAAGTTTCCTTGATTTTTAACGGTATCGGCCGTAGCAATTGTGTCTGTGGAAATGCCATCAAATACGCTTATGAACTCTTTAACGGTGTCACAGGCCAACGCCTCTTTCCGATAGGTAGCGACTGTGTTCGTCATTTTCATCGATTGTCCCTTGACCAGCAACTGGAAGAGGAAGAAAAACTGCTCAGAAAGGTTGAAAATCTGACCAGAAAAGCCCAGAAAAAGGAAAAAATCAAGGTCAATAAAAGTGACTTTGACGAACGTCTTCTAAAGTGGCTCTGGGAAAAAGGTGTTTTTAAACCCAATCGTGGCAATCAATTTGCACCTGAGAAAGACTACCAGCTTTTCTTAGAAGTCTTTCAAGGAGGAAGTTGGACCAAGGCAGAGCCCAAGAAGAAGGCTCGGATGGAAGAAGTCCTTGAAAAGTGTATCAAACCCTTTTTACTTGGAAAATCAGATGACCAACTCTACCTTGTCAAGCTAGGTAAGGAGAAAATTGACTACGAACAAGAACTCCGTATCCAGGCAGAGAAAGAGCGCAGGAAGAGGGATAAAATCGCCAAGCAATATGCAGACAATCTAGTTCTAGCCATGGGCCCAGCAGAGCGTGCCTATCAAGATTACTTTGGCTTTACAGAAACCCTAACCCAAGAAGAACGCAAGTGGGAGAAAATTCTTTTTGGTAAAAATCGGACAGAACGGGCTATCAAGGCCAAACAATACCAAAAAGAGCTGGAAAAAGACCAACGAATTTCTAGTCAGGATCCAATTGAAAGAAAGCAGAAGCAGACCTGGCTCCTCAATTCCTATTTTCGTGAGTTTCCTGAAGAAAAAGCTCGATTTGCTCGCCTCTTATTAGAATATCGAAAAAGTGGAGAAGTTCCCTTTTCAACCGCATACCTGTCAGATCATCTCATCGACTTTTTATATAAAATGAAAGCCTTTGAATTTGAAATTGCACCAGAACAAGTCCGAGATTTTCTAAAAGAAAGCCTTCAGACAGAACATCTATCCTCAGCACAAGAAAGCTGGATAGAAGGAATTCTCCTCAACTGCATCAAACCATTTTTAGAACGATTAGTGATATGAGTAACACCTACGTGGCAATGCCATGGTAGGTGTTATTTTATCAAAAAAATAATAGGAAATTACAAATATTACTGCTTGGTATTTTATATATAAAACAAAGTATGAAAACGCTCCTCAATTTTAAGACTTTTCGGTAAATAAATAGTATAATTAAGGTATACTGCCTTTTTTATAGATAATACACTAATATAATAAAGGTCTTTGTAACATTTATAAATTGTATTTCAAGGAGGAATCATGGAAAAGTATTTTGGTGAAAAACAGCAGCGTTTTTCATTTAGAAAATTATCAGTAGGACTTGTCTCTGCAACGATTTCAAGTTTATTTTTTGTGTCTGTATTAGGTATCTCATCTGTAGAAGCTCAAGAGACTAAAGGTGTTCACTATAAATATGTGACAGAGTCAGAGCTATCATCAGAAGAAAAGAAGCAGCTTGTATATGATATTCCGACATATATGGAGAATGATGATGAGACTTATTATCTTGTTTATAAGTTAAATTCTCAAAATCAACTGAGAGAATTGCCCAATACTGGAAGCAAGAATGAGATGCAAGCCTTAGTTGCTGGTGCTAGCTTAGCAGCTCTGGGGATTTTAGTTTTTGCTGTTTCCAAGAAAAAAGTTAAGAATAAAACGGTATTACATTTAGTATTGGTTGCAGGGATAGGAAGTGGTGTCCTAATTTCAGCTCATGCTTTAGAAAATCATCTTTTGCTAAATTACAATACGGACTATGAATTGACCTCTGGAGAAAAATTGCCTCTTCCTAAAGACATTTCAGGTTACACTTATATTGGATATATCAAAGAGGGGAAAACTACTTCCGATTCTAAAGTAAGTAATCAAGAAAAATCAGCATCCACTCCTACAAAACAACAAAAGGTGGATTATAGTGTTACACCGAATTTTGTAGAAAATCCATCAACAGTACAAGCTATTCAGGAACAAACACCTGTTTCTTCAACTAAGCCGACAGAAGTTCAAGTAGTTGAAAAAACTCTTTCTACAGAATTAACGAATCCAAGAAAAGAAGAGAAACAATCTTCAGATTCTCAAGCACAATTAGCCGAACACAAAAATCTAGAGACGAAGAAAGACGAGAAGGTTTCTCCAAAAGAAAAGACTGGGGTAAATACATTAAATCCACAGGATGAAGTTCTATCAGGCCAGTTGAATAAACCTGAACTTTTATATCGTGACGAAACTATAGAAACAAAAATAGATTTTCAAGAAGAAATTCAAGAAAATCCTGATTTAGCAGAAGGAACTGTAAGAGTAAAACAAGAAGGTGCATTAGGTAAGAAAGTTGAAATCGTCAGAATATTTTCTGTAAACAATGAAGAAGTTTCACGAGAAATTGTTTCAACTTCAACGGTTGCACCTATTTCAAGAATAGTCGAAAAAGGTACTAAAAAAACTCAAGTTATAACGGAACAACCTGAGACTGGTGTAGAACATAAGGACGTACAGTCTGGAGCTATTGTTGAACCCGCAATTCAGCCAGAGTTACCCGAAGCTGTTGTAACCGACAAAGGTGAGTCGGAAGTTCAACCTGAATTACCAGAAGCAGTTGTAACAGATAAAGGCGAACCTGAAGTTCAACCAGAGTTGCCAGAAGCAGTCGTAACTGACAAAGGCGAACCCGCAGTCCAACCAGAGCTACCAGAAGCGGTTGTGACTGACAAAGGTGAGACTGAGGTTCACCCAGAGTCGCCAGATACTGTGATAAGTGATAAAGGTGAACCTGAACAGGTAGCACCGCTTCCAGAATATACAGGACCACAAGCCGGAGCTATCGTTGAACCAGAGCAGATTGCACCCCTACCAGAATACACAGGGGAACAAGCCGGAGCTATTATTGAACCAGAGCAGGTAGCACCACTACCAGAATACACAGGTCCACAGGCAGGGGCAGTAGTTGAACCTGCAATCCAACCAGAGTTACCCGAAGCAGTTGTTACAGACAAGGGTGAACCAGAAGTTCAGCCAGCGTTACCCGAAGCTGTTGTAACTGAAAAAGGCGAACCAGCAGTCCAACCAGAGCTACCGGAAGCGGTTGTGACTGACAAAGGTGAGACTGAGGCTCACCCAGAGTCGCCAGATACTGTGGTAAGTGATAAAGGAGAACCTGAACAGGTAGCACCGCTTCCAGAATATACAGGAGTTCAGGCTGGAGCGATAGTAGAACCAGAGAAGGTAGAAGCACCGAAGGAATACACAGGGGTGCAAGCCGGAGCGATAGTCGAACCAGAGCAGGTAGAAGCACCGAAGGAATACACAGGAGTGCAATCTGGGGCAATAGTAGAACCAGAAAAAGTAGAAGCACCGAAAGAATATACTGGTAAAATTGAACAACCTAGTGCAGAAGAGACTAAACCAAATAATGAAAATACTAATACACCAGAAGAAATGAGTATTCAGAAAAAATCTAGTGCATTAATTAATATGAACTTTATTACAGATTCGTCGAAGGTTACTGGAGTAGGATCAGCTACTTTTATTGCACCAAATGTACTTTTAACAGTAGCACATAATTTCATTAATAATTCTACTGATAATACTACGGGCGAATTTAGAGGTGATAAATCTAAAAACGTATATGAGTGGGTGACTCCTGATGGACAAAAAGGAACATTTACTGCTAACAATATTCATTTTTATAATAAAAAAGATTATCCAAAAGGATTTATCTATGATTTAGCAGTGATTAAATTACCTGAAACAACGGGTAGAAAACATGTAAATTTAGTAAATAATTATTCGAAAGTAAATGTTCATGACAAACTTAATGTTCATGGATATCCAGGTGGAAAATATACGCACTTAAAAGATACTGCGGTAGAAATGGAACAAAAATATGCGAATAATACCTACGGTGTCCAATATCAAGGTGGAAATCCTGGTATGAGTGGTGGAGGAATATTTAATGCTAATGGTGAAGTTATTGGTGTGCATCAAAATGGAGCACAAAATCGTTCAGGTGGATTGATTTTATCTCCTACACAATTATCTTGGATTAAGAGTATTATCGCAGGTACTGAAATTACTCCAACATATGATGCACTAGAACGTCATAAAGATGAGAAAAAAGACGATGTTAAAGAAGAAAAAGAAGTTATTAAGAAATTAGAACTTAGAAATATATCTTCTGTTGAACTATATTCTAAAGAAGGTGATAAGTATCGTCATGTAACTTCACTTGCTACTTTACCAAGTAATCCAGAAACTTACTTCATGAAAGTAAAATCGGAGAATTTTAAAGATGTTATGTTACCCGTTAAGAGTATTGAAAGTGCTACAAAAGATAATCAAGATGTTTATAAAATTGTAGGACAAGCTAATGATTTAATTCAACATGAAAACAATAGTACTTTAGACAATTACACTTACTACCTACCTAAGATGGTGAGAAGTGAAAATGGAGTTTATACATCGTTTAAAAATCTAGTAGATGCAATGAATAGCAATCCTAATGGTACATTCCATTTAGGAGCAACTATGGATGCTCGTGAAGTAGAACTTCAAGATGGTCAAGAAAGCTATGTTAGTAATGAGTTTACAGGTACATTAATTGGTAAAAATAATGATAAGTACTATGCTATATATAATCTGAAAAAACCATTATTTAGAACTTTAAACCGTGCTACAGTAAAAGATATTTCAATAAAAGATGTAAATATTTCTGCAAAAGATCACTCTGCTACAATAGCGAAAGAAGCAAAAAATAATACTACTCTTAGTAATGTACACTCTAATGGTATAATCGCAGGAGAAAGGGGAATAGGTGGCTTAGTTTCACAAGTTGATAATTCTACAATTTCTAATAGTAGTTTTACTGGTAGAATAACTAATACTTATGAAACAAAATCATCTTATCAAATAGGTGGATTAGTAGGAAAACTTTCAGGTGATAATGCTTCCATAGATAAATCAATTTCATCTATCGATATGGCGACAAATGCTAACCAAGGTGACCAAGTTGTTGGTGGTATAGCTGGGGTTGTTGATAGAAGTGCTAGAATTAGTAATAGTTACGTTGAAGGAAATCTTAACAATGTGAAGCCTTTTGGTAAAGTAGGAGGAGTTGTAGGTAATCTTTGGGATAATTCAGGTGAAGTTGAAAATTCAGGTCGACTATCTGATGTATTAAGTGATGTCAATGTAACAAATGGTAATGCTATAGCTGGTTATGATTTTAGAGGTATTAAGGAAACTAATATCTATAGCAATAAAAATAATAAGGTAGTAAAAGTAGTTCAAGTAGATGATGAAGTGCTAAGTAAAGATTCTGAAGAACAAAGAGGAACTATGCTTGAAAGTAACGAAGTTGCAGAGAAGAAGGATAGACTTGTTTCTAAAAATAATATTAAAACAGAAGAATTTAATTTCACTTCTAAATATGAAACAGACTATAGAAATGTAGAAGATGCAGTTGCTTCGAGACTTAGAGTATATAAAAATATAGAAAAATTATTACCATTTTATAATAGAGAAACTATAGTTAAATATGGTAACTTAGTAGATGAAAGTAGTTCTCTATATACTAAAGAACTTTTATCTGTAGTTGCGATGAGAGAAAAAGAAGTAATTAGTGATATTAATAAAAATAAAGAAAGAATTAATAAACTATTATTACATTATTCAGATAATACTTCTCAAACATTGGATGTAAAATATCAACAAGATTTCTCTAAAGTAGCAGAATATGAAATAGCTAATACAAAATTAATATACACACCTAATACGCTATTACATAATTATGATAACATTGTAAAAACTGTTTTAAATGACCTGAAATCTGTTCAATATGATTCAGGTGCTGTTAGAAAAGTATTAGATATTTCTGGAGATATAAAATTAACAGAATTATATTTAGATGAACAATTTGATAAAACAAAAGAATCTATAGGTGATAGTTTAGCGAAACTTCTGTCAGCAGATGCAGCAATCGCTGAGAATAGTAATTCAATAATTGATAATTATGTAATCGAGAAAATTAAGAATAATAAGGAAGCCTTGTTGTTAGGATTAACGTATTTGGAACGCTGGTATAATTTTAATTATGGAGAAACCAATGCTAAAGATTTAATAATGTATCACTTGGATTTCTTTGGTAAATCAAATAGTTCAGCTCTAGATAATGTTATTGAACTAGGTAAATCTGGATTTAATAATTTATTAGCTAAAAATAATGTTATTACATATAATGTATTATTATCGAAAAATTATGGAACTGAAAGTTTGTTTAAATCATTAGAAGGTTATAGAAAAGTGTTCTTACCAAACGTTTCTAATAACGACTGGTTCAAAAAACAATCAAAAGCTTATATTGTTGAAGAAAAATCTAATATTAAAGAAGTAAGAGAAAAACAAGAGAAAGAAGGAACTGAGTATTCAATTGGAGTATATGACAGATTAACTAGCCCATCATGGAAATATCCAAGTATGGTATTGCCGCTATTAACATTACCTGAAAAATCTGTGTTTATCATAGCGAACATTTCGACTATAGGTTTCGGTGCTTATGATAGATATAGAAGTAAAGAACATCCAGCAGGAACTAATTTAAATGACTATGTTGAAACAAAAGCAAGAGAAGCGGCTGCTAGATTTAGAGATCACTATGATTATTGGTATAAAATTCTAGATAATGAAAATAAAGAAAAATTATATAGAAGTGTTCTAGTTTATGATGCATTTAGATTTGGTACAGATGATAAAGGCGAAAAAGATACATACCAAGCAACTTTTGAAACTAATCATCTAGCAATAAAACATTTCTTCGGTCCGGCAGGAAATAATGTTGTTCATAATTCTAATGGAGCATACGCTACAGGGGATGCATTCTATTATATGGCTTATCGTATGCTTGATAAAGATGGTGCGGTAACTTATACACATGAAATGACACATAACTCAGATAGAGAAATTTATCTTGGAGGCTATGGAAGACGAAATGGACTTGGACCAGAGTTTTATGCTAAGGGTTTATTACAAGCACCTGATCATCCTAATGATCCAACAGTCACTATTAATTCCATATTAAAATATGATCAATCAGAAGAAGCAACAAGGCTTCAAGTAGCAGATCCAACTCAAAGATTCACTAATGCAGAAGACTTACATAAGTATATGCATAATATGTTCGATTTAATATATACTCTTGAGATATTAGAAGGTCGTGCTGTAGCTAAATTAGATACAAATCAAAAATATGATTTATTAAGAAAAATAGAAAATAAATTTGATCTTGATCAAGACGGTAATAATGTATACGCGACAAATGTTGTTCGCAGATTAACGATGGATGAAGTTCATAAATTAAATTCTTTTGATAGTTTAATTGAAAATGATATTATTACTAGCAGAGGGTACAAAGACCAAGAATATAAGAGAAATGGTTATTACACAATTAATCTATTTTCACCAATCTATTCGGCTCTTAGCGGAGAAAAGGGAACTCCAGGTGACTTGATGGGACGCCGTATAGCATTCGAATTATTAGCTGCAAAAGGATATAAAGAGGGCATGGTACCTTATATCTCAAATCAATATGAAAAAGATGCAAAAGCGGCGGGAAGTAAGATTAATTCTTATGGTAAAGAAGTAGGTTTAGTTACAGATAAATTAGTACTTGAAAAAGTCTTTAATAGTAGATATAGAACTTGGGTAGAATTCAAGAAGGATATGTATAAGGAAAGAGAAAAACAATTCAGTAAACTAAATAGAGTTAACTTTATTAATCCTAATAATCCATTGAGCCGTCAACGAAATGTATCGGTTACGGATATAAGTGTACTAGATAGAATGGTTGCCGAAGCGGTAAGAGGCGATGCAGAAGATTTCACAGCACAATTATACCCTGATACAAATAGTAGAGTTCTTAAACTGAAAAAAGCAATATATAAAGCCTATCTTGACCAAACAAATGATTTTAGAAGTTCAATTTTTGAGAATAAAAAATAGTGTTTGTTATTAGGAAATAAAAAGTAAAGGTAGAGGATTACAATTGTCATTATTAAAAAAAGATAAATTTTCCATTCGGAAAATAAAGGGTATTGTGGGTTCGGTATTCTTGGGGAGTCTTTTATTTGCACCGTCAGTTGTTGGTGCATCGACTTATCATTACTTAGATTATAGTAGTTTGACACAAACTGAACGTGATCAACTCAAACAAGGTAGACCTGATGAATCCAAAGAGTCATATGCTTTGGTTTATGAAAAAGACGCACTACCAGACACAGGAAGTTCTCAATCTATTATGACTGCATTGGGTTTGTTAGCTATCGGGAGTCTTATTGTGATTATCACAAAAGATAAAAAGAGGCAAAAAATAGCTACATTTTTGATTGTAGGGGCGACAGGTTTAGTTACACTATCAACTGCTTCAGCACTTAATTTGAATGCTAACATCCATGAGTCTGGACGTGATGGTGTGTTGCAAATTTCTGGTTACAGATATGTTGGTTACTTGGAGCTTGATGATAGAGCTATTTCGTCAGTTTCTCCAGCATCAACTGTTTCGCCAGTTGAGCAACCCAAAGTTGTGACTGAAAAAGGGAAAACTGAAGTACAACCGACATTACCCGAAGCTGTTGTAACTGAAAAAGGGAAAACTGAAGTACAACCAGCATTACCAGAAGCTGTTGTGACTGAAAAAGGGAAAACTGAAGTACAACCAGCATTACCAGAAGCTGTTGTGACTGAAAAAGGGGAACCGGAAGTTCAACCAGCCTTACCCGAACCTGTTGTTACTGAAAAAGGGGAACCGGAAGTTCATGAGAAACCTGACTATACGCAACCAATAGGTGCAAACCTTGTAGAGCCAGAAGTTCATGAAAAACCAGCATACACTGAACCAGTAGGTACAACAGGAGTGGATGAAACCGGAAACTTGATTGAACCACCTGTTAACGACATCCCAGAATATACTGAGCCAGTAGGTACAACAGGAGTAGATGAAACCGGAAACTTGATTGAACCACCTGTTAACGACATTCCAGAGTATACTGAACCAGTAGGTACAACAGGAGTGGACGAAAACGGAAACTTGATTGCACCACCTGTTAACGACATTCCAGAATACACTGAACCAGTAGGTACAACAGGAGTGGACGAAAACGGAAACTTGATTGCACCACCTGTTAACGACATTCCAGAATACACTGAAGCTGTAGGTACAACAGGAGTAGATGAAAATGGAAACTTGATAGAGCCACCTGTTGTCGACATTCCAGAGTATACTGAACCAATATCTACAGTTCCTGACGTTGCTCCAGAGAGAGAAGAGTTGCCTTCTTTACATACCGATATTCGGACAGAGACTATTCCTAAAACCACTATAGAAGAATCTGATCCTAGCAAATTTATAGGCGATGATTCTGTTAGACAAGTTGGTGAGGATGGCGAACGTCAAATTGTTACTAGCTATGAAGAGTTACATGGCAAAAAAATCAGTGACCCAGTTGAAACAGTAACTATTTTGAAAGAAATGAAGCCTGAAATTCTTGTAAAAGGTACAAAAGAAAAGCCTAAAGAAAAAACGGCTCCTGTTTTGACTTTGGAGAGAACAAATACAAATGTATTAGACCGCTCCGCAAATCTTTCTTATCATTTGGTTAATACAGATGGAGTCAAGATCAATAAAATTACTGCGACAATTAAAGATGGAAATGAAATTGTCAAAACAGTAGATTTAACTTCAGAGCAATTAGATAAGCAGGTAGAAGATTTAAAATTCTACAAGGACTATAAGATAGAAACCACTATGACCTATGACCGTGGTAAGGGAGAAGAAACTGCAACATTAGAAGAGAAACCACTTCGCTTGGATTTGAAAAAAGTTGAAATTAAAAATATTTCATCTACTAATTTAGTGAAGGTAAATGATGATGGTACTGAAACA
The DNA here is from genome assembly GCF_001171885.1 of Streptococcus pneumoniae. GTDB lineage: Bacteria > Bacillota > Bacilli > Lactobacillales > Streptococcaceae > Streptococcus > Streptococcus pneumoniae_A. The sequence goes on from NZ_CKQD01000015.1 coordinate 18,900, forward strand.
CCTAGTGATTTCATGACTGAAAAACCTTCTGATGAAGATGTTAAGAAAATGTACTTAAAAATCACTAGTCGTGATAATAAAGTAACACGTTTAGCAGTTGATAAGATTGAGTTAGTAACTGAAAAAGAAAAAGAACTTTATAAAATTACAGCAACCGCTCAAGATTTAATTCAACATGTCGATCCATCTAAGACTAGAAATGAATACATTCATTATATTGAAAAACCAGTTCCAAAAGTTGATAATGTATATTACAACTTCAAAGAACTCATTGAAGATATGCAGAAAAAACCTGATGGCGAGTTTAAATTGGGTGCTGATCTTAATGCCACAAATGTATCAGCATTTGGTAAATCATATGTGACGAATGTTTTCAAAGGTAAGCTCTTGAGTGATGGTGATAATCACTATACCATTCATAACTTGTCACGTCCGTTATTTGGCAACGTTATTGGTGGAACGATTAAGAATATTAATCTTGGTAATGTTGACATAAATATGCCATGGGAGAACCAAGTTGCAGCTGTAGCGAATATTATTAAAGGTGGAACTACCATTGAAAATGTTAAGGTTGAAGGTAATATCGTAGGCAAAGATTGGGTATCTGGATTTATAGATAAAATAGATAGTGGCGGTACATTGAGAAATGTAGCTTTTATTGGGAATGTGACATCTGTTGGTACTGGAGGTAACTTCTTAACAGGTATTGTGGGAGAAAACTGGAAAGGCGTTATCGATAAAGCATATGTAGATGCCAATATCATTGGTAACCGTGCTCAAGCTGCGGGTATTGTTTATTCGACACAAAATGGTGGGGATAACCACACCTATAGTAGAGAAGGTGTTTTAACCAATTCTGTGGCAAAAGGTACACTCTATGTTAAAGATTCACTTAAATCAGGTGGCTTAGTAGGCAATAACTGGATGTTAGGTATGATTAAAAATAACGTGTCTATGATGAAAGTAAAGAACGGTGAAATAGCTTTTGGACACTCAGATATCGACCAAGATTCCTATTATACATCTGAACGCGTTATCAACACTTATACGGTAAATGGTATTAGCGAGGGTAATAAATCCTATAATCGTTCGAATATCATCAAAGGTATTTCGAAAGAAGAAGCTGATAATAGAATTTTAACCTACAATATTACAGCTAATACCTATGAGATTCCTGAATTACTTGTTGACCGATTGAATCGATTTGTTACTCGTGATAATGAGTATAAGACAACGCAAGATTACAAAGTTGAACGTGAACAAGCCTATCGCAACATTGAAAAACTTCAACCATTTTATAACAAAGAGTGGATTGTAAACCAAGGGAATAAGTTAACAGGTGAGTCCAATCTTGTTAAGAAAACTGTTCTGTCTGTAACAGGTATGAAAGCAGGGCAATTTGTTACTGATCTATCGGATATTGATAAGATTATGGTTCACTATGCTGATGGCACCAAAGAAGAAATGAACGTGACAGCAGTTGCTGATTCTAAGGTGAAACAAGTTCGTGAGTATAGTATTGATGGTTTAGATGATGTGGTTTACACACCAAACATGGTTGTTAAAGATCGTAGTGATCTGATGACTAAGGTTAAGGAAACCTTGACTTCAGTAGAACTTGAGTCTGCGGGTGTCCGTTCGATCTTGGATAGACGTAATGACAGTAAAGATAAGAGTGCAAACACAGAGCAACGTCAAAATGGATACATTAGAGATTTATTCCTTGAAGAAAGTTTTTCTGAAGTCAAATCAAATCTTGACACATTGGTAAAACACATACTTGAAAATGAAGATCATCAACTAAACGATAACGAATTAGCTGAACGTGCTTTACTGAAGAAAGTTGAAGACAACAAAGCTAAAATCATGATGGGGCTGGCCTACTTAAATCAATATTATGGTTTTAAATACGGTGAGTTATCAATTAAAGATATTATGATGTTTAAACCTGATTTTTATGGTAAGAATGTTGATGTTTTAGATTTCTTAATCAAAATTGGTTCAAGTGAAAGAAATGTTAAAGGAGATAGAACTTTAGAAGCTTATCGTGAAACTATAGGTGGAACAATTGGAATAAATGAATTAAATGGATTCTTACACTACAATATGAAGCTATTCACTAACCATACAGATATAAATGACTGGTTTAAGAAAGCTATTGAAAAGAACGCGTATGTAGTTGAACAACCATCAACGAACCCTGCATTTGCCAACAAAAAATATCGTCTATATGAAGGAATTAATAATGGGCAGCATGGGCGCATGATTTTACCTCTTCTTAACTTGAAAAATGCACATTTATTTATGATTTCAACGTATAATACTATCTCATTTAGTTCGTTTGAAAAGTATGGTAAAGATACAGCAGAAAAACGTGAAGCGTTCAAGAGTGAAATCAATAAACGTGCTAAAGAGCAAGTTAATTACTTAGATTTTTGGTCGCGTCTTGCTACTGATAATGTCCGCGATAAACTTCTTAAGAGTCAAAATGTAGTTCCAACTCCTGTATGGGATAATCATAACGCTCCAGGTGGCTGGCCTGATAGATTCGGACATAGAAATGGAAAACCAGACTATACTCCAGTCAGGGAATTCTTTGGTCGTATTGGGAAGTATCATGCTTATAAGCCTGGATATGGAGCTTATGCTTATATTTTTGCTGATCCTCAACCTATGGATGCTGTATATTTTGTTATGTCGGATTTAATAAGTGAATACGGCACATCTGCTTTTACACATGAAACTACCCATGTAAATGACCGCATGGCATATCTGGGGGGACATAGACATCGACAAGGTACAGACCTTGAAGCATTTGCTCAGGGTATGTTACAAACTCCAGCAGAACACGGACATCAAGGTGAATACGGCGCACTTGGATTAAATATGGCATTTGAACGTCAAAATGATGGTAACCAATGGTACAATTATAATCCTGATAAGTTACAAACTCGTGAAGACATCGATCGATATATGAAAAACTACAATGAAGCTATGATGATGCTTGATTATGCTGAAGCTGAAGCTGTTCTTCCTAAGATTAAAGGTGACAATAGTAAGTGGTTCAAGAAAATTGACCGCGAAACACGTCGACCAATGGATAGAAATAAACTAAGTGCTCCTCACCAATGGGACAAAGTGCGTGACTTGACAGACGCTGAGAAAACAACCAAACTGGAAACCATCGATGACTTGGTAAATAATAACTTTATGACCATTCACGGAAATCCAGGCAATAAGGTCTTCCACCCAGAAGATTTTGGTACGGCTTATGTCAATGTCAATATGATGGCGGGTATTTACGGTGGTAATACGAGTCCAGGTGCCCCCGGTTCTCTATCCTTCAAACACAATGCTTTTCGTATGTGGGGTTACTATGGATACGAACATGGATTCATTGATTATGTTTCAAGCAAACATCAAGGAGTCGCTAATAAAGAAAATAAAGGTCTCTTAGGTGATGATTTCATTATCAAAAAAGTTTCTGGAGACAAGTTCAAGACACTTGAAGAGTGGAAGAGACATTGGTATCACGATGTTAAAGCTAAAGCAGAGCAAGGATTTGAAACTATTGAAATTGATGGTAAACAAATTACCAACTATACACAATTGAAGGATACCTTTGTTAAAGCAGTTGAAGAAGATTTGAAGAAACCAGATGACTTCTCTCACACTGTTGCTCTTAAATCTAAGGTCTTCAAAGCTCTTCTTAAAAACACAGACGGTTTCTTTAATAAACTGTTTAAAGAAGACATTTAAATGTTTAAAATATAAAGAGGGCAGTTTTTTCTCCCTCTGAAAAGTCATCATTTGATGGCTTTTTTCTATATAGGGTACTTGAAAGGCTATCAAGGCTATCATCGGACAAAATAAAGAAGGCATGATATAATATAGAGTAGATTTCTATGGCATAAAACAAAAAACTGTTTGAACATCATTCATTTGAAAACTCTCTATGTTCAATCGATAGTAAAATATATTAGGTACTATAAACCCTTGCTACGAAAGGAAAAAAATTCAATGGCTACTATTCAATGGTTTCCTGGTCACATGTCTAAGGCGCGTCGACAGGTGCAGGAAAATTTAAAATTTGTTGATTTTGTGACGATTTTAGTAGATGCACGCTTACCTCTATCTAGTCAAAATCCTATGTTGACCAAGATTGTTGGTGACAAACCAAAACTTTTGATTTTAAACAAGGCGGACTTGGCTGATCCAGCAATGACCAAGGAATGGCGTCAGTATTTTGAATCACAAGGAATCCAGACGCTAGCTATCAACTCTAAAGAGCAAGTAACCGTAAAAGTTGTAACTGATGCTGCTAAAAAACTCATGGCTGATAAGATTGCTCGCCAGAAAGAACGTGGGATTCAGATTGAAACCTTGCGTACCATGATTATTGGAATTCCAAACGCTGGTAAATCAACTCTTATGAATCGTTTGGCTGGTAAGAAAATTGCCGTTGTCGGCAATAAACCAGGGGTTACCAAGGGACAACAATGGCTTAAAACCAATAAAGACCTGGAAATATTGGATACACCGGGGATTCTCTGGCCTAAGTTTGAAGATGAAACTGTTGCACTGAAACTGGCCTTGACTGGAGCTATCAAGGATCAGTTGCTTCCTATGGATGAGGTTACCATTTTTGGTATCAATTATTTCAAAGAACATTATCCAGAAAAGTTGGCTGAACGCTTCAAACAAATGAAAATTGAAGAAGAAGCGCCTGTTATTATTATGGACATGACCCGTGCCCTCGGTTTCCGTGATGACTATGACCGCTTTTACAGTCTCTTCGTGAAGGAAGTCCGCGACGGCAAACTCGGTAACTATACCTTAGATATATTGGAAGACCTCGATGGCGACGATTAAAGAAATCAAAGAACTCCTTGAAACGGTCAAAGACATAGATAGCCCTATCTTTTTAGAACTCGAAAAAGATAATCGCTCAGGAGTTCAAAAGGAAATCAGCAAGCGTAAAAAAGCCATTCAGGCAGAATTGGATGAAGATTTTCGTTTGGAAGCCATGCTTTCTTACGAAAAAGAACTTTACAAGCAAGGATTGACCTTGATAGCAGGTGTTGATGAAGTAGGTCGTGGTCCTCTGGCTGGACCTGTCGTCGCTGCTGCTGTTATTTTATCTAAAAATTGTAAGATTAGAGGCCTCAATGACAGCAAGAAAATTCCTAAAAAGAAACATCTGGAAATTTTCCAAGCCGTTCAAGACCAAGCCTTGTCGATTGGAATTGGTATCATGGATAATCAGGTCATCGACCAAGTCAATATCTATGAAGCAACCAAACTAGCCATGCAAGAAGCAATCTCCCAGCTCAGTCCTCAACCTGAGCACCTCCTGATAGATGCCATGAAACTGGAATTGCCCATTTCACAAACTGCCATCATCAAAGGAGATGCTAACTCCCTCTCGATCGCAGCAGCTTCCATAGTAGCCAAGGTGACCCGTGATGAATTGATGAAGGAATACGACCAGCAGTTCTCTGGCTATGATTTCGCTACTAATGCAGGTTATGGAACTGCTAAACACCTAGAAGGACTCGAAAAACTAGGAGTTACCCCAATTCACCGAACCAGCTTTGAACCCGTTAAGTCACTGGTTTTAGGTAAAAAAGAAAGTTAATTGAAAGGAAATACCATGGAGGAACAGTCGGAAATAGTCCGTTCTAAGAAAGAATTCGCCTTTGCATCCAGCACTATACTATCCCAAGTTGGTCGAGGAATCATTGTCGGCCTCATCGTTGGAATTATCGTCGGATCCTTTCGTTTCTTAATTGAAAAAGGCTTCCACCTGATACAAGGACTTTATCAAAATCAAGGACACCTATCTGTTAATTTATTTATTATCGGCCTGTTTTATCTAATTATCTGCTGGCTCAGTGCCAAACTGACACGCTCTGAAAAAGATATTAAAGGCTCAGGAATTCCTCAAGTCGAAGCCGAACTGAAAGGTCTCATGACCCTCAACTGGTGGGGCGTTCTCTGGAAAAAATATATTCTAGGAATTCTAGCTATTGCCAGCGGCCTTATGCTGGGGCGTGAAGGTCCAAGTATCCAACTGGGAGCAGTTGGTGGTAAAGGTATTGCCAAATGGCTCAAATCCAGTCCAGTGGAGGAACGTTCCTTGATTGCCAGTGGTGCTGCAGCGGGTCTAGCCGCAGCCTTTAACGCACCTATTGCTGGACTTCTCTTTGTGGTAGAAGAAGTCTATCATCACTTTTCACGCTTTTTCTGGGTCTCAACTCTAGCAGCCAGCATCGTAGCAAACTTTGTTTCTCTACTCATATTTGGTCTAACGCCAGTGCTAGATATGCCTGATAATATCCCTCTCATGACCCTAGATCAATACTGGATTTATCTCGTCATGGGAATTTTCCTTGGATTTTCTGGTTTTCTCTATGAAAAAGCTGTACTCAATGTTGGTCGAGTTTATGACTGGCTTGGTCAAAAAATCCATTTGGATAGAGCCTATTATCCAATTCTGGCCTTCATTCTCATCATACCAGTCGGAATTTTTTTACCCCACATCCTTGGTGGTGGAAATCAGCTGGTACTTTCCCTAACTGAGCAAGATTTTAGTTTCCAAGTTCTATTAGTTTACTTTTTGATTCGCTTTGTTTGGAGCATGATTAGTTATGGAAGTGGTCTTCCAGGAGGTATTTTCCTACCAATTTTGGCGCTTGGCTCCTTACTTGGTGCCCTAGTTGGTGTTATTTGTGTCAATCTTGGTCTTGTCAGTCAAGAGCAATTCCCTATATTTGTCATTCTGGGAATGAGTGGCTACTTTGGAGCGATTTCTAAAGCTCCCTTAACCGCTATGATTCTGGTAACCGAAATGGTAGGAGATATTCGCAACCTCATGCCACTTGGCTTAGTAACCTTAGTTGCCTACATCATCATGGATCTGCTCAAAGGTGCTCCAGTCTATGAAGCTATGTTAGAAAAAATGCTGCCTGAAGAAGCATCAGATGAAGGAGAAGTCACACTTATTGAAATCCCTGTATCAGACAAAATTGCAGGAAAGCAAGTTCATGAACTCAACTTACCACACAATATACTCATCACAACCCAAGTCCATAATGGTAAGAGCCAAACAGTTAACGGCTCAACCAGAATGTATCTCGGTGATATGATTCATTTGGTTATTCCAAAAAGTGAAATTGGAAAAGTCAAGGATTTGTTGTTGTAGGAGTTTTTTACATAATTTATATTACGTAAAAAGTTGGTTTAATTTATTTAGAAAACCGATTCTCAGCAATGAGATCGGTTATTTTTTACTGATGGGGAATTTCACATATAAATAATTGAACTTTCTTAAAAATAAGACTATAATTAAGTTAGAAATGATAAAGCATAAAGCTAGAAAGGAGTTTACTGTATCAAATCTGTACAGTAAGATTAAAATCATGAAAAAGAAAATGATAGCAATTATACAATGCATTTTGTATCTCATAGCTCCTTATATAGCTCTTCAGTTATGTAGAATGAACAGAAGTATCGTTACTGATAATCTCTTTTTTATTTTCCTTATTCTGCTGACTATTTCATTCTGGTTTAGTATTTGGAAACTAGAAAAAGCACTAGATAATGATTCACAATAGAAATTCCAAAGATTTAGATCTGTTTTACACAGATTTAAGTCTTTTTTAAAAAGCTCTACAACATCTTTCCGAAAAACTATAATTTTCTTGAAAAATATGTAGGTCTATGTTATACTACTAGTAGACTTATTTATGGAGAAAATACATGAAACGTGAGATTTTACTGGAACGAATCGACAAACTAAAACAAATCATGCCCTGGTATGTTCTGGAATACTACCAATCTAAGCTTGCCGTTCCCTACAGTTTTACAACCTTGTACGAATACCTCAAGGAATACGATCGATTTTTCAGCTGGGTTTTGGAGTCTGGTATTTCAAACGCTGATAAAATGTCCGATATTCCTTTATCAGTTTTGGAAAATATGTCTAAGAAAGACATGGAATCCTTTATCCTTTATCTACGTGAACGTCCTTTGCTAAATGCTAATACAAGCAAACAAGGTGTTTCTCAGACAACCATCAATCGGACTTTGTCAGCACTTTCTAGTCTTTACAAGTATCTGACTGAGGAGGTTGAAAACGATCAGGGAGAGCCTTATTTTTATCGTAATGTAATGAAAAAAGTTTCAACAAAGAAGAAGAAAGAGACCCTTGCTGCCAGAGCTGAAAACATCAAGCAAAAACTCTTTCTTGGTGATGAAACAGAAGGTTTTCTAACTTATATTGACCAAGAGTATCCACAACAACTTTCAAATCGCGCTCTCTCATCATTCAACAAAAATAAAGAACGTGATTTGGCCATTATTGCCCTTCTATTGGCGTCTGGTGTCCGTTTATCTGAAGCTGTTAATCTGGATCTAAGAGATCTCAATCTCAAAATGATGGTTATCGATGTCACTCGAAAAGGGGGCAAACGTGACTCGGTCAATGTCGCTGCCTTTGCAAAACCTTATTTAGAAAATTATCTAGCCATTCGGAATCAACGCTATAAAACGGAAAAAACAGATACAGCCCTTTTTTTGACTCTCTACAGAGGTGTTCCTAATCGTATCGATGCTTCTAGCGTTGAGAAAATGGTTGCTAAGTATTCTGAGGACTTCAAAGTCCGTGTAACACCCCATAAACTGCGCCATACTCTAGCAACTAGGCTCTATGATGCCACTAAATCGCAAGTTTTGGTCAGTCACCAGCTAGGACATGCCAGCACACAAGTCACTGACCTCTATACCCATATCGTTAATGATGAACAAAAAAATGCCTTGGATAGTTTGTAACTTTACGTAATATAACTTATGTAAAATATTTATCAAAAAAAGAAGCTGCTAAAACAACAACTTCTTTTTCTTTATATCTGATACCAGTAAAGTAGCGTGGAATATCAATTGTTTCTATATTTTTGAAGTTCTCATTTGCCTACTACTAATTTAACTATAGCAAAAATAATGCAGATAAGAAAGGATATTTTTGCTTGCAGGAATTCTAAAAATCAAGCTTTTCTGGATTCAAATCTCTTCATAATCACAGTTAAACGCCAACGGTAGAGAACCCCACTCACAATCAAACTAATAATCAAGCCAATCCAGTAAGAATAAGCTCCAAAATCTGTTAGAGAGTCGAATACCATAGCTACTGGGAGTGTCACCCCCCAGTAACCAACCAAACCAAGGTAAAAAGGAATAACGGTATCCTTATACCCCCGTAAAATTCCCTGAAGCGGTGCCGCAAAGGTATCTGCTAACTGGAAGAAAAGACTATAAGTCAAAAAACGTGCTGTCAAATCGATAAATTCTGGGTCGTTACCATAAAGACTGGCCACATTTCCCCTAAAAATGTAAAGGAAGGTTAAGGTGAAGGCCGCAAAAATGAGGGCAGTCCATCTTCCTAGACCAATATAGGTTTTCGCATCATCAAATCGCTTAGCTCCCACTTCATAGGAAACGACAATAGCCATAGCAGATGAGATACTCATGGGAAAGGCGTACATGAGACTTGAAAAGTTCATAGCTGACTGGTGACTAGCGATAATCAAGGACGAGAACTTGGCCATAATCAAGCCAACCACGGAAAAGATAGCCACTTCCGCAAAGACAGTTCCCCCAATAGGCAGACCTAAGCGAACTCCTTCCTTAATTTTATCCATATTAAGTGGAATTCGTTTCTCAAGGTGTAAGGCTTTGAGCTTCTCCTGTTTAAATAAAACCAGAACAGAAATTCCCAGCAAGACCCAGTAAGCCAAAGAAGTTCCTAAACCAGCCCCAGCACCTCCCAGTTCTGGAACACCAAAGGCCCCGTAAATCAAGAGGTAGTTAAATCCACTATTGAGAGGAAGTAACAAAAGCATGAGGTACATAGACAGTTTGGTCAACCCCAGCGAATCCAGCAAGGAACGAATGACACTAAAGAGCAACAAAGGGATAATCCCGATAGATAAAAACCAGAGATAACGAACCGCTACTGCCGCCACTGGTGCTTCTAGTCCGATATGATTTAAAACGGGTGGTGCCAGGAAAACTACCATCCCCAGCAAGACCACAGATAGACCCAAGGCCAGATAGATGAACTGGTAAAAATCAGATGCAACTTCTTCCTTTTTGCCTCGCCCAAGATGGTGACCAATGATGGGCACCAAAGCCGACACAATTCCTGTTAGGAATGTAAAGAAGGGATTCCAGATACTGGTTGCCATAGACACACCAGCCAAGTCCATAGTATTGTATTGACCTGTCATTGCAGTGTCAACAAAAGAGGCAGAATAATTGGCAAATTGGTAGATCAGGATTGGGAAAAATATCTTTAAAAATAATACTAACTTCTCTCGTAAACACTTTGTCTTATACATACTTCTCTTTCTATTCTGATTTATCTAAACCAAAGAGTTTCAGACCATAGTTTTTCAAACTTAGCGGAGGGTTATTAGATTTTGAAGTAGTATGCCAACACGCACATGTTCGACAATAATAACTTCTAATTAAACCTCCATTATCATATTGAACCGCATGGTCAGCTTTTTCTTTAGTTTCATATTGAATTTTAGAACGATTAGCTGCGGGACAGTAAATTCCGCTATTAGATTTTGCTTTTCTCTCCCTACGTTTTCGAAAATAATTCATATTCCAACTCCTATCAAGCTTGATAGACGATTTGTCCTTTACAGATGGTGTATTTAACCTGCCCTTTTAAGGTTTCACCGATAAAGGGTGAATTAGCTGCTTTCGAAGCAAAATGGGAGTCCACAAGTCGGTCAGCCTTAGCATCAAAAATAGTGATGTCTGCTGGACCATTCTCAGCCAAGTAACCTGCTTCAAAATTGTAAAGCTTGGCTGGGTTGTATGTCATCTTTTCGAGTAATTCCATCAAGCTCAACTCACCAGCTTCCACCAAATAGGTCAAGCCAAGAGATAGGGATGTTTCCAAACCAGTCATACCAGATGGTGCCTTGGTAATATCCTCGACATTTTTTTCATCCGCATGGTGAGGCGCATGGTCAGTCGCAATAACTGTGATGATACCTGACTTTAGACCTTCGATAACAGCACGACGGTCTGATTCCAAACGAAGTGGCGGATTCATCTTAGCATTGCTACCTTGTGTCAAAAGAAGTGCTTCGGTCTTAGAAAAATGCTGTGGCGCTACTTCTGCTGTGACTTGCGCACCTAGCCCCTGAGCAAACTCCACTACTTTAACGCTTTCTTCCTTCGACAAATGTTGAATATGAACATGGGCCTTGGTTGCATAGGCAATCATGACATCACGCGCCATCATAGCATACTCAGCTACCCCAGTCGCACCGCAGATATGGAAATGTTCTTTAGCAATATTTTCGTTAAACCCAAGAATCCCATTCAAACCTGGATCTTCTTCATGGAGACTAATAAAGGTATTAAGTTTTTTGGCTTCCTCCATTGCTTCCTTGACCACTTTACTACTTTCAAGCGGAATACCGTCATCGGAAAAACCAACCGCTCCAGCTTCTAAAAGCGCCTTAAAGTCTGTCAAATCATGCCCATTAAAATTCTTAGTAATGGTCGCAACCGTTTTGACATTGATTTTTTCCTTGGCAGCTGACTGAAGAACTTCTTGCAAAGTCTCCACGTCTGAAATGGTTGGACTTGTATTAGCCATCATGACAACTGTTGTAAAGCCACCTGCAGCAGCTGCTAGGGCACCAGTATGGATATCTTCTTTATGTGTCTGACCAGGTTCACGGAAATGAACATGAATATCGACTAAGCCAGGAGCAACTACAAGACCAGTAGCATCAATTATCTCTGCTCCTTCTTCTTTAATCTCAGGCGCCATTTTGATAATTTTCCCATCTTGGACTAAGACATCACACACTTGATCCAAACCAGACTTGGGATCCATTACACGACCATTTTTGATTAGTAGCATCTGCTTTCTCCTTTATTCATAGAAATCAACTTGGGTATCCAACAACTTATCCCCATCATAAACAAACTTGGCTGAAAAGAAGGGTTTATCCTCTAAAAGCCACTCAACAAAGGTATGGTCACCTTCCCAAGTCGGCTTGCTCAAAACCTCGTCATAGGGAACCCATTCTAGCGTTCCCTCATTGCAGTCAATCAAGTCGCCCTCAAACTCCGTCACCTTAAAAACATAGGTGTACCAGTCTAAATCTGGCGTAAATTCAGGGAAAGTGATAACACCTTTTAAAACTGGCTTGGCTTTGAGCCCTGTTTCTTCGAGGATTTCACGCACCGCACACTCCTGAGGCGTCTCTCCTCTCTCTAGCTTACCACCCACACCAATCCATTTTCCTTCATGGACATCATTTGGCTTCTTATTACGGTGGAGCATAAGCAGTTCTTTCCCGTTATCAATGTAGCAAATCGTCGCTAACTGAGGCATATTTTCTCCTTATCTAAGCCAATCAATTGGCTCCTGTCCTGTCTCTTTTAAGAATGCATTGGCCTTGGAAAAAGGCTTGGAACTCCAAAATCCTCTATAAACTGACAAAGGACTGGGATGGGCTGATTCGATAATCAGATGGTGAGGATTGGTAACTAAGGCCTTCTTCTTACGTGCATAAGCGCCCCAGAGTACAAAAACGACTGGTCTATCTAGTTGATTGACCACCTGAATCACAGCATCAGTAAAAGGCTCCCAGATTTGACCAGCATGACCATTGGCCTGTCCAGCAGGAACAGTCAAACAAGCATTAAGAAGCAAGACTCCTTGCTCAGCCCAAGCTGTCAAATCATGAGATTTCTTAACCCCGATATCATCTGACAATTCTTTCAAGATATTTTGCAAGGATGGCGGAGCTGGGATAGAGTCCGGTACAGAAAAACTCAAGCCCTGCGCTTGACCTGGCCCGTGATAGGGATCTTGCCCTAGAATCACCACCTTAACTTCTTCAAGCGGTGTTGTCAAGAGAGCCTGAAAAACCTTTTCTTTGGGCGGATAAACAGTCCCCTGAACATAGACCTGATTCATAAACTGATTGATTTTCCCAAAATAACCCTCAGGTAATTGCTCCTTAATCAAAGCATGCCAAGACGAGTGTTGCATAGCCGACTCCTTCGTTTTTACTGCTTCTATTATAGCAAAAAGTGGCTATGGAAACCACTTTTTACAGTTTATCTAAACAATCCAGCAAGTCTTGGTAAGAATGGACTTCATAAGTCGGCTGGGCTTGTGTGTGATTTTCGAGGTGATGAGGATTGTACCAGATAGTGTCAATCCCCGCATTATTGCCACCTTGAATGTCGGCGGTTAGGGAATCTCCAATCATCAGCGTTTTTTCTTTACTAAAACCTGCAATCTGTTGACCAATTTTTTCATAAAAGAGAGCATCCGGCTTTTGTGTTTGCAACTGTTCTGAGATAAAGACTTGATTGAAATACGGTGCTAGACCCGATTGAGCCAAACGCCCCGTCTGAATAGCAGTAATACCATTTGTCGCAGCATACAGCTCATAATCACGCTCGATGAGGCTATCTAAGAGTTCATGAGCGCCAGAAATCGTTTGTCCCTGTTGGGCTAAGTAAAATTGGTAACGTTGGGCTAGAAAACTTCCGTCTTTTTCCTGTCCAAAGTGAGCAAATAGACGAGAAAAGCGCGTGTTAACCAGCTCTTGTTTACTAATTTTCTTTTGCTCCAAATCCTTCCAGAGAGCCTTGTTCATAGGAACGTAATAGTCTTTATAAGCCTGAATATCTGTAACCCCTTCTTCTTTTAGAAGTTGAGTCAAAGCCACATCCTCAGCAGCATCAAAATCAAGCAAAGTGTGGTCAAGGTCGAAAAGTAGAAATTTGTAGGGCAATTTGAGGTTTTCCTTTCTAGGATAAACAACTTTCACTTCAGTCAGCTGTTTAATGCAAAAACTTAAAAGTAGTATAGTATCACAAAGAATAATAGTTCTAATGGATTAACTAATCCATACTAATCTAGTGAATTATAGAAAAATCTTCTATAAATTCGAGCAATAGTTAAAATAAATACGGAGACTACCCCTATAATAGTTAAGGCTAATTTTCCTACCCCTGTTTCAGCATTTATTATGTAAGTGTGAAATAAAGGTGCTAGACCTAGCAAAACATATAAGATGTAGAAAGCTAATTTTATCTCTCCGATACCAGCAATAAAATGTTTCATTTTAAATATCCCAATTTTACCTTTCATCTTAATAATCTACTAGCAAATCTATTGACTTCTCTTTTTTTTGAAAAATCTTGACAACAAATTTACTCCACTTAATGCTACTAAGACTTCAATGGGTAAAAAATAGTAATCCCATATCAAATGAGAAATCAGCAATGTTAGAAATAGTATACAGTCAATATAACTATTCTGAAAATACTCTGTAATTACATAATACAGAAACACCACAACCATCAAAATTAAAATAACCATCATCATACTATCATCCTGTTCTTAATTTATTGTCACTTTTTCCATCCCATTCATAAATAGCATTAAAAAATCCAATCAAGAAATGATTACCTACTCACTAATACTATTCTAAAATTTAATTTTTTGGGGGATTTAGTAACGCAATTCCAATTAGCAATACACCTAATATAAATAAAAGTATTTCCCAAAATTTATTCTCAGTTTTAATAAAAGGTATAAGATACATACTAACCAATATGGAACTTACTCCTAAAAAAGCAAAAACCACTTTGACTTTATCACTTAGTTTAAACATATTTAATTCCCCATAAAATAAGCAGTGGCTACGTTTACTGTAACATTCCCCCGTCTTTATGTAGAGGTAAGCCCCTATCAATACACCTCATCTCTTCTTACTTAATAGCAGCATAATTATTTAGTGATATGAGTTTCATAAGATTTCTTCTCTTTAACGTTGCATGGTTAGGATAGTTTCCTAACAGGTAATCGTCAACTTTGTTTATAGTACTTAGTTACCTAGATAAGATATCCTTTCTCTATCTGATTTGATTTTAAAGAGAACTAAGATTTAACCATATTTATCTTACTTCTTATTTTTAAATAATTCATACTCTTTTTCTCTGATAAAGGGAAGTGAAAAATTAGAAAAAATTAGTAGAATTGAAAACAGATATCCGTCTTTTCGCATCACTAAAACATAACCTAAAAATATATAGACCATCAAATCTAGTGCAAAAAGAGAAAATATCCTCCTTTTCATCATCTCACTTGAATTAAAGATTCTGTTTAATAGAAACTTTATCGTAGTATCTACACAAATTTTTATCAAAAAGATAAGAGCCAATACACGATTATCAACTGTACCATGAAGAATAAATGGAAATATAGTTAATATAAAACTAGAAATCTCTAAATATTTTATCCAAGGAGATTGAGACATCTTACTTTTAAACTGACTGATTTTCCTATATTCACTAGCTAATCTAGTATCAAAATCTCTACCAATTTTATTAAAGATTAAGAACTCCAGGATAAAAATACTGATTAATACGATATAAGTAGAAACCTTTCCTGGGAAATATTTATTGATTAAAATCGGGAAACTCATTAACAGGATCGAGTTTATAGCCAAACAAATGGATACTATTTTATTCTTCACGGAGTATATAGGTAACGATACTATTGAATAGAGAAACGCTAAAAAAATAAGCAAGAAATACTCTGTGCTGCTAATTAGCGGCGCCCTTAATGATAAAAATAGATAGGCACCCCACCCGATGATATGCGCTTTACGAATTGACTCTAAACTACTCATCTACCTACTCCTAAATCTATTTTTAGTTCACATTCTCTTTCCAACAAGTCATAAACGTTTCATGATATTTCTTTCTTCTACATTAGATAAAGTCGAAATACATTGTTAACAAATAAAAATATAATGATAAGGCTTTCTTTTACTTTAGACTACCATAAAACAAGGAATCTTTCAACAAAATTCATTGGTAAAACACTATCCTATACAATTGACAGCTCAAATCTTTCAGAATAGAACAATCCTAACTATCGAATACCCTAACTTCATAAATATCCATGTAATTCTAAACCTAGAATTTCTATAAACTAAATGTTTTTACGCTCTTCTAAGCCATTGATTGCCTTAGATTTTAATTTTTGAAGGATTCTAAAGCTAGAATAACCCCATCACAATCATTTTTGAATTATTATACTCAATGAAAATCAAAGAGCAAACTAGGAAACTAGCCGCAGGCTGTACTTGAGTACGGCAAGGCGACGTTGACGTGGTTTGAAGAGATTTTCGAAGAGTATTAACAATTTAGAAACTCTATGATTCTACTCCTGTTAAAATAAAAAGGAACTGCTCAAGCAATCCCTTTCTGATTTTGAAATTATTTACTTAAGATTTTATAGTTGAGATAATCAATAGCCCACCTATAAAAAGAGTTATAGTAAGATTCCTTATTTATTGATTTCAAGCTCCGACAACTGTGTTTGAATAACTGACAGTTCTGCACCAACCTGAAGAAGAGCAGCTGCAGTATAGGCACCTTCTACAATTGGAACCCTATTGATCATGATACTTTTATCACTGAAATCAGCCACCATTTCTAAGTTCATTTTAGCAGAACCTAGGTCAAAAAAAGCTAATAAAGTATCTGCTGGATTTTCGGAAACAACCCTATCTACTTGATTAAAACTCGTTCCAATTCCTCCATCTTCAGTTCCTCCTACATAAGTAATCGGAACATCTTTAGCTACTTCACTAATCAGTTCAACGACACCTTGTGCAATGTGTTTGGAATGTGAAACGATAACAAGACCAATACTTCCCATTAAACCACCCCGGTTTCTAAAAGAGCAGTAAAGAGTAATCCTGATGAGAATGATCCAGGATCAATATGTCCAAGAGAACGTTCTCCTACATAAGATGCTCTTCCTTTAGTTGCAAGTAAATCTTTGGTAGCATTCACTACCTGATCAATAACCTCTTGAGTCAATTGGCCAGCAGACAAAGCAGCAATAACAGGAGTCCAAACATCAACCATTGTCTTCTCTCCAACTTCTGCTTTTCCACGTTTGACAATCATATCCAAACCGCTTTGTAAGATTTCCTCTATTTTCGAATTTGAATCAGCCTTGGCCATGCCCATAAAAGCAGAGCCATACAAGGGACCAGAAGCACCGCCTACCTTACTCAGTAGTTGCATTGAGACAAGTTTAAACACATCACTGCTGGTCTCAAATTGCTTTCCTTCTAAGTTTTCCATAACTGCAGCCATTCCACGCGCCATATTTCCACCGTGGTCTCCATCTCCTATAGGAGTGTCTAGCTCACTAAGGTAATCTTTCTGTTCTTGAATCTTTTCATTAAAAAGCTTCATCCATTCAAGAGCTTGTTCAGCATTCATGCGACATTTCCTCCTTGAGTTTTACCAAGCTGGTGTAGTAACAGGTGCATTTAGAGCATCCAACCACTCATCATCTGCCAATCGAATCAATGTTAATGACAAGCCAGCCATATCAATTGATGTCATATAGTTTCCAATTTTCTTAAACGCCAACTCAACACCTTTTTCATGGAGTAATTTAGCCACATCATTTGCAAATACGTATTGTTCCATAAGAGGAGTGCTTCCCAAACCATTGATGAGAAGCCCATAGCGTTCACCAGCCTTAAGTTGGAAACCTTCAGATAATTTTTCAACCAATTCTGAAGCCAATTGTGCTGAAGGTTGCATTTTCTCTTTTTTATATCCGGGTTCACCGTGAATACCAACACCATATTCAAATTCATCATCTTCTAGAACAAATCCAGGTTTTCCAACCTCAGGAACGGTTGCTCCAGACAAGGCCAGTCCAATTGTTTTAATTTCTAAGACAAGTTTATCGGCCAAGTCCTTCATTTCAGATAATGATTTACCAGAACGAGCCGCAGCACCCAAAATTTTATGTACTAATATGGTACCTGCAACACCACGACGCCCTTGGGTATAGAGACTATTTTCAACAGCAATATCATCATCGACTACAACACTTGCTACATCAATACCTTCCATTTCAGCAAGTTCTTGTGCAATTTCAAAGTTCATAATGTCACCAGAATAGTTCTTGATGACCATGAAAACTCCAGCACCTTCATCAGCCACCTTGATGGCTTCTAAAATTTGGTCCGGAGTAGGTGAAGTGAAGACTGCTCCACAAATGGCAGCAGACAACATTCCATCTCCTACAAATCCAGCATGACTTGGTTCATGTCCTGAACCTCCACCTGAAATGAGACCAACTTTTCCTGTCTTTTCTGCCTTTCTAACGATGACATCAAAACCATCTAAGCGTTCTACCAAGTCATCATGCATGAATGACAATCCCTGCAACATTTCATCAACAACTTGTGTCGGTTCATTTATAATTTTTTTCATGAGAAACTCCTTTCGGCATGTACCTTTGTTTTCGCTTTCATTATATATCTTTTATTGCTGGCTGATAAGGGACAGATTCTATTATTTGTCCCCTTTTAAACCCGTTTAAAAAAAATTTTTGGTAAAATGAAGTAAGTAAAAGAAAGGCTTCCTATGGCATCATCACTCATTACAAAAAAACGAATTGCCAAGGCATTTAGAGACCTATTAGCTACTAGAGAATTTGACAAAATCTCCATTGTAGATATCATGGAATCAGCTGGCATTCGTAGACAGACCTTTTACAATCACTTTCTTGACAAATATGAACTGCTGGACTGGATATTTGAAACTGACTTAACCGAGTATATCACCAATAACTTGGACTTTATTTCGGGCCAAAAACTATTACAAGAATTATTTTTTTATTTCGAACAAGAGCGTGACTTTTATATTCAACTTTTTGATATTCAAGGGCAAAATAACTTCTATGACCACTTTATCAGCTACTGTCGCTTGCTTGTATCAAAAATTTTAAGAGAATACGGTCAGATTGATATCGATTCATCTGCTTATACTTGTTTTTTGTTAGACTACCATTCACATGCTCTAGCAGAAATCGTGAAGGCTTACGTCAATAAAAAAAGTCCAGTTCCACAACCAGACTTTCTAATCATGACAATTATTGGAAAGAGACCACAATGACATTTATTTCAAATCATAAACAGAAAATTATTTCAAGTTACATTTCAGCAACTGTCAGCAGTCATCCTGAATTAGAAAAACACCCTACTTTACCACTAGTCTATCAAAAAAATCGCAATCCTCATCAGGTTCCAATATTGGCGGGTGGAGGTTCAGGACACGAACCTGCTCATATTGGATATGTGGGAAAAGGAATGCTTACCGCTGCTATCTATGGCCAATTATTTACTCCACCTACAAGAACTGAAATCTTAGAGTCCATTCGTTTTTTAAACAATGGTCACGGTGTCTTCATCATTGTAAAAAATTTCGAAGCAGACATCAAAGAATTTAGCTCGGCCATTAACACTGCTAGAAAAGAAGGAATTAAAGTCGGCTATAGTCTAGCACACGACGATATTTCAATTGAACCTCACAATAGATTTCAAATTAGAGGAAGAGGGCTTGCAGGGACTATTTTACTTCATAAAGTTCTAGGATATGCAGCTCAAAATGGTGCCGACATCGAGCAACTAACTGATTTAGGTCATGAACTTGCTCCCGAAATCGCAACAATTGGCTTTGCAACGAAATCTGCTAGTCTCCCCCAAGCCACCCTTCCACTATTTAACTTGGAAGAAGGAAATATTTCTTATGGTATTGGGATACATGGCGAAGAAGGCTATCGTATCGTCCCATTCCAATCATCGGAAATCCTTGCAAATGAAATTATAAGTAAATTAAGATTGCACTATCATTGGAAAAAGGGTGAGCAATTTATATTGCTTGTAAATAATCTAGGTACTAGTACCAACCTAGAAATGGGTATATTTATCAATGATCTCCTTCAACTCTTAGAAATTGAAGGAGTCACTATTACCTTTATAAAATCAGGAACATTTATGACCAGTTTGGATATGGCAGGTATATCCGTAACTCTTTGCCCCGTAAAAAATAAACAGTGGTTAGAAGCGCTCAATGCTCCAACGACAGCTTTTGCATGGTAATTTGCTTGTATAACTCAAAAGGGCTACATCACTTGATGGCCCTTTGCTTTTATCTTACGTTTAAAAGAACTCATTCTTGCCATTTCAAATAGGCCATCTATCCCTTACAATTCTTCTGATGAGCTTTGAGTTTTTTCAGAGCCCAATCATAGTGACTGGAAGTGCTGCTGACAAAGTAGGAACCTAGACTTGTCCCTCCCGTCCACTTATAGATACCTTTGATAAAGAGTTCGTCATTGCTAAAAACTTCTATCAACTCTAAAACCTCTCTATGTGATTGTTCTAGGAGTCTAGTCACTTCTTCTAAGGAGGTTTTCTGGTGCTTCTTCCAAATAGCGACATTCATCTCCCCATAAGTTTTCCAATTATAAGGTTCAGGGAGAAAAGGTCTTTCGTGACCTTCTTGATTAGAATGTACCCAAGTCAAAAGTAACTGCTGCCATTCATAAAGATGGATCAAGACATCCCGTAAATTTTTATCCCTTTTCCAGTGAGCTTCTTTTTTCTTTGGGTCTCTTGAAAAATCAAATGGAGTCTGTAGCTCATCTTCACTTAATTGAGAGATGAAGAGGTTAAGCTTTTCATAATTTTCCTTAGAGGCCAGCACTAGCTCCTCTTTTGTTTTTGGTCTAGGCACAGAGTTCTCCCTTTATTTTCAAGTAGGTTGAGGTGTTTTCTTACTTCATTATACCACAATAAAACTGGCTGTTTCTCTCAACAACCAGTTTTCCATTTTCAAGCTAATTCATTACTGTTTTTCTTCTGAAAGAAAAGTGATACTATAGCTAAGATAGCAAAAGATATACCAACATACCAGTAGGGTTGATCTAGGGACGTTGAACGACCTGATAGATTGACGATTCCGCGAAAAAGCATACCAGTTGTTAGAACAGCTACTGACGAGTTCCATAAGTTTAGACTGATTCGCCCTAAGTTTGGAATGATTTTCAACAGTAATGCCAGAATGATGCCCCCTACTAGGGGGACTACAAAAAGATAGTGCATATGAAGGGAGGTTTCCCCAAAACTGAAAGACTCGTAGATACGGCTAAATACTAAAAAGAAAATAGTAAGAATGCTATAGCCGACTAGCGTCTTTTGGAGGCGTTTGTTTTTATTTTTAGTAACCGATGTAGACAATATCACTCACCGCCCTTTCTGATATTTTGTTTCCACCTGTAGTCGGTTTATTGATTACCTGACCATTAAAGTAGAGAGTTGAAGAACCTCCACCATCTAGGTTGTAGGCCGTCTTCACTCCGTAAGATTTCATCACTTCTGCCATCTGGTAAAGAGACAAGCCCTTGCTCTCCGAGGTACGACCATCTGAAACAACAATGATATAGTGGTTTTCATCAATAATTCCAATAGCTGTACGAGGATTTGAAGCCATAGCCTGACCAACTTCTGTATTGATACCGACAGAAATCTCACCATTTTCAACTAGAGACGGACCAAATGCCAGTAGATTAACTACACCATCTTGAACTAACTGGTCAGCTGAGATTTGGTTCTCGTAAATGATTTTAAAAGAGCCATCCTTGTAAATGGCAAGGTCACCATTACTGGCGTCTTCACGGACGCTATCCCGATAGACAACACCATTACGGATAACATAACCTGAGCTATTAGCTCCATAGTAGTCGCCATTGACAGCTAAAATAGCATTGTTTTCAGCTGCTGTCATGGAGGTTTTGGCTGTGACGTTGGTTCCATAGGAGTTTTGGGCTAGGGCTGTTTTCAGATAATCTGCAGAGCTCAGAGTCACATCCGCCACATAGATTTGCGTATCATTCACCGTCTTTTCAGTTAGATTGACACTGATATTTCCATCTGAATAGCTGGTATCCGTTACTTGGGCATTTTTTGCTGCTTGACTTGCTACTGCTGTGTTAAATGTCGAGTTAGTATTAGATACAGTGGAGATAGTCTCTGCTAGTACAAATGTCTTTAACATCGAATAGGTAAAGGAACTTGTCAGAATCAAACCAAAAACCGAGGCGTATAGATAGGCTTTCTTAAAAAATTTCATACTGGATAACAAGTCCTTTCTTTGAAAATAAATCGTGTCTGAACAGTCCAAGATACCACAAAGAGAAGCATTCCTACAAAAATTTTAGCCATGAATAAATTGATTCCAAAACCTGTATTAAAAAGGCTAATTAGGAGAGTATCTAAGAAAAAGAGAACAACAGACAAGGTTAAATAACCTGCACCTGTTTTTAAATTACTTGCTTTATTTTTAAATACCAATTTTTTATTAGTCGAAAAGTTGAAGATAGAGCTGGTCACACGAGCCAGCCCATTTGATAGGAGGAGGTGTAAACCTGATGGAATAAAGCTCAAGAAAAGAATAGAAAAAGCATAAACTAGATAATCCACGATAAAACTACTCAATGATGAAAGAGCGAATTTCAAAATGTTTTTGTAAATCATTAAACCATCTCGAATAGGTCGGAAGTGAGAAGCTTGATTGTCGTTTATATAGACTGTTTCAATAGGAACTTCCAAAATCGGATATTGCTTGCTGGCTTCCAATAGCATGTTCATTTCATACTCATAACGTTGTCCTTCCACTTCCATCATAAAAGGAATCAAGTCTGTCGTGAAAGCACGAAGTCCTGTCTGTGTATCTGAAACTGCTACGCCTGTTTGGATTTTAAATAAGATACGTGTCAAGCTATTTCCAAAGCGACTACGCAAGGGAACCTTGCCAGTAAAAGCACGAACACCAAGAACCAAAGTGCTAGGATTTTCGTTGGCCTTGTTACTAGTGCCGAGTATGTCCCAAATCTTGTGTTGACCATCCGCATCTGCTGTAACGATAGTTCCAGGCATCTTGAGAGATTGAATGTAAGCAAAAGCTGTTTTCAAAGCCTGACCCTTACCTTGATTGACCTGATGACGAAGTACAGTCCCATAGTTTTCAGCCTGAGCAAATATTTCTTTACATTCAGGAGAACTACCATCATCAATCACAATGATAGAAAAATCACCCTTCTTGTGAATTTTTTCAATCAGTGTTAGCAGATTAAAATCAGGTTGATAAGCTGGAATAACTAGATAATTCATAGCTGTACCTCTTTCTTTTTGTTTGTATAAGTATACGTTCACTTGCTTAAAAAATCCTTATAACTGCTTTTTTATAAAAATAAATTGATGATTTCTCAAAAATAGACCATAAAGAGAAAACTCCATAGAAATGATTTCTACAGAGTTAGAACAGTATCTTTATAATAAATCTCTACAACTTATCCTTTAACTTCTCCACAAAGAGATAGGCTGCTGGACAGGTCAAGGTATTCTTAATCGTCAGATGGTTGATTTGATGGATCTTTTTGCGGTCCGTATGGGGAAATTCCCGACAAGCTTTTGGACGAACGTCATAGATAGAACAGAGATTATCGCCTCCTAAAAATGGGCAAGGCATGGATTTAAAAACCTTGTCTCCATCTTCATCCACCTGCAGAAATTCAGCTTCAAAAGCAGGTAATTTCATCTTAAAATACTTGGCAATACGAGTAATATCCGCTTCTTTAAAGTCAGGTCCCAATGTCTTGCAACAGTTAGCACATGCAGTACAATCAATCTCCGCAAAGACCTCTTGGTGAATCTGCTGGGCTATCTTGTCTAGGTTTTTAGGAGGTTTTTTCTTTAGATTGGCTAAAACTTTACGATGCTCCTTCTGCTTTTGTAAAGCTAGCTGGTGGTAATACTCAATATCAATTTCTTTAGACATGATTTCTCTCTTATTCTATTTGTTTCCCCTATTATACCATGCCTCCGGAGCATTTAAAAGTGTACTTTTTAAGACTATACTTTTCCAAAATGCGTCAAAAAACCTTGCAACTAGGTTACAAGGTTAATGACATTAATCAAAGTTAACGTATTCTTTTTGAAGTTCAAGAACTTCTTCCATTGTTGAACACTCTGTAAGGGCACGGTTAGCGTACTCTTCCATCTTAGCAGTATCCAATTTCTTCATTAAGCTACGTGTACGAAGGACAGATGTTGCTGACATAGAGAACTCATCCAAGCCCATTCCGACAAGAAGTGGAACAGCTGTTTGGTCACCAGCCATCTCACCACACATACCAGCCCATTTACCTTCAGCATGAGCTGCCTTGATAACGTTGTTGATCAAGCGAAGGATTGATGGGTTATATGGTTGGTAAAGGTATGAAACTTGCTCGTTCATACGGTCTGCCGCCATTGTGTATTGGATCAAGTCGTTTGTACCAATTGAGAAGAAGTCAACTTCTTTAGCAAATTGGTCTGCAAGCATGGCTGCTGCAGGAATTTCAATCATGATACCAACTTGGATATCATCCGCAACTGCAACTCCTTCAGCAAGAAGGTTTGCTTTTTCTTCATCAAAGACTGCTTTAGCTGCACGGAATTCTTTCAATAGGGCAACCATTGGGAACATGATACGCAATTGACCATGAACAGAAGCACGAAGAAGGGCACGGATTTGTGTACGGAACATTGCATCTCCAGTTTCAGAAATAGAGATACGAAGAGCACGGAATCCAAGGAATGGGTTCATTTCATGTGGCATATCGAAGTAAGGAAGTTCCTTATCTCCACCGATATCCATTGTACGAACAACCACTGGTTTACCATTCATTCCCTCAAGAACAGCCTTGTATGCTTCATATTGCTCGTCTTCTGTTGGGAAATCTTGAGAATCCATGTACAAGAACTCTGTACGGTAAAGTCCAACAGCTTCTGCACCGTTGTTGTTAACACCTTCAACGTCTTTTGGAGTACCGATGTTAGCAGCCAACTCGAAGTGTTTACCGTCAGCAGTCACTGTTTGAGTATCTTTCAAAAGTGCCCATTCAGCTTTTTGTTTAGCATAAGCTTCACCAGCTGCTTTAAATTCTGCCGCTTGTTCATCTGTTGGGTTGATAATCACTTCACCAGTAATTCCGTTAACGGCAAGGATATCACCGTCTTTGACGATTTCAGTGATGTTATTTGTTCCCAATACAGCTGCAATTTCAAGTGTACGTGCCATGATAGCTGAGTGGCTTGTACGTCCACCGATGTTTGTTACAAAAGCTTTTACAAAGTTTTTGTCCAATTGAGCTGTATCAGATGGTGTCAAGTCATGTGCAATCACGATTACTTCTTCATTGATAGAAGCTGGGTTTGGCAATTTCTTACCAAGAAGGTTTGCCAATACACGTTTTGTCACGTCGCGGATATCCGCTGCACGTTCTTGCATGTATGGGTTGTCTTCCATGCCTTCAAAGATCGTGATGAACATGTCAGTCACTTCTTTAAGACCTGCTTCTGCATTGACTTTCTTAGCACGGATTGTTTCTTTAATCTGACCAATCAATTCTGGGTCAGAAAGAACCATCAAATGAGCGTCAAAAACTTGAGCCGCTTCTTCACCAAGCGTACCTACAGCTTTCTCGCGGATAAGAGAAAGCTCGTTTTGAGAAGCTTCAAGAGCAACATCCAAACGAGCCTCTTCTGCGTTTGTATCTTCGACTGAAATAGTCTCGAATGACAAATCCGGTTGAACGAGTAGATATGCCTTTGCAACTGCAACACCGTCAGATGCTGCGATTCCTTTAAGCATTTCTGTCATTTCCCTTATGCCAATCCTTCTTTTTCCATTGTTTCTGAGATTGCAGTGATAGCGTCATCTGCATCTGCACCTTCAGCTGAGATAGTTACGTCAGCACCTTGGCCAACACCAAGACTCATAACACCCATGATTGATTTAAGGTTAACTGATTTACCTTTGTACTCAAGAGTGATATCTGAAGCAAATTTGCTAGCAGTTTGTACCAACAATGTTGCTGGACGTGCGTGAATACCTGTTTCTGCCACTACGTGGAAATCTTTAGAAGCCATAGTTTGACTCTCCTTTTGTTCTTTCTTTTTTGAGTTATACGTGATAACCCTTACAATTTGGTATTATACCATCTTCTAGGATTTTTTTCAAGCATTTTCTGGATTTTCCTTCAATTTCCTTTCAGATAACTTGCTGAAAATCTTCTATCCTAGATAACAAAACACAGGATATAGTTTCTTTAAAAACGATTTATAGGATAATCATTGCTGTTTTATAAAACAAACACTACATATTGTGTTTTGTAAGCTTGACTAGAAAAACAGACCACTATATTTAGTTCAAATCATTGACAAAATTTTATTTTCTGATATACTAAGATAGTATTAAATTTTGAAGAGGAGTTACACAATGGTAACCGTTTATTCTAAAAACAATTGTGTCCAATGTAAAATGACCAAGCGTTTCTTGGACAGTAATAACGTTGAATATAAAGAAATCAATCTTGATGAGCAGCCTGAGTACATCGATCAAGTCAAAGAACTCGGTTTTAGCGCAGCTCCTATTATTCAAACACCAACTGAAGTCTTTTCAGGTTTCCAACCAGGAAAACTGAAACAATTAGCATAATCTTAGTACATCATCCAGAAGAAACTGCTTCTAGGGCTAACTTAGAAGCCTTTCTTTTGTAATTAGATAAGGGAAATTTTATGGGATTAAAACATCTTGAGGACGTGACTTACTTCCGTCTCAATAACGAAATCAACCGTCCTGTTAATGGACAAATCATGCTTCATAAAGATAAGGAAGCCTTGGATGCCTTCTTTAAAGAAAATGTCGTTCCAAACACTATGGTTTTTGATTCAATTAAAGATAAAATCAACTACCTCATTGAACACAACTACATCGAAACAGCCTTTATCAAGAAATACCGTCCAGAATTTTTGGAAGAATTGTCGCAATTTATCAAAGATCAAAATTTCCAATTCAAGTCTTTTATGGCAGCTTATAAATTTTACAATCAATATGCCTTGAAGACAAACGACGGTGAATATTATCTTGAAAGTATGGAAGACCGTGTCTTCTTTAACGCCCTTTATTTCGCTGATGGCAATGAAGCCGTTGCAATTGATATTGCCAATGAAATCATCCACCAACGCTACCAACCTGCTACTCCTTCCTTCTTGAATGCTGGACGTGCTCGTCGTGGGGAATTGGTATCCTGTTTCTTGATTCAGGTCACAGATGACATGAACTCTATTGGACGTTCTATCAACTCTGCCCTTCAACTTTCACGTATCGGTGGTGGTGTGGGTATTACTCTCAGCAACCTTCGTGAAGCGGGCGCACCTATCAAAGGTTATGAAGGAGCAGCTTCTGGGGTCGTACCAGTTATGAAGCTTTTTGAGGACAGCTTCTCTTACTCTAACCAATTGGGGCAACGTCAAGGTGCTGGGGTGGTTTACCTCAATGTCTTTCACCCAGATATCATCGCCTTCCTTTCAACTAAGAAAGAAAACGCTGATGAAAAAGTTCGTGTTAAGACCCTTTCGCTCGGTGTCGTAGTACCAGATAAATTCTACGAATTGGCTCGTAAAAATGAAGAAATGTACCTCTTCAGCCCTTACTCTGTAGAAAAAGAATACGGTGTGCCATTCAACTACATCGACATTACTGAAAAATACGATGAATTGGTCGCAAATCCAAATATTCGCAAGACAAAAATCAAGGCGCGTGATTTGGAAACTGAAATCTCTAAATTGCAACAAGAGTCTGGCTACCCTTATGTCGTCAATATTGATACGGCTAACCGTGCAAATCCTGTTGATGGAAAGATTATCATGAGTAACTTGTGTTCTGAGATTCTTCAAGTCCAAGAACCAAGCTTGATCAACGATGCTCAAGAATTCCTTCAAATGGGAACGGACGTTTCATGTAACCTTGGTTCAACCAACGTGGTCAACATGATGACTTCACCTGATTTTGGTCGTTCTATCCGTGCTATGGTTCGTGCTTTGACTTTCGTTACAGATAGTTCACACATCGTAGCTGTGCCAACTATTGACCACGGAAATAGCCAAGCCCACACCTTTGGTCTCGGTGCCATGGGACTTCATAGCTACCTTGCCCAACAACTCATTGAATATGGATCGCCTGAGTCTGTTGAATTCACAAGCATCTACTTTATGCTTATGAACTACTGGACCTTGGTTGAGTCAAACAATATCGCGCGTGAACGTGGTATCACCTTCCACAACTTTGAAAAATCAGACTATGCTAAGGGAAGCTACTTTGACAAATATATTACAGGCGAATTTGTTCCAAAATCAGACCGTGTTAAAGAACTCTTCAAAGATGTCTTTATCCCAAGTGCTGCTGATTGGGCTGAACTTCGCGACAAGGTTCAAGCAGATGGTCTTTACCACCAAAACCGCCTTGCTGTAGCGCCAAATGGTTCGATCAGTTACATCAATGACGTTTCGGCTTCTATTCACCCGATTACGCAACGTATCGAAGAACGCCAAGAAAAGAAAATCGGTAAAATCTATTATCCAGCTGCAGGATTATCAACAGAAACCATTCCTTACTATACTTCTGCTTACGACATGGATATGCGTAAAGTCATCGATGTTTACGCCGCTGCAACTGAGCACGTGGACCAAGGACTTTCACTCACCCTCTTCATGCGTAGTGACATTCCAAAAGGTCTTTACGAATGGAAGAAAGAAAATAAACAAACAACACGTGACTTGTCCATCCTTCGTAACTATGCCTTTAACAAGGGGATCAAGTCTATCTACTACGTCCGTACCTTTACAGATGACGGTGGAGAAGTCGGTGCCAACCAATGTGAAAGCTGTGTGATTTAGTTTCTAGCAGAGAAACACTATTTTTCCCTAAGCAGCACTGATAAAATCAAATCTACTATGTCATAACATAATTTATGTAACATTTCAAAAGTCGGTTCTCCGACTTTTTGTGCGATATTCCTCTGGAATTATGATAAAATAAAAATAATTGTGAGTTCACAATACTATACACAGAAAGAGATTTCAAATGGAAACTTACTACAAAGCCATTAACTGGAATGCCATCGAAGATGTCATCGACAAATCAACTTGGGAAAAACTGACGGAGCAATTCTGGCTCGATACACGTATTCCCTTGTCAAATGACTTGGATGACTGGAGAAAACTATCAAACAAAGAGAAAGACTTGGTCGGAAAAGTTTTTGGTGGTTTAACCCTTCTTGACACTATGCAATCTGAAACGGGGGTTCAAGCCCTTCGCGCAGACATCCGTACACCACATGAAGAAGCTGTTTTCAATAACATCCAATTTATGGAATCTGTCCATGCTAAATCTTACTCATCAATCTTTTCTACCTTAAATACTAAGGCTGAGATTGAAGAAATTTTCGAATGGACCAATACCAATCCTTATCTGCAAAAGAAGGCTGAGATTGTCAACGAAATCTACCTAAACGGTAGCCCACTTGAAAAGAAAGTTGCCAGTGTCTTCCTCGAAACCTTCCTCTTCTATTCAGGTTTCTTCACTCCCCTCTACTATCTTGGTAACAACAAACTCGCCAACGTTGCGGAAATTATTAAATTGATTATTCGTGATGAGTCTGTTCACGGTACCTACATCGGATATAAATTCCAACTCGGTTTCAATGAATTACCTGAAGAAGAGCAAGAAAAACTCAAAGAATGGATGTACGACCTGCTCTATACTCTTTATGAAAATGAAGAAGGCTACACAGAGAGTCTCTATGACGGTGTTGGTTGGACGGAAGAAGTCAAAACCTTCCTTCGCTACAATGCTAACAAGGCTCTCATGAACCTGGGACAAGATCCACTCTTCCCAGACTCAGCAGATGATGTCAACCCAATCGTTATGAACGGTATTTCAACAGGAACTTCCAACCACGACTTCTTCTCTCAAGTCGGAAATGGTTACCTTCTTGGTGAAGTTGAAGCCATGCAAGATGATGACTACAACTACGGTTTGAACTAATACTCTTCGAAAATCTCTTCAAACCACGTCAGCTTCGCCTTGCCGTAGATATGCTCACTGACTTCGTCAGTCTTATCTACAACCTCAAAACTGTGTTTTGAGCAACCTGCAGCTAGCTTCCTAGTTTGCTCTTTGATTTTCATTGAGTATAATTCTCCACCACTCTTAACCATCAAAAAGTAAACTAGAAACAACAAAATAATAATCTAATAAAATATCGAAGTTTTGAAAACAAACCTCGATATTTTTGTTATGTGACTTTCAGTCCGTCTCGCTCCGCTAGGTGCGAGACAAAAAAACCACCCGCTATGCGGGTG
>NZ_CKQD01000016.1 GCF_001171885.1 Streptococcus pneumoniae
CAGATTAGGAACTATCCGTGAGTTCTCTAGTCTGGATATTTTTCAATATACTTCGTTATCGGGCGGTTACTCCAGATCTATCTAATGAGTTATTTCCAAGTGACTAGTTCGCTCCAAACACTAACATTCGATATAGTAGAGGTTTCACCAGCTGGAACCCATTTGTTGGTGCCTAAGTATCTAACTTCTAATTTACGAACGTTTACTTTGTAAGATGCTTTTAGTCTAATGTAACCATAAGTGTAGGGTGGTACGTTATGGGAGACTGAGTCATTTAAACGAATACTCTTCGAAAATCTCATCAAACCATGTTGGCTTCGCCACATTTGGAGTCTTCAAACTGTTCTTTGAGTAACCTATTGCTAGCTTCCTAGTTTGCTCTTTGATTTTCATTGAGTATAATTATAAAAAATTTCCATTCTTCATGAGTAAAAGATTATTTTTTCAATCCTTTGAAAGTCATAATGCAACCCAAAAGGATACTGAGAGTTCCTATAGGTCTCCAATATAGCTCCCAAAATAATAAATTTATCCTTTCTTTCAATGTCTCATCGGGTCCGGCATAATAGGGGTTGATGTGAAATAATAAAAAACCAAAACATAAAACTATGATTCCAGTTAAGAATAAAATGTCCTTATTTACTTTCCTCATAAAACCTCCTTTTATTTAAAGCGCTTTCTATTGTTAGTATACGTCAAAAAAAGAAAAAAACAAGTCTATTTATTTATTTTTTTATATGGTATAATAGAATAGTTGGAGAGTTTTTATATAGCTTTAAAAGGCTGATGTGAAACACCTTGTATTTTGCAAAAGAAAAATCTCTCGTTCAAATAAGAGTAATAGAAAAGTGAACTACATCCTCAAAGTTAGATTTTTTGTCTGACTTTGGGGATGCAGTTCATTTTTTACCAAGCCTCATTGAGGACTTTATTTAATATAGAGTTCTTTATTTTTCAAGACAATTTCACGTACGCTCGCAAATTTCTTGAGTTTTTTAAGTTCTTCGGTATGAGTGACGAGAGTGATAACATAACCTTCCTTGCCCATACGGCCAGTACGGCCAGCACGGTGTGTGTAGGTTTCGCTATCTCTAGGAATATCAAAGTTTATGACGCATTCTAGGCTATCGATATCAATTCCACGTGCCAGAAGGTCTGTTGCAAGAAGCAGGGTTAGTTGCTTGTCTTTAAACTTTTCTAAGATGATTTTTCTAAATTTGACATTGACGTCACTAGCTAGAGAAACAGCCAAGATATCACGATACTGTAATTTTTCTTCTGCACTTCCAAGGTCTGACAGGTTGTTAAAGAAGACTAGTCCGCGGAAATCCTCAACATGAGCTAGTTTTCGTAGCATATCCACTCGGTGACGTTGGTCTACCTGCATGTAGAAGTGTTGGATGTTGTCCAATTTTTGGTCAGAAAGATCAATGGTACGTGTGCTAGATGCAATCTTTTCTTGGTCAAACTTGGTCGTGGCACTCATGTAGACCAGTTGGTGATCACGCGGTGCGTAGTGAGTGATTTTCTCGACAAAGTGAATCTGAGAATCATCGAGCAATTGGTCAAATTCATCCAAGATGATGGTTTCCACATTCATCATCTTGATTTTTTTCAATTTAATGAGTTCAAAGATACGGCCAGGAGTTCCAATCAGAATTTCTGGTCCTTTTTTGAGACGTTCAATTTGTCGTTTCTGACTTGAACCTGAAAGGAAGAGTTGAGCAGTCAATCCGATGGCTTCAGCCCACGTTTTACATACGTCAAAAATCTGTCCAGCAAGCTCCGTATTTGGTGCTAGAATCAAGAGTTGCTGCGCTTTTTTCTTTTGTAGTCTGAGAAGACTTGGTAGAAGGTAAGCTAGGGTCTTGCCAGTTCCTGTTGGGCTTACTCCTAGAAGATTTTCTCCTGCAAGAAGTGGTTCAAATAGTTGAGTTTGAATGGGGGTAAATTCTTGGAAACCGAGTTGGTCACTCAGTTCTTGCCATTCAGTCGGTAGTTTGGTTTTCATTTTTCTGCCTCAAATCTAATGCCAGCAGTCTGGCGCATGGTATATAGTAGCTCATGAACAGAGCCTGCATCATCCAGCCAAGTCTGGTAGAGTGTCTGGTCTGGTTGCTGAATCATCTGTGCAAATGCAGCGACTTCCTCAGTCATCGTATGAGGAGCCTGTTGGATAAGGAGTTGGACTTGATTGCCTTGGTGGTCGGTAAAAATAGCCGAGCGAACATGCTCAATCGTGTTGAGAGTCAAGGTTCCATCTGTTGTATAAATCTCGCAAGGAAGATTGGAAGTGATGTTTTTTCCAGCCTTGATGTGAACTTGATAGTCTGGGTAGAAGAGGAGTCCATCTCCATTTAGGTCAATGCTATTGTCAAGCTGTTGAGCCTGATAGGTTGCGTCCTGAGATTTTCCAAAGAGACGAACGGCAGCGTAGAGAGGATAAATCCCCAAGTCCATAAGTGCTCCGCCAGCAAAACGGTCTGAAAAGACATTTGGTGTCTCCCCAGCCAACAAGTTAGGCATTTTGGAAGAATACTTGGCATAGTTGAAATCTGCTCCTAACACTTGCTTATTTGCTAAAAAGTTTTTGATGATAGTGAAAGCTTTTTCATGGTAATTCCGAGCTGCTTCGAATATAAAACAGTGATTTTTCTCAGCTGTTTGAACCAAATCTAGCCATTCTTGTGGCTGAGTGACAGCTGGCTTTTCAAGAATGACGTGTTTACCAGCAGACAAGGCAGCCTTCGCATGAGCAAAATGCAAGGAGTTTGGACTGGCAATATAGACCACATCAAAGGAGCTCTTGAAGAAGTCCTCTACTTGATCAAAGAGTTGGATATTCTCATAGTGAGAAGCAAAGGTTGCTGCGGTTTCAAGTTTCCTAGAATAGACTGCGACCAGCTGGTATTTTCCACTAGCATGGGCTGCTTCTATGAAGTGGTGGCTGATAGCGCCAGTGCCGATGACACCTAATTTTAGCATAAATACTCCTTTTCCGATTTTAAATCCTTCTTTCATTATAACATAGATAGACGGGACTATCCAACAGAGGGGAAAAATTTTCAAATAAGCGATTAGCTTTCTTCTGAAGAAAAGCTTTCTTTTACGAATAAATAGATAGAAGCATAGAATCTAGTAAATTAGATTAAAAAATGTGCTATAATAGAA
This sequence comes from Streptococcus pneumoniae, assembly GCF_001171885.1. Lineage (GTDB taxonomy): Bacteria > Bacillota > Bacilli > Lactobacillales > Streptococcaceae > Streptococcus > Streptococcus pneumoniae_A. The sequence continues at coordinate 3,172 of NZ_CKQD01000016.1, forward strand.
GGAGGAAAAGGATGATTCTCAGACATCCGGGCATCAGCCCAACTAATGACTTGGTTGCTAAGAAAATATTCAGCAACCCAGAAATCACTTGTCAATTTATTCGCGATATGTTGGATTTACCAGCAAAAAATGTGACCATTTTGGAGGGAAGTAACATTCATGTCTTGCCTTCCCTGCCATACTCGGCCCAGGATTTCTATACTAGCATAGATGTCTTGGCGGAGTTGGACAATGGGACACAGGTTATCATTGAGATTCAGGTTCATCATCAGAATTTTTTCATCAATCGCCTGTGGGCTTATCTGTGCAGTCAGGTCAATCAAAATCTTGAAAAAATTCGCCAACGAGAAGGTGATACCCACCAGAGTTACAAACACATCGCCCCCGTTTATGCCATTGCTATCGTGGATAGTAACTACTTCTCAGATGACCTGGCTTTTCATAGCTTTAGTATGCGCGAAGACACGACGGGTGAAGTCTTAACCATTACCAATAACGGACAAGAAAACCATTTAGTTAAGATGGCATTCTTGGAATTAAAAAAATACAGAGAAACCAGCAAAGACAAGGTTCGCAAGCCCTGGTTGGAGTTTTTTGGGAACAAACCCTTTACTCAGCACCCCGAGCGAGCCATCAGCCAAGCAGACCAACTGCTGGACTACAAGAGCTGGTCCGAGGAGGACAGGAAAATGTTTAGCCAACTACGTATGCGAGAAGAACAAGCCTTGTTAGCGCAGGACTATGCCTTGGAACAAGCTGAAGAAAAAGGGTTGGAGAGAGGTCGTGCAGAGGGTATTGAAAAAGGGCGAGCAGAAGGTATTGAACAAGGTTTAGAGCGTGGTCTTGAACGCGGTCGTGCAGAGGGGATTGAACAGGGACTGGAGCGTGGTCTTGAACGCGGTCGTGCAGAGGGGATTGAACAGGGACTGGAGCGTGGACGTGCAGAGGGTATTGAAAAAGGGCGAGAAGAAGGTATTGAACAAGGTTTAGAGCGTGGACTTGAACGTGGAAAACTTTTTGCTTTCCTAGATATGGTCCACCAAGGTCTTCTGACTTCTGAGGTTGCGAGTGAACAGTTAGGCATGACTGTCTCTGAGTTTGAGGCGCTATTGAAGGACCACCATAAATAAGACCTAAAAAATACAGAGAAACCAGCAAAGACGAGGTTCGCAAGCCCTGGTTGGAGTTTTTCGGGAACAAGCCCTTTACCCAGCAACCTGAGCGAGCCATCAGCCAAGCAGACCAACTGCTAGACTACAAGAGCTGGTCCGAGGAGGATAGGAAAATGTTTAGCCAACTACGTATGCGAGAAGAACAAGCCTTGTTAGCGCAGGACTATGCCTTGGAACAAGCTGAAGAAAAAGGGTTGGAGAGAGGTCGTGCAGAGGGGATTGAACAGGGACTGGAGCGAGGTCTTGAACGTGGACGAGCTGAAGGTATTGAACAAGGTTTAGAGCGTGGACTTGAACGTGGCCGTGCAGAGGGGATTGAACAGGGACTGGAGCGTGGTCTTGAACGCGGTCGAGCAGAAGGTCTTGAACAGGGACTGGAGCGAGGGAAAGTTGAAGGAAGTTTGTCCATGCTACTAAATTTAGTCCGTCAAGGTCTTCTGACTTCTGAGGTTGCCAGTCAGCAGTTGGGTATGTCAGCATCTGAGTTTGAGGCGCTATTGAAGGACCACCATAAATAAGACCTAAAAAATACAGGGAAACTAGCAAAGACAAGGTTCGCAAGCCCTGGTTGGAGTTTTTCGGGAACAAACCCTTTACCCAGCAACCTGAGCGAGCCATCAGCCAAGTAGATCAACTGCTGGATTAAAAATTAGGAAATATCGTGTAGAAAATAGTAACAGATTTTATCTCTTTGTGGGATGAAGTCTGTTTTTTTGTATGATGGGCAGGTCCTACATCTGAGTGGCAAGTTCTCCGTAGGTATCCGCTATCAGTTAATGCATAGCATATATGAATGAAATAAGAACTGAACAAATCAGTCAGGAAAGTCAAAGTAATTTCTATCAATGTTTTAGAAGTACTAGTGAACTATTCCAAATTCAATATCCTATAAACGAAAATCAAAAAGCAAGCAAGGAGACTTATGTAGGATAGCTCAAAATACTAATCTTAGATTAAGGATAAGAGTAGAATGATAATCAATGGATTTAGAACAAATATAATGAGCTAAAGCTGGGATAGTACAAGGGGTTTTTAAAATATTGTTATAAATTGATTGAAATTCCAAGACCAATTTGTTTGATTCTTGTTTCATTTTGTTTTAGTTGTTTTTATAGTGAGTTGAATTTAGATTAGCACATCATAGTTTCTAAAGCATTGTTAGAAATTACTTTAAAATCCCCTTATCAATTTGTTCATATTCTATTTCAATATACTATATTTCCAAACTTGATTATCATGAGGTAAGGGCTGAAAGCGGTCTAGGGATAGGAGTGATTTTGGATATGAGAATCGTCAAAGGAAGGAATAAGGAGATTGTGGCTCTAGGAATAGGGGATAGTGAGATGAAATAAAAGCTGAACAATTCAATTTTTAACCAGCTAACCATTTAATCTTGCTACAAAAAGGTATCGAACAAGTCCCGTAAGTCTTAGACATTTTTCAGAAACTGATGATAAGCTCTTCCAATCCAAAAATAGGGAGGATTTTTCAAACTAAAATCTGAATCCATACTTGGTTTCTAAGTTAAATTCAATATATTCACACTACTAAAAATCAGCCAATTATAACTATTATTATACTAAAAATTTCATAAATAAAGATATAGAAAAGTTATTAGTTTCTAGGAAATAAATCAAAAAAGCGCATATCTATAATCAATATAATAAACATATGCTAAAAAATTCTCTAAAAATCAAGATTTTTGGATGATTAGATGGTAAATTCGGGGGGGGGGGTATGGTATAATTATTACTAGACTGTACACTGGGTACAGTGGGTTAAATAGTTCTATCAATACTATTTAATATCATGTGAGTTTGAAGATGATAAGGCTATTTTTGTTTTCAAAACAACTTATAAAAAAGGAGAAAGATTTCATGGACTTTGGAAAATATAACAAAGAAAAAGTTTTCCGATATTCAATTCGAAAATATCACTTTGGTGCTGCCAGTGTCGCGGTGGCGGCTCTGATGTTCTTTGCCAATGGAGTAGCTGCTCAAGCTCCTGCAGTATCTTCGGCAACAGCCAGTGATGTAGTTGCTGGATCTTCTGGAAATTCAGATGGGAATCCAGGAACCTCGGATGAGGAAGACTCGAGCAAGGCTTCAACTAGCCAGCCAGCTGAACTTAAAGCACCTGATGAGGTGAAAACGCAGGAAGCGCCAGCTGAGGAAACCAATCAAGGGCAAGCAGGAGCTGAGTCTAACTCTGCTCAGTCCGAGACAAATCCAGCTAACCAAGAACCTTCTCAAGCAGGAGAAGTAAAAGAGCAAGAACAGCCGACCGTCGCTGATACGACAGCAGCCAAATCAACCCAAGGCAATCTGCAAGCTTTGTTGGAAAAACTAACGCTTAGCTCAATGCAGGAACTTCATGCTGAAGTGGAAGCGCGTTTAGCAGCAGCTAAGGCAGTTTTGGAAGATCCAAAAGCGACGCAAGCGCAGGTTGATGAGCAAGCAAGACTGATGGCAGAGCTTATGAGCCGTGTCAATCAAGCCTTGACACCTAGCCTAGACACTCCAACAATCTTGGAAAAGGCAGGTTTGGCATCTACAGGTCTGACATCTACTGGACTTGCTACTTCAGAGGGAGCTACGACTGCGCAAACAAGTGGAGGAAAAGGTCGTAGAAGAACTTTGAGCGAGCCTACGTCAGATGAAAAATCTGCTGGAGGAGACTCAACAGGTTCTGGAACTAGCTCTCAAGCTACTCCACGAGAACTCCCAACCTATACCAACACGACAGAAGGTAAAAATGGCGTTTATGGATTAAAAGATGAATTAGAGTTCATCACTGAGCAACTCCGAGCTAACGGAGCGTCAGCAGATAAAATCCAAGCAGCCAAGGCAGCTGCTGATAAGTTCAATGAAGCCTTCTCTAAAGGCAACACCATCAGTCAAGAAGACTTTAGTGCTGCTTTAACAGACCTGAAAAAATCACGTGAACTGATCGAAGGGGTACTTCGTGAAAAGGACGCGAATGCAGGAGAAGTAACAGGGCCTGTAAACCAAGTAAATCCTGAAAATCCAAGTGAAAACAATGTAACCATCCAACCACGAACCAACACTAGAGGATGGTCAGGTTTCCGCAATGTGCCAGCAGGTACTGTACGAACACGTAATGCACGTGCGGCTGGACAGAATCGTGATGGAAGTAATAGCTTTGCTAATTCATTAGAATATTACCTTGAAGATGGTAGAAAGGGTAATTCACCATACGAACGTTTTACGTATGTTTATTATACAGAAAGAAATTCGAGAGGTAGGGATGAAAACAATAAGCCTGTTTCTGGAGCAGAAGAGTATCTTTATGCAGATTTAACTAAAATAAATGGTGGATGGAAATGGGATATTTATTTAAATAATGGACACCACGAACTTGATTCGGAACGTGTGTGGTTTACACTTCCTAAAACTCATACTATTGTAGAGAATTCTGTAAATATTAACAGAAAAAATCAAAACGGGACGTCAACTTCTAAAGGATTTAATAATCTTAGAGACGGATTGACGGATTCTTTCGTTGGATTTAAAAATCTTTCAGTCGGAACACCGAAAAGATCAGATATTCGACGTGAGCCTAATGACTGGGAAAGAACGCAAAATTTTAATACTAACTCATTAAATGATTTAGCTAGACAAGATGCTGCTAGTTTAAGACCGAGATTGTTAAATAATAATGCCGCGGACAAAAAATTAGTAGATGATAAATTCACTAAAATAAATGAATCGAATTCTGATTTATATAGTTTCTTAACAAATGGAACAAGAGATGCTTATCGTATTTCCTTTATTACGAAATCGAATGATCGTCCTGAAGATTTAGTGACTGCATTTGGTGTCAGAGGGGTGCGTCAATCAAATGGTACGTTTACTCATTATCTTGTTAACCAATGGCATGCGCGTGCTGCTAGTGAAATTGGAGATGTTGATAGATTTAAGTTTAGAGTATCTGGAAATGGGTATTTTAAAGTTGATCAACACACAGCTTATGTTAACTTTGCACCAGATTATGCAATCAAAACAGGTACAAAAGTAAAACAAGAAGGTAATAATATAGCCAGTAACTATCCAAATCAAATTGATAAACCATTAGATGCGGGGACGAAAGGTGTTTTAACATTTGCTTCGGATAATACTGCAAATACTGCTTTCGAGATAGATATGACTTCTTATGGGGACTACTATGATGCAAACGGTAAGCTATATGAAAAACAAACAGGTAAAGGGCTGGCTAATAATAAAGGTCAAAAATTCCAATTGATGAGCAACAAAGGTACACCTATGACTAAAAAAGAGGTTACAATTGATGCAATTTCTACGCCGGGTGTGCACACATATAGATATAATCGTTGGTTTGAAAAAGAGGCTAATGGTGATGGTTCACATGATACAGGTAAATTTAGTATTGTTACGAAACCAAAAACTCCAACCATAAAAACTGATTTGACAAGAGTAGCCGGAGTAGCAAGTAATATCGAAGTTAGCGGTGGTACGAAAGGTTATGATGTAATTCTTTATAAAAAAGAAGGAGACACTTTAGTTTCTGTAAAAGGTAGCGATCAACAACCAATTAAGGCTACGGCGGATGCGAATGGTGTTGCAACCTTTAGTGGATTAAAATTAGAAATTGGAACTTATGTTGCTAAAACTGTTGTGGAAGGTGATTGGACTGATTACGATGGAACAGAAAAGCACGATGTGTCATCGGATCCTTCTGCTGAAAAGGCAGCAACAGATGGTGTACCACCAGTAGTTCAAACTGTTGGTACTAATACGCGACTTCCAGAAACAAGAACTGCTTCAGATGCAGGGGATGCGCTATATGAAGTAGTGCAAGGACAACCGTTTAGACCACAGCTCGAAGCGTGGGATAATACAGGAAATCTTACTAAATTTAGAATTAGTAACCTTCCAACAGGAGTGACAGCTACTAATGCAAATGATTCATTCAGACAAAATAATAATGCTACTGAATCTAACACATTTGGTCCGGTGAGATTTACGGGGAATGTCCCTAATAATATGGCTACCGGAACTTACACTTCAACGATAACGGTTAATGATGGTTCAAGTGGAGACAAACAATACTTCTTCAAATATCGTGTGATTGCTCGCGATAACGAAGCACCAACAGTCACGATGAATGGTAAGACATTGACTGAAAATGCCGCAGATAATCGTTTTGTGATTTATCGTGGAGCAACATTCAACCCTACATTTACTGTTAGCGATAATTCTGGTACAGTATCTTCATTCAAGATGAGTGGAGGACCTGCTGGAGTATGGTTTAATAAAAACGGAAATAGCGATGATGCTAAGACAAATCTTACAAGCGGAACATCTTATCAATTAACAACTAATAATGTGGTTGATACTAACGCAGCTCTTGGGACAAATGAGGCAAGTGTTGTTGTAAGTGATGCCAACAATAATGCAAAAACATACAAATTCCAATATACAGTTGTAGATATTCAACCAAAAAATTCTCCTAAAGATGTTGCGGTTAATTCAACACTAGGAAATCCACAAGATTACTTAAAAGTAGTTGATAATAGCTCAGGAACTGAAGCGTCTAAGTATCTTCCGAATGGAGTAACATACAAGTGGTTTGATACTACAACCTTGAAAGATACACCAAATAGTACAGTTTTATCTGAAGTGGGTAGGGTTACTAAGTATTATGCAACAGCAGCTTTCCCACAATCTAATTCAGTTAAGAAGAGGATTGATAATGTAGAACATACTATTTATTATCCAGCTAATGCACCTCGTCCTGTTGTCTTCAATGTTCAAGACACGGTTGCACCGACAGTTAAATTAACAAATAAAGCAAACAACAATACTGAAGTTACATTAACGACTGATCCATCGGTTACAACAATTGATGTATATCGTGGGGCGACTATTGAATTGCCATTGAAGTATTATGATAATGCAAATACTGGTAAAGTTAATATTGGTTACAAAGAAGGACTTCCAAAAGGTGTCCTGTTTAATAGTAATGAAAGTGCAACTACTTCTACGACAATTAACGAAAGTGGTAAAACAGAAACTACACCTGGTACTTATACTGTGAGAGGTAGAGTGGCAACAGATGCAACTCTTGGAGTGCAGACAGTTACATTAAAAGTATCTGATGACGCAAATGGGAACGTTGACCAAGGAAACAAAAAAGAAGTTAAATTTAATATTCGTGTTTTAGATATTGATTTTGAAGGTGGACATTCTCAAGCTACTGGTACTACGAAAATTACGAAAGAAGTAGCTTTAAATCAGCAAACTCCAGATCCGAATGAATATTTAACTGCTACAACAGGAACAGGAGCGGGAACAGGGATAACTAGAAATGACAATTTATTCCCTCGAGATATGACATTCCGTTATATTACTGGAGAGAATGATAATGAATTTAGAACAACTTTAACATTCACTGCGCCTGGGAAATATCTTGTGAAAGCGGGAGCCTTCTACCCAACAACTTATGTACCGACAAATGGTTTATCAACAACTCCAGCTAATGCAACAGGAGATAGAATTGATGAAATTAGAAATCGTACATATACGACTCGTGAAATTGAATTTGACGTTAAACCAACAGCGCCGACAGTTACTGCTGAGGCTAATGGGGATGTAGTGGTAACACATACAAACCAAACAAATGTCAATACCTTAAGCTTTACCTATACAGATAAAGATAATAACCAACGAACAGTAACAGCTACTAAGACTGGTAATACATGGGCATTAACGAATGCCCCTGCAGATGGAGTGACAATAGAAGCAACATCTGGTGCTGTCACAATTAAAGACCGTCAAGTAAGAGATACTACAGCAGTTACAGCTAAGGTAGTAGCCCAAAATGTGGAGAGTACGGTTTCTACTGGGACTTCTTTAGCAGGTGAGAAGACTGCACCGACCTTTACTTTTAGTGATAAATATACATCACTTGAAAATGGAGAGCGTGTTGTTTATGTAACTCCGACAGAGGACTTAGCGAATGGTTCCATTACCTTAGGAACTGTGAAGGATGATTCTGGTAAGTTGAGAGAAGTATTGCTCTATCACGGTGACGGACGTAGTACCAATATGGACTTTGGCTTAGATTACAACAAAAAAGCTAGTGAAAATAATGTTGAGTTTAGTGCGCCATTTAACATTGAGATTACAGGAAAACTTCCAAGAGAAAATCGTAATACAAGACGTATATGGAGTAACGGTGATAATATTGTAACTCGTTATGTTGGAGCAACAGATGCGGCAGACAATAAGTTGCAAAACTTTACTAATAATGCTCAAAATCCAACTCGTGTAGTCATCAAAGTATTGACGCAAGCCGCTAAGTATGAAGCTACTATCAACGCCCAAACACTTAAGAAAGATCTTACAGTAAGCGGTGTAAGTGTAACTGAAGCAGAATTTAATAAGATGAAACCTAACTTAACATTCTCTACAAATAGAGGAGATGTTAAGGTAGCATACAATTCTCCAGATATGAATATCGCTATGAAAGATGGTGGTGCTATTAAGAGTGAGGGTGGTTCATATTATGTAGGAGCTACAATTACATATCCAGATGGTTCAACTAAGGACATTCGAATACCAGTTGAAAATGCAGATAAGGTAGCCCCAACAGTTAAATTAACTAATAAAACAGATGAGAATAGAGTCGTAACATTAAATGCTAATGAATCTACTTCTCCAGTGGTGACTGTCTATCGTGGAGCTAATTTAAATCTACCATTAACATTCTTTGATAATGACTCAGATGGTAGAGTAAACCTTAAGTATGTAAGTGGTTTACCAAGTGGAATTCAGTTTAATGGAAATAGTGATACACTAACAGAAACTGGAAAAACACAAGACTCAGTCGGAACGCATACTATCACAGGAAGAATTCCAGCTAATGCACAATTAGGACTGACAACTGTAACACTTAAGGTGTCTGATGGAAGCAATGGAGTTGATTCAGGAAACCAAGCAGAAGTTAAATTCCGTCTAAAAGTAGTAGATTTAGATTTTGAGCCATCTCGTTCAACTCAAGCAAATCAATCATCAATTACAGTAGCAGCAACTGCAGGGCAAAGACTGGAAGATGCCAATAATTACTTAACGGTTAACGATGGAACAAACCGTCAAGATGCTGGTAATTTCCCTAGTGGAATGACCTTCCGTATGGTCAATGAAGCTGGTCAGGTTATTACAAACTTGCCAGATGCACCAGGACGTCATGTGGTAAAAGCAAGAGCCTACTTCCCAGCTGGATATGCAGGAACTGACGGCATTGGAACTGAAGTGACAGGAAATGCTGATAGTGAGCTTAATGGACGACGTTACATTGAGAAAACCATTAACTTTGAAGTGAAACCAAAAGCACCAGTAGTAAGTCCACAAGATAATGGTGATGTGCTGATTACACAAGCAAACGAAACCAATGTCAATCGTCTAAAAGTGACTTACACTACACAGGGAACTAATCCGCAAGAAGTAACCTATACTGCATCTAAAAATGGAGATACATGGTCATTTGGCTCAGGAACTCCAATTACAATTGATGGAGTAACAGGTACTGTTAAAATTAAAGACCGTTCTGTAAAAGATGGCTCAACAGTAAAAGTTACAGCTTTCATGACTACAAATGGTAATCTTGAAAGTAGCGAGGCAACTGGAGTTGCTAAAGATGGAGACCCTATCTTCCCTACAGTTGAATTCCAAAATGTGGAGACAGATGCTGCAGGAAATCGTGTAGTATACATCACACCAACAGAAGACACTAACTTACCAGTGGCAACGTTTAAAGACAATTCCAATAAATTGTCGCAAGCAGGATTTGTAGAATATAATGGAAATCTAGCTAACTTAGGCGGCGTAGGTATTGATTATGAACGATACCCAGCGAGTGGTGATACGACATATCCGGCACCGAAGACATTAACAGTAACAGGAACGTTAAATAAATATAGAACAGGTTCAACATTATGGAATAATGATGAAACAATTGTAACTCGTTACGCAAGTGTGATTGATGCGGCAGGAAATGATTTACACACAGTTGATGGAAATAAAGTTAATGCAAATACCAGTCCAACTCGTGTGTTATTCAAAGTTAGAACACAAGCAACTAAGTATACACCGACGATAACTCCTCAACGTCTTGAAAGAGATATTGCCTTGAGTAATGCTGCAGTGACTCAAACAGAGTTTGACGCTATGAAACAAAACCTTACATTCACTACTACAAAAGGGGATGTAAAAGTAGCCTATAACACTCAAGATATGAGTATCAATCTGAAGGATAATGGAGCGATTACACATAATCCTACTGACAATACTTATAGTATTGGCGCAAGTATTACATATCCAGATGGTTCTACTGAAGATATTCAAATCCCAGTAACTGCACCGTCACAAAAAGACATTTACACACCAACAGCAGTAGAGAAAACAGTAGAAAAAGATAGCCAACCAGAAGCTAGAGACAGTATAGAAAATGCGACAAGCTTGCCAGAAAATACAAGGATTGAATGGAAAGCAGGGACTCTAAATACATCAACACCAGGAGTCAAACAAGCGACAATAACGGTAGCATATCCAGATGGAACAAGTGAAGATGTAGAGCGTGTTACAGTAAACGTTAAACCAAGTCAACCAACAGTAACTCCTTCGGGTAACGGCGATGTTACAGTAACTCCAGTGACTGAAGCAACTGTCGATAAACTAGAAGTAACTTACACTCCTGCAGATAACAATCAACTACAAGATAATGGTGATGTAACGAAAACTCCTCAAACGCCTACAACGATTGTGGCTACTAAGGGTGATGATAACCGATGGACGATTACAAGTGGTCAAAAAGACGGCATTAGTATTGATGCAACTACTGGTGCAATCACATTGAAAGACCAAGTGGTCAAAGATCAAGCAGATGTTACAGCTAAAGTTGCAGCTCAAAGTATTGAAAGTAATAAAGCGACGGCTCAAGCTGGAAATGGAGATCAAACAGCGCCTGTTATCGGAGCTTCATCGAAAATTATAGAAGCAGAAAAAACGGTTGATATTCCTCTTGGATTATCAGATGCTGGAGTCGGTATTGATGAAGGGAATATTATCGTTAGTGGTTTACCATCTGGTCTAATCTACGATGACGATACTCAATCAATTAAAGGAACGTTACGCTCAGTTTCTCAAAATAATATTAAGGTAACTGTCTTAGACAAGAACGGTAATAAAGCAGACAAGACGATTACGATTACTGCTGTTAAACCTAAAGCTGTTTACGCTATCAAAGATGCAACTGTTGCAAATGTTGCGAATGCAGCTAACTTTGTAGAAGTACCTGAAGGCGTTACTTTAACTTCTGCAACATGGAAAAATGGCGAGCAACCAACAACAGATACAGTAGGAACTACAACTAAAACTGTAGAAGTTAGTCTAAATGGTGTGAATACTGAATTGACTATCCCAGTAACGGTATATCCAGGGGTAACGCTTCGTAAGGTTAATAATCAAGAAGTGGCTACCTACCAGGAGGTTGTTAGTCAGCCATTGACCTCAGCTGTATGGGGAACTCAAGGTAGAACACAAGCTCCTACAGCAGACTTCTATGTAGCCTTTGAAGGAAACAGACCAGCAGGAACTACGGTTGAATTTAAGGATGGCTTGCCTCTAAGCACAGTCGCAGGAGAAACAAGGCACACAATCGTTGTGACTTATCCAAATGGAGCTGGAACTGTAGAAAAAACAGTTACTTTCAGAACGTATGGTTACGAGACCAATTATCCAGCAGGAAAAGAGTACTTTGAAACGGAAGTAGGTAAACCATTTGCAAATGCTGGTGCTGGTTCTTATGTCAAACCAAGTAGTAATTTAAGTACGCCATCAAGAATTTGGATCGGATGGGGGAATCATGGACTAGGTGCCTCACCAGTACAAAGCGCACAAAGAACTATAGGAGTACGAGAAGAAAATGTCAATGTTTACTATGGAACTACTGTTCAGAATCAACGTGGTGACACTAGTAATCTTTACAGTGAGCAGGACATCAAAGTTGCTCTAGCTGTTAAACCAAAAGCACCAACACTTCAAGGTCAAGCAGGTACTAAACCAGCGGTTACGGTATCAAACCTACCAGAAACTTCTCAGTTAGCTACAGGATCAACTGTAAAAGTCCAACTTAAAGATGCTCAAGGTAATGTTGTAGCAGAAAAAGACGTTCCAGCTGGAACAACAACAGTAACATTCGCGGCAGCTGACTACAAGAAAGACCTAACATTAGGAGAACAATTAACGACTAATGTTCTTGTTTCTGGAACATACAAGAAAACAATTGCAAAAAATACAACAGAAGACACTGCTTATGAAGTATCTTCTGCTAAGAGTGATTCGGTAACTGTTAAAACGTATGCTGATTACTACAGAGATCAAGTAACTTATCCAACGAATGCTGAAAAAGTGACTTATGGTAATAGTGATATTGCTAATGGTAACTTTACAGATGCAGCCAAAGAGCGCTTTGCAGCTAAAATTAAAGAAGTTAATGCAAATAATAGTAACTTACCTGCAGGGGTGACTTATACTAAGGGAACTACGGACGATAAGAGTAAAGTAGCTACGATTAACTTCCCAGATGATGGCTCTACTATTGACATTTCTCATGCGCAAGTAGCCAAACCAACAGTGCCGACATTTAATGCAACTGTAGGAAGTGGCGAAGACGCCAAACTAAGTGATGTAGATCGTACGATTTCTGGTACAGCCCTTGAAAGTGCTACGAAGGTTGTATTGACCTTACAAACTGGTAAAACTGTTGAAATTGACGCTAATAACGGAAAAGACCCAGCTACTCTTCAACCAGGTGAAGGTGCACTGAAAAATGGTGTCTGGACCTATAAACTTCCAGATAATACCTACTTACGTCAGACAGACCAAACAGCTGAAATTGGTTCGTCCGACCAACCTGTTAAAGTAAAACAGACTGTCTTTACTGCAGAAAGTGATGAAAGCAAGATTTATGTAGCCAAAGAGCGTAATTTCGCAGGGAAAACCATTACAGCAGCTAAGGGAAGTCAAACTCTGACTGACTTGAGAGCAGATGCTCGAAAAGGTATTAAATATACTGAAAAGAATGTCGAAAAAGACTTCCCAGGTGACTTTACAGCTACATGGAAAGACGGACAGCCTGATGTTGACACGGTTGGAACAAGAACATATAAGGTTCAATTAACTGAAACTTCTGCAACTGGCACAAATAAAGTAGTCGGCGAATACGATGTAACGATTACAGTGACAAATCCAGCACCAGCAGAGTTGACTTATGAGAATAAGCAAAATGGTGAAACTGTTGTAACTATTCCAGAAGATGCAGACGAAGTGGTATTTACTGTTCCTACATCTGATACAAATGTAAATACAATAACTGTAAGTAAAGCGAATGGCTGGACAGCAGATGGTATTGAAAAACGTGGAAATACTTGGGTCTTCCCAGCGAACTCAGTACAAGGAAATCGTCAAGTAACAGCAGTTGCGACAGCGGGAAGTGGTGATACGAAGAGTGTGCAAACACCAACGTCGATTGCGGTTCCAAGTCATGAGGTTGAAACGACTAAAATTAGCAAAGTAGTTGGCGGAAGCAACCCTACAGCTGAAGAATTGTTGGATGCTGTAACTGTTGATCATAAAGTATCAGCAGCCTTAAAAGATGGTACGACGTATCCAACTGCTCTTGGAACTCATACTATCGAAGTGGTAGTGACTTATGCAGATAATACTACAGAAATTGTCGAAGTTCCGTATGAAGTGAGATCTGCAGATAAGTCAGCTCTCACACAAGCCAAAGACGGTTTGAGTACGGATATCACTTCAGGCGCAGCAACAGCTGGTAAGACAGAAGCAAGTAAGAAAGCTTACGAAGACGCCAAGGCAGAAGCGAACACAGCGGTAACTGAAGCTGAAACTGTGATTGCGAACGCGAACGCAACTGAACAAGAGGTAGCGGCTGCGAAAGATAAAGTAGACGCAGCTAAGACAAAACTTGATAATGCCAAAGCAGGCTTGGTAGATGTCGATAAGACAGCACTTACAAACGCCAAAAACGCCTTGCAAGAGGACGTTAACCAAGGCGCAGCAACAGCTGGTAAGACAGAAGCAAGTAAGAAAGCTTACGAAGACGCCAAGGCAGAAGCGAACACAGCGGTAACTGAAGCTGAAACTGTGATTGCGAACGCGAACGCAACTGAACAAGAGGTAGCGGCTGCGAAAGATAAAGTAGACGCAGCTAAGACAAAACTTGATAATGCCAAAGCAGGCTTGGTAGATAAACCAACTTCTGTACCAAGTAATGATGCTAACACCAACAACGGTGATAATACCGACAATAGTAGTAACAGCAATACTAGTGGCGACACTAATAATAGTGCTAACACGAACAATGGCGGTACTACCACCCCTGCTGACAGCAATAGCGACAGTGTGACGCCAGATAACAGTGGCAACACTCCAGCTCCTGGTGTGACGACAGACGATAGTAGTAATAGCAATCCTGCTACTCCATCGTCTACTGTTGGACAGGCTCAAGCAAGTACTCCAGCTCAGGAAACTCCAGTTTCTACAAACACTCCAAACACTTCAGGCAATACGGTGACTCCTAGCGAGACTCGTCCTGTTGACAAGTCTGAGCTTGCTCGATTGGTTGAAGAACTGGAAACTCGTTTGAAAGACTTGGATGCTATTGATCAATCTGTCATTGACGCTGCGAAGGTCATTCTTGGAGAGGGTCAAGAAGCCCTTAGAAATGCTGACTTGACAGAGGCAGGATTGAGAGAGATTACCGCTAAGGTCAAAGAAGTACTCGAGTCCTTGAAAGGCAAGCAAGTGACTAAGGATGAAGAGGAAATGCAAGAAACAAGCAAAGAGCAAGGTCATCTTCCATACGGTACCATGATTGGTAGCCTGCTCGCCCTTCTTGGTCTCCTTCTCTTCCTCATCGCGCGTCGTAAGAAAGAGTCAGAACTCAAGAAATTGACTAAGGAATTGACTAAGGTTCTGCAAGAAAGCGACCTTACAAGTGTAGATGCCAAAGTTCTCGACCAAGCACGAGAAGCTCTCGCTCAAGCAGTTGCCTTCCTAGCCAATGAGAAAGAGTCTGACCACACAGAAGATGAGTTGATTGAGAAACTCAAAGCTATTCTTGCTCAGTTAAGATAAGCGATATGTTGAAATATCGCAGGCGACCATAGAAGTTACTACATTGCTGGATAATAACTATAGGAAAAGTTAGTCGCAAACCTGTAGTGGGAAGTTGCCAGCTTCTAGCGGGGAAGTGGTTCTGGGAACAGGACACCATCTTTTGGATGGGAATCCTTCCTCCTCTAGTATCAGTAGAAATCTTCGATGGTAGAATAAGATAAAGAAGAAACACGAAACAAGTAAGATAGTTCATGAAATGGAACTGAAAATTGCTGGTGTGGACTCTTGAAGGAAGTAATGGATAGAAAGAAGTTGAAAAGCGTCTTTCTATCCATCTTTCTTTAGGAGTATGTGTAAGCGCTTTAAAAATAGAAAGGGTAATGGAATGGGGAAACATGAAAGTAGAAAAAACAAACCTATTTTATTAGTAGGGAATGGAATCAATAGATTATTTGCAAACGAGTCAGAAGATGATGATTCCTTTAATGTAGAAAAGTTTAGAGGCGAAAAAGAATCTGAGAAATGCTCACTACATGCTGAGATAAGCGAGTCTTTGCGTTTTCCAATGAGGATTTCAGTACTCTATAAGGGGAAAGAAGAAACTGTCGCAGAAGAACTAACTGATTTTTTGAAGGATAAGATGACGATTTCAAAAAGGAAGAAAGAGTTTCTTGAGGATTTATTAAACTTAGAAGTAGAGAATATTTTGACGACGAATTACAGCTTTGAGTTTGAAAAAACAATTTGTAGTAATCCATCTATTGGAAAAATCTTAAATCTATATGGATATGGGAAAGAGGGGGAAATCAGTAAAAAGGAGAGGGAGCTAGGAATCTATCAGTATATAAAATTAAGTGAGAGACAAAAACTATGGCATATACATGGAATAGCAACCAGAAAAAAGTCTATTATACTAGGACAATACCATTATGGTTATTTGCTTTCGCAGGTGATAGGATATACGTCTGAGTTATTAAGAAGATGGAATTCTAAAAATGATTTTTATCATCATTCATGGATTGATTATTTTGTAAGCAATGATGTGCATATCCTTGGTTTTGCTTTCGATTTAGCTGAAATCGATTTGTGGTGGCTACTCGCATACAAGAAGAAACATTTTGAATTTACAAAGGTGTATTTTTACTCTAAAGTTGGAGACTTAGGTGCTACTGTGAGAATACTCTTGTGTACATATGGCGTTATTATAAAAGAAATCAATACGGCTGACTATCATGATTTTTATAATCAAGCTATTACTGAAATAAGAAATGGGATAAAAATGGATAGAGATGTTACATAAGAAATCTGTTCCCTCTTGATAAAATGACTCTCATTTGACTTTTTGCACCAAAAATAGCATCATATTCGGTGCAAAGGAGGCGTGATAGATGAACGATAAGCAGGAAATAGTAAACAGGATAGAAAATTTTGAATCGAATCAAGTTTTTATAGCAAATGATTTCTTTGATATTGCAGGATATGAAACTGTTCGTAGTACATTAAATCGTCTTATAAAAGACAAAAAGGTTACTCGCATTTTGAAAGGTATTTATTATAAACCAAAATATATAGAACTGATTGGAGAGTATGCAATGGCCTCTGTGGATGAAGTTGCTGATGCTATTGCCAGAAAATATAATTGGACCATTGCTCCATCGGGAAACACAGCCCTTAATTTACTTGGTTTATCTACGCAGGTGCCAGCAAAATGGACCTATATATCAGATGGAAGATATGCCAGTTTTAATGTTGGTAAGGCAAGGATAGAATTTAAGCATAGAAATAATGGAGATATTTCAAATATGTCAACCTTAACTACAATGGTGATACAATCTGTCAAGGCAATGGGGAAAGAGAACATTACTTCTCAGCAGATTGACTACTTACGGAAAAAATTATCTGAAGAAGAAAAGTCAACATTACTAGCTGAAGGTAAAACTACAAGTATCTGGGTATATAGTATTATCAAGAAAATATCAGAGGTGTAGGGATGTTTGAGGATAAATCGATTGGGAAAAATAAATCAATTTTTCAGAATGTTTTTAGAAGTCACGGTGTCTATTCTAGCTTCAATCTACTAGAAATTCCATAGATAGAAAACTACATAATCTTTACAGATAGGGCTGATCGAGCTGATGTGAGATGCTTTGGCTTGCTGGAGGAATTGTGGATTGCCAAACTGTATCATTGAAATTATTGCTCAAATTTGTTATGATATAAATATGAATAAAAGTAGACTGGGACGTGGCAGACACGGGAAAAAGAGACATGTATTATTGGCTTTGATTGGTATTTTAGCAATTTCTATTTGCTTATTAGGCGGATTTATTGCTTTTAAAATGTATCAGCAAAAAAGTTTTGAGCAAAAGATTGAATCGCTCAAAAAAGAGAAAGACGATCAATTGAGTGAGGGAAATCAGAAGGAGCATTTTCGTAAGGGGCAAACCGAAGTGATTGCCTATTATCCTCTCCAAGGGGAGCAAGTGATTTCCTCTGTTAGGGAGCTGATAAATCAAGATGTTAAGGACAAGCTAGAAAGTAAGGACAATCTTGTTTTCTACTATACAGAGCAAGAAGAGTCAGGTTTAAAGGGAGTCGTCAATCGTAATGTGACCAAACAAATCTATGATTTAGTTGCTTTTAAGGTTGAAGAGACTGAAAAGACCAGTCTAGGAAAGGTTCACTTAACAGAAGATGGGCAACCTTTTACACTTGACCAACTCTTTTCAGATGCTAGTAAGGCTAAGGAACAGCTGATAAAAGAATTGACCTCCGTCCTAGAGGATAAGAAAATAGAGCAAGACCAGAGTGAGCAGATTGTAAAAAGCTTCTCTGACCAAGACTTGTCTGCATGGAATTTTGATTACAAGGATAGTCAGATTATCCTTTATCCAAGTCCTGCGGTTGAAAATTTAGAAGAGATAGCCTTGCCAGTATCTGCTTTCTTTGATGTTATCCAATCTTCGTACTTACTTGAAAAAGACGCAGCCTTGTACCAGTCTTACTTTGATAAGAAACATCAAAAAGTTGTTGCTCTAACCTTTGATGATGGTCCAAATCCAGCAACGACTCCGCAGGCATTAGAGACCCTAGCTAAATATGGTGTTAAAGCCACTTTCTTTGTACTTGGGAAAAATGTTTCTGGGAATGAGGACTTGGTGAAAAGGATAAAATCTGAAGGTCATGTTGTTGGAAACCATAGTTGGAGCCATCCGATTCTCTCGCAACTTTCTCTTGATGAAGCTAAAAAGCAGATTACTGATACTGAGGATGTGCTAACTAAAGTGCTGGGTTCTAGTTCCAAACTCATGCGCCCGCCTTATGGAGCCATTACAGACGACATTCGCAATAGCCTGGACTTGAGCTTTATCATGTGGGATGTGGATAGTCTGGACTGGAAGAGTAAAAATGAAGCAGCTATTTTGACGGAAATTCAGCATCAAGTAGCTAACGGCTCTATCGTTTTGATGCATGATATTCACAGTCCGACAGTCAATGCCTTGCCAAAGGTCATTGAGTATTTGAAAAATCAAGGTTATACCTTTGTGACCATACCAGAGATGCTCAATACTCGCCTAAAACCTCATGAGCTGTATTATAGTCGTGATGAATAAGCAAGAAAAAATAGGTCTGTCAGATATGTGATAGACTTATTTTTTACAGAAGATAGTACTACTTAGCAAAAAAATTTATGCTATAAATGATAAATAAAATAGAAGGAGAAGCATATGAATACCTATCAATTAAATAATGGAGTAAAAATTCCAGTTCTAGGATTTGGAACTTTTAAGGCTAAAGATGGAGAAGAAGCCTATCGTGCAGTGTTAGAGGCCTTAAAGGCTGCTTATCGTCATATTGATACGGCAGCGATTTATCAGAATGAAGAAAGTGTTGGTCAAGCAATCAAAGATAGCGGAGTTCCACGAGAGGAATTGTTCGTAACTAGCAAGCTGTGGAATAGTCAGCAAACCTATGAGCAGGCTCGTCAGGCTTTTGAAGAGTCTTTAGAGAAGCTGGGTTTGGATTATTTGGATTTGTATTTGATTCATTGGCCGAACCCAAAACCACTCAGAGAAAATGACGCATGGAAAACTCGAAATGCAGAAGTTTGGAGAGCGATGGAAGACTTCTATCAAGAAGGCAAAATCCGTGCTATTGGAGTTAGTAATTTCCTTCCCCATCATTTGGATGCCTTGCTTGAAACAGCAAAAATTCTTCCAGCGGTCAATCAAGTTCGCTTGGCACCAGGTGTGTATCAAGAGGAAGTCGTAGCTTACTGTAGAGAAAAAGGAATTTTATTGGAAGCTTGGGGACCTTTTGGTCAGGGAGAACTGTTTGATAGTAAGGAAGTCCAAGAAATCGCAGCAAATCACGGAAAATCGGTTGCTCAGATAGCCTTGGCCTGGAGCTTGGCAGAAGGATTTTTACCACTTCCAAAATCTGTCACAGCATCTCGTATTCAGGCTAATCTTGATTGCTTTGGAATTGAATTGAGGCATGAGGAGCGTGAAACCTTAAAAACGATAGCTGTTCAGTCGGGGGCTCCACGAGTTGATGATATGGATTTTTAGAAAATCATAAAAAGAATTGTACATTGTTCTAATTTTTGATATAATAGTCAACAGGAAAGAAAGTCTTATGGCGTTCTTCAAGCGAGCTTGGGATAGTGGGAGCCAAGTAGGGCAAAATAAAGAGTTGGCGCTTTCTGTCGTATTTTTAAAAACAATGAAGTAATAAATTAGGGTGGAACCGCGTTTCTGACGCCCCTAGGTTAAATCAACCTAGGATTGTCGGACGTGGTTCTTTTTGCTTATTCAGTCTATTGTGTGAAAGAAAGGAGAGACGTGGAAAACCTTTATCTTGTAAAAGACGATAGTCAACTAGCTGCATTTCGTGAGTTTGTAGTAAGAAATACTGAAAAGTTGAAAGATTATCAATCTTTTTTAAAGAATGAACTTGCAGTCTGTGATTTACCGCAAGCCGTTATTTGGTCAGATTTTAATGCTGCTACACAGATTATTAGGGAAAGCGCTGTTCCAGCCTATACAAATAATAGACGAATGGTTATGACGCCTGATTTAGCTGTTTGGAAAGAGTTGTATTTGTATCAGTTGATGGACTACGAGTGTTCTCAGCAAACTCAAGCAATAGAAAGTCACTATCATTCTTTATCTGAAAATTTCCTCTTACAGATTGTAGGACATGAGTTAGCTCATTGGTCGGAGTATTTTTTAGATGATTTTGATGGTTACGACTCTTATATCTGGTTTGAAGAGGGGATGGTTGAATATATTAGTCGCAAGTATTTCTTGACAGAAGAGGAATTTCAAGCGGAAAAAATTTGTAATCAATCTCTCGTAGAACTTTTTCAGAAGAAGTATGGTTGGCATTCATTGAATGATTTTGGTTCTTCGACTTATGATAAGAACTATGCAAGTATTTTTTACGAATACTGGCGTAGTTTTTTGACAATAGATAAGTTGGTAGAAAATCTAGGTAGTGTACAAGCGGTCTTCGATTCTTATCATTTATGGGCAAATACAGATAAAACTCTTCCCTTGTTAAATTGGTTTGTTCAGCATAAATTAATTGAAAAAGAAATATAAAAACTAAAGGAGTAAACAATGTCTAAAAAATTGACTTTCCAGGAAATCATCCTTACTTTGCAACAATTTTGGAATGACCAAGGTTGTATGCTTATGCAGGCTTATGATAATGAAAAAGGTGCGGGAACCATGAGTCCTTACACTTTCCTTCGTGCTATTGGACCTGAGCCATGGAATGCAGCGTATGTAGAGCCATCACGTCGTCCTGCGGACGGTCGTTACGGGGAAAACCCTAACCGTCTGTACCAACACCACCAATTCCAAGTGGTCATGAAGCCTTCTCCATCAAATATCCAAGAACTTTACCTTGAATCTTTGGAAAAATTGGGAATCAATCCTTTGGAACACGATATTCGTTTCGTTGAGGATAACTGGGAAAATCCATCTACTGGTTCAGCTGGTCTTGGTTGGGAAGTTTGGCTTGACGGAATGGAAATCACTCAGTTCACTTATTTCCAACAAGTCGGTGGATTGGCAACTGGCCCTGTGACTGCTGAAGTTACCTATGGTTTGGAACGTTTGGCTTCTTACATCCAAGAAGTAGATTCTGTCTATGATATTGAGTGGGCTGATGGTGTAAAATACGGAGAAATCTTTATTCAGCCTGAGTATGAGCACTCAAAATATTCATTTGAAATTTCAGATCAAGAAATGTTGCTGGAAAACTTTGATAAGTTTGAAAAAGAAGCTGGTCGTGCCTTGGAAGAAGGCTTGGTTCACCCTGCCTATGATTATGTTCTCAAATGTTCACACACCTTTAACTTGCTTGACGCGCGTGGTGCCGTATCTGTAACCGAACGCGCAGGCTATATCGCCCGTATCCGTAACTTGGCCCGTGTCGTAGCTAAAACCTTTGTCGCAGAACGAAAACGCCTAGACTACCCACTTTTGGATGAAGAAACCCGAGCTAAACTCTTAGCAGAAGACGCAGAATAAAGAGAGTGACAAATTACGAAAATGAGCGAACAGAGTGATCCCTGAGCCAGTTGCTGCAGTGATGAAGGTATCCTTAGTGAAGCTAAGGATACTAGGCAAAATTGGAGACTTTTGGCTCCAATTTTAGCAATGAAACAACGAAGTTGGTTGCTTGCGTGCCAATCACATAAGGCAAACTGGAAAATAAAAAGATACTTTTCGGAGAAAAAACATGACAAAAAACTTATTAGTAGAACTCGGTCTTGAAGAATTACCAGCCTATGTTGTCACACCAAGTGAAAAACAACTAGGCGAAAAAATGGCAGCCTTCCTCAAGGAAAACCGCCTGTCTTTTGAAGCTATTCAGACCTTCTCAACACCACGTCGTTTGGCTGTTCGTGTGACTGGTTTAGCAGATAAACAGTCTGATTTGACAGAAGATTTCAAGGGTCCATCAAAGAAAATTGCCTTGGATAGTGATGGGAACTTCACCAAAGCAGCTCAAGGATTTGTCCGTGGAAAAGGCTTGACTGTTGAAGATATCGAATTCCGTGAAATTAAGGGCGAAGAATATGTCTATGTCACTAAGGAAGAAATTGGTCAAGCAGTTGAAGCCATTGTTCCAGGTGTTGTAGATGTCTTGAAGTCATTGACTTTCCCTGTCAGCATGCACTGGGCTGGAAATAGCTTTGAATACATTCGTCCTGTTCACACTTTAACTGTTCTTTTAGATGAAGAAGAGTTTGATTTGGATTTCCTTGATATTAAGGGTGATCGTGTGAGCCGTGGGCATCGTTTCTTGGGACAAGAAACTAAGATTCAGTCAGCATTGAGTTATGAAGAAGACCTTCGTGCACAGTTTGTAATCGCAGACCCACGTGAACGTGAGCAAATGATCGTTGACCAAATCAAGGAAATTGAGGCAAAAAATGGTGTAGGTATCGAAATTGATGCGGATTTGCTGAATGAAGTCTTGAACTTGGTTGAATACCCAACTGCCTTTATGGGAAGCTTTGATGCCAAATACCTTGAAGTTCCAGAAGAAGTCTTGGTGACTTCGATGAAGGAACACCAACGTTACTTTGTTGTTCGTGATCAAGATGGAAAACTCTTGCCAAACTTCATTTCTGTTCGTAACGGAAACGCAGAGTATTTGGAAAATGTCATCAAAGGAAATGAAAAAGTTTTGGTAGCCCGCTTGGAAGACGGAGAATTCTTCTGGCGAGAAGATCAAAAATTGGTTATTTCTGACCTTGTTGAAAAATTAAACAATGTGACCTTCCATGAGAAAATCGGTTCCCTTCGTGAACACATGATTCGTACGGGTCAAATCGCTGTACTTTTGGCAGAAAAAGCAGGCTTGTCAGCGGATGAAACGATTGACCTAGCCCGTGCAGCAGCCATTTACAAGTTTGACTTGTTGACTGGGATGGTTGGTGAATTTGACGAACTCCAAGGAATTATGGGGGAGAAATATGCCCTTCTTGCTGGTGAAACTCCAGCAGTGGCAGCTGCTATTCGTGAACATTACATGCCTACATCAGCTGAAGGAGAACTTCCAGAGAGTAAGGTAGGTGCAGTGCTTGCCATTGCAGACAAATTAGATACGATTTTGAGTTTCTTCTCAGTAGGCTTGATTCCATCAGGTTCTAATGACCCTTATGCCCTTCGTCGTGCGACCCAAGGTGTGGTTCGTATCTTGGATGCCTTTGGTTGGCACATTGCTATGGATGAGCTGATCGATAGCCTTTATGCTTTGAAATTCGACAGCTTAACTTATGAAAATAAAGCGGAGGTCATGGACTTTATCAAGGCTCGTGTCGATAAGATGATGGGCTCTACTCCAAAAGACATCAAGGAAGCCGTTCTTGCAGGATCAAACTTTGTTGTGGCAGATATGTTGGAAGCGGCAAGTGCTCTCGTAGAAGCAAGCAAGGAAGAAGACTTCAAACCATCTGTTGAATCACTTTCTCGTGCCTTTAACTTGGCTGAGAAGGCAAAAGGTGTTGCTACAGTTGATTTAGCTCTCTTTGAAAATGAAGAAGAGAAAGCCTTGGCAGAAGCAGTAGAATCACTCGTTTTGTCAGGGGCTGTAAGTCAGCAATTGAAACAACTCTTTGCGCTTAGCCCAGTCATTGATGCTTTCTTTGAGAATACTATGGTTATGGCTGAAAATGAAGCAGTCCGTCAAAATCGTTTGGCAATCTTGTCGCAATTAACCAAGAAAGCAGCTAAACTTGCACGTTTTAACCAAATCAATACCAAATAAAATCTGTTAAACGGATTAAATCTTATCATAAAGGAGAGAAACATGGATCCTAAAAAAATTGATCGTATCAACGAGCTTGCTAAAAAGAAAAAAGCAGAAGGCTTGACACCAGAAGAAAAAGTAGAACAAGCCAAACTACGTGAGGAGTACATCGAAGGGTATCGTCGCACTGTTCGTCATCACATTGAAGGGATCAAAATTGTGGACGAAGAAGGGAACGATGTTACACCAGAAAAACTACGCCAAGTTCAACGTGAAAAAGGCTTACATGGTCGTAGTCTTGATGATCCAAATTCATAATAAGTATTCTTTCTTTTAACAAAGATAGATGAAATAATACCAAAAGACTAGCAGACACAAACTGTAAGCGCGTCATAACAAGGTATCTATCATTCATGGAGCTCCTCCTGTATACTATTAGTAAAGTAAAACTAT
>NZ_CKQD01000017.1 GCF_001171885.1 Streptococcus pneumoniae
AAATTTTTTTTACTTTTTTGCATGACTTCCTAATGAGTACGGATGTCAAACTCTTTAAACACAAT
This sequence comes from Streptococcus pneumoniae, assembly GCF_001171885.1. Classification (GTDB taxonomy): domain Bacteria; phylum Bacillota; class Bacilli; order Lactobacillales; family Streptococcaceae; genus Streptococcus; species Streptococcus pneumoniae_A. The sequence continues at coordinate 66 of NZ_CKQD01000017.1, forward strand.
ACGTAAGTCCTTTAGCACTCTTTGACGCCCTCGAAAGCGTTCATTTCTTAAAATGCGTTCTAGTTCTTCTTGTTGCTCTTTAGTTTGTTTATTTCTATAATCTCTTAGTGTTTCATGAAAGAGATAATAGTCATCTAGCCAGAGACCTCCCTCACTTATACGATGACTAATCTCACCTACTTCTTCATATGGTTCTTTATCATATCTCCGTTTTTGACTTTCTTGCTTACGGATATAATCTAAAATCCGATTCCGGAATTTAGTTTTGAAGTATTTACGTAAACGAGGAATATCTTCTGCCAGCTCTTCTTCTCTACTAATCAATTCATGTAAGCAAATCATGCCTTCTTGGTCCCAGTCCGATAACTCCCACAAATGAAGGTAATATTCATTTCTACACTTGTATACAATTCCCTGGACTTCTTCATACAATTCTTTAAGCATAGTCTTCCCCTTTCTGTGTACAGTCTAACAGATTCAGAAACACTTTTGGCACATTTCATCCATTCTGCACCCTTTAGCTCCTCAACTGCACAAAAAAGAGAGGCTCAGCCTCTCTTAAAGTTATTTTTCGTCATTCATTTTTGACTTTACTTCATCATAAGATAGTGCATGTGATTCCTCTTCTACGGTTTCAGGCATCTTTCCTGTTTCGTAAAGAGATTTAATTTGTGTACTATCCAATGTTTCGTATTTCAATAGTGCTTCTGCAATCAACTTGTGAGTTTCACGATTTGACTGAATAATTTCAGCAGCTTTATTTCGTGCTTCATTCAATAATGAACGGACCTCTTCGTCAATTTCATAAGCTGTTTGTTCTGAAATTGATTTTTGAGGGCTTTGTGCACCAAACATAGCATGGTTTCCTTCATATTGTACTGGACCAAGTTTTTCGCTCATACCATACTCTGTAACCATTGCACGCGCCATTTGTGTAGCTTGTTCAAAGTCATTTGAAGCTCCTGTCGTTTGGACATTAAAGATAATTTCTTCAGCTACACGTCCACCCATTAAGCCAGCCAATTGCTCTTTCATATCTTCTTTAGATAGAAGCATTTGATCCTCTTTAGGAAGTGCAATCATGTATCCACCTGCACGGCCACGTGGTACAATTGTAACCTTATGGACAACGCGGGCATTCGATAAGACTAGACCAACAATGGTATGTCCTGCCTCATGATAGGCAACCAATTCACGTTCTTTTTGTGAAACTGTCTTATCTTTCTTAGAAGGACCAGCAATCACTCTATCTTCTGCTTCATCAATATCTGAAGCATCAATTATCGATTTATTGCGACGAGCAGCAACTAGAGCCGCTTCATTCAAGACATTCTCTAAATCAGCACCAACAAAACCTGGAGTTTGTTGAGCCACTAATTTCAAATCAACATCTTCTGCTAAAGGCTTGTTCTTAGCATGAACTTTCAAGATTGCTTCACGACCTTTAACATCAGGGCGACCAACCAATACTTTTCTATCAAAACGTCCTGGACGTAAAAGGGCAGGGTCTAGTACATCTGAACGGTTTGTCGCAGCAATGACGATAATCCCTTCATTTCCCTCAAAACCATCCATCTCAATCAAGAGTTGGTTCAAGGTTTGCTCACGTTCATCATTTCCTCCACCGAGGCCGACACCACGTTGGCGACCAACAGCATCAATTTCATCGATAAAGATAATAGCTGGCGCTGCTTTTTTGGCATCTTCAAAAAGAGAACGAACACGACTAGCTCCAACTCCGACAAACATTTCTACAAAGTCAGAACCTGAGATACTAAAGAATGGAACGCCTGCTTCTCCGGCGACTGCCTTAGCAAGCAATGTCTTACCTGTTCCCGGAGGTCCCTCCAAAAGAACACCTGCTGGAATACGGGCTCCAAGTTTTGTAAATCGTTTTGGATCTTTTAAGAATTCAACAACTTCAACTAGTTCTTGTTTTTCTTCCTCAGCTCCAGCAACATCTGAAAATCTTACTTTAATATCTTCTTTATTTGCAGCTTTAGCCTTACTACGTCCAAAACTCATCGGGTTACGACCATTTCCTCCTCCCATATTTCCCATCATAGAGAATAGGAAGAAGAATAGAATTCCAAATGGCACAATGGATACGAGTAGATTAATCCACATACCACTTGAACTTTCATGCTTAACAGTTACTTCTGCTTTATGGTCAGAAGCAAGCTTTTGCAATTCTGATACTGTAGTATCTGAAGGAAGAATAATACTTGAAAATTTCTCTACTGTTGTAGCAGAAGGAGAAAAGAACTGAATGCCTGTTTCTTCTTTACTTGTTTTAGGATTTTTATAAACACCTGAAACTTCGATAACACTGCCATTTGGTTGGTAGGTTAATTCTTTTACATTGTCATCGGTAATTTCTTTTACCAATTCTGTATAATTAATTTGCTCACTTTTTCCTGCAACACTACCTGTACTAAAATACTGGTAAGCTGTAACTAGGAAAAAAATAAGTAATAACCATAGAAATGGATTTTTAATTAAACCATTATTTTGTTTTTTCATTAAAAATTATTCTTTCTAATTTGAATACACTTCTTCTTTCAATACTCCAACATAAGGAAGATTACGATAATTTTCTTTGTAGTCTAAACCATAACCTACTACAAACTCATTTGGGATAGTAAAGCAGGTATAGTCTGCCTCAATTTCTACAACACGCCCCTCTGGTTTATCCAACAAGGTTGCAATGTTAACAGAAGCTGCTTCTCTTGCAATAAACATATCTCGCAAATTCTTCAAAGTTTGACCTGTATCAATGATATCCTCTACAAACAGAACATGTCTTCCTTTGATATCTTGAGTCACATCTTGCTTGATATTGATCACACCGCTACTTGCTGTTCCACCATGGTAGCTAGAAACCATCATAAAGTCCATTTCAATATGTGTATCAATATGTTTGACCAATTCAGCCATAAAAGGAATAGATCCTTTTAAAATCCCAACTAAAATTGGATTTTTTCCTGCATAGTCCTTAGTTAATTGAGCACCTAATTTTTTAGCAGCTTCTGTAATTTCATCGTGTGAAACGAGGATTTTTTTAATATCGTTTTCTAACATTTTTTTACCTATCTATTTTTTCTATATAAAGTACAGTGTTCATTATATCATTTTTCGTGTTTTTACTCAAATTACTGGTCGCAATTCCCAAAATTGAGACAATTTCACCAAATTGCTCAATAATCAGAGCAGATTTTCGCTTTTCCATAGGGATTTTCAAATCAATAAATAGACGTCTGAGTTTTTTTCTATGCCCATTTTGAATCAAAAAATCTCCTGGTTTTCGATGACGAATGTGTATTGATGTTTCCCGTGAAACAGGTATTCGCTGAATTGATTCACCTTCTAAAGGAAGTCCAAAGGAAAATAAATAACCTTGATAAGATACCTGATTTTGATAGTGTAACACAAGTTCATCTTCCTTTTCATCAGCCTGCGGACTGATTTTACAAATCTGAAACTGTTGATACTCTTTTATCAATTCATAGCCATTTTTAAGCAGATGACGATACTGGCTTTTAGTTTTTAAAATTTGCATAACTTCATCAAACTGCGCTTTTGTAAGATTCAAATCTGGAAAACGATTCAGATAAGTTTGAAGTAAAACTCTTTGTGTCGACTCAGAGTAAGACAATAGCTGCTCTAAATTTTCTACATCAATATTCTTTGATAATTCAGCTATAGCTAAGTCATAATCTAAAATTTCATTACCGATACTTAAGATTGCATCTCTAAATCGAGGATTTTCTTTTTCTAATTCTGGTAAATAAGAATTTCGAATACGATTTCGAAAATAATGATTTTTCTTATTTGATGTATCTTCAAAGTGAAAAATTGGTGGAAAGTCTTTTTTCTGAAAATGCAAGAAGGGACGAATGATTTCTATCACTCCGACTACTTGCTTCTCCTTAATTCCTGATAGATAGCGCAAACGAGTGCCTCGAATCAAACGCATCAAAATCGTTTCCACCTGGTCATCAGCATGGTGGGCAGTAACTAAAGCTGTCGCACCTGTCTTTTTCATGACCTCTTGAAAAAAATCATAACGAAAATGTCGAGCACGCGCTTCTGAAAATTCTCCTGAAAAATCGCTGATATAAATAGGAAGCTCTGCTTCAGCAGCCAACTTCCTTAATTCCTGTTCTTCCCAATCTGATTCTACTCTCTGCTTATGATTCACATGTGCTAAAATCAGTTCAATTTCTAACTCTTTTTGATAAGTAGATAATACCTTAAATAGAAACATAGAATCTAACCCACCAGAAAGAGCTAGCACCACCTTAGTATGCTTTTTGAAATATCCCTTCTTGAGAAAATGATTTAAAAAATCTTGTTTTCTCATTTTAGAACCTCATAAACATCCTTGGATATCTGAGAAATTGTATCATAATCAGAATTCTTAGTGAAAATAGAAAGAATAAATGGAGAATCTGCGTAGACAACACCCGTATCATGCTTAAATTCGTCTGCATCCCCAATTTTATGAGCTACCTTCACAGAAACACCTTTGGCAATTCGCTGATTATCAAAATCTGTTTTAGTCAAAGACTCCAGCACAAATCCATTTTGGTTATAAATAGCTTCCATGACCTTCCCAGCCATCTTGGAAGAAATCAATTTTTCTTTTGGATCCCAATCATCTCCCATAATGGCAGACATCTTGGATTTGAATGTGGCATCAGATTGGTTTGAAATGTAATATCCCAATAGATTATGAGCTACATTATCCGATTCTTTTGATACTTTCGTAATTAAATCCTTTAAAGAATATTCTTTATTATCCTCTTTTTTAGGAAGACTACCACTTCCCTCTGGTTTATAAGAACCTGGAAAATCATTAACTGCTGATACGTATTTTACAGTCGTGTCTAACTGATAAAGACCCTCATTTATTTTTTCTTGCGCATAATAGAGATAAGGTAGTTTCAAAACACTAGCTGCATACATCTTTTCATTTTGATTGATACCAGCTTCTTTTCCAGTAGTCAGTTGCTTAACATAAATAGAGAAGGAATCTTTCTGATATTTTTCCGATAACATTTCTTGGACTTTACTCATCCGATTATCTTCTTCAGAAGTTGATTCTTTAGCTACCCATCCAACCTGATCAATATGTAGAAATTCTCTTCCTTCTACAAACATGGTCTTATCAATTGATACTTGCGAATAAGCTGATAAGGATGATTTCACTTCTTTTAAATCATAAGGACTATTGTACAGTTTAAAGTCAGATTCTAACCATACTTTTTTTATTGTTGGAGTTACCTCTGACTGATCATATAAAAATCGTTTGTCCGCAGCTATAAATTGATGATTTGATAGCTTAAATACCGGAATTCCTTGTTTATTTAAGCGCCACTCAGTTATTTGAAAACTTGTTTTTGGAGTCAATTTTCCAGATTCCACTACTAAATCTTCATTCGCATAAACAGGAACCTCTCCATAAACCATGGGAGAACTTAATTTTTCTCTAAAATAAATACCAAAGTCAGATTGTGAAAGGTAATAAATTTCTTTCGAAGTATAGACGACTTCTTTTTCTGTGCTAACGACTTTTGAAATGGTCAAAAAACTCGGTAGCAACAAAATAATTAAGAATTTACGCATTCTTCCTTTCCTTTTCTTCTTGTAAACGCAATAATTGATTTTTATCAGCCAATTCTTCCAATTTTTCATCTGACAAACTCAAAAATTGCTCTATTACGTCTAGTAAATTTTCCATTTTATCACCTTTGAAGCAAGTCAGGAATCGTATAAACTATTTCCCTAGATTTAGAATAATAGTACTTCGCTCGTGTATATTTGGCAGCATAATCCTCATCTTTCAACTTGGTAGCAAATGCTGTCTCCTTATCCTTTTCATCACTCAAAGTTTGATACTGAGTTTGTAAGTCTGCTAATTGCTGACGTCGTTGGAGTAATTGCTGATAGCTCTGCGCTAAATTAAAAGTTGGCAAGATAAATAATAGCATAATCAAAATCAGAACCCAACCCATGAAACGATTCCGTTTTTGTCGTTCTTTCATCAGGTAACGACGACGTTGATATTCATTTTGGATAAAAGAATTATTCAATTGTACAATATTTTTAGACATTTTCTTCTACCCGTGTTTCACTGATAATTTCATACATGCCTGCTGCATCTTCTTTTTTTGTACTATCTTTCATCTCTAGTACTTTGACAAGTAGCAACTTATTTCCAAAACGAATTTCAACTTGGTCATTAACTTTCAAATCCGTTGAACTTTTGGCCAAGATTCCATTCACCTTGATTCTGCCTTTATCTGCTACTTCTTTTGCGACTGTACGACGCTTGATAATTCGCGATACTTTTAAATATTTGTCTAATCTCATCCTTATTACCTCAACTTATTATTGTACCATTTTTATCTATTTTATAGAAGAAAAATATCAAATGGAATTTTCTTTCTTAGACTCTTTTATTTCTAATAAACTTTCTCCAAAAATCAGCAGACCTTCTAAAATTTCATAATCTTTCTTATTTTGGACATCAAATACAAGCTCCATTGATCCCTTATTCTCAGTGATGCCTGCTTTTAAGTTCGTTGCGGATAAAGCTTTAAAATAATCTTGAGCTAAAAACAGTCGTTGAGTGACTTTTTCAAATTGAATTGTAATTTTATTATCTTTTCTTTCCACACGTTGAACAAAGACCTTGTCCAAATATGACTTGACTAAACCAATCTCTAAAAGATAGGCTACCACGTCTGGGTACTCTCCAAATCGGTCTATCAACTCCTCTTGTAACTCTTCATAATTGACACGGTTGTCAATTTGACGAATTTTCTTGTAAATTTCAATCTTATGTCGTTGATCAGAAATATAAGTATCAGGAAGATAGGCATCAATTTGCAAAATCAACTCAGCATTCCCTTTAGTTCTTGTGTTAGCGTTAGCATTACCGTTTCGTTTAGCAATAGCTTCCTCTAATAACTGCGAATACAATTCAAAACCAACAGAATCAATGAAACCAGACTGGGATTTTCCTAGGAGATTCCCTGCTCCACGAATCGAAAGATCTCGCATAGCAATCTTAAATCCGGATCCCAATTCTGTAAATCCTTTAATCGCTTCTAATCTCTTTTCAGAGACTTCACTAATCGATTTTTCTGGACGATACATGAGATAGGCATAAGCAATACGATTACTACGACCGACTCTTCCTCTTAACTGATACAAGGTTGACAAACCCATATGGTCCGCATTTTCAATAAATAAAGTATTAGCATTTGGAATGTCCACCCCTGTCTCAATAATGGTAGTCGTCACCAAGATATCGTATTGTCCCTCAATAAAGTCTAGTAGAGTATTTTCCAACTGGATTTCACTCATTCGACCATGAACATAACCAATCGAAGCCTCTGGAATCAACTCCTGTAATTCTGAAACCTTCTGGTCAATCGTGTCAACTTTATTGTAAAGATAGTAAACTTGACCTCCACGCTCCATTTCACGCAAAACAGCATCACGAATGACACTATCATTCTTTTCCAAAACATATGTCTGAACAGGATAGCGATTAGTCGGCGGAGTTTCAATAACAGACAAATCTCTGATTCCCAACATAGACATATGGAGGGTACGAGGGATTGGCGTAGCTGTCAAAGTTAGAACATCCACTTGTTTCTTCAATTCTTTCAAGGTTTCCTTATGCTTGACACCAAATCGCTGTTCCTCATCAATAATCATCAAGCCCAAATCAGCAAACACAACATCTTTTGACAAAACACGATGGGTTCCAATCAAAATATCAACTTGACCCTTTTTCAATTTTTCAAGTGTTTCAGTCTGCTCTTTTTTACTTCTAAAACGACTCAATACATCAATATTAACTGCAAAATTTTGGAATCGTTCCTTAAAATTTGTATAGTGCTGTTGCGCTAAAACCGTCGTTGGAACTAGAACGACAACCTGTTTGTGATCATTGACTGCCTTAAAGGCTGCACGCATAGCAACTTCAGTCTTTCCAAAACCAACATCCCCAACTAAAAGTCGATCCATTGGCTGAGAAGCCTGCATATCTCTCTTGATTTCCTCAACACTACGAAGTTGATCATCCGTTTCAACATAAGGAAAGGCATCATCAAAAGCATGTTGATCTTCATCATCAGCTGAAAAAGCAAAACCCTTCAACTGGCTGCGTTCAGAGTAGAGTTTAATTAAATCGTCAGCTATATCCTCTACCTGGTTCTTAACTTTTTGCTTTGCTTTTTTGAAATGACCATCATTTAATTTATTGAGTTTAGGAGCTTTCCCGTCACTTGAAATATATTTGGACAGTAACTGAATCTGCTCTACCGGGATGGAAATTTGGTCCCCATTTTGATACTGGACACTGACATAATCACGGTGAATTCCTTTGATTTCAATTGTTTCAATCCCTAGATATTGACCAATCCCATGAATATGGTGAACAACGTAATCTCCTTTTTCAAGTTCATTGTAATCTTTTAATCTCTCTGCGTTTGAAACATGCTGTCTTCGAAAACTACGTTTCAATTTCTTTTGAAAAATCTCATGTTCAGTAATCACCAAAATTTTTTCATCTACAAAATGAAAACCATGTCTGAGATTGCCCTCGATTAAGTTTACAGATTCTTTACAGATACTTGACTTATCTCTGGAATCCAATTTAATCTGATATTCCTCTAACATATCCTCCAATGCCTTACTTCCCATTGAATTGCTAGATTGCAAGATAATAGTATAATTCATTTTTTTGTATCGTTCAATTTCTTCTTTTAGAAAAGAAAACTGATTGAAAAATTCCTGCATAGGATATTGATTGAATTGATAAATTTTGTCAAACTTGAGATTTCCTAACCCCTTTTGTAGATTAGAGAAAAAGATAACCGGACTCTGTTTTTTATATATTTGCTCTGTATCTGCAAAATACTGCATCTCAGAAAATGCTTTACTGTTCTGTAATTCTTCTGTAAAGTATTGTGCTAATTCTCTTTCAAAGACTTCATACTGATTCATTAATTTTTGATAATCATCAAAGAATATTGGGGTATCTTTTTCAATGTAGTCAAAAACAGTCCATATCTTATCATAGCAAAAAGATAAAAACTTCCGTGAATCTGAATGTATTTGTTTTTGGTGAAAACTTGAAAGAATTTCTTCTAGATAGGATTTCAAAATCGGTGATAACGTTTTTGAAATTTGTTTTTCTAAAGCTGACTGACCTCGTTGATAATCCTTTTCTCTCAAAAGTATATCGGTAGCTGGAAAGATAGTGAGTTCTGTCTGATTTTCTTTCGATAATTGTGTTTCGACTTCAAATGACCTGATACCATCAATTTCATCACCAAAAAACTCAATTCGGCAAGGTTCCAACTGGGATATTTCAAAAATATCTAAAATATCTCCTCGCAGACTAAATTCGCCCTGAGTTTGTACTTGAGTAACTTTTCGATAACCAATTTCCTTTAACTGATGGATAAGCGCGTGTTGGTCATATTCTTCACCAACTGAGATTTTTACAATACTATCTCTGAATACATTGGGAGACGGTAAAATCAATCGACTTGCTGCGATATTACAAACTAAAATCCCTTTCTTAGATGAATCAGTCAAAAAACGCAAGGCTTCAACCCGTGAAATGATTTTTTCTTGTGAAGACATCAAAAATTCTACCATAGGGGAGTCATCTACCAAAAATGGATAGACAAGTTCCTCACCCAAGACAGATATAAGATCACTAACAAGTCCTTCTGCTTCTCCATAAGTTGACGTCAATAACACAATCTTATCTTCCTGTCTCAAACTACTAGCTATTGCTAAAGCTTTTGTAGAAGTTGACAAACCTAACATTAATTGTCTTTTCTTATCTGTTAAATTTTGATGCCATTTTTTGATCTGATTATTTTCTGAGAATAAATCTAATAAGGTCACCATTTATCCATTATACCTCTGCATTGTTTTCTCAAAATTTTTCTCTTGTAAATAGTAGTTTACAGAATCGTCAATCTTGTCAATAGACTGTAAAATATCAATATAATCATCCTTGTCAAACTTACTCAAAACATGGTTAACAACTGACATGCCATTTTTAGGTCTTCCGATTCCAATCTTAACACGATTAAAGGTCTGAGTCCCTATATGTTGAATAATAGACTTGATACCATTATGACCACCTGCTGAACCTTTTGCTCTTAAACGAATTTTCCCAACTTCCATGTCAAGATCGTCGTAAATGACGAGTAAATCTTCAATATCCAAACCATAGTAAGTCAATAAAGCATGAACTGCTTTTCCACTTTCATTCATAAAGGTCGTTGGTTTAACAAGATAAATTTTTTCTCCATTTAGGAAAAAGGATGCTAGATCAGCTTGAAATATCTTATCGTGTGTAAAAGTAACATTCTGTTTCTTCGCTAGTTGGTCAATCAACATAAATCCAACATTGTGTTTTGTTTCAAAATATTTTTCCCCTGGATTTCCCAAGCCTACAAGTAATTTAGTCATTTATTTTTCCTTTCAAAAGCCAAAAGGGTTGGAATTTTTTTCCAACCTAATTGACACCGTTTATTAATTTTTTAGACATTGAAGCGGAATTCCATGATATCGCCATCTTGAACGATATATTCTTTTCCTTCTTCACGCAAACGTCCAGCTTCTTTTACGGCCTTTTCAGATCCATATTTCACCAAATCATCGTATGACATGGTTACTGCACGAATAAAGCCTTTTTCAAAGTCTGAGTGGATAATACCAGCTGCTTGAGGAGCCTTCATACCACGTTTGAAGGTCCAAGCGCGAACTTCTTTTTCACCAGCTGTGAAGTAAGTTCCCAATCCAAGCAAGTGGTAAGCTGCACGCGTCAACTTATCTACACCTGATTCTGTCAAACCAATAGCTTCAAGAAACTCTTTTTTATCTTCATCGTCCAATTCAGAAATTTCTTCCTCAGCACGCGCAGAAATAACGACTACTTCAGCATTTTCTGTCGCTGCGAATTCACGAATTTGTTTAACATAGTCGATAGAGTCAGGTTCTGAAACCACATCCTCGTCCACATTAGCAACATAGAGCACTGGTTTAGTCGTCAACAGGAAGAGACCTTTGACAACCTTTTGTTCCTCATCTGTAAATTCGATGGTGCGAGCTGATTTCCCATCTTCAAGGACTGGTTTAATCTTTTGAAGAACATTGAATTCTGCTACTGATTCTTTATCTTTTTGCGTACGTGCCATCTTTTCTACACGCACATAGCGTTTATTGACTGATTCTAAGTCAGCAAGAATCAATTCTAGGTTAATGGTATCAATATCTGCAATTGGATCCACAAAGGCGTCTTCACGTCCTTGCTCGCGCATGACATTTTCATCATCAAAAGCACGAACTACGTGAACAATTGCATCTACTTCACGGATATTGGCCAAGAATTTATTCCCTAGCCCTTCTCCTTTTGAAGCTCCTTTTACAATCCCTGCAATATCTGTAAATTCAAATGTTGTTGGCACTGTCTTTTTAGGAGTGATCATTTCAGTCAATTTTTGTAGACGTTCATCTGGAACTTCTACCATTCCAACGTTTGGGTCAATCGTTGCAAATGGGTAGTTAGCTGCCTCTGCTCCTGCTTTTGTAATTGCATTAAATAGTGTTGATTTACCAACGTTTGGCAAACCAACGATACCTGCTGTTAAAGCCATATTTTCTCATTCTCCGTTTTCATTTCAATCCCTAATATTATAACACAAAAAGGGAAAACTTGCTAACCCTCTAACTAAGGGTTCTCAGTCAATAATTTTATTCATTTTTCGATCAAAATCATAGCGCCCCATCATGACAACATGGTCACAATTACTGCATTTGATTTTGATATCTGCCCCTACACGTATAATTTCCCAACGATTAGCTTTTTTACCAGTTGACTTGATAGTACAAGCATGTGGTTTTTTCATCTCAACAAAATTTCCAACTTGATACATACTATTCTCCTTTTCTTTTTCGATTATATCATAAAAGAGGCGAGCTAGGCTCAACCTCTTTCACTTAATTTGTACGAACTGGTGTAATGAGCTGCATGAAGTCTTCGTCAGTATCTGCTGGTACAAGAGTAAATGGACGAACAGCTGAGATAAAGCTAATGGTCACCTTTTCGCTATTTAAAGCTTTAAGAGAATCAATCAAGTAAGTTGGGTTGAAACTAATGGTCAAATCTTCACCAGTAACCTGATCAGTATCGATTTCTTCGTTTACTTTACCAACTTCTGGAGAGTGAACATGGGCGCTAACAATCCCATCTTTAATTTCAAGTTTCACAGTACCATTTTGAGTCGCACTTGATAAAAGACGAGCACGCTCCATTGACTGGCGTAAGTTTACCACATCAAAAGTAATAGTAGTGTTAAAGTCTGTTGGAATCAAGCGATCTGTATCAGGATAGTTTCCTTCTAGGAGACGAGTATAGAAGTTAATATTTTCGCTTCTAAAGAGGATTTGATTGTTAGCAAAGAAAATCTCTACAGTTTCGATATCATCTGTAAATACCGCTGAAAATTCGCGTAGAGAACGGCTGGGAATCACGACATCAAAATCATCACTATTTTTTTCAAGAGTCAATTTTTTCTGGCTTAGGCGATGAGAGTCTGTTGCAACTGTTTTTAGCTCCTTGTGTTGACTCAATACAAAATGAACACCTGTTAAAATTGGACGACTCTCTTGGGTACTTGCAGCAAATGCTGTTTCATTGATAATTTTATTGAGTAATTTTGTTTCAAGAACCAAAGGAGTGCTTGCTGAAATTTCTTGGATTCGTGGGTATTGTTCGCTATCTTTTCCTTTTAGGGTAATTTCTGATTTTCCACTGGTTAAAACAATTTGATTTTGTTCAATTTCTTTAAAATCAAGAGTCACATCAGGTAGACTAGATACCACATTGATGAAGAAAGAAGCTTCAAGAAGAATTGAACCTAAAGAAGTAATTAACAAACCAGCATCTTCATTTTTTTGAGAAATAAAATTTTCAATTGAAATCTGACCATTTGAACCAATTAAAGTAACACCTTCGTTGGTCACGTCAATTTTTACTGTTGATAAAATAGGAATAGCATTTTTAGAACTAATAGCTCTCTTAGTTGTATTCAATGCTTGTAGAAATAAATTTTTATTAATTGAAAAATGAATCATGGATTCTCCTTTATTTATTTTTAGTATTAGAAGGATAATAGTAATAATAGAGTCTGTGAAATCTGTGGAAAACAGACTTTAAACAAGTCATATCAAGTTTTTGGGCTTGTTTAAAAAATGTGGATAAAAAAGATAATAAAGCGAAAGTTATCCACAAGTTATTTTATTTTCTTTTTGATTGATTCAATTTCTAAGCGTAAATTATCGTCTTCATCAATCAAAGATTTAATTTTTGCATGGGCATGAATGACTGTTGTATGATCTTTTCCTCCAAATTCCTTCCCAATTTTTGGAAGACTATTATCTGTCAGTTCTCTAGATAAATACATGGCTACTTGACGGGCTAAAACAATATTTTGAAGGCGTCTGCTTCCTTTCATTTCTTTGATACTAACACCATAAAAGTTACCAACTTCATTTTGGATTTTGTCAATTGGGATGACGAGCATTTGGCTAACATCTTGTTTGCGAGCTCTAATGGCTTCTGCAGCAATATCAATAGTGATATCCTTGATGTTTTTTACTCGGGCAATTAAAGTGATGTCGTTGATAGCTCCCTCAAGATCTCGAACATTTGAATCAAATTGACCTGCTAAGTATTCTAAAGTATCGTTTTGGAAATTGTAATTCAAATGTTCCGTTTTACTTTGTAAAATGGCAATACGTGTTTCAAAGTCAGGGGGTGTAATAGTTTGTGTTAATCCCCAACTAAAGCGCGTGACAAGCCTCTCCTCGAGTCCTTCTAAATGCTTTGGACTTCTATCACTCGTTAGGACAATCTGTTTTTGCTTGTCATGAAGGGCGTTAAAGGTATTGAAAAATTCTTCCTGAGTTGCAACTTTTTTTCCGCTGAGTGACTGAATATCATCGATTAACAAAAGATCAAGACTGCGGTAGGTCTTTTTAAACTTTTCCATTTCCCCAAGTCTTAGGTGATCCAGAAAGTCATTAATAAAGCTTTCAGCAGGGATATATTTAACACGCGCATTCGGAATATTTTTTAGAATTTCATTTCCAATAGCGTTTAACAGGTGAGTCTTACCAAGCCCAGGTCCTCCATAGATAAAAAGAGGGTTATAGGTCAGAGCCAAATCTTCAGAGACAGCCAAAGCAGCTGATACAGCCCAAACGTTTCCATCCCCTTGGATAAAATTATCAAAGGTATACTTTTCTTTTAATCCCGTATCCGAATAAGGAATAGATGCTAACTTTGGACTATAGTCATAAAGAGTTGAATTTGTAGTTTCTTCAACTTGTGAGATAGTCGTATTTTGAGGTTTAGTGAAAATATAGTGGGGAGTTATCTCAGCATCATAAATTTCAAATCCGGCAACTACAATAATATCTTTTAGTTGTTTTTCCCAGACCATTTCCATTTCAGATCGTGGTAAAAATATAGTGGCAACATTTTCCTCTACCTTGATGAGTTCAGCTTGAATAGCATAGAAATCATACATGGATCGAGTCAGTCTTTCTTGCGCAAATTCTAAGATACGATTCCAAAATTGTTTTTCTTTCAATCCGTTCTCCTCCTTTACTATTTAAAAGTTTAATACTAGAGATATTTTACCATAGATAGCAAGAATTTTCCACAAGCTGTGAAAAATAATCCACAATGTTATCATCTTTTATCCACAGGTTGGGGATAAAAGTAAAAACTATTGATTTATTAAGCTTTTTATTGAAAAAAATAGTGGATAACCTTGTGAGATAAAAAAATAAAAGAACAGCCTTATTTCAGGCTGTTGATAATTCTACTGTATTCTTCTTGATTTGAGAAAGCAATAATGATTTTTCCACTATCTTTTTTAGACAGTTTGATTTCTACATCTAATCCGAGTAGTTTTTTTAACTGTTCTTCTTCATTTTGTATGAAATGATCATTTTTTTGCAGTTTCTTTTGTTTTTTCTCTGTCAGAAGAGCTTCTAACTTCCTTACAGAAATATCTTCTTCTATAATCCGTTGAAAGAAATAGTCTTGTTGTTCCTTATTCAACCCAACTAGAGAACGAGCATGCGCTTGTGATAGTTTGCCATTTTCTACTTCTGAGAGAATCTGTTCTGGCAAGGAAAGCAAACGAATGGAGTTGCTGATATATGGACGAGACTTGCCCATTTTATCTGCAATTTCAGCATGGGTAAATCCTTTCTCTACGAGAGATTCATAGGCGCGTGCTTCTTCTATTGGGTTTAAATTTTCTCTCTGCAAATTTTCAATAATGGACTGGACCATCATCTCTTGGTCTGAAAGCTGTTTAATAACAGCTGGGATAGACCTTAGGCCAGCTAAAAGTGAAGCCCGATAGCGTCTTTCTCCTGCAAGGATTTCATAACCAATAACAGGAGATTGACGAACAATAATCGGTTGAATGAGTCCATTTTCTTTGATAGACTGTGCTAGTTCATCTAGTTTTTCTCTATCAAATTCTTTTCGGGGTTGATAGGGATTTTTTTGTATATCCGTGATAGAAATCATTTCAAATTTTTCCATGATTCTACACTAACACATCTTTTCTCTTATGTAAAGTTTTCTTTACATAGATGTCAATTAAGATTCTAAATCGCCTGAACTCTTGTCAAGTTTAATAGATGTAGTTTCTTCTTTACCGTTACGATAGTAAGTTATTTTAATAGTGTCTCCGATAGAATGATTGTAAAGAGCACTTTGTAAGTCTGTTGATGAAGCAATCTCCTTGTCATCTACTTTTGTAATCACATCGTATTTTTCAAGGTGACCATTTGCAGGCATATTACTTTGTACAGAACGAACAACTACGCCAGATGTAACATTACTTGGAATATTGAGTCTTCTGATGTCGCTTGTACTCACATTAGATAAATTAACCATCTGGATTCCCAAAGCTGGACGCGTCACTTTTCCGTTCTTTTCTAACTGTTCAATAATATTGATAGCGTCATTTGCAGGAATTGCGAAACCAAGACCTTCTACAGAAGTTCCTCCATTTGTAGCAATTTTACTTGAGGTAATTCCGATAACTTGTCCTTGAATATTGATTAGTGGACCCCCAGAGTTACCTGGGTTAATAGCAGTATCAGTTTGGATGGCTTTTGTAGAAATGGCTTGTCCATCTTCCGATTTTAAGGATACATTTCTATTGAGACTAGATACAATACCTTGAGTGACAGTATTAGCATATTCAGAACCTAACGGGCTACCAATAGCAATAGCAGTTTCTCCTACGGTTAACTTGCTAGAATCACCAAACTCAGCTACTGTTGTAACTTTTTCTGAAGAGATTTTGACGACAGCAATATCAGAGAAAGTGTCAGCTCCGACAATTTCTCCAGGTACTTTAGTCCCATCTGACAATCGAATATCTACTTTGCTAGCGCCATTTATAACGTGATTGTTGGTGACGATGTAAGCTTCTTTATCATTCTTTTTATAAATAACGCCAGATCCTTCACTAGAGATTTGCTGAGAATCTGTATCAGTATCATCATTACCAAATACGCTATTTTGTCTATTTGCTGAATAAGTAATAACGGATACAACGGCATCTTTTACTTTATTAACAGCCTGTGTTGTTGAATTTTCGTTCTTATAGGCAGTTTGTGTAATAGTACTATTGTTGTTAGAGGTACTTACACCACTTTTTTGAGCTAGTTGAGCTATTGAAAAACTACCCAAGGCTCCACTAAAAAAGCTAATGACGATAACGACTAATAATTGAAACCCTTTTTTGTAAAATGTTTTTAAATGTTTCATATTTGCCTCCATATTTTTGAATTACTGAAAGTATAAACTGACTAGCTTAATTATAACTTAAACACAAAAGTTTTACACAAATTGTGGATAACTCTTTTAAAACTGTGATTTTCTCAATTGAAATCTATTTTTTATTTTGTGAATAAGATGTGAAAAAATAGAGAATATGTTAGAATAGAGTCATGAAAATTAAAGTTATAACAGTTGGGAAACTGAAAGAAAAGTATTTAAAAGATGGTATTGCAGAGTATTCAAAACGAATTTCTCGATTTGCTAAGCTTGAAATGATTGAGTTAGCAGATGAAAAAACACCAGATAGAGCCAGCGAATTAGAAAATCAAAAGATTTTAGAAATAGAAGGTCAGAGAATTTTATCAAAAGTTGGTGACCGTGATTTCGTTATTGTCTTGGCTATCGAAGGGAAAACTTTCTCATCAGAAGAATTTAGTAAGCAGTTAGAAGAAGCTTCTATAAAAGGATTTTCTACTCTTACCTTTATCATTGGAGGGAGTCTGGGATTAGCACAGGATGTAAAAAAGAGAGCCAATCTTTCTGTCAGCTTTGGCCGTTTAACCTTGCCCCATCAGTTAATGAGACTAGTTCTTGTTGAACAAATCTATCGAGCTTTTACGATTCAGCAAGGCTCGCCCTATCATAAATAGAAAATTGACTTTTAATTGAATTTTTGGTAGAATGATTGTGTTAGGTCTCATAGCTCAGCTGGATAGAGCATTCGCCTTCTAAGCGAACGGTCGCAGGTTCGAATCCTGCTGGGATCAATATAGTAGCAAAGCTGGGAATTTTGGCTCTTTGTCAAGTGTAGTGGGTTGAATAAAAGCTAAGCTCGAGAAAGGACAAATTTCGTCCTTTCTTTTTTG
>NZ_CKQD01000018.1 GCF_001171885.1 Streptococcus pneumoniae
ATAGTTTTACTTTACTAATAGTATACAGGAGGAGCTCCATGAATGATAGATACCTTGTTATGACGCGCTTACGATCTGGACTTTACCAGGTCTATCTTTTTAAATCGAAAAAAGAACCTTGCAAAGCAAGATTCTTTTAGTGTCTGACTTAAATAATTGTTCTTCTGGGAACTAAATCGAATTAAGCTTCGATTTCTGTAACCATACCTGAACCAACAGTACGTCCACCCTCACGGATAGAGAATGTAGTACCTTGTTCTACGGCGATTGGGTGGATCAACTCAACGTCGATTGTCACGTTATCACCAGGCATTACCATTTCAGTACCTGCTGGAAGTTCGATTGAACCTGTAACGTCAGTAGTACGGAAGTAGAATTGTGGACGGTAGTTGTTGAAGAATGGAGTGTGACGTCCACCTTCTTCTTTAGTAAGGATGTAAACTTCACCTTTGAATTTAGTGTGTGGGTTGATTGAACCTGGTTTAGCGATAACTTGTCCACGTTCGATTTCATCACGTTGAACACCACGAAGAAGGACACCTACGTTATCTCCGGCAAGACCTTCGTCAAGTTGTTTACGGAACATTTCAACACCAGTAACAACTGCTTTTTGAGTTTCTTCTTTGATACCAACGATTTCGATTTCGTCGTTGACTTTAACGATACCACGGTCGATACGTCCTGAAGCAACTGTACCACGTCCAGTGATTGAGAATACGTCCTCGACTGGAAGAAGCAATGGTTTGTCAGTGTCACGTTCTGGTTCTGGGATGTACTCATCAACTGTGTTCATCAATTCCATAACGATGTCTTCGTATTTAGAGTCACCTTCAAGGGCTTTAAGAGCTGAACCTTGGATAACTGGAAGATCGTCACCTGGGAAGTCGTATTCTGACAATAGGTCACGGATTTCCATTTCAACCAATTCAAGCAATTCTTCGTCGTCAACCAAGTCAACTTTGTTCATGAAGACGATAAGGTGTTTAACACCAACCTGACGTGAAAGAAGGATGTGCTCACGAGTTTGTGGCATTGGTCCGTCAGTTGAAGCTACTACAAGGATAGCACCGTCCATTTGAGCGGCACCAGTGATCATGTTTTTAACGTAGTCCGCGTGTCCTGGAGCGTCGATGTGAGCGTAGTGACGTTTTTCAGTTTCATACTCAACGTGCGCAGTGTTGATAGTGATACCGCGTTCGCGTTCTTCTGGAGCAGCATCGATAGACGCATAGTCTTTAGGTTGGTTAACTGATGAAGGCAAGCGACGTGCCAAAACAGTTGTGATAGCTGCAGTTAGGGTAGTTTTACCGTGGTCAACGTGTCCAATAGTACCAATGTTAACGTGTGGTTTACTACGATCGTATTTTTCTTTTGCCATTTGAGTAAAAGCCTCCAATAAAATATATTTTATAGATAGACAGTAGGCAATACAGTCTAACTTTCCTTACTATTTTATCAAATTTCAGCTAAATTGCAAGTGTTTTACAACGTTTTTGTGAATTATTCTTGGTAAAAATTTAACTAACTAATAGAAAGTACTAAATAGACTTAGCCTTCAAGGAGTTTTCAGCATTATTCATCCACTCACTTGCTGAGAATGCAAACAGTCTCTGGTTTATACTACAAAAGCAAACTAGGAAGCTAGGTATAAGTTACTCACAACATCGGTTTAATACTCTTCGAAAATCTCTTCAAACCACGTCAGCGTCGCCTTACCGTAGGTATAGTTGAGACTGATCAAAAAGTCTTTGCAATCAGAAAAACATATAGTATCCGGTCTTGAGAAACCTTGGTACTATGCGTTTTATTGTGGGAAGATTTACTTCATTTTCTCCTAAAGTCGAGTTTTTGCCCAACCTCTTCATCTACAACCTCAAAGCAGTGCTTTGAGCAACCTGCGGCTAGCTTCCTAGTTTACTCTTTGATTTTCATTGAGTATAAGATTGCAGATAAAACGATAACAATCATAGGACACAGCAGAGCCAATGTCGGTCGAAGAATAGCCCCCCTAATCGCTTATTTTATAGCGAAATGAAATAGAAACTGAACATTTTGTTGAGGAAGGCAAATCAATTCCTCACAATGTTTGAGAAAGAAGGGCAGGATATTCCAACTTTACCCCACTATAAAGCAGACTTAACAAGATAGGGAACCCAGCTTCGGTAATATATAGTAGAATGAAAACTGCACAATTTGATTAGGGAATTCAAACCAATTTCTCACAATGTTTTAGAAACAAGGATCTATTATTTCAACTGCAACCTACTATAGCCCATTGAAGCTGGAATAGCCCACTGAGACTTCTAAACCACTGCTGGAGAGGACTTTCTTTCGATTTTCTTTCATTTCCCTAAAAAATCAAAAAGAGAGAATCAGTCTGATCCTCTCTTATCTTACTTATCCAGATAAGGCTCACTCAAATGTTGAAGGAGCTATTTCTTAGAGATAAAGGAATTTGAATACAGCTACTGCCGCAATGGCTGCTGCGATAGGCGCTACTACCGGTACCCAAGAATACCACCATTTTGAATCGCCTTTATGCTCACCAAGAATTGATTTTGGAAGGAAAGCATGAAGGAGACGTGGTCCTAAGTCACGGGCAGGGTTCAAGGCAGGTCCTGTAGGTCCACCAAGTGATGTTACCAAAGCCATAACGAGGAATCCAAGTGCCAAGTGAGCTACAGAAAGTCCTGAAGCAGTGTGTGGCGCTACTTGTGCTTTAATCGCCAAGTCAGAAAAATCAACAGTTTGTCCTGCTTGAGTTGCCATTTGTTTCATGTATTGAAGCACTTCAGCACCAAAGAAGTTTTTAGTCAAACCAAGAGCTGCAAAGAACAAAACAAATGAACCAACAAACTCGTTAATCAAACCATTGACAGTTGCTGCATAGCGACTTTCTTTTGTACCATGGTCAATACTTGAAATAGTTGAGAAAGTTCCCAAGATGTTATTTGAGTTTTCAGTTTTCAAGTAGAATGGACGGTGTGTTGCCACAACTAAGGCTTGACCAAAGATAGCCCCCAAGACTTGTGCGATAATGTAAGGTACCACTTGTGCCCAAGGGAAAAGACCGCTAACTGCAAGTCCTAGAGTGAAGGCAGGGTTGATGTGGTTCCCAGATACGTTACCAAACATCAAAGCTGGGATCATAACCCCCATACCATAACCAACAGCGATGACGATCCAGCCACTTTGGTGACCTTTCGTACCTTTAAGTTCAACGTTGGCAACTGCACCATTCCCAAGAATGATCAAAATGGCAGTTCCCAAAAATTCAGTGGCATACTTCAGTGCCCATGTGAAATCCATTTGTTAGATTCTCCTTAAAATTTTTTAGATATTCCTTATTTTATCAATTTTTACCCTATTTAGCAACTAATTTCTGGAAAGATTTTTTAAAAATAATACTCTTCGAAAATCTCTTCAAACCACGTCAGCTTCGCCTTGCCGTAGATATATGTAACTGACTTCGTCAGTCTTATCTACAACCTCAAAACGGTGTTTTGAGCTGACTTCGTCAGTCTTATCTGCAACCTCAAAACGGTGTTTTGAGCTGACTTCGTCAGTCTTATCTGCAACCTCAAAACGGTGTTTTGAGCTGACTTCGTCAGTCTTATCTGCAACCTCAAAACAGTGTTTTGAGCTGACTTCGTCAGTCTTATCTGCAACCTCAAAACGGCTATCTTGGGCTAGGTAAGACAGAGAAATATCTTTTTTCTTATTGATTTCTCCACTAGTTGGCTCCTCTTCTCCAACCAAAATCTTCAAAAAAGTAGACTTACCCGCCCCGTTTTTCCCAACAAGGGCAATCCGATCTCGTTCATCAACCTGCAGGTTGATATTATCAAAAAGAACCTCTCCTGCAAAAGAACGTTCAATTTTATTAGCTTGTAAAATAATCATACAAGTAGTATAGCATGTTTCCCTAAGGCATTCAAGACAATCGTCTTAACCCAAATATCCTAGAAAAACCGGCTCTGCTTATTCTTGGTATTAAAAAGTATTTGGATTATAAACTCTACTTATTTTTTTGCAAGATAGCTAGCTAAACATTTTCGCTCGTTTACAATAGCTCCTCAAACTCAGCCACAGTCATTCCCAACTGCTGACTGGCAAATTCAGAAGTTAAAACATGTTGACGAACCATGTCTAAGAAGGCAAAAAGTTTTCCACGTTCTAAACCCTGTTCAAGACCCTCAGATCGTCCTCGTTCAAGCCCCTGTTCAATACCTTCTGCTCGTCCTTGTTCAAGACCACGCTCTAAACCTTGTTCAATACCTTCTGCACGACCACGTTCTAAGCCCTTTTCCTCAGCTTGTTCCAAGGCATAGTCATGAGCTAACAAGGCTTGTTCTTCACGCCTGCGTTGTTCACTAAACATCTCCCTGTCCTCCTCGGACCAGCTCTTGTAGTCCAGCAGTTGGTCTGCTTGGCTGATGGCTCGCTCGGGTTGTTGAGTAAAGGGCTTGTTCCCAAAAAACTCCAACCACGGCTTGCGAACCTCGTCTTTGCTGGTTTCTCTGTATTTTTATTATTCTTATTTACAATGGTCTTTCAATAGCTCCTCAAACTCAGCCACAGTCATTCCCAACTGCTGACTGGCAACCTCAGAAGTCAGAAGACCTTGACGGACTAAATTTACTAAACCTACTTTTAATCCCTCTTCAATGCCTTCTTCTCGTCCTTGTTCAATACCCTCAGCTCGCCCACGTTCAAGACCACGTTCTAAACCTTGTTCTAAACCTTGTTCTAAACCTTGTTCAACCCCCTCAGCCCTAGCGGTTTCCAAAGCATAGTCATGAGCTAACAAGGCTTGTTCTTCACGCCTGCGTTGTTCACTAAACATCTCTCTGTCCTCCTCGGACCAGCTCTTGTAGTCCAGCAGTTGGTCTGCTTGGCTGATGGCTCGCTCGGGTTGTTGAGTAAAGGGCTTGTTCCCAAAAAACTCCAACCAGGGCTTGCGAACCTCGTCTTTGCTGGTTTCTCTATATTTTTTTAATTCTAAGAACGCCATCTTGACCAGATGATTTTCTTGGCCATTAGTTGTGATGGTTAAAACCTCACCTGTCGAATCCTCGCGCATGCTAAAGCTATGAAAAGCCAGGTCATCTGAGAAATAATTGCTGTCCACGATTGCGATAGCGTATACTGGTGCGATATGTTTGTAACTCTGGTGAGTATTTCCTTCTTGCTGGCGAATTTTTTCTAGGTTTTGATTGACCTGACTGCACAGATAAGCCCACAGGCGATTGATGAAAAAATTCTGATGATGTACCTGAATCTCAATGATAACTTGCGTTCCATTATCCAACTCCGCCAAGACGTCTATACTGGTATAAAAATCCTGCGCTGAGTAGGGCATGGAAGGCAAGACGTGAATGTTGCTTCCCTCCAAAATGGTCACATTTTTGGCTGGTAAATCCAGCATATCGCGAATAAATTGACAAGTGATTTCTGGATTGCTAAAGATTTTCTTAGCAACCAAGTCATTGGTTGGGCTAATGCCCGGATGACGTACAGTCATGTTTCTTCTCCTTTCATTATAGCACATTTTTTAATCTAATTTACTAGATTTGATGCTACTATCTATTTATTCGGAAAAAGAGTAGAAAAAACAAAAGAAATTCAAACTTTATAGCAAAAGGAAATAAACTCTGAACAAATAGGATAGTAAAGTCGAATCAATTTCTAGCAATGTTTTATAAGTTATAATGTTCTGTTCTGAATTTAAGATAACATATAATTTAAAGAGACTGGGCCAAAACTCAACTTCCGGAGAAAATAAAGTAAATCTTCCCACAATAAAACGCATAGTCTCAAGTTTTGAACACCTGATACTATGCGTTTTTCTGATTTGAGAGGCTTTTTCTCAGCCTCTTCTTAATCTTATACTCAATGAAAATCAAAGAGCAAACTAGGAAACTAGCCGCAGGTTGCTCAAAGTACTGCTTTGAGGTTGTAGATAAGACTGACGAAGTCAGCTCAAAACACCGTTTTGAGGTTGCAGATAAGACTGACGAAGTCAGCTCAAAACACCGTTTTGAGGTTGCAGATAAGACTGACGAAGTCAGTTACATATATCTACGGCAAGGCGACGTTGACGCGGTTTGAAGAGATTTTCGAAGAGTATTAGCTTTTCTCCACCACACTACAGTTGACAATGAGCCCAAAAAAGAAGATGACGAATCATCTTCTCAAAAACTATGAGTTTTAGTCTTCTTTTTTCTTGCGAGCAAGAAGTCCAAATCCACTAAGGGCTCCAAGGAGTCCAAGTGTTGCAAGGTTAGCATTGGCTTCTGTACCTGTATTTGGCAATTCCTCTCTCTTACCTGTCTCATCAGTCGGAACTTCTGGGTCTGGACTCACTGGAGTTTCAGGACTTGGAGTACCTGGTTCTGGAATTAGCTCTGGGATTGGAGTCTCTTGATTTGGTAGTTCTGGGCTTGGTATCGGAGCACTTGGATGCTCTGGATTTGGTTGTGGGTTTGGCTCCTCAGGTCGATTTGGAATTGGTTCATTAGGAAGAACTGGCGGTATCTTTTCAAATTTATGAATCGTAATACCATCAATCGTTACAGTTGTAATATATCTGTATCCCGGAATATTTCCAGCTTCATGAGTACCTGGTTGGTCTGGTTTAAGTGGATTACCATCTTTATCAAACCAGACTGTAATTTTATATTCTGGCTTGTCTACAGATGGAGAACCTGCAAAGAAAATATGTGTGACTTTATTTCCTTCCAAACGACTTTCCAACCAAACATGATTTGCAATTCGACCTTTCTCATGGAAACCATTTTCAGTTGGTCTTAAGACATTTCCATTTACGTCAATCCATTCTGTTGTTCCTTCAAATTTAGGTACATCAAGAATATTCGGCATAACACTAACAATCTTACTTTGTTTGTATTTATGTTTTGTTTGCGTATCTACCCATGTCTTCGGTTGAACTTGTTCACTTGGGATGTAAACACGACCATTCGTCGGATTGATAGTCACTCCAACTGGAGATTTTTCAATTTTCCACGTACCATCTTTATCTTTCTTCGTAACGATAGTTTCTTTTTCAGTACTGTTTCGTTTTGTAAATGTAATAGATAAAGTATCAGCATCTTTATTTGGCACGTCAACTTCTACAGTATTACCGCTTGGACGTTCGACAATTCTCGGTGTCGGTGGAATAACATAGATTTGACGTAACTTCACAACAAAGACTTGAGACGGATCTTTTCCTTCTTGGTCTTTTATGGTATCAAATGTTGCTCCATCTTTCAGTGGATTGTCTACTAACTCGTAGTCACCATTATTAACTGGGTCACCTGTTAGTTTCTTCAATGTATCATTAAAGTTTTCTGTTGGGATTTTCTCTCCAGTCTTACCAGTAACTGTGATTCTTGAAGTTTCAAGCTCTGTTTCTTTTCCGTCTTCGCCTATGACAACAAATTTGACAATAGCTCTTTGTCCATCTGGTGTATACTCGATTGGTGTATCCAGCTTAGGATCATTTGGCGTTTCTGGAACTGGTGGCACCTTGTAGCCTTTTTCTGGATGTTCCGGATCTATCGGTACTAATGGAGTTCCGTTTGGTGTCTTAGGTGTATAGCCTGGAACGTATGGAATCACTGGCACTTTCGGTACTGGTTGACCTGGTTGTGGCGGAGTGTTTGGATAATCTGGAGTTTTAGGCTTAGTTGGATCATCTGGATCATTTGGATACGGAATTGGTGTTGGTTCTTCTTTTCCTGGTACTTTTGGCACCCATGAACCGATTTTTCTGTATTCAACTACTTCTTCTATTGAATCAGATTCTGGCGTTACCTCTTTAGAAGGTACTGACACTTTATTTGCTAAATATCCTTCTAAAACTGGTGTATCTACTTTAGGGAACTCTTGTTTTTCATGATTCCAAGCACCTATTTCTGTTAAACCAGTTGTTACGTTAGTAGTGGTATTTCTTGAAAACTCAACCTTATCTACTTTTGTTTTGATTTTTTCCGTATTAAGTTCCGTTCTGACTTCATTTCCATCTTGAACATCAATTTTAACGTATTTAATCGTACGTGTTACAGTTGTAGATTCCTTATCTGTTGAGATTTTTTCTCTTACTACTAATTTATATGTCTGAGTTGGTTCTTGTTTTCCATCATCAGACTCTGTGTCATATTTTGTAGTTGCAGTTAGTGGGTTTACTGTATCTACAATGTATCCACGATTTCTCAGTGAAGTTATTTTAGCATCAACAGAATTTTTATCTGTTTCTTTAACCGCTTCTCCAGATTTTCCACTAAATTCTAATTTTTCATTATCCAGTGGTACTTCTACCCCTGTGGTTACATTAACTACTTTAATTAAAATCTTTTGCTGATTTCCTTCATATGTGATTGGTGTGTCCAGCTTAGGATCATTTGGCGTTTCTGGAACTGGTGGCACTTTATATCCTTTTTCTGGATGTTCAGGATCTATCGGTACTAATGGAGTTCCGTTTGGTGTCTTAGGTGTATAGCCTGGAACGTATGGAATCACTGGTACTTTCGGTACTGGTTGACCTGGTTGTGGTGGTGTGCTTGGATAATCTGGAGTTTTAGGCTTAGTTGGATCATCTGGATCATTTGGATACGGAATTGGTGTTGGTTCTTCTTTTCCTGGTACTTTTGGCACCCATGAACCGATTTTTCTGTATACCACTTTTTCCTCGAATGATTCACTATCTCCTGTTACTTCCCGAGATTCTACCTTGGCTCTATCCGCTAGATAGCCTTCTAACACTGGAGTTTTCACTTCTCCGAGTATTTGTTTTTCACTCCATTTTCCATTGCTAATCCGACCTGTAGCCAAGTTTATACTGATGTCACGACTAAAGTTTACAGTCTGAGTATTGGTTGGTTGTGCATTCTCAACTTCTACTTCTGCGCCATTTTGTTCTTCAATTTTAACGTATTTAATCGTTCTTGTAACTGCTTTTGTCTCTGTATCAAGGCTTATCCGTTCTCTAACGAGGAGATCATATACCTGTGTTGGGTCTCCATTTTCTGGATCTTTTTGGTTATCAAAAACTTTACCTTTCAACAAGTCCTTGTTATCAACAGTGTATCCACGTTTTTCTAACTCTTTAATTTTATCTTCTAAAGATTTAGTTGGAATAGTTTGATCCGTTTTACCGTCATTGATGCCCACAGTATCGTTTTCTAATGGTATCTTCACTCCATCTTTCACATTGTACACTTTGACCAATGCTCGTTGCGAATCAGGGACATAACTAATCTCTGTATCTGTTCCTGGTTCTGTTGGTACTGATGGCGGAATATAACCTTTTGTTGGGTCTCCTGGAACTTTTGGTTGCAATGGAGTTTCCCCAATTTTCGGTGTATATCCTGGTACATACGGAATCACTGGGACATTCGGTATATTTGGATCTGTTGGATCACCTGGCTTGGTTGGATCAGTAGGATGATTCGGATATGGTAGTGGTGTTGGTGTGTCTTGACCTGGGACTTTCGGAATCCATGAACCTAATTTCCTATAGACTACCTTAAGGTCTTGATTTGCAGAGTCTGCGCTTAGATGTTCACTTGCTACTACACTTGCTCCGCTTGCCTCTACTAAACCACCTTGTGTATCTTGGTTGGCTTTTAAGACATAGCCTTTAACCATCGGAGATGCTACCGCATCAAATGTAGTGTCATTATCTACAGCCATCCATTCTCCATAAGTAATGGTTTTGGTCACGACATTGATGGACGCTGTTCTAGTAAAGGTTACTTTATCTGTCACTGCATCTGTCTTTTCTTGACCATTAGCTGTATAGGTGACCTTAGCTCCCTCTTCGTCCACATACGTAATTGTACGTGTCACTTCCTTCTTGGTATCCAACTGTTTCACTAAGTCCTCTGTCCATCGTGGGATGGTTGGATCATTTGGTTTGTCTGGATCAACTGGGGTCGTTGGATCAATTGGTGTTCCAGGTTCGATTGGCTTATCTGGCGTTGGCGGTGTTACTGGCACCACTTTCTCATGAACTTTCAGTGTAAAGACTTGCGTTGGGTCTCCATCATCTGGATCCTTAACATTATCAAATTTTTGATTATCTAATAAGTCTTTGTTTTCTACGACATAGCCACGTTTTTCCAAGTCTGCAATCTTCTTGTTAACGTCATCTTTCGGAATATCTGCATCTGTTGAGCCATTATCAATCGCTACCGTATCGTTTGGTAATGGTATTTCTTTTCCTTCTTTAACGTTTACGACTTTAACGACAGCTCTTTGTGGATCAGCAAGATAGCTTATCTCCGTATTTGTATTCGGTTCTGTCGGTACCGCTGGTGGAATATAGCCTTTTGTTGGGTCTCCTGGTACTTTTGGTTCCAACGGTGTTTCCCCAATTTTCGGCGTATACCCTGGAATATACGGAATCACCGGAACATTTGGATCTGTTGGATTACCTGGTTTGGTTGGATCGGTTGGGTGGTTAGGGTAAGGTTTTGGATTCGTATCAGTTCCTTCTGGTGGCACTACACCTTTTGGTATTTTCGGAATCCACGCGCCTAATTTGGTATAAATAACTTTTTCTACTAAATTATTTGAAGTTTCAGAAACTGTTACACTGGCTACGGATAGCTTATCTGCTACATATCCATCTAGTTTTTCTGTTCTTACTTCTGCTAAGTTTTTATCCGTACTTGTCCAGTCTGTATACTCTACAACTGTTCTAGTTGCTACGTTTACTTTTACAGTACGTTTAAAGTGTGCTGTTTGAGTTACAGTTGGTTTTGCGTCTGGAATTTCTTCTCCATTTGGAGTGTCTTTCTTAACATAAGTAATGGTACGTGTAACATCTTTCTTAAGTGACAGTTGGTTCACTAACTCTTCTGTCCATCTTGGAATACTTGGATCATTAGGGTCATCTGGAGTATCTGGGTCAATTGGTGTGTTTGGTGTTGGTGGTTCTGTTACTTCTACCACTTTTTCATGTACTTTTAGCGTGAATACTTGGGAAGGGTCTTTCCCTTCTTCGTCTTTTTGCTTATCAAAGCTTGACTTGGTAATCTCAGCGACTACCTCATCCTTATTATCCACAACAAAGCCACGTTTTTCCAAGTCCACAATCTTAGCAAGCACTTTCTCTGTTGAAATCTTTTCTGCAGTTTTACCTTCAAGATTGACATCTTCTGCCGGTAAGCGCACTTCTACTCCAGTTGTAGTATTGACGACTTTGACCAATGCTTTTTGCGAATCTGGTTCATAGGTGACAGTTGTGTTGGACTTAGGATCGGTTGGTGTTGGCGGTGTATAACCTTGCGTTGGGTCTCCTGGTACTTTTGGTTCCAACGGTGTTTCCCCAATTTTCGGTGTATATCCTGGCACATACGGAATGACTCCCGGTGTCGGATCACCCGGTTTAGTTGGATCGGTTGGATGGTTTGGATAAGGGATTGGGTCAATTGGAGTTTCTCCTGTTGGGAGATTTGGTACCCAAGTCCCAATCTTAGTATAAACAACTTCTTCTTGAATATCTTCAGTTGTAGCTGTTACTTCACGTTCTCCAACTTCCGCTCTATCTGCTATATAGCCTGATAGGACTGGCGATGCGACTTTATTTAAGGTTTGTGCTTCACTCCATTCACCATAGGTCGTCTCCCCTGTAACAAGGTTGAACTTGATTTCACGGTTAAAGGTCGCCGTATTTGTCACTGTTGCATGTGCTTCAGATGGAACTTCTACACCATCTACAAGGTCTTTTTTCACGTATTTGATCGTACGTGTTACAGTTTTACTATCAGTATCTATGCTGATTGGTTCTTTAACAAGGATTTTATAAGTCTGAGATGGTTCTCCCGTAGTGGCATCGTCCACTCTATCGTACTTGGTAGTTGCCGTGATAGGATTGGTGCTCTCCACAGTATAACCACGTTGTTTCAAGGCTTTTATCTTGTTATCAACTTTAGTTTTATCGTCATCCTCAACTACTTGGTCGGATACGCCACTAAATTCCAGTTTTTCTTTTGGCATTTCCACTTCTTTCCCTGTCGTGATATTGACAACCTTGATCAGGATTTTTTGTGGATTTGGCACATACTCTATCTCTTTATTCTTCTTAGGATCACTAGGTATTTCTGGCACCTTGTATCCTTTTTTAGGATCATTTGGATCCAATGGCTCTAATGGTTTTAAAGGATTCGTATCTGGATTTTCAGGTTTTGTTGGATCCGTCGGTACTTTTGGTGTGTAGCCTGGTACATATGGAATGACTGGTGGTTTTGCTGGAGTTTCAGGTGTCCCTGGATCTCCCGGTTGAGGATTTGGTGTCTCTCCTGGAGTCTCAGGGGTTTCTGGATAAGTTGGAGTTTTAGGCTTAGTTGGATCGTCTGGGTCGTTCGGATATGGGATCGGTGTTGGTATTTCTTTATCCGGAACTTTTGGCACCCAAGACCCGATTTTAGTATATACAACTTTTCTTGTAATATCCGTGACTTCCCCTGCTTCAGTCGGTTTTGTTGCTGTTTCCTCTGTCACCACTTTCTTATCTGCTAGGTAGCCTTTTAATAATGGTGTCTTGACTTCTGGGAAATTTGTTAACGTGTGCGTAGTATCTTTCGTTTCTTTCCAGTCGCTATAGGTAACTGCTTTTGTAACTAAGTTATAGGTAGCAGTCCGTTTGAATAGAACCTTATCTATCTTACTTGCTATTCCACTTGGCTCCTCAGCTCCGTCTGGACTTTCTTTCTTAAGGTACGTAATGGTACGTGTTACTTCTTTTGTAAGATCTGACTCTTTTAGTCCTGTTTCTGGCCATTTTGGTCCGTCTGGAATTTCTGGGTCGACTGGATCATTTGGAGTTGGCGGTTCTGTTACTTCTTTTGTACGCTCTTGTACTGTAATCGTATAAGACTGCGTTGGCTCTTGTCCGTCTACGTCTTCTTGATCATCACCTTTTCTTGATTCAGCTGTTCCGTCTGTAAAGGTATTGCTGACAATCTCATAACCTGCTTTTTTCAAGGCAGAAACTTTATCATTAACCTCTGTTGATGGGAATTCTTCGCCTACTTCTGTTTCAAGGTTGAGCTTATGTTCTGGTAGTTCTGTCACGCTATTATCAGCAGATTGTTTCATCACATGAACAACTGCTTTTGCTTTGGTGGCTTCCCCTTCTTCATAGACAAATGTTACAATCTTATCAGTTGAAGTTACTTCACCTGTGACAGCTGCTGAATTTGTATATAAGCCATCAGTATTATCAAGAGAGCGTTTTAGGCGGTATTTTTTCTCGCCTGTGTCAATCCCACGTAATTGCTTACTTCTTACATCGTAGTTTGTTCCAATAAGGGCTTCTTTTTCTACGAGATAGGTACCATTATCAGATTTTTCTCCGACTTTTTTAGCTTCTTCATCAGATAATGGTATATCTTGTCCCTGTTCATCGACATACTTGACCTTTACATTACCAGAGATAGATTTTCTAACTTCCGATGTTTTCTTGCTTTCATCAATTTTTCTTTTTAGTTCTTCCCCTTTTTCTGGTGGGATTTTTTTATCTTTCACCTGTTTCTCAATGATCCGTTTGGCTACTTCTTTTGATGGTTCAACGGTATCTTGAATGACTGAGAAATCGGCTAGGATAGGTAAGTTGTACTGAAGTCTTGGACTTTGCTTATTAACCCCAACACGTTTTTCATTTTCAGCAAAAACTTGTATCTTATAGGCTACAACATCTTTGTCCAAGGGAATATCTCCAGTTGAGAAGTAGCCACCTTTACCCAGTTTATCCTGATCACCATCAATTGCAGTAGTGATTTTTTTAGATAATTCTTCATCAGAAATCACATCTGAACGTTTAACCTTTTCTTTTTCAACAAAGTGGTTCGTGAATGTTGGAAGTCCATCCGACTGTGCCGCAGCAAGCTCATTAGTACGATATTTTTCATAGTCATCTTGCTTCATTTCAGTTAGTGGAGGTTGCTCTGTTGCTTCCATGTGTGAGCCAAGGATTTTTGCTTCTTGACTACCGTTTCTAGCTTCCAGATAAGTATAGGCATTTGTAGATCCAATGGCTGATTTTAAGCCAGAGATTTCTTTTTTGAGCTTAATTTTTTGTTCTTCATCCGTAGTAGCATTTAAAAGAGTTTCTTTTTCTGCTAACCTAGTCTTAAGTTTTTCACGATGTTTTGTTACTTTTTCTGGATCTGTTTGGAGTTCTAATTGATCTGTATCTGCATGATAGATAATTTTTTTCGCAGTAGGTAATATAAAATCCAATAATTTATAAACACGATCTGGGTCTGTACTTTTTACTGTTCCGTCTGGATTTTTTTCAGTAGTCGACAACCATGTTGGAGAGGTTTGTTGCACCTCTCTATCCAATTTGGCTTTATAATTATTATTGAGTTTATTAGCTACAGTTGAATAGCCCTCTGAAAAGTTTAGTTCTTCTTTAAACTTATTTTTCCCTTCTTCCTGTAATTTATCCTTATCTATGGGTAGCTCAACGATCGCTTCTCCTTTTTCAGCGAGTTCTTTTTCAATACTAGGTTTCAAAGGAGCAAACTGACTAACTTTCGGATTAGTTACTCCATGCTCTTTCTTATATTTCTCTTTCGCAAGCGCCGTAACTTTTTTATTGTACTCAGCCTTTAACGTGTCTTTAATTACTTTATTAAACGCTTTTAAATCCACACCTTGTTCATAACGTTCTTCGTTTTCTACCACTCCGTCAATTCGGTTAATAGTGTGGTCATAGATAGTTTCTTCTACTTTTGGTGCGTCATCAGTTGCACCTTTTTTAATCGCTTTAACAACGATACGATAGGTTCCTTTTGACCCTTCATAGTCTGAGATATATCCTGTTACAAAGTCGATTTTCAAGCGACTTCCGTACTTGGTAGAGAAGGCAGTGAAGGTTTTTTCTATTCCATTGAATCCCTCAATATTTGGAGAGTGTTGGAGAAGATCTTCTTTTTCTTTAACAGGTAATTTGTCAAGTTCAGCTTGATCCCCAACTCTATTCGCTGTCTTTATATCAAAGGTAGTTCCATCTTGTACTTTGTCCTCTTTATTGGCGATAGTACGCCCTTTGGCAAGCATGAGCATATACTTGAAACGACGGTCTAGGGCTTGTTCGTGAACATAGACTCGGTCTAGGGCGTCAGAACCCAGCATACCACCTTCTTGGCGTTTGCCATCTTTGTCAGTGTACCAACCAGTGAAGTAACCTTCTTTATTTTTCATCCCAACGGCGAATTTACCAGTTGTACCATCTTTTTTCATAATGGCTGTCCATCCACCAAAGCTACTGATTTCTCTGATTTCACCTGGTTGAAGTTTTTTACCATTTGGATCATCAGTGACGTTTCCATTTTCGTCAAATCTAAGTGCATCCCCAAGGGTGTTCATATTTCTTAGATAGGAGCGCTCGTTATTTTGGAAGTCATCCGGCATGTTTTGGATGATTTTCCACATTTCCTCAACTGTAGCATTTTCTCCAGGATCATCAAATCTTAAGTTGGCATTCTTATCATCCCCACCCGTTTCTCCATCTGTAGGTACATGAACCCCAGGTTGATCGTCTTTTACTGTCTCACCTTTACGATTGGCATCCAGTACAGGTGACTTTTCACCTGTTGGCTGGTTATTTCCTGATTCAGTCCCCGTAGCTCCATTCGATGGACCGCTTGTGTCCCCATCAGGTAGAGCTCTTTTACCACGAGGTTTGGGACTTTCTGGAGCTACTAGCGGATTTTCAGCTACGGGAGCATTATAGGTGTTTGCTGCTGCATCAGTATTGCTGAGGTCAGGCTTGTTTCCTGTCTCTCCATTTCCAGACTGTTCTGGATCTGTCGGGTTTGCTGCCCTCTCAGCTTCTCTAGCCGACTCCATACCATCAGCATGAGCAATCCCAGCTCCCATCAAAAGATAGAGCGCCCCAATGACAACACTAGCTGCACCGACACTCACTTTCCGTATACTGTATTTTAATTGTTTTTCTGGATGATTCATTTTTACACTCCATATATATATATATATATATATATATATTGTGCCCTATTACTTCCTATATAATAGAATACAATTCATGAATATATTATACACCAGTCGGCTTGAAACTTCAAATTTTTTGAATGGAAGACTAGGAGATAGACGACTCTTTTTACTGAGACCAAAGCTAGGTTAGGAGTCCCTCATCAGTAAGTCGACACCAAAGATGAAGCCTCATCATTCTTGCCTTGTCGTGTGCATCTTATGGACTCACTTCCTTTTATCAGCAAGCTCAGTGCTGTGCTTTGAGACCTTTCCAGCTTGCTTTTAGATTTCCATTAACTTTTACACTTATTTCTTTAAAAATGAGACAATTTGACATTTTTTCTACTCTTTTTCTACTTTTTCCGAATAAATAGATAGAAGCATCAAATCTAGCAAATTAGATTAAAAAATGTGTTATAATGAAAGGAGAAGAAATATGACTGTACGTCATCCGGGCATCAGCCCAACCAATGATTTGGTTGCTAAGAAGATATTCAGCAATCCAGAAATCACTTGTCAATTTATTCGCGATATGCTGGACTTGCCAGCTAAGAATGTAACTATTTTAGAGGGAAGTAACATTCACGTCTTGCCTTCCCTGCCGTACTCGGTCCAGGACTTCTATACAAGTATAGATGTTTTGGCTGAACTAGATAATGGAACCCAAGTTATCATTGAGATTCAAGTCCATCATCAGAATTTTTTCATCAATCGCCTGTGGGCTTATCTGTGTAGTCAGGTCAATCAAAATCTTGAAAAAATTCGCCAACGTGAAGGTGATACTCACCAGAGCTATAAACACATCGCACCAGTATACGCTATTGCTATCGTGGACAGTAATTATTTTCAAGATGACTTGGCTTTTCACAGTTTCAGTATGCGAGAGGACACGACAGGTGAGGTTTTAACTATCACAAATAACGGTCAAGAAAACCATCTAGTCAAAATGGCGTTCTTAGAATTAAGAAAATACAGAGAAACCAGCAAGGACGAGGTTCGTAAACCGTGGTTGGAGTTTTTCGGGAACAAACCCTTTACCCAAGAACCCGAGCGAGCCATCAGCCAAGCAGACCAACTGCTGGACTATAAGAGCTGGTCCGAGGAGGATAGGGAAATGTTTAGTCAACTACGTATGCGAGAAGAACAAGCCTTGTTAGCGCAGGACTATGCCTTGGAACAAGCTGAGGAGAAAGGATTGAAAAAAGGATTAGTAAATCTCGTTCTCCAGCATCTTTTAACCGCTGAGGTTGCAAGTCAGCAATTGGGCATGACTGTGACTGAGTTTGAAGCACTGTTGAAAGAACATAAGTGAGAAATCTGTAAGCGTTATGCAATCTTAAAACAACCTAAAAAAGATAGCTAAATTTCTTGATGTAAAGAGTTTGGCTATCTTTTTTTACTTAATGTATTGTTATTTTCAAGAAAGTTTGAACTTTTCACTTTCTTTTCCGAATAAATGTAACCGCCCGATAACGAAGTATATTGAAAAATATCCAGACTAGAGAACTCACGGATAGTTCCTAATCTGGAG
>NZ_CKQD01000019.1 GCF_001171885.1 Streptococcus pneumoniae
TCCAGACTAGAGAACTCACGGATAGTTCCTAATCTGGAGATTTCTTATTTGCACTTTTCTTGTACAACTTTATTCCATGGTAAATAAGCCTCTAAAACCTCTTTGTTAACGAGAGTCTCCTCATTTGGAAGAGATTCTAGAAGATAGGATAGATATTTCTCGCTATTTAATTGATGACGTTTAGCTGTTTCCAACAAACTCATAATAATAGCCGTTGCTTTAGCTCCTTCAAAACTTTGAGAAAACAACCACCCTCGCTTTTTAAAATTGAGCTCAGGCTAAAAGAGTCCACTGGACTCTTTTACTCCGTCCCATAACCAATGATTTAATGGCGCGTTCAGCTAGATTATTGGAAAGGACGAGATGCCCGTCTTTCAAAATTGTCTTAAAGGTTTCTTCATATTTGAGACTGTATTCAATTGCCCTCCCTAGTTTTGAACCAGGTAAAACTGACTGACGCCGACACCAAGCAAAGAAGTCTTTCATTAAGGGATGGAGCTCTTCTTGACGTCTCTGTAGGCGTTCATCAGCTGACAAGTCTTCCCAGTCTCTCTCCAAAGAAAATAACTGATCACAATAAGCTAAACCTTTGGCACCTAACGATGATTTATCTGCTTGCTTGGGGGTAGCTTCAAAAAACTTCCTTCTCACATGCGCCCAACAACCAACAAGTTTAGCTTCTTCCAGTTGACGATAAGCAGACCACATATCACAATGCACATATCCAGAATAATCTCCTAGGAATTCTTGCACTACTAAACCACTCCGACGCTGATCATGGTGGTAAAGCGTGATCCCTTGCTTCTCAGCTTTCCCAGACAAAAAAGTCCAATAGTAAGTCAGCTGACTATCACTTTCTAAGACCCGATAAGAGGTTTCATCCGCATGAAGAAGAGGTTGTTCTAACAACTTTTCTCGTAAAAGGTTATAAAGGGACTCTAAATAGTATTGACTCGCCTTAATATGCCAATTAGAGATTTCCTTACGTGTGATTGGTAAACCCATCCTAGCCCAATCTTCTTCTTGGCGATAATTGGGTACCTTCAGATTAAACTTCTGATGGATGGTGTGAGCGATAATAGAAGCTGAGCCAAGGCTATGCGCCAAAGGGGCTTTAGGAATAGGAGCTTTCACAATTTTATCACTCGGATTTTTCTCACTGCATGCTTGGCACTTATAAGCGTGTTGGATATGATCTATTCGTTTTAATTGCGCAGGAATAAAGACTAATTCTTGTCGTTGAAGGGTCGCTCCAATCTCTTTTAGCTCTCCCTGACAATCAGGGCAAATGCTCTCTTCTAGTTGATGATGAACTTCTTCTGAATCAAATTGGGCAAGAAGAGCTTGGCGTTTCCCTTTAGATTTCTTACGTTTGTAGGTAATTTCCTCTGTTTCAACTGGGAACATCTCCATCTTCCTCAGATGGAGACTCTTCCTCAAAAAGGTTGAGTTGTCCAGAGGGGCAAACACTTTTCTCAGAGGATTTTCCATAGAGCTTTTGAGTCAGATAAGCCACTTGTTCACGAAGAAGGGCAAGTTCATTGGTGAGACTATCAATTGTAGCACTCTGTTGTTGAATAATTTTCAATAATTCTTCCATGGGCTTCCCTCCTTGTTTTCTAACTTCATTATACTAAAAAGAAAGTCCTCATTTCAATAGAAATCACGACTTTCTGATGAATTTATTTTAGGAGTGATAGAAAAGCCCTTCATAAGCCAATCTACTTGTTCAGGTGTGAGATCTTTGACATCCTTTTCTGTACTTGGCCAAGTCAACTTACCGTTCTCAAAGCGTTTATAAAGTAGCCAAAATCCTTGACCATCCCAGTAAAGGGCTTTAAAGCGGTCTTTACGTCCACCACAAAAGAGAAAAACTTGACCTGAGAAAGGATCCAATTCAAAGTGGGTTTTAACGAGATAAGCCAGTGAATCAATGCCTTGCCTCATATCCGTTTTCCCACATACGAGATAGACCTGCCCTAGGCTAGATAGATGAATTGTCATAGAGCAACACCTTATCCAAAAGCTGTTCTATCATTTCGAGATTGAGAGATTGAAAAAAACTTAGTTCAAGCTTGCCAATACGAATTTTAAGCAGAATATCATTTCTCTTTTTAGAATCAAAACGACGAGATTGTGGAATCTCTACAGGAACAATAGGTTGTGGCATTAAAATATCCTCCAATAGTTTTACTTTACTAATAGTATACAGGAGGAGCTCCATGAATGATAGATACCTTGTTATGACGCGCTTAC
>NZ_CKQD01000020.1 GCF_001171885.1 Streptococcus pneumoniae
GGGAAGTAGCTCAGCTTGGTAGAGTACTTGGTTTGGGACCAAGGTGTCGCAGGTTCGAATCCTGTCTTCCCGATACATGGCGGTGTAGCTCAGCTGGCTAGAGCGTCCGGTTCATACCCGGGAGGTCGGGGGTTCGATCCCCTTCGCCGCTATAATGATCTTGTCGGACCTTTAGCTCAGCTGGTTAGAGCTCTCGGCTCATAACCGAGTGGTCGTAGGTTCAAGTCCTACAAGGTCCATTTGAATATTGGAGGATTACCCAAGTCCGGCTGAAGGGAACGGTCTTGAAAACCGTCAGGCGTGTAAAAGCGTGCGTGGGTTCGAATCCCACATCCTCCTTTTNTATTAACGCGGGATGGAGCAGCTCGGTAGCTCGTCGGGCTCATAACCCGAAGGTCGTAGGTTCAAATCCTGCTCCCGCAATAAGGCTCGGTAGCTCAGTTGGTAGAGCAATGGATTGAAGCTCCATGTGTCGGCGGTTCGATTCCGTCTCGCGCCATTTATATATTTTGGAAGGGTAGCGAAGAGGCTAAACGCGGCGGACTGTAAATCCGCTCCTTCGGGTTCGGGGGTTCGAATCCCTCCCCTTCCATTTTACGGGCATAGTTTAAAGGTAGAACTAAGGTCTCCAAAACCTTCAGTGTGGGTTCAATTCCTACTGCCCGTGTTAATAGAATTATGGCGGGTGTGGTGAAGTGGTTAACACACCAGATTGTGGCTCTGGCATGCGTGGGTTCGATCCCCATCACTCGCCTATTTTATATTATTGGGGTATAGCCAAGCGGTAAGGCAAGGGACTTTGACTCCCTCATGCGTTGGTTCGAATCCAGCTACCCCAGTTACTATTTGCCGGCGTGGCGGAATTGGCAGACGCGCTGGACTCAAAATCCAGTGTCCGCAAGGACGTGCCGGTTCGACCCCGGCCGCCGGTATAGTATAGCGATAAGGAACGTTGTAAGTCTTCGTTCCTTTTTTGGCTCTTTGTCAAGTGTAGTGGGTTGAATAAAAGCTAAGCTCGAGAAAGGACAAATTTCGTCCTTTCTTTTTTGATGTTCAGAGCGATAAAAATTCTTTTTTTGAAGTTTTCAAAGTTTCGAAATCCAAAGGCATTGCGCTTGATAAGTTTGATGAGATTATTGGTTGCTTCTAATTTTGCGTTGGAATAAGGTAATTGAAGAGCGTTGACGATTTTCTCTTTGTTCTTTAGAAAGGTTTTAAAGACAGTCTGAAAAAGAGGATGAACCTGCTTAAGATTGTCCTCAATCAGTCCAAAGAATTTCTCAGGCTCCTTATTCTGAAAGTGAAAAAGTAAGAGTTGATAGAGATGATAGTGGTGTTTCAAGTCTTCCGAATAGCTCAAAAGTTTGTCTCGAATCTCTTTATTAGTTAAGTGCATGCGAAAAGTAGGGCGATAAAAACGTTTATCGCTGAGTTTACGACTATCCTGTTGAATGAGCTTCCAGTAGCGCTTGATAGCCTTGTATTCATGGGATTTTCGTTCAAACTGATTCATGATTTGGACACGCACACGACTCATAGCACGGCTTAAGTGTTGAACAATGTGAAAGCGATCAAGTACAATTTTTGCACACGGAAAAAGCTGTTTAGCCAAGTCATAGTAGGGACTAAACATATCCATAGTAATGATTTTTACCTGACAACGAATAGCTCTATCGTAGCGCAGAAAGTGATTTCGAATGATGGCTTGTGTTCTGCCCTCAAGAACAGCGATGATGTTGAG
>NZ_CKQD01000021.1 GCF_001171885.1 Streptococcus pneumoniae
AGCGCAAGTCAGTCAGCGTCTGAATCGGCATCAACAAGTGCATCAACAAGTGCGAGCCAGTCAGCTTCAGAATCAGCATCGACAAGTGCAAGTCAATCAGCGTCTGAATCAGCATCGACAAGTGCTTCAACAAGCGCAAGTCAATCGGCATCAGAATCAGCATCGACAAGTGCCTCAACGAGCGCGAGCCAGTCAGCTTCTGAGTCAGCCTCAACAAGTGCTTCAACGAGCGCAAGTCAGTCAGCATCAGAGTCTGCTTCAACAAGCGCAAGTCAATCAGCTTCAGAATCAGCATCAACAAGTGCAAGTCAATCAGCGTCTGAGTCAGCATCAACAAGTGCGAGCCAGTCAGCTTCTGAGTCAGCATCAACAAGTGCCTCAACGAGCGCAAGTCAATCGGCATCAGAGTCAGCATCAACAAGTGCCTCAACGAGCGCGAGCCAGTCAGCTTCTGAATCGGCATCAACAAGTGCAAGTCAATCGGCATCAGAGTCAGCTTCTGAATCGGCATCAACAAGTGCGAGCCAGTCAGCGTCTGAGTCAGCATCAACAAGTGCCTCAACAAGTGCAAGTCAATCAGCGTCTGAATCAGCATCGACAAGTGCATCAACAAGTGCAAGTCAATCAGCGTCTGAGTCAGCATCGACAAGTGC
>NZ_CKQD01000022.1 GCF_001171885.1 Streptococcus pneumoniae
TGGTTATCTGGTAAATCATAAAAGAGTTCAACGCTTGATGAAAGTACTCAATTTACAAGCTAAAATGCGACAGAAACGAAAATATTCTTCTCATAAAGGAGACGTTAGCAAGAAGGCAGAGAATCTCATTCAACGTCAATTTGAAGGCTCTAAAACAATGGAAAAGTGCTACACAGATGTGACAGAATTTGCCATTCCAGCAAGTACTCAAAAGCTTTACTTATCACCAGTTTTAGATGGCTTTAACAGCGAAATTATCGCCTATAATCTTTCAACTTCACCCAACTTAGAACAAGTAAAAAC